>NZ_FXAX01000001.1:0-600000 GCF_900177805.1 Fibrobacter sp. UWB13 | reverse complement strand
GATGCAGCAGCCCTCCGAAACTATCCCGGAAGGTCATGTTGTTACCGTATTCCAGAAGGGTTACAAGCTCAAGAACAAAATCTTGAAGACCGCAAAAGTCATCGTATCCTCCGGGAAATAACCCCCATATCCCCCGCCTTTATGCCCGCCACTCCCCCGTGAGCGGGCTTTTCTTATCTCCCCTCTTTTGATAATTTGACAATAGAGATTTACGCAAGCGATTAACCGCAAACATTTTCAGATATATCTTTGTTATTGGGTGTAGGAATTAACAAGGAATGGAGATCAAGATGTTTGGTAAAAACCTAATCGTTTCTTCCGTATTGGCCTTGGCTTGTACGGGTTTCGCTCAGAAAATTGTAATCACGACGAACTATACGGCGGACCCGGCGCCCTATGTCCATGGGGATACGGTTTACCTGTACACGACCCACGACGAGGACAATGCCGACGGGTTCATGATGTACGACTGGCTGTTGCACACATCCACGGATATGGTCAACTGGACCAGTCACGGTGCCGTGGCAAGCCTAGGAGACATCAAGTGGAGCACAAAGACTAACGGGGCCTGGGCGGAACAGGTCATCGAGCGCGACGGCAAGTGGTTCATGTACGTCCCCATTCACGGCAATGGCATTTCCGTCTTGGTGGCGGACAGCCCTTATGGCCCTTTCAAGGAACCTTTGAACAAGGCGCTGGTCTGGCAGCGCGAGCACTGGAACGATATCGACCCTACCGTCTGGATTGACGACGACGGACAGGCCTACATGTACTGGGGCAACCCCGATTTGTACATGATCAAGTTGAATAAGGACATGATTAGTACTCAGGGGTCCATCGTCACCTACCCCAAAATCAAGGATTACCAAGAAGGCCCCTGGGT
The DNA here is from genome assembly GCF_900177805.1 of Fibrobacter sp. UWB13. Classification (NCBI taxonomy): domain Bacteria; kingdom Pseudomonadati; phylum Fibrobacterota; class Fibrobacteria; order Fibrobacterales; family Fibrobacteraceae; genus Fibrobacter; species Fibrobacter sp. UWB13. Next base: position 599,117 of record NZ_FXAX01000001.1, on the reverse strand, counting down.
CTATAAGCACGGCGACCATTACTACATGACTTTCGCATCCACCTGCTGTGCCGAAGGTATCGGGTATGCCATGAGCGACAAGATTACTGGCCCCTGGACCTACAAGGGCGACATTATGCCGCATTCTTCGCGCAGTAACGGAAACCACCCGGGTATCATCGATTTCAAGGGGAAATCCTACGTTTTCGGCCTAAATTACGAACTTTGGCGTTACAAGTCCGAGAAAATGGGCCAGAAATACCAACACAAGGAGCGTCGTTCTGTCGGCCTTTCCGAAATGAAGTACAACGCCGACGGCACTATTCAAAAGATTGACTATTGGCCGGATAATGGCGTGGCCCAGCTGGAAGATTTCGACCCGTACAAGCGCGTGGAAGCGGAAACCATGTCGTGGGGCGAAGACGTGAGGGTCCGTAAGAGCGGTACTGCCGGCAATACGGTCATCACCAATCTTTCCGAAGGAAAATACACCAAGATTAGCGGCGTGGAATTCGGCGACGCGGGCGCGGAAAGCTTCTCGGCATCCGTTCTGAGCGTCAAGAAGGCCTCGAGCATCACCGTCCGCTTGGACAAGGTGGACGGCGAAATCATCGGCAAGGCGGAATTCTCCGCAGACGGTCTTGTGACAGTTCCGCTTACAGGCGCTGTCGGCAAGCACGACGTGTTCTTCGTGTTCGCAGGCGATTTCGAAGCAGACTACTGGGAATTCGAGGACAGCAAAACCGCCATTCCGCAGAGCCCCTTCTGCAAGGCTAAACTCACCGACCCCGAAGCTAAATGCGACGTTCCGGTTATAGGCGCAAGCGTCGAAGGCCCCGCCAACTTCATTGACTTTGAGAACTACGACTTGGGCGGTGCAGGCAAGGCTTATTACGACATGGACACCAAGAATCAGGGCGAAGAATACCGCGAAGACCGCGTGGACATCGTGAAAAACGGCGACGGCTTTGCAGTGGGCTACACGCAGAAAGGCGAATGGCTGGAATACACCGTGAACGTCGAAACTAGCGGAACCCTCCCCTTCGAACTTTCTTACGCAACAGGCATGGAAAGCGCAAGCGTACGATTCTTTATGGACAATGAACCCATCACCGATACACTATCGCTTTCTGGAACCGATGACTTCGATACATACGCTACGTACAAAGGCAAAACAACCAAGGAACTCACCAAAGGCGAACACGTGCTCAAAGTCCTAATAACAAGCGACTACGTAAACCTCGACTGGATTGCCTTCGGTAAAATTGATGGCGATATTATGGATAAGCGCAATGGCACCACAGGCATTTTGCCGAAATTTGCTTCGGATGCTGTAAACGCTTTCGCAAAAAACGCAGGTGTTTACAAAGTCTTTGACTTGATGGGCAATATGGTTGGTAAAGTCCGCTTTAACGCAGGAGCTTCGTTGACAGAAATCAAGACTGGTCTCAAGACGGCCGGCTTTGGGCGCGGAGTCTACGTCGTCCGGAATCCTGCTGGAAAGACCCTGAAATTGCAAGTCGGGGAATAAGCCCTACCTCCCCCACATTTAAAGTCCCCGACCTCACTCACGAGGCCGGGGATTTTTAGTGTCAAAGTTTAATGCAATTTCTGTGGCAAATTATTTTCCATAACACCCAAGGATTCTATCTGGGATATGGTTTCTGAAATCAACTCTGAAGAAAAACCGAATTTCGGCCTATTCAAAACATTGCGATACTCATTCAGAATTTCATCATTGTATACAGGAACAACAAATCCATTGAAAACAGCCTGCAATACGACTCCAGAAACAGAGTTCCATTTCAGCAAAGCGGAAACAATGACATTCGTGTCAATGACCGCATAAAACTTCATCGGCCGCTCCTGGCAGCATCAATTTCGGCATTGATTTCGTCTAGAGTCATATCGGCGGCCCCAGCTCTTTCTGCCTCGGCAGAAAGCAGGCGCATTACCATCGACATACGGCTCGCAACTGGACTTGCATTGTAGAAAACGCGCCTGTCGGCGGCATAGGCGGGAGCCTTTGTGGATGAAACCTCGAAGGGAATCCTCTTCTCGCGCACAACGGCACGAGCGAAGACATTTATCGCCGTGGTCATTGACATGCCAAACTCTTCACAAAGCTTATCAAAGTCTTTTTTCAGGTTGTCATCCATTCTGATGCTAAAGGTGGTTTGCGACATAAAAGTAACCTCTTTTCTATAAATATATATAAAAACACACCGAAATACAACCTAAATAATGAGCTCAAAGGATCCTCCCTCGTGGAGGATTTTCAATCAATTTATCTTAATTTTTTACTTGTAATTTTACTTAAAATTATATATTATTAAAATGGAGGTTGTTTATGCCCTGCATTTTACCAGTGTCTGATTTACGAAATTACAATGAAGTTCTTCAGAATGTATCTGAAGAGTCTCCAGTATTCCTAACCAAAAATGGTCGGGGTTGCTATGTTGTCATTGACATTAAGGAGTACGAACGGATGGTTGCAGCTTTGAAACTCCAGAAGGCTCTTGCCGAGGGTGAACGATCTGCCGAACAGGGTGGCTGGCTTTCCGCTGCGGATGTGCGAAAGAAATACGAGGTGTAGATGCCCGTCATCATTTTTTCGCCAAAGGCCTCCGAGGATTTGGATTCAATCAAAGCGTATATAGAATCTGAATTGGGCGGTCCTCAAGCGGCAAATGAAAAGGTTCTTGAAATCCTTGACGCCATCGACAACCTTGCCATTTTTCCTGAAATAGGTCCATCCTTAAAAGGCAAAGTAGATTCGTTGAGTCGATATCGATGTTTATCAGTATCGAACTATATTGTTTTTTATCGAATTGAACTTGACAAGGTGCTTATTGTCCGCATTTTGAATAGTCGAATGAACTACTTGAACATTTTGGAATTGTAGCATCCTCCCCCGCGGAGGATTTTTTATACTTTCATCAGTTCACGACCGATTCGCTGAAATTCTTCATCAATCTTTTTACGACGGGCTGCAGAAGGTTTCTTTGTTCCGTTCACATAGGCGGCAAATAAAGGTTGCGGAATTCCAAGTCTTCGGGCAAATGCAGCCGCATTAAGTTCAGGAAAAAGCCAGACTATCAATTAGATTTTGTTTTTGTGCAGTCGGTTGTTTGCAAAATTTTTCACGATAAAGCACACCTCTTGCAAATGAGATGGTACGAACACCTTTTTTTATACATTTATTCACAATGATTACGTTTCGGTTTTTGAATGAATAATTTCAGATTACCTCTACTAGCTATGGTATTTTCCCTTTTGTCGGGATGTAGCATAATCGCAAGGCCTCCATCTGCAGCGGCGTTTATGGGGTCATTCCGAGACAGCTTTTCAACCAATACTCTTACACTAGCTCATTACAGCGGAGATTTGGTTCACGAAACAAAGGAAAATGATAGAGAATCTTCTCGACATAAATTTGATGTTTTAGAAGCAGATGAATGGCCTGCTGATATTTCTTTTTTTCATTTTTTTAATTGGTCCTATTTTTCCCTTGGTTTTGGATTACAAAGTTTAACTTTGATGTTACAACCAGGGTTTGTTTCCGAACATTTTGGAGTGATGAGTTGGGGCTCTCTTGGTCTTATGGGTGGAATTTCGACAATTGAGCAAATGCATTGGGGAGATGATTGGAGATTGGGGTTTACGCAGCACGTTTCTGTAAATGGACGTGAATTTTATTTGAAAGACAGTTACTGTGGTGATGGTGGCATTTTTGTTCCTCCTGGAGCTTGTTCTGGAGATCCTGAACCAATTCGATATACTGAATTTGGTGCCGGAGCATATATTTCGTATGGTCGTTTTTCTTTTGAATTTCGCTATGGACGTGATATCAGTGAAAGCAGAAACCGATACACTTTTTCTATAGATTGGTCGTTTTATGAAAAAGGCTCTTCCCCAGACTACAGTTTACCACCTTCGGTTTACTAAATAAAAAGTAGCCCCTCCTATCTATTTAATACATCACCGAAACCTTCCTCCCAACTGTAGGTAGATACGAGAAATTATGGTTTTCCTACGCTTCGCTTCGAGGAAGACAGGTCGTCTGGATGACGCTGTAGGGCGTTCTTTTTTGAAACAGCCCTTTTTTTACCCGTTTTTAGCTCAAAAAATGTTTCAGAACGAAACAAAAAGGGCGTTTTTCGGGGTTGGCACGGCTTTTGCTAATGTATCGGCGTAAAAAACTCCCCACTCAAACAAAAACACTGGGGATCAAGAATTTAAAATAGGAGATTAAAATCATGGGTAAGATTATTGGTATTGACTTGGGTACGACAAACAGCTGCGTTGCCGTGATGGAAGGTGGCAAGCCGGTCGTCATCGCCAATGCAGAAGGTTTCCGCACTACGCCGTCTATTGTCGCTTTTGGCAAGAACGGTGAACGTCTTGTGGGCCACGTTGCAAAGCGCCAGGCAATCACGAACCCGGAAAAGACGATTTATTCTATCAAGCGTTTCATGGGCCGTACGGCTGGCGAATGCTCTGCTGCCGAAAAGAACATGCCGTACAAGCTCGTCGGCACGGGTTCTGATCCGGTCCGCGTTCAGATTGACGACAAGCAGTTTGCTCCTCCTGAGATTTCCGCTGCTGTTCTTCAGACCATGAAGAAGATTGCCGAAGATTACCTCGGCCAGACGGTTTCCCAGGCTGTGATTACGGTCCCGGCTTACTTTAACGACTCTCAACGTCAGGCTACAAAGGACGCTGGTAAGATTGCTGGCCTCGAAGTTCTCCGTATCGTGAACGAACCGACGGCTGCTGCTCTTGCTTACGGTCTTGACTCCAAGAAGAGCGAAAAGGTCGCCGTGTATGACCTCGGTGGCGGTACGTTCGATATCTCCATCCTGGAAATCGACGACGGCATGTTCAGCGTGAAGGCCACCAACGGCGATACGATGCTCGGCGGTGACAACTTCGACGAAGTCATCATCGACTGGATCAACGACGAATTCAAGAAGGACAATCCGGGCATCGACCTGAAGAAGGACAAGATGGCCCTGCAGCGTTTGAAGGATGCTGCAGAAAAGGCAAAGATCGACCTTTCTGCTACGACTTCTACGAACATCAACCTTCCGTTCATCACTGCTGACGCTTCTGGTCCGAAACACCTCGACCTCACCCTCAGCCGTGCAAAGTTTGACCAGCTCACCGCTCACCTCGTGGAACGTTCTATGGAACCGTGCCGCAAGGCTATCAAGGACTCCGGTCTTTCTTTGAGCGAAATTGACGAAGTGATTCTCGTCGGTGGTTCTACCCGTATCCCGGCCGTTCAGGAAGCCGTGAAGAAGTTCTTCGGCAAGGAACCGAACAAGACTGTGAACCCGGACGAAGTTGTGGCTATCGGCGCTGCCGTTCAGGGCGCTGTGCTTTCTGGCGACTCCGCTGTGAAGGACGTGCTCCTCCTCGACGTGACCCCGCTTTCTCTCGGTATCGAAACTCTCGGTGGCGTGATGACCAAGCTCATCGATCGTAACACCACGATTCCGACCAAGAAGAGCCAGGTGTTCTCCACTGCCGAAGACAACCAGCCGGCTGTGACGATTCACGTGCTCCAGGGCGAACGCGAATTTGCTCGCGACAACCGTACGCTCGGCAAGTTCGACTTGACCGACCTCCCGAAGAAGCCGCGTGGCGTGCCGCAGATTGAAGTGACCTTCGACATCGACGCAAACGGCATTGTGCATGTGTCTGCTAAGGACAAGGAAACCGGTAAGGAACAGTCCATCAAGATTACTTCTTCTAGCGGTTTGTCTGAAGACGAAATCAACAAGATGGTTAAGGATGCCGAAGCTAACGCTGCCAAGGACAAGGAACAGCGCGAACTCGTGGACATCAAGAACCAGGCCGAACAGATGGCTTACCAGGCTGAAGGTCAGCTCAAGGAATTTGGCGACAAGCTCCCGGCCGACACCAAGAGCCAGCTCCAGGCTGCTATCGACGACATCAAGGCCAAGAAGGACAACGGCACTAAGGAAGAAATCAAGGCCGCTATGGACAAGCTCCAGGGCATGATCAGCTCCATGGCTCAGGCTGCTGGTGCAAACCAGGCTCAGCCGGGTCCGCAGCCGGGTGCTTCTGAACAGCCGAAGAATGACAAGAAGGGTGATGGTCCGGAAGTCGTCGACGCTGAAGTGGTTGACTAATTTCAACCTTCAAAAAACAAATAGGATTCGCCTCTCAAAAGGGGGCAATCCTTTTGTTGTAAAATAACGATTTTTGATTTTTTATATGATGAGTTTGCCCGGAGGGCAAAATGGCTGAAAAACGAGATTATTACGAAGTTTTGGGCGTCGGCAAGGACGCAAGTGCTGATGAAATCAAGCACGCTTATAAGAAGCTTGCTATCAAGTACCATCCGGACAAGAACCCGGGCGACAAGGAAGCTGAAGAAAAGTTCAAGGAAGCTGCCGAAGCTTACGACGTACTCTCTAATCCTGAAAAGCGCAAGAACTACGACCAGTTTGGTTTTAATGCTCCTGGTGGCGGTTTTGGCGGTGGTGGATTCGGTGGTGCCGGATTCGACATCAACGATATCTTCAGCCAGTTTGGCGATATCTTTGGTGGTGGCTTTGGTTTCGGTGGCGGTGGCCGCAGAAGTTCTCGCAAGGCAGGTCCTCCGCGTGGTAATGACTTGCAGATCAAGGTGGCTCTTAGCTACAAGGAAATTTTCGAAGGCTGCACCAAGAAGGTTCGCTTAAAACGCTATACGCCGTGTACGGAATGTAACGGCAAGGGCGGTACGAACGTCAAAACATGCGATACCTGCCATGGCACGGGTCGTGTGCGTCGCGTTTCCGGCGGATTCTTCCAGATGGTTTCCGAAAGCGCCTGCCCCACTTGCGGCGGCATGGGCGAAGTGATTGCCAATCCGTGCTCTCATTGCCACGGCGAAGGTCGTGTGCAAGAAAGCGAAGAAATTTCCATCAAGATTCCGGCAGGCGTGAGCGAAGGCCAGTACCTGAACCTCCGTGGCGAAGGTAACTGCGGTCCGCGCGGTGGCGCTTGCGGCGACTTGCTTGTGGTGATTGCCGAAAAGCCGGACGATTTCTTCAGCCGTGAAGGCGACGACTTGCATTGCGAAGTCAAGGTTCCGGTCCACAAGCTGGTTCTTGGCGGTACGCAGCGCATCCCGACCATCAGCGGTGATGAAATCCAGATCAAGATTGCCGCTGGCACTCAGGCTGGTAGCGTTCTCCGTCTGCGCGATCAGGGCCTTTATCCGCTCAAGAAACAGGGCGATCGCGGAAGCCTCTACGTGCAAATTGGCGTGGACATTCCGAAGGAAATTTCTCGCGAAGAGAAGGAGCTTTACCAGAAGCTCGCTGAACTCCGCAAGGACAAGGAAACTGCCCAGGAAGAATCGTTCCTTGAAAAGATGAAGAACCTGTTCAAGTAAGGGCTTGTCATCCTGAGCGAAGTCGAAGGATCCAGTAATCTCTCGAACGTTCAAAAAGCGTTCGGGATTTTTTTATAGTAACAGATTTAGGCTCCTTAGGTGTTTAATAAGTAAAAGCTTAGAAAGCACATGCAAAATACGTCATTGCGAGCGTCGCAGAAACGCGGCAATCTCGAATAGCTTTTATGAATTTATTAAGGAGTCCGAAATTGAAGTATGTTATCTTGAACGCAAGCCCTCGCCCGAATAGCAATATCAGCCAAATGCTTGGGATAGTCCGCAATGAATTGTTAGCTTGTGGCGACAAAGTCCTTTACGTTGATGTTTGCAAATTGCAATTCCGCCCATGCATCGGCTGCATGAAATGCCGTAGCACACATGATTGTGTTATGCCCGATGATGACGCCAAGCAAGTTTTGCATCTCGTGCAAGATTGTGATGCGCTAATTGTGGGTTCGCCGTGCTATTGGGGCAATATGACGGGACAACTCAAAATGCTTTTTGACCGCTGGGTTTATGGCATGATGGACCATAGCGAAAGCGGCTATCCCATTCCGCTTCTCAAAGGCAAAAAGGCTGTCATTATCACCACCTGCTCTACCCCATGGCCGTTCAACATTTTATTCAAGCAATCTGCAGGTACTGTACGTGCGCTCAAGGAAGTTCTTTGCTGGAGCGGGTTCAAGATTGCTGGTGTTCTGCAAAAAGGCGGTACCCTCAAGAACAAAGAACTCTCCTCACGCGAAATCGCCAAATGTCGTAGTTTCGCGAACAAGCTCCATCACAAGTATTCATAAAGTTCAACATAAAAAGCAAATCCTCGCATTCGCGAGGATCTCTATAATTTATTTGAATTTCTTCTGATAAACGGTCTTTCCAGCGCTCTTAATTCGCACAACATAATGCGTTTTTGCCAAGTGCGCGACTGGCACAACAGCAGAACCTTCAATGGAGCGACGCATCAGGAGTACGCCTTGCAATTCGTGAATCGTGAGCTGTAGCGGCGCATTCCCAGGCTGCGAGGACTTCCCGGACTGCGCGACATTCCACGCCGCATTCCCAGCGTTCACTAGCAGGTCTCCCCCGCTTCTCGTGACCGAGATTTTCCCAGCACCTTGCGCGACTCTCGGTGAAATACCGACACTACCAGGATCCGGCTTTTCCGGTTCTACATACGGATGTTCCGGATCATCGACAATGACCTTGATATCGACCGTACTTTCGCAGCCATACGGATTCACGTACGTTCCCGTGTAAATGCCGCTGCTCTGCCATTGCATATTCTTGAAACGCACTTCACGGCCCAAGTAATAGAAGTCATTCGGGCCTTTCCAAGTCCAGCGGCCGCCATCGTACGGATGCGGGCCAATCACAAGCGAATCGCCGGGATTCACCTTGACTTCCGTCGTTTCGTTCCAGCCGCCATCGTGAATCTTGGCGTACGGAATGATTGAGCTAGCTTCGCATACACCACCGGTTGCATTTTCAATGACCATCGTAACGATGGATTGGGCACCCGCTGTGACCGTAATTGCATTGTTCGTAACGTCAATATCAGAATCGGCTTTGAGCGCTGCCGGGAGCGTAAAGCGGTGGATTTTGGCCTTCTTGCCAATCGTTGCGAACTTGCTCAAGTCAAACGTGTATTTTGCATCGCTAGAGCCTGTATTCAGCACCACTAGCACAAGCGAGCTATCTTCACGGATGGCGGCAAGCGTGTTGCTGTTGTCGCTATCGATAAAACGAGAACCCGGTCGAATAGCACGGCTAAACGCAGCATGCATATAGAATCGCGGCGCATAAGAGAATGTCTGCTTTTTATGGTCAACAGCAATGGTGCGCCAGTTCTCGGCAGGGTCTGAAAGTTGCCAATCGACCCAAGCGCTAGCATGCATATCGCGAAGGTCATGCAAAATCACATCCGCCATCCAAAGCGTAATATCGAGACTTCCACTGCGGTGGAGCGGCCCTGATTCGGATTGCCAAACGCGCTTGTCTGCGGCAAACGCTGCATTGTAAAGCTTTGCTCGGGAATCGTAGCCAGAATAGCTATGCGTATTCACTTGAAACATGTAAGAACGTGCTTCGGCACTATAGCTATTGAAACGAGCCAAAGCATCGCCAATGTTTGATTCATCGGCTGCACTCACAGAAGTTGCAGGGAATAGCCCCTTCGCTTTGAGCGCCTTGCCGAGTTCCACAATCATTTCAGATTGCTTATTCTTGAAGCCGCAGCCTTCCTGGTCACCGTTAGCTTTCCACCAACCTGCACTTGGCTCGTTGAACGGCTCAATCGTGCGGAATGTGATACCCCATTCTTCCTTGAAGTGCTTAGCGACTTCGGAGAGGTAATCAGCGAAATCGTCAAAATAATCGGACTTGAGATTGTCGGCGCCATTGACTCCTCCCGAAACGCAACCGCTGTTTGTCATCCACCATGGTGGGGAATTCGAAAAAGCTTCGAAAATCGGATCTTTCGCCATTTTTGCAAGAGCGAATGCAATGTTGCGCTGGTTCGGGTCCGCTGTCCAGTCGTAATCGCCTTTTTCGGTCGGCTTGTAGCCGGGAACCGCGGCTCCCCCATCGCCCTTGGTCAAATGGTTATGACCGGGTTGGTCGCCACCACCAATGTTATAGCGGAAAATATTATAGCCAAGACCCGTGTCCGGGTCAGCCACAGCGCCCAAAAGCTTCGTGTAGTTCGCCTTGTCCCAGCCGCCGGCGAGTTCTGCCCACCAGCAAAGACTTGTACCCCAGCCTTCAAAAAGCTGGTATTTTTTGCCCGGGTCCACGACGACCTTCGTCTGGGCGTAAGCAGCGCTGCAAGCGAGAGCCGCAGCCGTAACAAAAATCAATTTACTCTTCAATTTCTCAACCCCATGTCTCGGCACATTTCAAAATGCGCAGTTCATTACTCTATAAAAATCCATTTTTTTACGGAAAAGCGGACACCCCAACACAAAAATTTATTGACTATTTGTCATTTCCCGGCGTCATCGATAAAAAAGAACCCGCTTCGCAAGGAGGCGGGCTCTCGATATTCTTTTCTGTGGATTTCGCAGTCGCTATTTAGTCTTTTTTGGACTTGTGACCATAACCGTAACCATAGCCATAGTAACCGTATTTGCCATAATAGCCATAGCCGTAACCATGTCTGTGTTCGCAATGGTTCATCACAAAAGCCTTCGGCTTATCGCAATAGCGTTCCAAGGTCTGCATAGATTCCTTGATCATTTCCATGGAATGGCGACCGTAATGCAACACAACGAGTGCAAAATCGATCAACGGGCAAATCATGTAAGCATCCGTCACCATGTTGGTCGGCGGGGTATCAATAATAATGGCATCGTAATTCGGACGAAGTTCTTCAAGCAACTTCTTAAGCATGTCGCCACGTAAAAGCTCAAATGCAGCCATTTTGAACTTGCCAGATTCCAAAATATCAAGATTCGGGAGGTTTGGACTTGTGATTTTAGCGTTTTCAAAAGCAACCTTTCCCATGAGGACATCAGCAAGACCAATCTTCGTAAAGCGGCAAGAAGCTTTTCTCATGTCAGCGTCAATATACAAGGTTTTCTTCCCAACCATAGCAAAAGTAGCAGCAAGGTTCGTCGAGACAAAGCTCTTACCGACACCCGGCATAATACCCGTCACCATAATCACCTGATGTTCCTTATTCGAACTGAACGAGAAATCAATAGCCGTAAGGATAGAGCGGATTGCTTCGCTAACAGGATCGGAAGGATCAGATTGAACGTGTGTTTTTCTGGTCTTTATAAACTTGTGGTTCAATTTAGAATCAGGACTTTCAGGAACCCTAGCGAGCACGCTTGTATTCGTTTCACGTTCAATTTCGGTAACGCTACGAACACCATTACGCATCATGCGCAGGAGGAATACCAAGAGAACGCCAAGCATAAGCGATGCAGCCACAGAGCAGATGATGATGTTCATCTTTTTCGGCTTGCTCGGAACACCGTTAATCTGGGCAAAGTCAACAATGCGGACGTTACCCACTTCACCAGCACGCACAACGCGCAACTGCTGGATGTTGTTCAACATGGTCGTGTAAATTTCGTTATTGACAGCCACATCTTCTTTCAAGCGAGCCACTTCCTGTTGCGTCAAAGGCATCTTTTCAGCAGTCTTCTTCAGCTTAGCAAGTTCTGCCCTCAAGCGATTCTGCTGGCGCACAAGCGTCTGAACACTCGGATGTTCTTCCTTGAACAAGCGCATAGCTGCCTGACGCTGCTGTTCCAATTCCAAGAGCTGTCTCTGGATTTCACTTTCCTTATTCAAGTGGGCGTGCGTTTCACCGGTCATATCCACAGAACCTATGCTGTAACGGTAATCCGCCAAAATCTTTTCGACACTGTCGAGTTTAGCCTTCACACCAGGGAGTTGCTTTTCCAAGAATTCAAGAGTCTTGGCGGCTTCGGCACTGCGCATTTCAACATTCTGGCGCAAATACGTCTTTGCCACAGAATTCAAGATAGAAGCAGCCCTATCCGGATAGCGATGGTTGTAGCTAGCTTCGATGATACCGCTCTTCTTGCCTTTTTCTGCAACCTTAAGCCCATTCTTCAAAGCAGCGATGGCACTCAACATGCCCGATTGAGAAAGGATAAATTCCTGACCCGGTTTTGCAAGCATTTTAGAAACGTGAATATTGAGAGTGTCACCAGCGTAAGCGGCCTTGTACATCTCACCGACTTTACCTTCCAAAATGACCTGTTCTTCAGGAGAAATGACTTCGTAAGTATTTTCATCAACAGCTCTAGCCATCCACTTTTCGGCACGAGCAAGTTCGGGGATATAGAGGGAATCCAAGTCCATGCGTCCCTCTTTGTGCGTAAAGCGATCGACAGCGCCAACTGGGGTTGCATTAAAGCAAAGGCGTTCTGCTTCGACAACATAGCTTAACACCATGCGGCTCTTGATAAGCTCAATTTCAGCATCAGCAGGGCTTGCCACATCAAGGATGGCACCCATTTCACCCATAGCCTTTGTTGCATTACCACTCTTTGCATCAATCTGCAACAAAATATCGCTAGTGTACTGCGGACGCAGCCAGTTCGCTATAGTATAACCGATAAGACCACCGGCTATAATAAACATTAGTAAGGTAAACTTTTTTTCTAAAAGGATTTGTAACGCTTCTAGCAATGTAATCGTATTAGCATCTTGCTGAACCTGGATCGACGCAGGAGCAATAACTTTTTGTTCTTCTTTTTCAGGCATATGTATTCCCAAGACTTCAATAGGAGTATCTAAAACTCCCCAGTTTGTTTACCTTATTTAAAATTAAGTTTTTTTACCATTATTGTCATCTAAAAAAGCCTAACGCACTAACCAGACAATCAGTTAGTGCATTAGGCGTTAATTTTTTAGATAGAGTTTGTCACGTTTTATTTTGCAAACGGAACGAGTTCAACACGACGGTTCTGAGCTCTGCCAGTAGCATTGCTGTTGTCTGCAATCGGCTTTGCACTGCCGTAACCAGCAGCACGGAGACGATCCTTGGCAACACCCACCTTCACGAGGTAGTTAACCACAGCAGCGGCACGATTTTCAGAGAGCTTCAAGTTCTTCTTTTCAGAACCCTTGTTGTCGGTATGACCCTGAACTTCGAGGTTTGCTTCAGGAATCTTGAGCATGAGATCTGCAATATCATCGAGAGTGCCATAGCTGCTCTTGGTAAGCTTTGCAGAACCGGTCTTGAAGTTGATACCCTTCTTGAGCTGATCAAGGTCTTCCTTCTTGTTGATCGGGCAACCCTTTTCGTCCACGCGAACACCCGGGAGAGTATTCGGGCACTTGTCAATAACGTCAGCAACGCCATCCTTATCGTAGTCCGGCAAGCAACCAAGAGAGTCTACAGCATAGCCAACCGGAGTATTCGGGCACTTGTCCTTAGAGTCGGTAATGCCATCTCTGTCGGTATCGAGCAAGCAACCGTTAGAACCGACTTCCACACCCTTCTGAGTGTTCGGGCACTTGTCGAGGTAGTCAGGAACGCCATCCTTGTCAAAGTCCATCGGGCAACCAGCAGCGTTTACAGGAACGCCAGCCGGAGTGTTCGGGCACTGATCGAGATTGTCTGCAACGCCGTCCTTATCGAAGTCAAGCATGCAACCAAGAGAGTCCACAGTAATACCAGCAACAGTATTCGGGCATCTGTCATTGAGATCCGGAATGCCGTCCTTGTCGGTATCGATGCGAGCGAGAGAATCATTGTAAGCCTTTTCCAAAGCGATTCTGCGAAGATCTTCAACCTGGCAGCCATATTCATTGACCTGAGCACCCATCGGAGTGTGTGCGCACTGGTCAACATCATCCATAATGCCGTCACCATCGGAATCCTTCGGTGCGCTCTTAGCATCAAATGCGAAGCTCAAGACTGCGGCACCAGCAAAGAACGGAGTACCGGCATAACCGTAAGAAGCCTTTACGCCACGTTCGCCTTCATAATAGACGATATGGTCCTTGCCTCTCTTGACATCGTACTTGTGGTCAAAGCCCTGCGTGAAGATACGAGTTGCGACTTCGAGACCCACGCCGAATTCGATGTTATACGGGAGGTGGAAGCGGAAACCCGGAGTGATGAGCATCGGGTCCACCATCGGATCCATGTCATAACGGCCCTTGTCCTGCAAACGCATTTCTGCAGAGAATTCCAAGTACGGAGTCATCCAAGAAGTGACATTCCAGTTCACACCTGTGCTATACACAAGCGTCTGGGTTTCAGCATAGCTAGCCGGAGCAACATAGCTTGCAGCCAAGTTCCAAGTAAGCGGAGCGCCAAGCTTGTTGAAATCGAAGGAGAATGCAAAACCTGCAGCAAAAGCCCAGTTATTTGCAGTGAACGGATGCGTGTAAGCCTTGCTATTCAGGTACCAAGCGTGACGAGGGCGCACACCGGCACTCTGTTCACCCGTCGGAACATAAAGGTCGAGCAAAAGGGCGGTCTTGAAGAAACCGTCTTCTGTAGAAATAAACGGAAGACCGATCTTGGTAAAGAGATCCAAGTCACCGCGGCTAGTCGTCCACATGTTACCCTGACCACTCGGCCCCTTAGAGTTTGCATGGTCGTAATAAAGCGGGAGAGACAAACCGATGTCCACGATGTCCAAAATACCAACGCTAGCAAAGAAATTGCCAGAAAGCGATGCATCAGCATCGTTGAACGAATATCTTTTGCCGTTAGCTTCGTAGACACCACCACGAGAGAGTCCCCAAGAGCCAAACGTAATGTTGCCTCCTGTACCGAAGTTAACTTTCCACTGTCCGAGAGTATTTGCATTTATTTGATGCAAACCATCGGTGCCCCCCATGATCCCAGCCTGGGAAAAGGCTAGAGTCGCTGAGAAAAGAGCTAGCGAGATGACCTTTTTCATATTTTGATCCTTCTTGGTTTTTGTTTGTTTGGTTGTTAAGCTTTTTGTGCTGCGGGTTCAGAATTCTTCAGAATCGTGCTGTTGAACTTTTCTGGAGTCGTGAACGTCGGGACAATTTCATGCAGTGCGCTAATGGCAATTTCATCATTGTTCTCTGAAGCGGCACTCTTGAGTTTCCAAAGTTCATTGATGAACTTGGAAGTGTCAATATCAATTTGCTTACCGATGAAGATGAGCTTGTTCTTTGTCTTCTTCAAGCCTTCTTCGTTCATCAAAAGTTCTTCCTTGATCTTTTCACCCGGACGGAGTCCCGTGAACTTGATAGGCACATCCTTGTACGGCACCTTGCCATACATACGGATCAAGTTTTCGGCAAGCGTTACAATCTTAACCGGCATACCCATATCGAGCACAAAGATTTCGCCGCCATGAGCAATACTTGCGGCCTCGAGCACAAGGCTCACCGCTTCCGGTATAGTCATGAAGTAGCGGATGATTTCCGGGTGAGTCACTGTTACAGGCTTACCCTGTTCAATTTGGCGCTTGAACAGCGGAATCACACTACCGTTACTGCCAAGGACATTACCAAAACGGGTTACCACGAATTCTGTGTTACTGTCCTTCTGCATAGACATAAAACGAACAATCATTTCGCAGCAGCGCTTGGAAGCACCCATGACATTTGTCGGGTTCACCGCCTTATCGGTACTGATCATCACAAACTTTTTGACATTATTGAACATGGCAAGTGTAGCCACGTTGAATGTTCCAATAACGTTGTTCTTAATTGCTTCCATCGGATTGTTTTCCATAAGCGGCACATGCTTATGAGCTGCGGCATGGAAAATCACTTCTGGATTGTAAGTCTTGAAAATTTGGTTCATGCGGAAATAGTCACGAACACTAGCGATGAGCGTTACAAGGTTCAAAGACTTTCCGTATTCCATCACAAGTTCTTGCTGGATGTCGTAAGCGTTGTTTTCGTAAATATCGACAATGATAATTTGTTTGGGATTATACTTTGCAATTTGACGAACAAGTTCACTACCGATACTACCACCACCGCCGGTCACCATACAAACTTTATTTTCGATGTAAGCACGGATGTCCTTGTTATCAAACTTGATCGGGTCACGACCAAGCAAGTCTTCGACCTTGATATCGCGAATCTGCGTTGCAAAGCTGGTCGAACCGTCTCCGACATTGGAGGTATCCAAAATCGTACCCACAAACGGAATGACCTTTACCGGAAGTCCGGTCTTACCGCACAAATCCATAATAGCTTGACGATCTTTCGGCGGGCAGCTCGGGATAGCAAAAAGGATCTGTTCAATCTGCTCTTGCTTTGCGATTTTTGGAATGTCGCTTGTCGAACCAGCAACAAGAACATCTTCGTACGTTTTACCGATTTTTTGACGATCATCGTCAATAAGGCAAATAGGATTAATCTTTGAAGCGTTTGATGTGGCGACGCCGTTTTGAGCATCCTTTACACTGTTCTTGATTTCGTTGAGCAAAAGTCTAGCAGCATTACCAGCACCGATAATCATGGTACGCTTTCTGATGGCTTCTTGATGTCCCGTATTGACCAAGGAAATGAAAGTTTTACGGAACATGTAGCGGAAAAGGCAAACGCCAAAGCTAGCGATAAGCGCTTGTGTCAAAGCGAACTGCCAATGCAGGTTACCGTTAATCAGATAGAAGAAAATGTGTGTTACCAAGAGACCGACAAACACGCCCTTAATGCAAGTGTAAAAATCATAACGGTTAAGATAACGCCAAAGCTTATTGTAGGCACCAAAGAAAAGCAAGCTGCTAAAGCACAAGATGACACTTAAAAAGAACAACGCCAATAAGTCAGCACGATCGATTGCGTTAGCGTACAGCGGCAAAGGAATGTTAGCGAACAATCCTGCAACAACAACAATAAAAGCGTCTGCAATCGCTAAAACGCGCTTGCGAATTCTAAAGTTCGAGAACAATCCCATCAGTTTGGACATGGCCAAAATACCTTTTTGTTAAAAACCTTTAACTTTAATCGGTTTCTTATGTTACAAAATAGTTATAAAAGGCTACCAGTGCAAGGTAGCACGTAGAAAAACAGCGCGAATATCTCCAAAAACTAGCTCCAGCTCATAAGAAATATGTTGTCCACTATAGTTCACAGAGGGCGCAATGGTATATTGGAGGGGTGCTCCATCCACAAATTTCTTGCGTTGAGTCTTATAAGGGTCGCTGATATCGCTACCATAATCCACCCCTTTCCAGAGCCACTTGTTGTGGAGACCAAAGAAAAAGCTCGAAGACGCATTCCAGAAAAGGCGGCTATAAAGCGTCCAATCCAAAGCCAAAGAGTTCGGTCCATTGGGGTTTCCGAGCGGGAGTCCAAGATGCGCCATTTGAGCCTGGGCGGTGTCGTAATGGCAGTACGTAAAAGGTTCAACTCGGGCAATTTCGGCAATTGTTCCTAATTGCAAAAACTTTCCTTTTACTTCCATATCACGAGCGACCTGAACACCTAGCATGGCAGCCCAACGGTTGTTGCTATAGCGGTTCTGGTAAACGGCATAAGGCGATTCCATATCGTCCAAGAAAAATTCACCATAAATACGCGCCAACTTGAACAGCTGGATGTTCATGTCGATGGCAAGAGCACCGTTATTGACGCGTTCGGAATAGTTCCCTTTTTCGATAAACAAGGGGGCTATCGGGACAAACAACCAAGGCTTATTCTCATTGTAGAGAATCTGGATTTCAGAAATGCCCAACGTGAAATTTTTGAGAGCGAGCTCGTAACGATGAGCGTAAAGATTACGGTCGTTCAAGTTGTCTTTGCTGTAGCTCCAGGACGTTACACGAAGATCCGCATACACGCTGTAGATGCGCAACGGACCAAAAGTAAGGTCTAACGAAAGCATATTGTACGGAAGCGCAAACTGGTTAAGCGAAAGATTGTTGTAGTATCCAGGACCCCAGTGCAAGACATCACGAGCGAGCTGAAGCCTTGCCCATGCATAATTCAAAGCCAAGTGAGCGCGGTAGCGGGAAAAACTCACATAGTCAATACCACCATCACCGCGGTCCTTGCTCTGCACATCGAAAACTTCGTGGTCATAGCTCTTAGGTTTCTTGGCAGCATGCCCTTCGGAATAGATTCTTGCATCGAGGTCAAAGTCCAAGGAATCCGCAAAACCGCGAATGAAAAGCCCACCATCTACCGCCGGCCAAATTGTATCTCCAAGCGCAGAAGAGGACTTGTAGTCGATTCCGAGAATCGGGCTTACAGCAATGGCGAACCTGTGCGAAGAATTGCTATCGCTTTCAAAGAAAGCCATCGCATTTTTATGATTCTTATAAAAATCTTTTTGGAACGTCGTATCGCGACGCGGATACGTGAAAAAATGATTTCCTTCGCCAACCGTCTGACGATGGTATTCAAAAAGCATCGGCGCGTAATCAAGCCCGCGCAAGTTGCGAGTGCGTTCGGCACCAACAACTGTAGAAAATCCGGTTTCAGCAAAAGAGGCGACAACCAGAACAAGAGCTGCAAGAATTGATTTCATTCTCCCCTCCACTTAAAAATTATTCTTCCGCGTCTTTATCAATGACTTCGGCTGCTGAATCTCCGCGAAGAGCGACCAGTCGTACACCATCAAGAGTCAAATACGGATCGTAAGTATCAATTATTTTGGTATGCCCAACGACTGTGCGACCCCAGCCACCCGTTGCAAAAACAGGGACATCCTTCTTGCCCATTTCTTGCTTAATCTTGGCGACTAGCGTTTCGAGTTCAGCCATGAAACCGAACAGGAGACCCGCGCGGATAGCGTCGTCAGTATTGTTTGCGATGAGGCGCTTGGGCCATTCAATACTTACCGGCAAAAGGCGAGCCGCTTTTTCAGTGAGCACATCGAGACTAGCGCTGATGCCCGGGATGATAATACCACCAGCAAAGCCCCCATCCTTCATCACATCAAACGTTGTTGCCGTACCCATGTCAATGACGATGGCATCGGTGTATCCTCGTTCTTTAAGAGCGATGATATTGCAGAGACGGTCGGCACCCAGCGTACTTGGGTTCGGGTATGCAATCGGGCAGTTCAAACAGTTCGTCGAACTAACCACCTGTACCGGGCGCTTGAGAAGCGTCTGCAGAGCCTTGACCCACGGGCGCTCCAAAGACGGCACCACAGTCGAAAGCCCCACATGCGTCACCGCTTCTAACTTGATTTTTGAAAGATGAATGAGACCGCCCACGCGATTCATCACCTCGTCCGAGGTCGTTTGCTTGCGAGTCGTAAGTCTCCAGTGATCTACAACTTTGTCGCCCTTATATATTCCAAGGACCGTGTGAGAGTTGCCTACATCAACAACAAACGACAAAGTATTCTTTAAATTCTTTTTCATTGCAAAAAAGATAGTAATAATCAATTAGTTATTGGTTAATGGTTATTGGTCA
Source organism: Fibrobacter sp. UWB13 (assembly GCF_900177805.1). Lineage (NCBI taxonomy): Bacteria > Pseudomonadati > Fibrobacterota > Fibrobacteria > Fibrobacterales > Fibrobacteraceae > Fibrobacter > Fibrobacter sp. UWB13. The sequence goes on along the minus strand of NZ_FXAX01000001.1, from coordinate 579,868 downwards.
TTGGTTTTTATAATCGCAGCATAGCTGCCAAATTAAAAACTAATAACTAAAGACTAATGACTATTGACTAGTTTAAAAAAAGCCTGTTTCAATTCCCGTGTCGCTTTTTCAGGATCCGCCGATTTCATAATGGCAGAAACGGCACAAATTCCTGAAATGCCAGAACCCTTGAGCACATCGATATTATCCTTGTTGAGCCCGCCAATGGCATTCACTTTTATTGGCACAGCATTCACAATGGCTTTGAGAGTATCAACACTTGTGAGGATTGTGACAACTTTAGTAGTCGTCGGGTAAATAGCCCCCACACCAAGATAGTCCGCACCCTGTTCATAAGCTTCTAAAGCCTGAGGAACGGTCTTGGTCGTCGCCCCAATTATTTTATCTGCACCCATCAATTGACGAGCAATTTTTACCGGCATATCCGTCTGTCCAACATGCACACCTTCGGCGCCGATGGCGAGCGCCACATCAACGCGGTCATCAATAATCAACGGAATGTTGTAACGCTTCGTTACTTCATGAGTTGCAGCAGCAAGCTCCATGTATTCACGTGTCGAGCGGTTCTTTTCGCGAAGCTGGATAAGCGTAGCCCCGCCTTTACAAGCGGCTTCTACAGTAGGTAAAAAACGTTCAGCTGGCACACTCGTGCTATCGGTAATGAAATAGAGCGTTGTATCAAGATTTTTCATGTTTTTAAAGGTAGAAAAAAATAATCCATTTTGGAATAAAACAGCTTAAAGCTTGAAATCTGTGCAATTTCTCACGCTTATTACTTTTTTATCACGAAAATGCGTTACATTCCAATTTACTTATCTATTTTTATAAAAAAAACAAGGACGATAAGTCCTACATACATATGGAGCGATATTATGAAACCGATGAATTCAAAGAGGGGTATTACCCTCATGGAGCTTATGGTGGTTATCGCAATTATGGGTATCCTATCCACCGTAGCTGTGCCGAAACTTTTTGGTTTTGAGGAAAAGGCTCGTGAAAAAATCGACCTGTTGAAACTTTATGACCTCAGAAACGCTCTAAACTTAGCGCTTATTGAGGATAATGCGGCAATGGAAGTTTACGATCCTGTCACAGGCAAAGATATTCCTCCCGTAACTAGAGAGGAAATGTCGAAAAGACTTAACGACGGTCTATCGTCTAAATTTGGAGCAGCCCTATTCGTAATAGAACTGCATCAAAAAACTTCTATGAATGTTCAAGGAAGCCATCCCAAATTAGCCAACAATAATCTCAACATCTGCCAAATGGTTGGCGACGCAGGAACATTCTACAACGCCCTTAGAGACGCAAACTTTGATGGTGTGGCTGAAATTATAGCCGACAGAATTCCAAACAAAACATCATACGTCGACCATGGAGGAGACACCTACACCTCAAAACCATTTACAAATTCCAATGGTCAAACATTCTACAGAACTGCACCGATACGAAAGCTTTTCCAAAGCAAGGCTCTGAATGTCGGAAAAATAGATGATAACACTCGTTATTCACTTAATTTACGTTGGACAAATCCAGGTGATCCCTACTCCGTTGAAGTGTACATGCTACCAAATGGAAAGGACTGGGAAAGCGCATTCTTGTCTAAAAACGGAACATGTTTCTCGACATACGGACGAAAAGGCTGTAGAAATAGCAAAATAGAATAAATTGAGTATTTTCCTCCTCAACAAAACGCCCCGGATTTTTCCGAGGCGTTTTCTATTGCGATATCGCTTGAAATTAACTAATGACTAATGACCAATGACTAACGGCTAAACATACAAGTAGTCGTTCAGCACAGGCTGCATGCCTTCGCTGCTCATGTCGGCGTACATCTTGTCGATGCTGCGGCCATCATTGATTTCGAACTGTTCGTCGCCGCCTTCCCCATCATCGTGACCACTGTATTTGCTTTCGTGGTCGCCGATGCCGGTAGAGACGCCTGCGGAAATCTTCGTGGCGGCGATTTTCACGATGCCATTGCGGAATTCCTTGCTTTCGCGGCTCGAGACCGTGATGCCCACGAACGGAAGGAAGATGCGGTAAGCGCAAAGCACCTGGCAGAGTTCCTTTTCGTGAACGTCAAGCGGGCTGATTTTTTCATTATTCACAATCGGACGGAGACGCGGACAGCTGAGGCTCATTTCGGCATGCGGGTACTTCTTTTGCAAGTAGTAAACATGCAGAGCACTTGCGAGTGCGTCACGGCGGAAGTCCGAAAGTCCAAGAAGTGCCGAGAATCCGCAGCCGCGCATACCGCCCATGAGGGCACGTTCCTGAGAATCGAAGCGGTACGGGAATACGCGCTTATGGCCGAGCAAATGAAGTTGTTCGTAGCGTTTGCGGTCATACGTTTCTTGGAATACCGTCACGTAATCAACGCCACATTCGTGTAAGTACTTGTATTCGTCGACATTCACCGGGTAAACTTCGACGCCGACGAGCTTGAAGTACTTGCGGGCAAGCTTGCAAGCTTCACCGATGTATTCGACACTGCTTTTTGCGCGGCTTTCGCCCGTGAGCAACAAGACTTCTTCCATGCCACTGTCGGCGATGACCTTCATCTCGTGCTCGATCTGTTCCATGTTCAGCTGCATACGCTTGATGTGATTGTAGCAGTTGAAACCGCAATAGACGCAGTAGTTTTCGCAATAGTTCGCGATGTAGAGCGGCGTAAAGAGATAAACGTTGTTGCCGAAATGGCGGCCTGTCTCAATCTTTGCCTTGGCTGCCATCTGTTCGAGGAACGGAGCAGCTGCAGGAGAAAGCAAAGCCTTGAAATCTTCGATAGAGCAAGTGTCGTGCTGCAAGGCAAACTGCACATCGCGTGCGGTGTACTTGGAAGCATCATAGCTTTCAAATGCATCGAGAACCTTGTCGCGAATGTCGGATTGAATCACTTCCATTCCCGGCAAGTATTCCATGATGTCCGTACGGACAGACGGATCTGTTTCGATCCTGTGCTTGCGTTCTAGAGCCGCAGGCGAGAGATTACCAGAATCAAAAAAGTAATTGTTGTCTTTGCGTTCAGCCATCTTAATCCCTCAAGAATCCTGTAAGCGGATCAGATGCCGATGCCCCACGGGAAAGCACACGACCAAGCCCAGCGAGGTAAGCCTTACGGCCCGCTTCGATTGCAAGCTTGAAAGCAGAAGCCATCTGCGTAATGTCGCCCGCTGTTGCAAGAGCGGTGTTAGCCATAATGGCGGCTGCGCCCATTTCCATGGCAGCACATGCTTCGGACGGTTTGCCAATACCCGCATCTACGATAATCGGGAGTTCAATTTCGTCAATCAAAATCTGGATAAAGTCTTTTGTGCAAAGTCCCTTGTTCGAACCAATCGGCGATGCAAGAGGCATTACGGCGGCAGCACCCGCATTCACGAGGTCGCGAGCCACGTTCAAATCCGGGTACATGTAAGGCATCACGACAAAGCCTTCTTTGGCAAGCGTTTCGGTAGCTTTGATGGTTTCGGCATTGTCCGGGAGCAAGTACTTGGTATCGCGCATGATTTCAATTTTCACGAAGTCGCCGCAACCGAGTTCACGGGAAAGTCTTGCAATGCGCACAGCTTCTTCGGCATTGCGAGCGCCCGACGTATTCGGCAAAAGCGTGACGTTTTTCGGAATGTAGTCGAGGATGTTTTCGTGTTCCTTCGTGTTTGCACGGCGAACGGCAAGCGTTACAATTTGAGCGCCTGCATCCTTGACCGCAGCTTCAATGAGCTTGAGGGAATACTTTCCAGAACCGAGAATAAAACGAGAATCAAATTCATGACCGCCAATAACAAGTTTGTCAGAATTCATTTGCATGTCCTTTATGTTAAACTTCTAGACCGGCAATAATCCGGATAATCGTGAGCGCCTCATGCGCTGCGCAAATCTGCACGCGTGGAGCGAGGAGCGCAAGTCCTTGAGTCACGTCGCTCTTGCCATCGCCACAGAGGTAAAAATGTTTTGAAATCTTACGCGTCTTGATAGAATTCGCATCATCCGTGCCTGCCATTCCAGAGGCCGCTACGAGATACTTTTGCGGATACGTTTCAAGCACAGCGTTTACAAGCATCGACTTTGTTTCGGGATTATCGAACGCTTCACATACAACATCAGCATTTGCTACGAACTTGTCGATGTTTTCTTCCGTGATTTTTTCGTCGTATGCTTCAAACTCTGTGTACGGTGCTATTTCTTTCAAATTTTCGACGAGCGCAAACGCTTTAGGCTCTCCAACCTGAGATGCCTTGTACTGCTGGCGTTGCAAGTTCGTCACGTCAACACGGTCAAAATCCACGAGAATGAGCTTCTTGATGCCCGCGCGAGCGAGATTGATGGCGACGTTTGAGCCGAGTCCACCTACACCACAGATGGCAACTGTGGCCTGTTCCAATTTTTGAACGATTTCTTCGCCTTGCTTTTGTACGAGTGCGCGTCGGAACTCTTCCTTGCTCGGGATTCGAACGCTTTCCATCACCCGCCTCCAACAAAGTTCACAACTTCGACGACATCCCCCGCTTCGAGGACGACCTCAGCATACTTTGATTTGGGGACGATTTCCAAATTGCGCTCAACGGCGATGCGCTTTGTATCATAATTTGCGGACGCCAAATATTCGGCAATGGTCATGCCTGCCGCTGCGACGTTTTCACCGTTGATTTTGACTGGATTTGAGTTCAATGGAACCTCCCTACGTTGGCATTATCCAAATCAGGTTCGGTCGAAGTTTTCAACTTCCTCTCAGCCCGTTTTACGAGCTCCCGTAAGCGCAATAAAATTAACTATTGGAGATGTATTTGGCAACTAACTTGGGGCTTTGCCACGCTTTTTCTAAAAGCAAAAATGCCCCGCAGTGCGGAGCATTTTCAAAAGATTATGAGAAGTAAGATTACTTGTCCTTAGCAAATTTCTTAGAGGCGGCCTTGACCTTCGGATCGTTCTGAGCGTCCTTGATTTTCTGCTTGATACCATCTTCGATGGACTTCTTGAGCTTTGCAGCAAGGTTGGGGAAACGATCTTCCAGGGAATCACTAAAGACAGCCGGCTTCTTTGCAGCAGCAGGAGCACCACCCTTGCGCTTGCCGTTGAACGGGCGCTTTTTCTTGGACGGAGCCTTCTTTACTTGAGATTTTTCTTGGGATTTTGTTTCCTGAGGCTTAACTTCTTCTGTGGATTTGACTTCTGCTTCTTCTGCCATATATATACCTCTTGGAAAATTGTTTAAGTTGACGGGCGCAAAGATAGTAAAAAACTATGAAATTGCAAGTGAACACGCTATGGTCCTTAGTTATTAGTCAGTAGTCGTTAGCCAAATTGCCGTACCTTTTGAGGCATCATCAACTATTGACCAATGACTATTGACTAGGTTCTAGATTCAATCCAATGCGCGAGGACGGTGATGTCGGCGGGGCGCACTCCAGGCACGCGGCTAGCCTGTCCAAGCGTTAGCGGCTTGTGGGCGTTGAGGCGCTGGCGGCTTTCAATGCTGATGGCCGTAATGGACATGTAATCGAAGTCCGGCGAGAGCTTGACCTTTTCCATCTTCTTCTGGTCGTCAATTTCGCGTTCCTGGCGGTCAAAGAACCCGGCATAGAGTTCTTCGGCATACATGTACCACTGGTCACGGCGCGTAATTTTAGCATCCGGTGCAGCCACCTTGAAGAACGTTTCGGGATCGATTCCCGGACGGCGGAGCACGTTGATCCAGCGGGTGCGTTCGGAGGCGAGAGCCTGACCGCCCGCTTCAAGAATCGTATTTGCTTCTTCCGGCATTGCGGACGTTTCTGTAAATTGTGTTTTGAGGCTAGCCATGAGGTCACGGCGGCGAGTCCAGTCTTCCCAATCGCGGTCGCTGATCATGCCAATCTTGCGGGCCTTTTCCTTGAGGCGCATTTCGGCATTGTCGCTGCGGAGGAACAGACGGTATTCCGCACGGCTAGTGAACATGCGGTACGGTTCATCGAGCAAAATGTTCACAAGGTCATCGACCATCACGCCGAGATAGCTTTCGGAGCGCCCGAGAATGAACGGTTCCTCGCCCTTGACCTTGAGAGCGGCGTTGATGCCTGCCATAAGACCCTGACCTGCGGCTTCTTCGTAACCGCTTGTGCCGCAGACCTGGCCCGCAAAATAGAGTCCCGGAACGTTCTTGCATTCGAACGTCGGGTATAGCTGCGTTGCATCGACAGAATCATATTCCACAGCGTAACCGATCTGGAGCACTTTCGCGCGGGTAAGGCCCGGAATCGTGTGGATGGCAGCAAGCTGGATGTCTGCCGGCAAACTCGAGCTGAAACCGTTGATGTACACACGCCCGATGTCAGCCTGTTCCGGTTCGAGGAACAGCTGGTGCCCGTCGCGGTCGCCGAAACGGTTGATTTTATCTTCGATACTTGGGCAGTAACGCGGGCCTTTGCCGTGGATACGGCCGCTGAACATCGGGCTATCCTTGAAGCCGCTGCGCAAAATATCGTGCGTCTTGATGTTCGTGCGCGTAATCCAGCAGACGCAATCGTTGCGGATAAACTTGTTAATTTGGTCACCCCAGAACTTGTCGGGAGTGGCACCATCAAAATGGCGGTCGCTCATCGGCCACGGATGCTCGTCGCCATGTTGCACATCGCACTCGTTAAAGTCGATAGAATCCGGATCCAAGCGGCTCGGCGTGCCTGTTTTTAGGCGGCGCAGACGGATGCCGTTCTTTGCCAAACATTCCGAGAGTTTGTCTGCACTCGGCTCGCCCACTCGCCCACCGATGCTCGTTTCAAGCCCGGTGAACATCTTGGAGGCAAGGAATGTTCCGCTCGTCACCACAATCGCACGTGTGATATAGCGGTCGCCATTCAAAAGCGTGAGTTCCAATCGACCGTCGTTCATACGTTCAAACGATGCAAGTTCGCCTTGAATCAGCGTGAGTCCCGGCAAGCTTTCCATCGTCTCGCGGGCAACTTCGCTGTAATACTTCATATCGCATTGTGCACGCGGTCCCCATACGGCAGGACCCTTGCTCATGTTGAGCATGCGGAACTGGATGCCAGCCTTGTCCGTCAAAAGCCCCATGAGACCACCGAGAGCATCGATGTCGCGAACAATTTGGCCTTTAGCAACGCCACCGACTGCTGGGTTGCACGACATTCTGCCGATAGCATTCAAATCCATCGTGAGCATGGCGGTTTTGACACCAATCTTCCATGCGGCATGCGTAGCTTCAATACCGGCGTGACCACCACCGACGACGACAACATCAAATTCTGCGATAATCATAGACTTTTCTTTTGCGATTCAGGCGATATGCGATTTTTCACGCAATTTAGAAATTTATAGGGCTTTCGGCTATATAAAAACGCACTACAAAAAGAACGCATCCCGCGTTACGAGATGCGTTCAAAGGCTATACCGGAACAACGCCCGGCACAAGAAAATTTGGCTTACTTCTTTGCCTTAGCGGACTTGGCGTCCTTCTTGGTTTCCTGCTTTGTTTCAGGAGCCTTGGCGGAATCAGCAGCCGGCTTCTTGACTTCGATCTTCCATTCAACGTTCTTGCCGTTGAGGAGTTCTGCGATTTCCTTCTTCAGGTCATCCTTTTCCTTTTCGAAGGCAGCATACTGCTTGTAAGAGCCATCCGGATTCACGAGATAGACCTTCGGAACGTAGCCATCGCTGTAAAGTTCACCGAACTGGCGAGATTCATCCCAAACGACGCTAATCGTTTCATCGAACTTGGCATCGTCGATAAAGCGACGGATACCCGGTTTGTTGTTTCCACCGCTAGCAATAGAAACAGTCGTGAGACCCTTCTGAGCAAATTCCTTTGCGATTTCGAGAATCTGCGGAGCGGCATGTGCGCAGTGACCGCAAGTTGCAGAGAAGTAGAACATGAGGAGCGGCTTGCCAGCAAAAGCGCTCAAGTCTTCGCCCTTCACCGTAATACCGGAAGCCTTCACGCTGAAGTTCATCTTAGCAGGCATGCCGTTTGCAAGCGTATCACCACGGAGGGAAGCGACTTCGGCCTTGAGCTTTTCTTCTTCAGCCTGCTGCTTCTTGGTCATTTCTTCACGGATTGTCTTCAGCTTTTCGTTGTAGCGATCGCCGACAGCCTTCAAAGAGTCATCCGAAAGAACCATCTTGAATGTCGTGTCGCGAACGCGCTTGCCAGCATCGCGAATACCGAGCACAAAGTATTCTCCATCGAAATCCGTCTGGAACTGGCGACCAATGCTATAGAACTGGTTACCAAACTGAACACCGACGAGGTAGGAGAACTTCTGCTGCAAAGAAGCATCCAAAGTGAGTTTTACATTAGCGTTAGCAACAGCAGGAGCCGGAGTGACCGGTAAAGCCTTGCGGAGCGAATCAACAAGAGCGCGGCGCTGTTCGTCACTCAAATCCTTGGCGGTAGAATCCGGTTGCGTCTTGAAATAGCGTTCACGCATTGCATTCTGGATTTGTTTGCTAACAGAAGCAAGTGTATCCTGAGGGAGCTGAAGCTTTGCGCTCGTGTCTTTCAAGTTTGCAAGACCATCACGGAAACCCTGAACAGTAGCATCTTCGTCGATGCCTTCACCAGACTGCCAAGGAAGATTGGCAAAATTCTGAAGGCCGAACTGGGCACCAAGCATGTAGGCGAATTTCTGGTCATCTGCAGAATCTGGAGCGATAGCAGCTGCTTTAGCAATCGGTTTTTGGGCTTCGCCACAAGCAACCAAGGCAAGGGCGGCTGCACCAAGAGCAATCTTTTTCAGTTTCATTTTTTAGACTCCTAAGTCAAAAAATCATTAGGAATGCACCCATTCCTATTTTCGCGTGTTAATATACATATTTTTAGCGTAGGGAATCACGGACAAAACCTTTTTTAGGCGTTCCTTCGAGTACTTTGAACGAAGTTGAACCGATAACAGCCCCATCCTTGTAAGCCGTTTCCACACGGTATGCCCCTGCGGGGATATTTTTCTTTTTGGAATAACTTCGATAACCAGCCTCTCGCCCACCCCGAATAACCATTCGGCTCGAAGAAATCTTGTCCGTCAATTTAAACTTTCCTGTGGAGGGTTCTTTGTAGTACCAGCGAAATTCAACAGGTGCTTTGAGTTCTGCCGGGCCGTAAACTGAGGACATGAAGTAAATTTCATCGCCATCTTCTTTGTGAATAGTCGACTGAGCAAAACCATTGCGTTGCCAAAAATTGAGTCTATCGGCATCGCACGAGTACGTTTCGTTGTCAAAATTTTTACAGACAATTTGTTGTTTCACGATTAGCGGAACAGGAGGAATCCAGTTGGCTAAATACGCTATGGAAAGGACCAGACTAATCGTTATGGGTGCTATGAGATTCCGTTTTTCATGCTTTGATTTAAACCAAAGTAAATAACAGATGGAGACCGAAACTATCGTGCTGAAAAAGAACCAAAACGTCCCCATCTCATGAACCAAGTGCGGAATTAAAAAATTGAAAAACATCGTCCCAAGTAGACAAAAGAACGCAAGACTTACTCCAAATTTTTCATATTTCTGTTTCAAGAATTCGTTACCGACAAGAAGCGCAACTAGGAATAAAACGATGGTAAAAGACGCGATGGAACCTGAGCTTTTGAAATAGCAAATGACAAGTGCGCTATAAAGGTTCCCAAAACAAAACTGCACAGCCCAAGTCAATCGGTCAACCCAAGAAGACGGCCATTCACGATTTAAAACTCTACTGAAAAATGATGGAAAGTCGTCGAGTTCATCATCTTCATTGATTACACTTTTTGTCGCAATAAAATAAATCGAAACGAGAGCCACTAGATAATAGAACGACAACAAAATTAAGTCTCTTCCATAAACTTTATGCCCAATGGTCATCGAGTCCCAGCTGAACCCGCCCAAAAATGCAATCGCCGGAATGAACTTTTCGATTTTTTGTACCGCGGCTTTTTCCCACAAATGGTTTAAAAATTCCATGACCGTAAGATACAAAATTATAGGAGAACCTGTCATGGAGCATGTGGGGATCCTATATGCAACGCATGCAACAAAAAATTAAAGTGGGAAAAGCAAAATTACTCTAAAAAGCGCTTCATCATCTAAAACAAGCTAAATTATAAATGTTATCAAAAAAGGAGAAATTCATGAAAAAATTTGTTTTGTTGCTTTTGGGGTTAGCGACTTTATTATCCGCAGAAACATTTACTGTTCATTTCTTAATTCCAAATGACAGTTGTTGGATTGAATCAGGAGTCGGACTTGTAATCAATAACGACGTAAACTTACAAGCCATGCAGAAAGACGAAGAATATCCTGGTTGGTATTCGTACAGTTGGGACAAGGCAAACTTGCCGACCTCAGTACTGTTTTATTGCAAAGAAGACAAAGCTTTGGAACACCCTATTGGTTTCAGTAAAATCGGCGCTGATACATTAATGGCTTTTGACGTCAAACTACTTGCAGATTTTTTTGATTTCGAAAACACCAATATTAATGCACTCTATTACATTCCCGATGAAGAATACTACGAAGATGACCTTTGGGGTGTATCCGGTAATTTAACCGATGAAGATCTTCGTCCGCACTGCTACTACACGAAAAAGACTGTTATTCCCGATCCGCCTTATGAATACCCATTCAAGGCAACTGAAGTTTATTACAGCATACTCAATACTTCAGGCGACACCATCCAGACTGAAAAACAAATGACATGTGATGAAAATGAAATTGTGCGTTTCTGCGGTGGAAACATTACTATTCAAACAACGATGTTTCCTGAAGGTGAATACAAGCTTGCTGCAAGAATAAATATAAATGGAGAAGAATTCGACCATACCATAAAATTCGTTTCGAAAAGTGATAACGAAACATTGGATTTAAAAGGACCAAGCAAATCTGTTTCGCAAATCAAAATTCATTCTTCGGGCTTGCAAATTCAAATTTTCAGTTCGGAACCGAATGTGTTTTCCGTATTCAATTCCAAGGGACAAACAATCCAAAAAGGGCGCGTCAATGGTTCAACGAATATCGCCATCATGGCGCCGGGCACCTATTGGGTTAAGGTGGGTTCAGAGACTCGCCGAGTGCAAGTTTTCAATTAGTTTTGATTTGGAGAGCGCTTGTCCGGTAATGGCTTTTTAGCTACATTTACGCCGTAAAATTTTAAAAGGTCATTAACGATGAAACTCTCCAAGTACTTTTACGTCACGCTCCGCGAAACGCCGAGCGATGCCACCATGCCCTCCCACATCTTCCTTATGCGCGGCGGCTACATCAAGCCCGTTTCTACCGGTATCTATTCCATGATGCCGATTGGTTACCGTGTCATCCAGAAGATCGTAAACATCATCCGCGAAGAAATGAACAAGATTGGCGGTATCGAAGTGGACTTGCCGGTGGTGCAGACCGCTGAACTCTGGAGCGAATCTGGTCGTTATCAGGCTATTGGCGAAGAACTCCTCCGCTTCAAGGACCGCAACAACCACAACATGGTGCTCGCCATGACGCACGAAGAAGCCATGACCGACCTCGTGCGCTACGTGCTCAACAGCTACAAGCAGCTGCCGGTGATGCTCTACCAGTTCAAGACCAAGTACCGTGACGAAGCCCGTGCCCGTGGCGGCCTTATCCGTGTCCGCGAATTCTTGATGAAGGATGCTTACAGCTTCCACACCAGCCAGGAAGACCTCGACCGTCACTACCAGGAAGAATACGACGCCTATCTCCGCATCTACCGTCGTGTGGGCATTGAACCGGTGGTGGTGCAGAGCGATACAGGTATCATGGGCGGTAAAGTCGCTCACGAATTCATGCTCGATACTCCGAACGGCGAAGACTACTTGATTCTCTGTAAGAAGTGCGGCTACCAGGCCAACCGCGAAATCGCGAAGTTCCAGCGCGTGCCGTTCAAGGGCGACGAAAATGCCGCTCTCGAAAAGGTCGCTACTCCGAACAGCGAAAGCATCGAAGAAATCACCAAGTTCCTGAATGTTCCGGCCGAATCGACAGCCAAGTGCGTGTTCTTCGACTTCGAAGGCAAGCTCATCACGGTCGTGGTTCCGGGTAACCTCGACGTTTCCGAAATCAAGCTCCACAACCTCTTGAAGGCCAAGGAACTCTATCCGGCAGAAGACAGTCTCATCAAATCTTGCGGCATGGTTCCGGGCTTTGCATCCCCGATCAATTCTCACGACACCCGCATCATCGTGGACGAAGCCATCGCAGATTCCTTCGATCTCGTCACGGGCGCAAACGAAGAAGGCTTCCACTTCAAGCATTGCAACCCGAAGCGCGACTTCCCGAAATTCGAAGTGGCCGACATTGCCGAAGCTTCCGAAGTCTGCAAGTGCCCCTGCTGCGGTGAACTCCTCACGGAAACCCGCGGTATCGAAATGGGTAACATCTTCAAGCTCGGTACCAAGTTCTCTGAATCCATGGGCGCCAAGTTCCTCACCGCCGAAAAGACGACTGCTCCGGCGATCATGGGCTGCTACGGCATCGGCGTGGGCCGCTTGATGGCATCCGTCGTGGAAAACAGCCACGATGACTTCGGACCGATTTGGCCCAAGTCCATCGCTCCGTTCCAGGTGGAAATCGTCCCCATCGGCAAGGAAGCCGAACTCATGGAACTCGCTGAAAAGTTCGAAAAGGAACTCGAAGCCGCAGGCATTGACGTGCTCGTGGACGACCGCGACGAACGTCCGGGCGTGAAGTTCAAGGACGCTGACCTCTGGGGTTCTCCGGTGCGTATCGCCATCGGCAAGAAGGGCCTCGCAAACGGCGAAGTTGAATGGAAGTTCCGCAACGAAAAGCAGTTCACCATGGTCAAGGTCGAAGACGTCATCGCCAAGGCGAAGGAATACTTCGCTGAGTAAACGTGTCATTCCCGCCTTGAGCGGGAATCTCCTTTTTTAAAAATTGCAAGCCTGCTTTACGAGCAGGCTTTTTTCTTTGCTCTATTGCCCCATCCCTGTAAAATTGATTATCTTATAAACGTATGATGAACTCTATTGACTGGTCTGTGGGCTGGTGCTATGTCTGCACCGTGCTCTTACTTTTATTGATTGTCACCATTTTGCTGTTGCTCGATTATTGGAAAAGGCAAAGGCTTTATACGCTTTTCTCGGGCAACCTTGGTGAGTTCATCGTTGTACTGTCTGACAAATTCGAATTTATCAGTTCGCTTCCGCAGTTCATGTCAGACCCGCTCTTTGACAACTTGAGCAAGGACCGCCTATTCCGAGACATTCTGCCACCCAAAGACTGGGCTCGCCTAAAATTGTACTTTGACGATATTGATAAGCACCCCGAAATGCCTTTCATGTTCTCGTACAAACGCGACGACGGTACGATGCTTTGGTTTGAAATGCGATGCCAACACAAGCGCCTTTCAATGGACGAATCGCGTTATATTTGCTTGATTAAAAACATTTCAAACACCGTTGAAAACCAGCATCGCCTGGATGAAGCCGAAACAAAGCTCAAATCTTTGCTCCGCAATACCGGCGACTTCCTGTGGAAATTCGATTTTGAAAGCCGCCAGCTCTTTTTGCTCACGCCAATGATGGACGATGACTACCGCGACGTACCCCGTTCTGGCGGTGTTGTCGATATTGAATCGCTCATGCCAGAAGATGACTTCAAGTTGCTCGAACGTGTGATGAACGAATGCATGATGAAAGCTGGTGGCGAAGCCGCTTATGATGACAAAGGGCACCTGCTTGACGAACTGAGCCAGCTCAACCGCCTTGCCAACGAAAACGCACGATTCGGCACTCTCAAAATCCGTTGCTGGAACAGTGAAAAGAACCTCGTGTGGTACGACTTCCGCGGTCACCTCGCCCCTGATGACGAAGACCGCATCGTGATGATGGGTTCTGCCCGCCGCGTCGAAACCTCACCTGAAATTCCGTTCCTCATGAAGAGCGGCATTGAAGAATCTCTAATAAATTCACTATTCAATTTCCCGAACATCGGTATTTTCTGGGTCGACCGCAACTTTACCATTCTTGGATGCAACAACGCCTTTGCCACAGACTCTGGATTTGCCAAAACAGACGAAGTTGTCAATCAATCTTTGAAAGATGTCATCTCCGTCAAGTTCCTCCCCTATTACGATTCCATGATCAAGGACGTTTTTGACAACGGCTCGCCCAAAAGCTGGAAGGGCAAATTTGACGATAGCGATTTGATTTGCACCATCAACGTGGTCCCCATGCTTAAATCGCTCCTCAAGTCCGGCTATACCGTGAGCCGTGTACTTTGCGTCTACATGCGAATTTCGGGATAAAACTTCTTTAAGTATAAATTCACAATTCCATTGCAAAGCAATGGAATTTTTTATAAAAAACACCAGCCTCGTGAGAGACTGGCGTCTAAAATTCCGAATTTGGATTAAATTATAAAATCCACCATTAGTGACAATTGGTCTGCCTTATAGGTGTAATTTCGACTATAGCGAGTTTCTATGCCTACAGTTTGATTGCTTAATGGGAATGAAAAGTACACCCCTCCGCCAAATTCATAGTAGTATGAACTACCGAAACGGCTTGATGGGTAAACACCCCGATACTCCGTAAATGGAGCAAGAGTTCTTGAAAAATGTTGGGTCAATCCTAAAGTTCTTTCTTTGCCCAATTTGATTTGCTCAATGACGCTCGCTCCGAAACCAAATTTTTCGCTGAATATATTGGAATTTTTATCCCCCATCCATTCAAAAAGAGACAATAGAGGGAATATATTGGACCAAAGCATTGTTCCAAAGTGCTCGGATGCAAAACCGACGTATCCAAAAGGACATTGCATTTGAAACCCAAAACCATAAGCCAGATAACCATATCTTAAACTTGCTTGTATAGTAAAAGCTGCATTCAGTTCGTCATTGAGACTATGGTTGTTGTTTGTTTGTTCGACATTTATCGAGCCCAACGTTAAAAGACTAATTCCTGCTTGAACATTTGTTTTAAGAGTATCTTGAGATGTTGTCTGCTTTTTGGTTGTCATGAAAGCAACCGCTGAAGGCGGATGCGTTGCACAGCCAACCGTAAAAAATAAAACAGCCAAGCCCAACAAAACTTTCAATAACATATAATTCATGATGTTAAATATAACCTAAAAAGGTATTACTTAAACAAAAAGTCCGCTTCACAAGAAGCGGACCTTAAATCCCAAATTTGGATTAGAACCGAATTATCGTTTCAAGAAACGCAGAGAGCCTAGCGAGAGCAGGAAAGATCGCCCGTAGCGTAGTTTCCTACGTGAGGGCGAGATTGACGAACTATCGCGACGGCTATATGAGTTTCTTAACCCAAGGTGACTTCGACCTTGTGCACACCCTTCGTAAAGATCGGGGCGACGTTGGAATCAATTTCCTGACCGTCAACGACCATCTTTGCGACACCCTTGCAGATGTGATCCGGGTTCTTCACGGAGATCTGGTAGGTAGCACCACGGAACTTACGGGTAGCTTCGAAGCCATCCCATGCGCTCGGGATGCAAGGATCAACGACGAGACCGGTGAAGCTTGCGCGGATACCGAGGATGAACTGCGTTGCAGCCTGGTACGTCCAAGTAGAAGTACCGGAGAGCCATGCGTTACGGCCCATACCGAACTGCTTGTGTTCGTCACCGAGGATGTTCTGCGGATAGCAGTACGGTTCAGATTCGAACACGTCGAGGATGTCATTCTTGGAAGCCGGATTAATCTGGTTGTAGTACTGGAAAGCGTTATCGCCACGGCCGAGGATCGTTTCGGCGATCATCACCCACGGGTTCGTGTGGAGGAAGATACCGCCGTTTTCCTTTGCTCCAGGAGGATAGGTGGAGATGCCACCGACAGCCGGTTCAAAGCCACGGTAACCCGGAGTAGAGCTCTTCACACCGTACTTGGTGTTGAGGAGCTTGTTCAAGCTGTCCATACCCTGCACAGCGCGGTCGCCGAAAGCAATGCCGGAGATGACCGGCCAGGACTGACCGTTGCAGTAAATCTTGCCGTACTTGGCAGAAGAAACACCGTAACCGTTGCCGTCCTTGTCAAACCAACGAGTCCACCACTTGCCGTCCCAAGCGCTATCGTTGAATGCCTTCTTGACATCTTCGTACCAGCCCTTGTACATTTCAACGGCTTCCTTGTCGCCGAGAGCTTCTTCAATGCCCATCATTTCGAGCAAAGCCTTTGCGTACAAAGCAGTGTTGAACGTAGATTCAGCACCGAGCGGGAGGTTCATGCAGTCGTTCCAGTCAGCGAAGCCGAGGAGCGGCAAATTGTGCTGACCGAGGTGTTCACGAGTGAACTGGAGAGCGCGCTTCAAGTGTTCGAGAATCGTGCCTTCCGGACGTTCGCCACGCTTCTTGCCAGGAACGTAGAACGGCTGCTTTTCGTTGAGGAGTTCCATCTTGCCGGTTTCCTTGAGGTAGGAAGCGACAGTGAGGACGATCCAGAGATGGTCATCGCCGTACCAGTCGGCATACATCGGATTGCCATCGGCATCAAGGACGCCAGCCTTTTCGCGGGAGTCACCGGCGTTAGCTTCGTTACCCGTGTCTTCAGCAAGAGCGAGCGGAGCGTACTGATGCATAGCGTTACCTTCCGGACGCTGCACGGAGATGAGGTTCTTCGTAAGAACGAGAGCTTCTTCAGGCATGTGGCTCATAACGCCCATGAGGTCCTGAGTAGAGTCACGGTAACCGATACCGCGGCTGGTGCCGTAGCCCAACTGATAGAGGGACAAGTAGCGGCTCCAGTTCTTGGTGGTGTGGCACTGACGCGGGTTGTGCACGTTTACCATCGTGTTGAAGGAAGCATCCGGGGTCTTGACCTGGATCGTGGAGAGGTAGTTTTCCCAGAACTTTGCGAGTTCTTCGAAAGCCTTGTCCACGTTCTTGAGATCGCGGTACTTCTTGATAGCCTTAGCTGCAACCTTGAGGCTCTGTTCCTGACCGAGCTGGGTGCAGGTACGGAAAGTCTTCTTGGCAGCGATCTTGCCAGCGTGGATCATGAGAGCGGCAATGTTGTCGCCACGGTCGCATTCGCTGTTAGCAAGTTCCTTGTTCTGGAGGCTGAGCGGATTTGCCCAAGAACCCATTTCGTTATGGCCGAGGAATACGCGGCGGTCACCATCGAAGGAACCAACCTTGCAGTCAGCAGTAACGTAGTTCACAGCGTAGTCACGCTTCATGTAAGCGTACTGTTCCAAAACGACGTGGCCGTCCTTTTCCCAGTGGCCCTTGAGGGTCATGGTCTGCGGAACCCAGTCGGCGTTCGTGAGCTGCTTTTCAGCTTCGAAGTGGCTGAATTCATAAACCGGGATGATGTCCACTTCCTTAGCGCCACCGGCAATGTTCGTCACCTGGATGTCCTGGAGGAGAGTGTTGGAGCCCGTCGGAACGAAAATCGTGACCTGCACGCGGAGACCGAAAGCTTCGGCAATCCAACGCATGTAGGAAAGACCCACGTGGCATTCCCACTTGTCCATTTTGGTCAAAGTCGGAACGTAGAACGGGGAGAAAATCTTGTAGCTCTTGCCATCCTTGATACGGATGTAGATAGTGCTGGCCTTGAAGTCAGAGCACGGCATCTGTGCAATGTACTTGGTGATACGGTTGAGAGCCGGGTCGCCTTTGCAAACGAGAGTGCCGCCGGTCGTATCGACGATACCGCCGAAATTGAGAGTACCGACGTAGTTGCACCACTTGATCGGGGTTGCCGGGGTGGTGAGCACGTATTCTTTTGCAGCGTCATCAAAGTAACCATACTTCGGGGCAGCGACCTTAGCGGTCTTCTTTGCCGGGGCCTTCTTTGCAGCGCTCTTCTTCACTGTTTTTGTAGCCATTTTATCTCCGTTAGAGAGGGGGGGGTTAGTTAAATTCGGAAGTAGGAATTAGGAATCCGGAATTGTGAATCTGATATTCGATGTTCTGAACTCGTTAATTTCCTTCAAATTTTGCGGGTAAATATAGTTTTTAGTTGGTAGAATTTAGTTGATAGAACTTAGAGAACGTCTTTAATTCCGTCATTCTGAGCAAAGCGAAGAATCCAGTCAAAGAAAGCACTGGATCCTTCCACCTACGGTGTCAGGATGACGAGCACTCGTCTAAGCTCTATTCATCAAACTTTTCGAAATCGCGGTTACCGAAATTGATATAGAAGTATCCTCCGAGTTTCTTGCTGCGGACCGGGTCACGCAAAATGCCGATGGCGGCACGCACGTACTTGAGTTCCACCAAGATGTGGTCGCGGCTCATGCAGTTGAGGAACGGTCCTTCCGGGTAAAGCGTCGGGCGTGGTTCTTCGGCAATCATCTTTTCAAGATTTTCAATTTCCTGAACCAGTCTACGTTCATGCACTTCGAGCGTGCGGATAACTTCTTTGTTTTCGGCTCCATAAAGGAATGCAAAACCAAGCGTACGCGGATCGTCGTTGAAACCGGTCAAATGCTTGAGGACTTCCTTGCGCAGCACTTCCCTACCCTTGTCCGTGATGTTGAACACCATGCGTTCTGGGCGGTTTCCGTCGCGTTCGGAATGACCGACAATGCATTCATTCTTTTCGAGCGTTATCAGTCTATTATAAACGGTCGAAGTGCTAATCTTAGCCCAGCGGTCAAGTTCACGATCACGAATTTCCGTGATGATATCGTACCCACTGCGTTCGTGTTCCAGAATGAGGCCGAGCAATACAAGATCGTAACGGTTCATTTAAATTCCTTGATTTTGCTAGTATTCCAAGTTGGAATAATTGACTAACAAGAAAATTACATTATTTTCGCGGAAAAGAAACAATATGATGTAAAAATTCGGAAAATTTTTGAATTTAGTCCCGTAAATCCGCAAATACTCTTTTTTTAGGCAACTCTCCATTCTTATTGGGATAATTAGTTTATATTTCTATTGGTTGCTAGTAGATATTGGGGAGCTTTGTGCAGACTATTCAGAAAATAAAAAGAAAAAACAATCGATTAAAATTTTCGATTATAAGGTTTGCACCTCTTATTCTCGTTGTCTATTTGATCATCGAGGCTTTTGCAGCGTTCCAAAAAGAAGACAAAAGCGCGGTTACAGCTCGCAATAGGGACTATATCAAGGATATCACCCTAGCGATGGCTAATAAGCTCGACGATATTTTTTCCAATTCTCTCAAGTCTGTCGAAGCGCTAGCCAAGCTCAGTTCAAACGATATTCGAGACGGTCAAATGAGTTCCGTATTCCTGGCGGAACTTGAAAAGTTGATTCAATTTGACCATTTGATCTTTGCGGATTCTAGCGGAATGGCTATAAAGACTTCTGGTCAAAAGGTTTATGTGGGCAATAAGTGGGCTTTTACCGACGGCATGAAAGGAAACAGCGGAATTTACGTGGCTATGCCCACCAATACTACAATTGCATCTGTCGGCTTTTACGCTCCTGTGATTGTCGATAGAAAAATAGTTGGTCTGCTATTCTCGTCATTTGACGAAAACACCATCAAGAGATTGCTTGATTACAAGGTTTTTGGCGCACATGCTTCCGCTGGCATTATCAACACGGAAGGCAAAAATCTCATCGCTCTTGAGACCATGAAAATACAGCAAACTTCGATTCAAGGTCTCCCCAAGGATAACTTCAAGAATTTCCTTTACACCTCTAAGTTCGATGAAGAAAACAGAAATAAGATTATATACGCCTACACAACGCGAAGCCCGTCCAGCTACCAGTTCAAAGGAGAAAACGATGAAATCCAGGGCTACATCGCTCCGCTACACTCGGTTCCTTTAAGTGTTTATTCCAACTTCCCCACTGAAGCCGCAAATGCCCTTTATACCATGGGCATCAAAGCGGGGCGCATGCTCCAGTTTTTGCTCATTTGCATATTCGCAGGTTATATCGTCTATCTCATGATTGTACAACTGTTGATAAGGCGTAACGAAGCCCGGCAGAATCGTATGGCGAACTATATCGCCATAGCCGAAAATACAATCGCAAGAGCCATGATTTACGTGGATGCCGAGAATGGAACATTCGAAGACCTCTCTATCATGCCAATGCCGTTTCCCAAAAACGGACGCTTGGATGATCTTGTTGAAGGGTTTATCAGATTCAACGACGACATGCAGAATGGCGACGACTTTAGGACCTTCTTTAATGTAACCATAAAGAATCGCAAAGTTCTCAATTATATTCCAAGTGTCGTATTCTGTAGCCTACAACCCAATGAAAAAAAAGAATACATAACCATGGTGTATATTCCTGTCGAAGTAAAAAATAACGTTGTTCATAAAGGAATTATTTTATTTAGAAATATTACCACCGAGAAATCTAAAGAAATTGAAGCAAACCGCAAGCTTTCGCAAGCATTGAACGCCGCCCGCGAAGCAAGTAATGCCAAGACGACATTCTTGTTCAACATGTCACACGACATTCGCACTCCGATGAATGCGGTCATGGGATTCACGGCTATGGCGAAAAAACATATCGAAGAAAAAGAAACCGTCAAAAAATACTTGGATAAAATCGATATCGCCGGTAAGCAGCTTTTGTCTCTTGTGAACCAAGTTCTTGAAATGTCCCGTATTGAATCCGGCAAGATTATCCTGAGCGAACAAAAGTGCAACCTCGAAAATATCATCAAGGCTTTGTCGACAACGTACGGTTCGCACGCCGAAACAAAGGGCATTCTGTTTACAGCGACTATCACGAACATCGAACACAAGTTTGTCCTTGTCGATGGCGACCGCATCAATCAAATTGCGGCAAACATCATCGGAAACGCCATCAAGTACACGAATGAAAATGGAACCATCATGTGTACACTCGAAGAGCAAAAATGCGACCGGGATGGCTACGGGATTTACGCTTTTACTGTTGAAGACTCAGGCATTGGCATGAGCTCTGAATTTTTGGAGCACATTTACGACGAATTTACACGCGAAAGTTCCACAACGGTCAGCCGTATCCAAGGCACCGGTCTTGGCATGACCATCGTGAAAAAGCTCACAGACATCATGGGTGGCACAATCAAAATCGAATCCAAGAAAGGACAAGGTACAAAGATTGTCGTGAGCATCCCAATGAAGTGGTGCCAGGAATTGAAGACCGAAGTCACAGAACAGAAAACCATTACGACAATCCCGCTTAAGGGAATGAAGGTGTTGCTCGTTGAAGATAACGAAATGAACCGCGAAATCGCCGAAGAAATCCTGACCGAAAACGGACTCATCGTCGATACTGCAACTGATGGCGATATAGCCGTCGATAAAGTGCGTAAAGCTGCACCTGGCGATTATGAACTCATCTTGATGGACGTGCAGATGCCCCGCATGAACGGCTACGATGCGACCAAGGCTATCCGCAAGCTAGAGGATTCGCAAAAGTCTAGAATTCCAATTATCGCCATGACAGCAAATGCTTTTGAAGAAGACAAGAAAAACGCACTTGACGCGGGCATGAACGGGCACCTCGCCAAGCCGATTGAAGTCCAAAAACTTATCCAAATGTTGACTAATTTTAGGCAAAGTTAAACAAGTGGAAAAATATTTGTTATAATAAATGATATAAGACAAGGAGATAAATATGAAAACCAAATTCTCACGCTTCGCAATATCGCTCGCTGTTGCAGGTGCATTTGCTCTTGTGGCAACGACATTCACCGGCTGCTCGATTTTCAAAAAGCTTCAGGCAGCTAAAGTCCTCATCCAAACAAAGATGGAGTATAAGGACCTCACCTTTGATAACGTCGATGTCTATGATGACGTCATGGAACTCGTGAATACCGGAATGGACGGTTTCTTGCCGAACCCGAAGGCAGTCATGTTGGTCAAGGACTTGTCCCAGAACATCATCAACAAGAGCCTTGGTAATGCTAACTTTGACGTTTACATGAACGCCAACAACACGACCAAGGACACCTTGTGGATCAACAAGCTCCAGATCGAAATCAAGTTCGATACGCTTGTGACGGTTCCGCTTACTCTGAAAGATACCATCAGACTTGCTCCGGGCGACAACGACCTGCACTTCAACGCAGCATTCCCGCTTGATGCAAACGTCTTTAAGATTAACGAAATCAAGTATTACGGCATTGCAGGCTTTATCGACGTATCCCTCACCGAAGGGGGCGAATCGGTTTCTCAGGACTTCGATATCAAGAAAGATGTCCAGCCTGAAGATGTCGAAAAGCTCCAGAACCTCGTCCGCGACAGATTGTTTGATCTTCTCGTGAACAAATGGCTCGGAAAAATTATTAAATAATAACACATGAAAAAACGTACCTTTGTTCCGGAGAATTTGAATCCGGATGATGAAAAAGAAATCTCTAGACTATATCGCGCTCTTTTGCAGCGCGATATTCCTGTAAACGTCGAACCGCTCCGTCAATGGATTTTAGACTGGAGCGAACTGGAATCGGTTCTTGGCGAAGTGAGCTGCAGACGCTATGTCGCCATGACGTGCGATACCCGAGACGAGAAAGCAGCCAAGGCTTATTCAGATTTTGTTGAAAACATTCAACCGCTCATGATTGAATACGACAACAAACTGAATAGGAAGCTCATGGCACACCCGTCCAAGGACGCTCTTAAGGGCGAATTTGGTGAATGGCTCAAGGGTGTACAAGTTTCTTTGGACTTGTTCTCCCCCGCGAACATTCCACTTGAAACCGAAGAGAACAAAGCGATTCAGGCATACCAGAAAATCACTGGTGGCATGAGCGTCGAGTTCGACGGCGAGATCAAGACCATGCAGCAGCTCGCTGCCTATATGGAAAAGACCGACCGCAATCTTCGTGAACGCGCCTGGCGTGCTATGTGGGAACGCCGCCTCCAGGACAAAGATGCGTTAGACCAATCTTACGATAAGTTGTTTGAAATTCGCAAGCAGATTGCCAAAAACGCAAACTGCAAGGATTTCATCGACTACATCTTCCTTGCAAAACACCGTTTTGACTACACTCCTGCCGATTGCGAAGCATTCCACGAAAGCATCGAGAAGCTTGTTCTCCCGTTGCAGAAGGAAATGTACAAGCGTCGCGCCAAGAAAATGGGGCTCGAACGTTTGCGCCCGTGGGACTTGGATGTCGACCCGCTGAGCAGACCGCCTCTTAAGCCGTACCAGAGCGGTGATGAACTTATCGAAAAAGTCGATTCCATTTTTGAAAGCATCCATTCGCAAGCCGGTAAATGGGCTCGTGAAATGCAGGCGAAAAAGCTTATCGATCCGGATTCCAGACTGGGCAAGGCTCCAGGAGGATACCAGATCGGTTTTGACGAAAGCCGCCTCCCCTTCATTTTCATGAATTCCGCCAATACGGACCGCGACATTTATACGCTGTTGCATGAATCAGGCCATTCGTTCCATCAGTTTGCTCTCGCAAACCAGCCGATTTTCGCTTACCGCGATGTTCCTGCTGAATTTGCAGAAGTTGCAAGCATGAGCATGGAACTCATCGGCATGTCGAACCTTAAGCCGTTCTATGGTGACGACCATGAAGCGATTGTCCGCAGCACTGAAGGCGAACTTGCCGATGTGATTTGGTTGTTCCCGTGGGTGGCTAGTATCGACAGTTTCCAGCATCGTCTGTACAACTTCCCGACTCATACCGCCGAAGACCGCAGCGATATCTGGAACGAAATCATGGACCGCTACGATGCCGGTGTGGACTATAGTGGACTTGAAGCAGTTCGCCGCAACCTTTGGCAAAAGCAACTTCATTTATTCGAATGCCCGTTCTATTATATAGAATATGGTATCGCACAGATTGGCGCTTTGCAGGTCTGGGCAAACTTCAAGAAGGATCCGCAGAAGGCTATCGACGATTTGTTCAAGGCAGAAAGCCTAGGCAGCAGCCGTCCGATTCCAGAACTCTTCGCGACAGCAAACATCAAGTTTGATTTCACGCCCAAAACGCTGGAACCCTTGATGCAGGTGGTCTGGGACGAACTCAGTAAGCTGTAGGGCTGTATTTGCGGCTAAAAAATCTTAAAAGCTCTAAAAATTTCACTTTTTTTTGATTTTTTAGCCCAACACCCTTGACAATCAAAAAAATAAAAGTTATTATTGGCGCACCTCCTCAATGGAGGTCATCCTAACGGAGGGATGGCCGAGTGGTTGAAGGCGCACGCTTGGAAAGCGTGTTTACCTTACGGTAACGAGGGTTCGAATCCCTCTCCCTCTTCTAAAAATTTTTCGAGGTACCTAATGGCTGAATCTCAAAGAGTTTATCTTGACGATATTTACGCTAGTGAAGAATGCCAAGGTTCGGTTTTCCGCGCCGTTGTCATGATGGCTCATGAAGCCCGCTTCATTAACAATCAGTCCAAGCAAGGTTACATTCAGCTCACTCAGAAGCCGACAACTATTGCTATGAACCGTTTTAAGGAACATAAGCTTACGATGGTTGAAAAAGGCTCTAACGATGTGACTGAAAATGCCGTAAAGGCATCCGTTGCAGAAGTTGCTCCGAGCGCAGAAGCTGTTGCAGAAGCAAGCGAAGCCGCAACTGACGCTTTCTAATCTCGAAAAACAGAATTCAAAAAAGACCGCTTTCGAGCGGTCATTTTTTTCATTGTCGTCATAAAGATTCATCACCGTCATACTGAGAGGCGAATAGCCACGAAGTATCCTGTGAAATTTCAATTAATTGCTTTTCAAAAGTTTCGACGTTACACCGCGACGAATCTTGCCGGCAGCTCGTCCGAGAGCATCAAATAACCGCTCTGGCATTGATTCTTCCAAATTCTTGTTTGGAACTCGGCGTTTGGAAATGGATACAGGCTTATCCGCAGTATCGGCTCGCTGTTCTTCAATTTTCCAGATGAAATCATCAGAGCGCGATGTCATTGGGTTCTGCACGACATTTTTACCGACCGCCTGCAAATAAAGCCCACTCTTGTAATTCTTGAGAAGGAAAGCATTCGGAGTGTTCACTCCGGCATCTTCGAGCTGGTATTTTTGGTGCACACCGCCATTGTAGCCGTATGTCGAGGCTGTTACACCCGCAGCGGTTGATTCATTCGGAATATCGATTACGCGATTTCCAAGCTGGAATCGGTAGGTGACAGGCTTATCGCCCATCGAATAAATCTTGACAAAAGTTGCCGTGTCGGCACAATCCATGAGTTCAAGCGTATTCGAAGAAGTTATTCCCATGCATTTCTTTTCGGAAAGGGACTTTACCCTCCCCTGCTTGAAGAACGCTTCCTTGAAAATGTCCTGATACATAGCGTTCACGATTTTCACGTGATTGATCAAATCCTGTTCGGAATGGACTTCACTCTTGTAATTGATGCCATACGGCCAAAAATGCTGGCTATCGCCCTTGAGCACGGCATCCGGACCATCAATTTCCTTGATAAGTGCCTGGGCTTTTTCTCCCTGGAACACACCGTCCTTGAACATCGCTTTGTACTCAGATGTTGTGCCCATGCCCATGGTATGCGCCATTTCGTGCATGGCAGTGCCCACATACATATAACCCCGATCCTTACCGAAACGTAAATCGCCATTGCTGCTAGCCTCGGCTGTAGGAACGCCCGTGCTGTAGTAAACTTCGATATGTTTCGAAAGATCAGAGTACTTATTGTACAGGAAAACCGCCGAATCCATCGCCGCCGTAATATGCTCGTAGGCGTCAAGTTCGTCCTGAGTCGGATTTGCGGATTTATTCAAATGATATTCAACGTTGCCAGCAAAAGCGCTAGACAACGGAAGCAGGAAGGAGAAAATTCCAATATAACTTGATTTTTTTACAAAAAGATTCATAAAAAACCTTCCTATATACAATTTTAATTTACACTATTCCATATATATAAGCAAGTAAAAAAAGTTTTTTGTGATTGCAAGAACTATGTAATAAACCAGAATGTAATTTTAGCGCGGAATATCAATCATAGGAGAAGCCCCAATGAAGGCTAAATTATTAGCATGTTGTTCTGCAATCGCACTTGCCGCCCTTACCGGCTGCTCGGGAAGCCAGAGCGGAATCAACCGTTCCCTTGGACAAGCCGATGCAACGCGCTCGCTCGTCAATGAAAACAAACTCGACGCAAGCATGACTTCGAACTCGTACTCCAAACTTGTCGCAGCCAAGGCTCTGAAAGAAGACGGAAAAATCGAAGAAGCCCAGGCTCTTGCAGAACAGAGTGAACTCGAAATGCGACTCGCCATAGCCAAATCTGAAAACGAAAAGGCAAAAATCGAAGACAAGAAACTCGAAGAAGCTCTCCGTGCCGACGAAGAACGCAAGGTCTTGTACCAGAGCATTCTCGAAAAGGAATCTAAGAAGTAAGGAGCCGCAAAGATGAAGACGATTAAGATTTTGACTCTCGGCGCCCTCGCCGCATCCATGAGCTTTGCCGCAGATGCACCTTCTGTCACCCCTGTTGACCAGTGCAGACTAGCTCTCGACAATGCCAAAACCAATTTGCCATCCAATGCTTACGCCGCAAAGCTTACGCTTGCCGAAGGCTATGGCACGCTCAATGCCCTCGAAACAATTTATGCGGATGACGATGAATCCAAGCTGATCCCGACATTCTTGGAAAACTGCCAGAAATACGCAGAAATCGCAAAGCTCCAGGGCGAAACCCAGGCTATCCAGAATCACATTGCAGAAAACTGGGAAAAGCGCGCAGCCACAAACCGCACCATCGAAGCAATCCAGGAACAGATTGGCGAAGCTCGTAGCGGTAAGGTTTCGGACCTCGAAGCTGAAAAGCAGGCAATCAAGGCTCAGAAGGACAAGCTCGAAGCCAGCAAGAACGAAGCTATGGACAAGTTAAACGCCCTCCAATCCCAGATGATCCAGGTGACGAAGGACGCTCGCGGTATAATCCTCTCGATGTCCGATATCTTGTTCGACGTGGGCCGTGCCACCTTGAAGACCGACCTCATGACAAGCCTTGCTAAGATTGCCGGGATCCTCTCCGTTTACCAGCAGTTTGACGTGTCCATCGAAGGTAACACCGACAACACCGGTTCTGAAGAATTCAACATGACGCTTTCTCAGCAACGTGCAGAAAACGTGATGAACTTCCTCGTGGAACAGGGCATTGCCGAAACCCGTCTCACCGCCAAGGGTCTTGGCATGACCATGCCGATTGCGGACAACTCTACCAAGGAAGGTCGCCAGAAGAACCGCCGCGTGGATCTCGTTATCACGGACCGTACGCAGAAAGTGAAGTAGTTCGGTAAACCGAATAAGACAGGAGTCGCCCCGGCCTTAGGTCGGGGTCTCTTTTATACAGGAAAATTCATCAACTTTTTGATAGAAAAGCCTTTTAATCAAGTCTATTTTTTCTAGATTTAGTCACGTAACTTTTAAACCGGCGGCGCAAGTCGCCAATCAAAAACAAGAGGTAAAACAAATGGCAGTTTCTTACAAGGAACTCGGCTTGGTTAACACCAAGGAAATGTTTGCTAAGGCAGTTAAGGGTGGCTATGCTATCCCGGCTTTCAACTTCAACACCATGGAACAGATGCAGGCTATCGTGCAGGCCGCCGTTGAAACCAAGTCTCCGGTGATCATGCAGGTCTCTAAGGGTGCTCGTAACTACGCTAACGGCACCATCCTCCGCTACATGGCTCAGGGTGCTGTTGAATACGCCAAGGAACTCGGCTGCGCAAATCCGCAGATCGTGCTCCACCTCGACCACGGTGACTCTTTCGAACTCTGCAAGGACTGCATCGACAACGGTTTCTCTTCCGTGATGATCGACGGTTCTGCTCTTCCGTACGAAGACAACATCGCCCTTACCAAGAAGGTTGTTGAATACGCTCACGCTCACGACGTTACCGTCGAAGCTGAACTCGGTGTTCTCGCCGGTGTTGAAGACGAAGTTGCTTCTGAAGTTTCTCACTACACGAAGCCGGAAGAAGTGATCGACTTCGCTACCCGTACGGGCTGCGACTCCCTCGCTATCTCCATCGGTACTTCTCACGGTGCATACAAGTTCAAGCCGGAACAGTGCACTCGTAACGCTCAGGGCAAGCTCGTTCCGCCTCCTCTGGCATTCGACGTGCTCCACGCCATCGAACAGAAGCTCCCGGGCTTCCCGATCGTTCTCCACGGTTCTTCTTCTGTCCCGCAGGACGAAGTTGATACGATCAACGCTCACGGCGGTAAGCTCCCGGATGCAGTTGGTATTCCGGAAGAACAGCTCCGCGAAGCTTCTCGCTCTGCTGTCTGCAAGATCAACATCGACTCTGACAGCCGTCTCGCTATGACTGCCGCTATCCGTAAGTATTTCGACGAACATCCGGAACACTTCGACCCGCGCCAGTACCTCAAGCCGGCTCGTGAAAACATGAAGAAGATGTACATGCACAAGATCGTGGATGTGCTCGGCTCCAACGACAAGCTCTAATGAGACCGTTCGCGCCTAGAATCACATAGAAATATGTGAGTGGCGCTCACTCTCGCAAACGCCCTCGGTTAATACCGAGGGCTTTGTTGCTCACAGGAGACCGCTAGGCAATCGCCTGGCGGTTTTTTGTTATATTTAAAGCAAATTAAGGAGGAAAATTATGATTCGTGAATCACTGTTCTTGGTTTCTTTTACCATGTTGACTCTTAATACGGCTGCATTTGCAAACAAATGCACAGAGGCAGCATTTAGTATGAATGCAAACCCAAACCTTAGAATAGACCCGAATATCTATGTAGATTCAGTATACACTAAATCGTCTACCCAGAAATACATTTATACCAACGGCAAGGTTACTGAGGTTCGCGAGAAAGGCGAAAAAGAACAAATTCTATACTTTTATCCTGATGCTGATAAATCGTCTTTGAAAAATACAGGCACAGAATACATTTTGACCAAATGTGAAGCTAAAGATACCTTGTGCTATGTACAATCAATTTATCAAGACGGGGTACTATTTGATGGCACACTCACTATTAAAGCTACACCCGATTATATCAGTCAAGAAATAGAACAACCCGACTACCATCAACTTACTGAATTTATATTAAAACCGGATACGCTTATATCTAAAGACGAAAGCTATGGGAGACAAATGGGTTATAAAGTTAACTCGAAATCAAGTACAATGCTATATGTGGCAGACCCAAACGACGATACAAAATGCTATCTCTATGCTAATGAAAAAAATTACGCTACATTGTCATACAATCCCAACGAAAAAGGCTTTTCCATAAGCATGACCATAGGAAACCTGGACCATCCTAGCGCCGAATACTTTTTTATTGATGCCAACAAAACATCCTCTCTCCGCAAAGCTGTAAAGCCTGTTAAAATGCTTCCCAAGGCCCGTTACTTCGACCTTCTGGGACGATATAAATTCACAAAATAAATGGTGATTCCCGGTTAGATCCCCTTCCGCGCTACGCTTGGTCGAGGATGACACATCCAACTTCCTACTGTCTACTACCCACTGCCTACTATGATTTGTCCTCATTGCGGCGCCGAATTGAAACAAGGCGCGACCTTCTGCCCCCACTGCGGGAGCGACAAGAACACCGGCTGGAAAGAGGGCGCTGAATATAGCGACCTCGACCTCCCCGACTACGATGAAATTGTAGAAAATGAATTCGGCGAAAAGAAGAAAAAATCAAGCCCGCTTACGATTGTCGCAGTGGTGATTGTCGTGCTTGCATTTATGGCTGCGATGGTTCTTTAAGCGTTTCTTCCAAGCTCTTGAGGCTTGCTTCGGCAGCCGTAAAATCGTAATCATCAATCTGGTTATGCAGTTTCTGCAAAAGAGATTCCTGCTCCTGCGAGAACATGATCTCATCGAGCGAATCGAGAATGCGTTTGCAGGCGGTCAGCGAGCAAGATTCTACAGCCGGCTTAAGTTCTTCTATAGCTTGAGTAAGCTTGCTTATGGCTTCAGGATCCACATGCTTGATAATAACGGCAGCGCTCGACTGCTCAGCTGCGATATTTTGCAAGACAATTTTCAAATCGTCAATTAAATCTTCGAGAGCATCTATAAACGCATTGTATTCGCTATAATTTTGCTCTTTCTTGAGCAACGAATTTTCAAGCATAACGCCAAGCGTCTGCACGTGATACGAACCAATCGTTCCACAAAGCCCCTTAATCGTATGAACAATGCGCGTCGATTCTTCGAAATCAGCACCTTCAAAAGATTTTTTCAGTTTAAGAACTTCACCACCGTAATCACGAACAAAGCCCTGAATAATCTTGAAATACAGATTCCTGTTGTCATTGGCGTGGTAAAGACCTGCCGCCGCATCGAAGTTGCGCACCTTTTGGAACATAGCGACAGCACTATCATCAGTACTTACAGATGTATTTTCTGTTTCGCTAACACTTGCTGCCATCGGAATCTTATCCGCCACTTGTAAATACTTGGCAAGTTCCGCATAAAGCATCATCGGATCAATCGGCTTCGCGATGTAAGAATTCATGCCCGCATGGAGACAATCGTCGCGGTCCTTTTGGAAAGCTCTTGCACTCATGGCTATAATCGGCACATTCTTGAAATACTCATCGGAGCGATTACGAATCGCCCTTGTGGCATCAAGACCGTTCATCACAGGCATCTGGATATCCATTAGTACCAAGTCAAAAGCATCTTTTTTGAGCAAATCAAGTGCGATTTTACCATTTGCGGCAACCATTGTCGCAAGTCCCACGCTGTTCAAAAGCGATACAGCCAAATCCTGGTTCATCTCATTATCTTCAACGAGGAGAATCTTCGCTTCCTTGAAGAATATCTTATTTTTCTCAACTTTTTGAGCTTTCTGATACGTGAGTTTTTCATTAACCGCTTCTTGCATAGCACTTAGCAAGGAGCTTATCTGCAGCGGTTTAGCGACACAGCTATTGAAACCGATTTCTGACGCCAGATGATAATTTTTCTCGTCAAAGTGAATCGGATGCATGAGAATTTTCGGAATAATCCTCATGTTTGCGGGCAAGCCCTGAACAAAATCAAACCCATTCATAATGGGCATCTGATAATCGACAATAAAGAAATCGTACGGAGTTTCCCCCGCTTCTTCGTGAGCTTGTATCAAATCCAAAGCTTCATCCACAGAAGCTGCCTCTTCAACAACGCAGCGCAACTTCGTCAAATAATGCCTCAAAACAGCTCGCAGTCTTTCACAGTCGTCCACCAACAAAACATTCTTGTTTTTAAATGTCGAAACAGACTTCCATTTTGGAACAGCCACCTGTGAAGCAAGAGCAAGCGTTATCGTAAAGAAGAACTTTGAACCCTTTCCATATTCACTTTCGACACGCAGTTCACCACCCATGAGTTCCACAAGCGATTTCGAAATGACAAGACCAAGTCCAGTTCCCCCGTACTTGCGGGTAATAGAGCCATCCGCCTGCGTGAATGCGTTAAACAAATGCTGCAGTTGCTCGCTCGTCATGCCGATACCCGTATCAATAACGCTAAACGACAGCTTAACATTATTTCCAAGCACCTGTTCCTGCTTGATCTTCAGCGTAATGCTTCCGCTTTCCGTGAATTTGGTCGCATTGTTTATCAAGTTTGTGAAAATCTGAGAAAGGCGTAACGGGTCACCCATCAGGACTTCCGGAATTTCCGGGTCTACATCGACAATCAATTCTATTGGGCGCCCGGCGATGCGCACTTCGGCAAGGGCAGCAACTTCACCAATAATATCTTGCAGCACAAGTTGCGTGATTTCCAAATCTTGCTTATTCGCTTCGATTTTCGAGAAATCGAGAATGTTATTGATAATACCGAGCAGCGATGTTGCCGCATGGCTAATGCGTTCGATAAATCCAAGCTGTCGCTCATCCAGTTTCGTTTCCTGAATCAAGTGAGCCATACCGATGATGGCATTCATCGGTGTGCGGATTTCATGACTCATATTTGCCAAGAATTCACTCTTGGCCTGTGTTGCATGTTCAGCAATTTCACGAGCCGCCACAACCTCAGAAATATCGATCATCGAGAGCATATAGCCGACAATCGCTTCTTGCACCTTGAGCGTGCAAGCTTCTCCGCGGAACCAAGTGTCTGTATGCGAATTGAGCGTCTGGAGCATAAACGTATCTTTCCAGACACCTTGCTCATTAAACGTCCTTTTGAGCGCTTCTACAACATCTTCGGGCATGCCGCACTTGGGCATGTTTTCTAGTGGTTGCCCAATCGCATCTTTCCAGTCCACAACAAGGTAATCAGCCAACTGTTTAGACATGTACTTGACTTTACGGTTCTTGTCAAAAATCACAAGAATCGAATTTCCTGCCGAAAGCATGATCGTATCAAGAATCGTATCCTTCTGGATGCCGCTCGTTTCATCAGAAATCAGGAACAAATAGCGAATTGACCCATCGTCTTCGACAAGGAACTGGAAAATGACTTTCCACCAAGCATCTTCGCCCACGCAACTACGCACCGGAATAATAATCTGGCGCTCGCTAGCATGCATTTCGCCGCCCTTCGACACCTTGTAGACAAACTTTTTGAATTGCTCCGAGCGGAAGAACTTCCAGAGAATTTCGCCACGGACGTCATTGCCATTATTGAAAAATTCAGC
Source organism: Fibrobacter sp. UWB13 (assembly GCF_900177805.1). NCBI lineage: Bacteria > Pseudomonadati > Fibrobacterota > Fibrobacteria > Fibrobacterales > Fibrobacteraceae > Fibrobacter > Fibrobacter sp. UWB13. The sequence goes on along the minus strand of NZ_FXAX01000001.1, from coordinate 547,434 downwards.
AATATAGGCACTCGCATGGAGAATATCAAACGTATCGTTCGTCAAGATAAGTCTAAAGTTATCACTCCCCAAAAGCGTCTCGAACATCGTACTGGAACTGACACTTTCGTTCAAGTCTTTTTGAATAAAGAACTTGAAAAGGAAACGCACAATAAGCCACGTGAGGAAAATCAACGAAACTACAATAAGCGACACAACCAAAATAATGGCGTACAGATTTTCTTGAACCTTCGCAACGACCTTGTTTTTTTGAATCACATGGACAACATAAAACGGCGCATTTTTTAACGGCTTAACTAAAAAAATCAATTTGCGATTTTCGACGTTTGTCTTTTCAAAAAGAGTCACGTTCACAGAATCCAAATTTTCAATCTGGATATCATCCTGGACAAGGTGTAAAAGCCCCGCAACAGTATCCGTAACTATATTATGCAAATTGGTTTCATACGGGAAATACGTAAACAGGCTATCGTTTTCCGAACTCACAAGCATCGTAATACCGCCGTCAGTCCTAGCAAATTCCCCCATCAACTGACGGACTTTTTGCAAATCGACATCGACGGCGACAGCCCCCATAAACGTTCGATTTTTCTCCCAAAGCGGATATGAATACGTGAGCACGCGCTTCTTGGCTTTTGCATTTATTTCGGGACCCGTGATAGCAAGCCCCTTGTGCCGAGAAGCTTCCAAATACCAAGTTCTTATGCGAAATTCTTTTTTGCCTTCTTCGAGCTTATAATCATTTGCAGAAATATACTTGCCATTCTTATTGCCATAATAGGCATCAACAATAAAAGGAGATGACTGCTGGTGCTTTTTCAACACCTTCTTGATTTCAGATTCTTTTGTATGCTGGAGAATTTGTGGAAGTGGCTTGAAATGCTTTTCAAATTTCGAGAAGAACAGTTCAAGATCGACAACAACTTTGTCCTGAAATTTAGATTCCGAAGAACTGTACGAAGACGTAATTAAGGTGGATTTTAGAAAGTTCGAAAAAACAACGACCAACACGATGGTAAAGACAAGCATCGGTATGGTATAAACGAGCGAAATGCGCCAGCTGAGGTGGCGCTTTTTTTCATTTATAGGACTTGGTGTCAATCCTTACATTCCTCGGAAGAAGAAGTGTCTTTGAACCGTTCGTAAATTTCGGGCAATTGGTCTGCTATGGCGAGGAACGCATCAACAACATCGGGGTCAAACTGCGTCCCGCGGCCCTTGACAATTTCTTTGACAGCCACTTCGTGCGGATACGGATCTTTGTACGGGCGCTTCGAAACAAGAGCATCATAAACATCAGCAACCGCCATGATGCGAGCCCCTATGGGAATATCGTCTTTTTTCTTGTGGTTCGGGTAACCTTCGCCGTTCCAATGTTCATGGTGGCCAAGAGCCATTTCAGCGGCGATACGTACCATCGGACTGTCGTGCAGTTCCTTGGTCGCCTCTTGCAAAACATCGTAACCCATCTGCGGGTGCTGCATCATGATTTCACGTTCATCTTGCGTAAGCGTTCCCGGCTTGCGCAAAATACGGTCATGAATGCCGACCTTGCCAATATCATGGAGCGGTGCTGCGGTCGCTAAATTCTCAATGTATTCCGGTGTAATCGTTTCAGTGAATTTTGAGTTTTTACGCAACTCTTCCGCAAGGCGCTGTACAATAATCTGTGTACGCTTGATGTGCTCACCCGTCTCAGGATCGCGGTATTCGGCAAGCGAACCAAGACTCGTAAGCATGACCTTAAGCGTCCTGCGGAGGTCCGCCGTCTTTTCATCGACAAGATCGTGCAAGTGGTCGCGCTGGAGCTTTAGCTGGAGCTGGTTTTTGATGCGGAGCGTCACGAGAGCCGGGTTGAACGGTTTGGTAATATAGTCTACAGCACCGAGGTCTAGACCTATCTGTTCGCTCTTGCTATCAGCCTTGGCAGTTAGGAAAATAACCGGAATCCCTTGCAAAATGTTTTTTTCGCGCATGATCCTCAAAGTCTCATAACCATCCATTTCGGGCATCATGACATCAAGCAAAATCAGGTCTGGCTTAATTTTTTCGGTAAGCTCAATCGCCTTTTTACCATTGAGAGCAACACAAACATCATAGTCATTCGACAGAATACCTTCCAACACGTCAATATTCGTCTTGGTATCATCAACAACTAAAATTTTTAAACGCGAACGTTCCATATTCATAATATACGTTAAATAATCTAAATATTACAACTCATTTTATTACACCATAGAACATAAAATAGTCTTATTTTTCTCTATGGATTATTTCTCAAAGGTTCCACACCATGATTTAGTGATTTTCGTCATAGCAGAAAGTATATTAGGAATATAAATTTGGAGTTTTTATGAAAAATCGTTTGGGATGGACCAAAGTACTCTTTACTAGCGCATTTCTGGCTAGCACAGTTCAAGCCGATGAAATTGTCGATATCACTCCGTTCTATCGAGCTGTCGATAGCGTGGCCCTTGGCAACATAATCAACGACCTTTATAATGACCTTACCCTCCCCGACACGATAAAGTTGGGCGGAGAATCCTTTGCAATCACCTGGGAAAGCAGCGATACGCTGTTCCTCACCCATGATGGACACATCAATGGTCGTTTTGTCGGCGAAAACAAAGAAGTCACGCTCACGGCGACCGTGCAAGACTATTTGAGCGATAAAAAACAAGTTGTAAAGAACAAAGTTTCCATCCACGGATTTGAACCATACTCCAACTACCTCTTTGCATATTTTCCAGCCAACGACAACGAAAACATCTATTACGCCCTCAGTAACGACGGATACAACTTCACCCCGATGAATAACGGCAAGCGCGTCGTGGCCGCCGACTCCGTGAGTATCAAAAAAGGCCTCCGTGATCCGCATGTGCTACGTGCGCCTGATGGCTGGTTCTACATGGTAAATACAGACATGAAGAGTGCCGAAGGATGGGCTAGTAACCGTGGCATGGTGCTGATGAAGTCCCGCGACCTCATCAACTGGAAACACAGCACGGTGCATTTTCCGGACAAGTACAAAGGCAAGAACTTTGCAAACGTCACGCGCGTGTGGGCGCCCGAAACCATCTGGGACGCAAATTATGTGAACAAGGACGGGAGCAAGGGCAGGCCACTTGTTTATTACTCGCTGTTGACCAATGACGGGACCATTCCTTATGACAAGGTGTTTTTCAATTACGCCAACGAAGACTTTACCGACCTCGAAGGTGAACCGATACATTTCTTTGACCGCGGCAAATCGACCATTGACATGGACATTGTCTATAATCCAGTAGACAAGCTTTATCACGCGTTTTACAAGAACGAAGGCGATGGCGGCATCTGCAAGGTGCAGGCGCAGACATTAACCTCGGAAAACGGCACTAAAGCCCCGACCTGGTACAAACGCAGTGGTGCATTGCAACAGACGACCGAAGCTGTCGAAGGTGCAGGAGTGTTCAAGCTCATCAACCAAAATTCCTGGGTCTTGATGTACGACTGCTACGTGAATGGGCATTACCAGTTCACGTCTAGCTCGGACCTCAATACATTCAAATTCGTGCAGAACACCAAGACAAGCGGCGCATTCACGCCACGTCACGGTACAATCCTCCCGCTTACCGCAGCAGAAACGGCAGCGCTCATGAAGGCTTTCCCCACTCCGGACTTTGAAGCAAAAGTCATCGACATTCCCGATTCCATCGGTGTTTGCGATGGCAAGAAAGTTGTTGGACCATGTAGCGCAACAAAGATTATCCCTTACGTGAAAGTAGGCGATGGCGGCTGGAACGAAACGCTTGATGTGAAAGTTGCAAAAGGCGCTACAGTGCAGCTTGGCCCGCACCCGTGGGATGGCAAAATTTGGAGCTGGGAAGGTCCAGACGGGTTCAAGTCCACAACCCGAGAAAACACGCTTAAGAATCTGGATGGCACCAAGAGTGGCTATTACACTGTGACGTACACAAACGAAACAGGCTGCAAGAGCGTTGCAAAAATCAAGATTGTCGTAGATGACCCGGACAAGCCGTATGTAGAACAACCTCCGGTAAGCATTGGTAACCGAGGAATGCGCGAAAGCCGCAAGGATTTACGTCTGAAACGCAACCCCATCTATTTTGATTTACTCGGTAACAGGCTTTCTGGCAAGCCGCGTAACGGAATGTTCGTAGTAAAATAGTCGTTAGTCACTGGTTATTAGTCATTGGTTAAAGAATCACGGCAGAGTCGCCTAACAGAAACCAATGTCCATTGACTAAATGCTATTGACCAATCTATTAAGCTTTATAAAAGCATTCACGGGGTCGGCGTAATTCCAGACGCCACCGAGCGAAGCGACTCCGGCGGGCGATAACTTCTTAAAATCGTCAATCGTATCCGTATCGACGCCTCCCCATAAAATGAGGGAGGCTTTTGCGTTTATACTTAAAGAAGATTCAAGCGTTTCAACAGGTTCAATCGCCGAAAGCGGCTGCATAATCGGGCCGACTAGAGCGCCCGCCACCCATTCCGGGAGCTTTTCGGCTTCTTCCGCATTTTTGCAAAGAGCAACGCAGTTGATGCGTTTCCAGCTTTCGGGAACCTCGCCCATAAAGCTTTGCGCATCGCAGACGCAACCGCGAACATCAAGCTCTTCGGCCATGTCTGGCGTTCCACGCACCCAGATGCGGTCGCGCAATTCCATCGGGAGACCAAGCAGCCATCGATCGTAATCGTTGAATGTTGCGCGAGCATTGCCACCGCGCCCACGCTTGTCGAGAATCAAACGGGTTAAACCTCGGCGAAACATTTCTTCGATATCGTCATGTTCAGCAGCAAAATCATCAGGACAAGTAAAGAGCCAAAGTCGCATTTTCATTTCCTCACACATCTGACGGAGAGGGCAAATTCTTCGTAAGTTTCATCGTACGATACGCTAGAGCAGTCTTTTTCGAGCATTACAGTGCGGGCGTAATTTGCACGGACCTCGTCTGTCGTCCAAAAGTAGGCGTATTCGTCAAAATAATTATAGTATTCTAAGAAATGGTAACCGCCACCGATTTCTGAAACAAAGTCCAATGACATCAATGAATCTGCAGCAAAATCAAAACCGCCTACAGCTTCAACCAAGTTGTCAAAATCAGCTTTTGATGGGATTTTCCAACCTTCCGGACAAGCGACCATCGCTACATTCCAGGCATAAAGTCGTCCCTGCTTTTCGCAATATTCAGTGCTATCGTTATAGCAAAACGTTCTTTTGTAAAGCGAGTCCGAATCATCGAAATAATTCAAGTTTTGAGCCATCCAGACTAGGCCACCAATTTCAATGGTCTTGTAGCTTTGCGAATCGCGAGCGTCAACGAAAATGCCTGCGCGAGAATCCTCGTCCGCCGCGCCCACCGAAGAATCCGAACACGCCCAAAACGCGATTGCAAAAAAGACAGAAACGAAAGCCTCAAAATACTTGCTCATACACAAAAGATAACTAAATAAATTTTTCTATATTTACGCGCGGATTGACGATTTGATGATCAAACCGCCACGGTTAATAACGAGGCACTCGATGGATTTGAAAATACTCCCTCAGCCAGACGATGTTACGTGCGGACCGACTAGCCTACACGCTGTTTACTCTTATCTTGGCTATAACATTCCCCTTAAAAAGCTCATTTCCGAAATCGAATTTTTGGAAGAAGGTGGCACGCTAGGCGTTTTTCTTGGTATCGACGCCCTCAAGCGCGGATTCAAGGCTACCATTTATTCTTATAATTTAAAGATTTTTGACCCGACGTGGAGCAAGCTCAAGATGCCCGAGCTCCGCGAAAAGCTGGTCGCTTTGCACAAGGCAAAACACGCCCCCAAGCTCAAAAAGGCAATTGATGCCTATATCAGATTCATTGACCTTGGCGGAACAGTCGCTACCGCAGACCTTCGCGCAAGCATGTTCGAAAGCTATTTCAAGCGAGACATTCCGGTGCTTTGCGGCCTCAGCGCCACCTATCTTTATCGTTCCCCTCGCGAATACACAAACGAAAAAGACCAGTCCGTCTTTGACGATATTCACGGCGAGCCGATGGGGCATTTCGTAGTGCTTTACGGACTCGATGAAAAGAAGCAGTTCATGGTTGCAGACCCGGATTGTACGAACCCGATGGCAAGCGGCCCTTATTACAAAGTCGACAAGTTCCGCCTAATCCACAGCATTTTGCTGGGTGTCATGACGTACGACGGAAACATCCTGGTCGTGGAGAAAAAGTAATGAAAGCTCCGGCACTGATGATTACCTGCGAACATGCGAGCAACGCTGTGCCGGATTTCGTCCTGCGCGCACTCCGCGATTCCAAGATTCCCGATGACGTTCTCGCCTCCCACCGCGCTTACGACATTGGTGCATATAAAGTATTTTCAAATCTTGTAAAACGATTAAAGCCCGACTTCCATTGCTCTAGTCGGTTCTCGAGACTCGTGGTCGACATGAACCGCAGTGCGACCAACAAGACGTTCTTTTCTGAATTTACTGTTGGATTACCAAATACCGTAAAATCGCACATGATGAGTCTTTGGGAAAAATACCGTGAGAAAATTGAAAACTTTGTCGCGAGTGAAATTCCTGCGAGAGCGCGCAAAAATGAGAAAAATGCACCTAAGGAAGCGCCGCTCAAGGTCATCCACCTCGGTATTCATAGCTTTACGCCTGTATTAAATGGTGTCGAGCGCGATGCCGATGTCGGGATTCTCTATGACCCGAGCCGACCTGCCGAAGTAAAAATTGCGCAAACGCTCATCCAGAACATCCACGAACGCGCCCCGTGGCTTAAAATCCGCAAGAATTACCCGTATTTGGGCAAGTCCGATGGCCTTACGACCACGCTTCGCCAAAAGTTCGGCCAAAGTTACGCGGGACTTGAAATCGAGATTAACCAAAAGCTGCTTAATTTTTAAACTTTTTTCAAAAATTGGTTGTCCGTTTTGGGTAATCTTATTTAATTTTATGCGTGGATTTTTGCCCTTTTTGCGTGTAATGCACGCCGAAGGTGTATATGATCAGATTTTTTACGAAAAAACCTAAAAACGGAGATATCCATGGCAAAAAAGATGATTGCGTGTGACGGTAACGAAGCCACCGCTAGCGTAGCGTTTGCTGTTAGCGAAGTTGCTGCTATTTACCCGATTACACCGTCTAGTCCTATGGCTGAGCACGCCGACAACTGGAGTGCTGCAGGCAAGAAGAATATTTGGGGACAGGTTCCCCGCGTGTTTGAAATGCAGTCCGAAGGTGGCGCTGCCGGTACCGTTCACGGTGCTTTGCAGGCCGGTGCTTTGACCACGACCTTCACCGCATCTCAGGGTCTTCTCTTGATGATCCCGAACATGTACAAGATTGCGGGCGAACTGACCCCCACGGTCTTCCACGTCACTGCACGTGCTCTTGCTATGCAGGGCCTTTCCATTTTCGGTGACCACTCCGACGTTATGGCTTGCCGCCAGACGGGTTTTGCAATGCTCGCCTCCAGCTGCGTCCAGGAATGCCAGGACCTCGCTCTCGTGGCCCACGCTTCTACGCTCGAAAGCCGCGTTCCGTTTATGCACTTCTTTGACGGCTTCCGCACTTCTCACGAAGTGATGAAGATTGAAGCTCTCGAAGACGGCGTTATCCGTAACGTTATCGACGAAAAGTATGTGAAGGCATGCCGCGAACGCTGCCTCACACCGGACCGCCCGACTATGCGCGGTACCGCCCAGAACCCGGACGTTTACTTCCAGGGTCGTGAAACCGTGAACCCGTTCTATGCAAAGGTTCCGGAAATTGTCCAGAAGTACATGGACAAGGTTGCTAGCTACACTGGCCGTCAGTACCACATCGTGGACTACGTCGGTGCTGCTGATGCAGAACGCGTAATCATTTCTATGGGTTCTTCGACCTGCACCATCGGTGACACCGTCAAGTACCTCAACGGGAAGGGCGAAAAGGTCGGTCTCGTCAACATCCGCCTCTACCGTCCGTTCCCGATGGAAGCTGTCGTTGCCGCTCTCCCGAAGACAGTCAAGAAGATTGCCGTCCTCGACCGCTGCAAGGAACCGGGTTCCGCAGGCGAACCGCTCTTCCAGGATGCCCTGACCGCTATTTCCGAAGCCGTGATGGCAGGCAAGATGGCTATGCCGAAGATGATCGGCGGCCGCTACGGTCTTTCTTCCAAGGAATTCACGCCGGCTATGGTCAAGGCCATCTTCGACGAACTCTCCAAGGCAGAACCGAAGGCACGCTTCACAGTCGGTATCAACGACGACGTTTGCCACACGAGTCTCACCATCGACCCGAACTTCAAGCTCGAAAGCGACTTCTTCCAGGCAATGTTCTTCGGTCTCGGCTCTGACGGTACTGTCGGTGCCAACAAGAACTCCATCAAGATTATCGGTAACGAAACCGACAACTACGCTCAGGGCTACTTCGTTTACGACTCCAAGAAGTCCGGCTCCATGACCACCTCTCACCTCCGCTTTGGTAAGAGCATCATCGACGCCCCGTACCTCATTGGCGAAAACGAAGCTGACTTTGTTGCTTGCCACCATACTCCGCATCTCGAATCCATCGACATGCTCAAGTATGCCAAGGTCGGTGCAACGTTCCTCGTGAACACCCCGCACTCCGCTGACACTGTTTGGGATACCTTCCCGCGTCCGGTGCAGGAAGCCATCATCAAGAAGCACCTCAAGGTGTTCGTCATTGACGCTTACGCCGTTGCCGCAAAGACCGGCATGGGCCGCCGCATCAACACTGTGATGCAGACCTGCTTCTTCTCCAAGCTCGGTAACGTTCTCGATGCAGAAACTGCTATCAAGTACATCAAGAAGTACGCCGAAAAGACTTACGCCAAGAAGGGTATGGAAGTCGTCCAGAAGAACTGGGACGCTATCGATGCTTCTCTTGCTAACCTCTTCGAAGTCAAGGTTCCGGCCGCTGTCACCAGCACCAAGGAATTCCGCGCTCCGATCCACGGCAACGCTCCGAAGTTCGTGAACGAAGTCACCGCAGAAATCATCAAGGGCAACGGCGAACAGCTCCCCGTTTCCAAGATGCCTTGCGATGGTGTGTTCCCGACCGCTACCACCAAGTACGAAAAGCGCGACCTCGCCCTCAACATCCCGTCCTGGAATCCGGACGCTTGCGTGCAGTGCGGCAAGTGCGCTATGGTCTGCCCGCATGCAGCCATCCGTATGAAGGTTGTGGACGAATCCGCCGTTGCAAACGCTCCGGAAGGCTTCAAGTTCACTCCGGCCAAGGGCTTCAAGCTCGAAGGTTCCGAAAAGCCGGTATTTGCAATTTCCGTGTCCAGCTACGACTGTACAGGTTGCGGCGTTTGTACGCAGGCCTGTATCGGTAAGGACAAGACCGACGCCACCAAGAAGGCTATCAACATGGTGCCGCAGGAACCCATCAAGGTTCAGCAAGGCAAGTGCTGGGACTTCTTCGTCGATCTCCCGGAATTCGACCGTACCAAGGTCAACAAGAATCTCGTCAAGCAGGCCATGCTCCTCGAACCGTTGTTCGAATTCTCCGGCTCCTGCGCAGGCTGCGGCGAAACCGCTTACGTGCGTCTCGTTTCTCAGCTCTTCGGCGACCGCATGGTTGTCGCTAACGCTACGGGTTGCTCCTCCATTTACGGCGGTAACCTGCCGACCACACCGTGGGCAAAGAACAAGGAAGGCCGCGGTCCGGCTTGGGCCAACAGCCTCTTCGAAGACAACGCCGAATTCGGTCTCGGTATGCGCCTCGCTATCACGAAGCATGCCAAGCAGGCACTCAGCCTCCTCGAAGCCGTGAACGTTCCTGCAGAACTCAAGGAAAAGCTCACGACCCAGAAGCAGGACGATGAAGCCGGCATCAAGGCCCAGCGTGAAAACGTTGCCGCCCTGAAGGCTGCCCTCGCCAATGCAACCGACGACGCATCCGTCAGCCTCCGCGACGAATTCGCCGATTACCTCGTGAAGAAGTCCGTATGGATCTTCGGTGGTGACGGTTGGGCATACGACATCGGTTACGGTGGTCTCGACCACGTCATGGCTACCGGCGAAAACGTGAACATCTGCGTCCTCGATACCGAAGTGTACTCCAACACCGGTGGACAGGCTTCCAAGGCCACGAACCGTGGCGCCGTCGCCCTCTTCGCTGCCGCTGGTAAGCGCGCTGGCAAGAAGGACCTCGGCCTTATCGCCATGAGCTACAAGAACGTTTACGTGGGCCGTATCGCCCTCGGTGCAAACGACGCTCAGGCCCTGAAGGTTCTCCAGGAAGCAGAAGCACACAATGGTCCGTCCCTGATCATCTGCTACTGCCCCTGCATCAACCACGGTTTCGATCTCAACAGCCAGCTTCAGCACCAGAAGATGGCCGTGGATTCCGGTTACTGGACTCTGCTCCGTTACAACCCGGCTCTCGCCGCCGAAGGAAAGGCCCCGCTTATCCTCGACTCCAAGAAGCCGACGATTCCGGTTGCAGAATACATCTACACCGAAAACCGCTACAAGCAGCTCACCCGTAACAATCCGGAAGTGGCCAAGAAGCTCGCCGACGACCTCCAGAAGGAAGTGGACGCCCGCTATGCCTTCTACGACGCCATGTCCAAGGATACGGAAGGGTTGATCAGCCTGTAATGGATGTCATCCCCGCGAAGGCGGGGATCTCCCCTTTACTAAAACGCCCCGTCACGATGAGTGACGGGGTGTTTTGTTTTAAAAGCGGGCGTCCACCGCCAAGCGAAGGAGGCTACTATTAAGTAGCCTTCGTAGCGCGGAGCATTCAACGTCACAAGTTCTTGTATGCGATAGTTGAATGCGGAGTCTCATACGCGGCAAGAGAAATCTTGCCGCTCTTTTTTTTCTTTGTACAGAATATTTTATTATTTTTAGACAAACTTTAATAGAACTATTTACCAGGGAGAATTTTATGAAACTTGCGATTGCTATTTCGGGCGGTGGTGCTCTTGGCATCGGTCCTTTGCAGTTTATGCGCCGTCTGGAAGCAGACCTTTCTTCTCATCTTGCTGACGCAGGCGCTGCTTTTGCGGGAACCTCAACCGGTTCTATCGTTGCGGCAGGTCTTTGCTCCGGCATGACAGCAAGCCAGCTTTACGACCTTTACAGATGCAATTTGCCAGCCATCTTTACCAAGGTCAAAACACCGCAATTTTTGAACATTCTCTCTTCGGATTACCATCGTTACGACAATACGAATCTCAAAAAGCTCTTGCAGCAGAATTTCCGTTACAAGATGTACGAATTCAAGAAGCCCATTTTTATCCCTTCAACGTTCATGAATGGCGATAGCGTTGAAAAGGTCTGGGACCGTGGCGATGGCATGTCTGACCAGTGGTTTGCTGTGCTCTCGAGCTGCTCTGCCCCAACGTATTTTGATCCTGTAAGTCGCGAAAAGAATGGTAAAACGGAAATTTATTGCGATGGCGGCATGTGGTCCAACGACCCCATCATGGTTCTGGAATCCGGTTTGAACAAGGTCAAGGAATTCAAGGACAACTACAAGATCCTCTCATTCAATACGGGAATGCGTTCTGCCAATAAAGCACCAACCGACCACAGTATCATCGGCTGGGGTAAATACATCATGGAAGAATGGGTGGCACGCACAGGCAGATCCGGCTATTTCCAGGCATGCGCAAACATTGGCGAAAAGAACGTTTATCGTGTCGTTCCCGAAGTCGATAAGAAATACGCCATGGACGACCTCTCCGTTATCGATACAGTTTCTGACATCTGGGATAAGCTGTACGACCAAATCGGCAAGGAAGTGTGCGAATTTGTGAAGTCGACAGAACCGGCTCAGAAATTGACGAAAGACTAAAAATCCATAAAGAAGTCGAAAACAGCATCTATAAGTCTTTCTGACATACACTTATGGGATATACTCCGCCAATCACCTTGGTGGGGTATGTTTTTTTTAACAAAAAATCAAAAATTTAAGGTTTTTTGCAAAAAAAAAAGTATTTTATGGACGACTATTACATAATTGCATTTACAGAGGAATTTCATGAGCTGGTCTTACTCAAGAGAGCATCAAAAGAATATTCTTTGCATGATCATGGCTGGTGGACAAGGGAGCCGTCTACAGCCCCTCACCCGCGACCGTGCAAAACCCGCCGTACACTTTGGCGGAACCTACCGCATTATCGACTTCGTCCTCAACAATTTCATCAATTCCGGCATTTTCAAGATCAAGGTTTTGACGCAGTTCAAGAGCGATTCGTTGAACAAGCACATTTCTGCCGCCTGGAGCCTGAACGCAAGTTTGGACCAGTATGTGGACCTCGTGCCCGCCCAGATGCGTACGGGTGACGAATGGTACCGCGGTACTGCCGACGCCATTTTCCAGAACATCAACTTGATTACCGACGAACGTCCGGACCTCGTGGCGATTTTCGGTGGCGACCACATTTACAAGATGGACATCAACCAGATGATTGATTTCCATTTGAGCCGTGCAGCCCTCCTCACGATTGCGGCTATTCCGGTGCCGGTCGAAGAAGCTCGCGAATTTGGCATTATCGAAATTGACGCGGACAACCGCATGATCGGTTTCGAAGAAAAGCCGAAAGAACCGAAGCAGATGCCGAACCGTCCGGGTTGGTGCCTCGCCAGCATGGGTAACTACCTCTTCACGAGCAAGTTCCTCGTGCGCGAACTTTTGAAGGGCGCAAACGACGGTGCAACGGACTTTGGCAAGCACATCATTCCGCGCTTGTACAAGGAATACCCGGTGTACGTCTACGACTTCAACACGAACATCGTGCGTGGCGAAAAGGCTTCTACAAAGGGCTACTGGCGCGACGTGGGTACGCTTGACGCCTTCTTCGAAGCAAACATGGACCTTTGCTCCGAAAATCCGCCGTTCGACCTTTACAACAACTACTGGCCGATCCGTACATACAACTGGAATCAGCCGCCTGCACGTTTCTTTGCGGGCGACAACGAAAGCCATCAGGGCGCAGCCGTCGATTCCATCGTTTCTGCGGGCTGCATTATCGGTGGCGGTACGGTTGTGAAGAGCATCCTCTCGCCGGGTGTTACCATCCAGAAGGATGCCCTCGTCGAAGAATCCATCCTCTTCCCGAACGTGACGATAGGCCCGGGTGCTAAGGTGCGCCGCGCAATCGTTGAAAAGGGCTTGCATATTCCGGCCGGTTTCCAGATTGGTTACGACCTGGAACGCGACAAGCAGCTCTTCCACGTGACCGAATCCGGTATTGTTGTCCTCGCCAAGGATACTATCATAAAAGCCTAGCAAGGCTCGCGCTCGAAGAGCGCCAGGCGTAAATACATAAAGTCTCGGAAGTGCCCGCCATAGCGCGGGCATTTCCTTTTTACGTTAAAAACCCTATATTCACGCTAGGTTTTGTAAAAACCTCCCCAAAAGCGCCATAAATTTCTAAATTAGCGCGCATGAACGAAGAACAAAGCGCTAAATTCTCTCAGAAGTTACAAGATATTGCTAAGGCTCCCAAGTACCGTGGGGCTATTTTCCAGATTGAAGCCGATGAAAAAGGCCTCGCCCTCGTCGATGTGAAGGAAGCAAGCCTCAAGGTCTACTTGATGATTGACCCGGAATGCGACAAGATTTTGGAAACGCGATTCTTTACGTACGGCGGGCCGCTCTTTACCGCCCTTGCCGATTCGTTCTGCCGCAAAATCCAGATGGCTACGGTCGATGACGCCTGCAAGATTACCGCCGAAAGCCTCGAAGAAGAATTGCGCGACACGCCGGACGTGCGAGCCATCCCGGAGGACGCCGTAGAAATAAAGCAGATGAACACGCTCATCTCAAAGATTCTGCTCGTCTACCCCGAAAAGAAGGCTACGGCAATCATCGTTCGCGAGAAGATGGAACGCATCAAGTACCGCACGCAAACCGCTGAAGGACGTGCCGAAGCTGATGCAGAATGGAATGCGCTTACCAAAGTTCAAAAAATCGAAAAGATTGAAGCATGGTTGCACCAGACCGTCCGTGGAACGCTCCAGGGCGATGGTGGCGACGTGCAGATTCTCGACTTGACGGACGACAACCGTTTGCAAATCCGCTATCAAGGCGCATGCGCCGGATGCGGCAGCGCTATGGGCGGCACGCTCTTCTACATCGAAGATGAGCTCAAGAATAATGTCTATTACAACTTGATCGTCGAACCGGAAGACCCGCTCGCAAACCTCCCCCAGAATCCGGATTTGCCGGGCCTGGATGACAACAATCCGCCTGCTAGTTTGTTCTAATTACAAGTCGTTAGTCATTGGTCTATAGTCATTAGTTATTCGTTTTTTGAGCCCACCCTGCGTGGGCTTTTTTCTATATTTCCTTTGGAAAAATCCACAAAGGAAATGATATGTCCGAAGAACTCGTTTTGAAATTCGTTGACCCGCAGCCGATGCGCTACGGTGAAAACTCCCACCAGTCCGCTGTATTCTACCGCGACCCGACCTGCACCGAAGCAAACCTCGCTTCTGCAAAGCAGCTCTGGGGCAAGGAACTTTCTTTCAACAACATCGTCGATGCTGACGCCGCCCTCGAAATGGCTCGCGAATTCAGCGACGGCAATGCTGTCGTGATTGTGAAGCACATGAATCCGTGCGGTCTTGCTACGGGCGAAACGCTCCGCGAAGCTTTGGAAGCCGCTTGGGCAGGTGACCCGGTGTCCGCTTTCGGTTCTGTGATTGCAGTGACCCGCAAGGTTGACCTCAAGACGGCCGAATTCCTCAAGGGCAAGTTCGTTGAAATCTTGCTCGCTCCGGCTTTCGATGACGACGCTCTCGAATTCCTCAAGAACAAGTCCAAGGACATTCGCCTCCTCGAAGTTGGCGAAATCAAGAAGGCTACGCCTTGCAAGGTTTACAAGCACGTGATTGGCGGTATGCTCGTCCAGGACCGCGACATCGGTACTTGGGAAAAGTTCGAATGCGTAACGAAGGCTCAGTTCCCGAAGAACAAAGAAGACCTCGCCCGCTTCACTTGGCTCGTTACCAAGCATACAAAGTCTAACGCTATCGTGATGTGCTACGAATACAAGCCGGGTTACTTCCAGGTGATGGGTCTTGGCCCGGGTCAGCCGAACCGCATTGACTCGAACCTCCGCCTCTGCCAGCCGCGCGTTCGCGACAACGTCGCACGCCTCCCGGAAGCAAAGGAATTCTTCGACGAAAACGGCAAGCTCATCAACGAAGCAGGCCTCAAGGCTCTCGAAAAGAAGGTCTTCGGCGAAGTCGTTATGGGTTCTGACGCATTCTTCCCGTTCCCGGACAACGTCGAAGCCGCACACGATGCCGGCGTCCGTTACATTGTTCAGCCGGGTGGCTCCAAGAAGGATGACCTTTCCATCGAATCTGCAGACAAGTTCGGCATTGCGATGGTGTTCACCGGAATGCGCCACTTCCGCCACTAATTTATTATAAGGTAAGAATGATTCCAGTATCTCAGAAAGAATCAAACCAAAGGGAGAAGGACCTGTATTACGCAGTCCTCTCCTTCTTGAAGTCTGTCCGCAAAGCCGGGAAAACGACCGCCAAGGAATGGAGTGATTACCGTTCCAAGCTTAGTGGTATTGCACCCTCGCCCGAAATGAGCAAGGCAACCGACATGTGGACTATGGATAACCTGGATCAGTTCCAGCCGGACAAGACACAGCTCCCACCGTTGAATGACATGGAGTCTGTCGCTAAGGTTTCTCCCGAGTTCTTGTCTCAGTTGCTTGAGGCTTTGTACTACGGCATGCTGAACTTGACTCAGGCGAATCTTATTTCGGACGAAATTCAGGACGCAGACCCGGATTGCGTGAGTACGGCATCCCTCGAAGAATTGTTGGTCAAGCTCTGGATCGGAAACGCGAAGAGCTATAGAAAAATTGTTGTGAATTAAAATGAACGAACGAGTACGTGTTATTGGTGGCGGTCTTGCAGGCTGCGAATCGGCTTTACAATTGGCAAGCCGTGGTTTTCAGGTAGATTTGTACGAAATGCGCCCCAACAGGCAGACGCCCGCCCATAGGGATGGACACCTCGCCCAACTCGTCTGTTCTAACAGTTTCAAGGCTTTAGGCATAACTAGTGCCCATGGCCTTTTAAAAGCGGAACTCACTCTGCTCGGGAGTTTCCTCTTGGATTGCGCTCGTGAAGCGGCAGTGCCAGCAGGCGATTCCCTGACGGTGAACCGCGACATTTTTAGTGAACTTGTCGAAAAGAAGATTGCAGAATTCCCGAACATCACGCTGCACCGCGAAGAAGTGACGAGTCTCGAAGGCGATTGCCCGACGCTTGTTGCCGCAGGGCCTTTAGCAAGTGATGCTCTCGCCGACGATATTTTCAAGCGCCTCGGCAGTAACCGTCTGCACTTCTTTGATGCGATTGCTCCTGTCGTCGAGACAGACAGCATCGACTTTAACCATGCGTTCTACATGAACCGCTGGGAAAAGGGCGAAACGGCAGACTTTATCAACTGCCCACTCGACAAAGAAACTTATACAGAATTTGTAAACAAGCTCTGCGAAGCAGAAGCAACCGAACCGCGCCCGTTCGAAAAGCGCGAACTTTTTGAAGGCTGCCTGCCGGTTGAAGAAATGGCGCGTCGTGGCTACGAAACACTCCGCCACGGACCCATGCGTCCGATTGGGCTTGGGCTTGGAAACAACGGACATCTGTGGTATGCCGTGATCCAGCTCCGTGCCGAAAACAAGCAGAAGACTTTGTTCAACATGGTCGGTTTCCAGACGCGCCTCAAGTGGGGCACGCAAAAGGAAATCTTTACCATGGTGCCTGCGTTACGAAACGCAAAATTTGCACGCTTCGGCTGCATGCACCGCAACACGTTCATCGAATCGCCGAAGTTCCTTGATAAGACGCTCCGCTTGCGTCCGGAACTCGATTGCGCCAAGGATATTCCGCCCACGTGGTTTGCAGGCCAGATTACGGGTTCTGAAGGTTATACCGAAGCGGTTGCTACAGGTTGGTACGCCGCATGGAATATGGCGCAGACGATTTTGCACGGACACGCCGACCCGCTCCCAGATGAAAGTTGCATCGGCTCCTTGATGAACCGCCTTGTCGAAGAGAACGAGGATTTCCAGCCGATGAATTTCAACTTCGGACTCCTCCCCCATCACGAAGGCTTGAAAAAAAAGAACAAGAAAGAGATTCTTGCAGAACGAGCTGAACGCGCCGTTCGCGAATGGATTGCGGCCCGCAATATGGCATAAATTATGCGTGACGAGATCAAACAAGCGATTTTGCAACAAGAGCTGAAAGACGGGGAAATGCTCCCGTCTGTACGCAAGCTGATGAAAACGTTTGGAGTCTCATCGGGAACCATTCAGGGCGTGCTCAAGCAGCTCTCTGAAGAAGGGTTCATTTACAGCATCCGCGGCAAGGGATTCTTCTGGGGCAAGGCTCCAGACGCCAATGATCTTGCACAAATGCTTTCGAAAACGGTCCATCGCGAAACCGTGCTCGAACGCCTTGAACGAGAATTTTCAACGGACTGGGAAAAGGGATTCCTCGACCCGAATAGGAATTTGCCGCTTGCAAAGGAACTCTCCGACCGCTATAACGTGTCGCAGACGATTCTCCGCAAGTTCCTGATTCATAAAGTGAATCAGGGAATTCTTGTCCGCAGAGGGCGTTTGTACGCATTCGCTTCCCCGCTCAAGACAAAGACGGTCAAGAATTTCAGCGAGATTTTGTTCGTCACGCGATGCAATTCGTGGGGCGGCTTTACCGCCGAAAGTGAACGCGAACTCGACTTTTTGCGTCTCGTTTACCAGACCGCCGGTGAACAACATTTCAAGCTCATTCTGCTCGGCATAAACGAAGAAAGCGGCAAGCTCATTGACCGCAGTGGAAAAGTCTGCCGTCTGACAGATTATCCGAATGCTATCGGTGCAGTGCTATCGACACTCTTGGTGCAGAACCCGCATGCACTTTTGCAGCTCTTTTACGGTGTGAAATACCCCGTCTCCGTGTGGTGGGAACACCCGTTGCAAAACATTCCACCGAGATTCTTGAGCAAAAATAACTGGGCGTTTTTCAACTCCACATTCGGAGAAATCCCGGGCCAGCAGCTCGGCAAATACCTTTTGCAAAAAGGCATCAAGAAGGTCTGTTATTTCTCGCCGTACCATAACAGTTCCTGGTCCAAGGACCGCTTGACAGGCCTCATGAATTCGGGGCTAGAAGTCATTGCATTTACCGATGACGAATATGCAAGCCCGTGGGACTACAAGGAAATCGCAAGACAGAGAGTCTCGAGATTTTCCGTCGAATCGTACGCCCGTAATCTCGTGAAGAAAAAGCTTTTGCAGTTCGCCAAGAATGTTCCTGAGGATTGCAACTGCTGGGTCTGCGTAAATGATGAAGTCGCAGGTATTTTCTACGAAATGAGCGATGACGGCGATTGCACATTGCCAGGCGATAAGACCGACCCGAACGTGCTCGGATTTGATAACTCCGCCGAAAGCTACTTGTTGCGCATTGCATCGTACGACTTTAACACAAGCGCACTTATCAAGCAAATTTTCTACTACATCGAAAATCCCGATGGATTCGGGAATAAAAAGCGCCTGCACCAGATTCTGGGGCAGGTCATTGAGAAATAGTTTAATAGTCGTTAGTAGCTAGTCAATAGTTATTAATTAATCGCGACATGCGCCAAAAACTAATGACCATAGAACGACCATTAACTAAACATTCTTATTCACGATAATCGTCTTAGCTTCGAAGGTTTCGCGGTCAATCCACTTGACCATCAAGGAAACCTTGTTGTCAGCGTTGAGAGCGTCCCAATAAGTCTTGAGCGTTTCTTCGGCGGTAGCGAAAATCGGCATAAGCTTCGGAAAACCGTTGAAAGACGGAATCGGCTTGCCATCCGTTTCGTATGTGCTGATGAAGTGTCCAAGACCGTTCAAAGCCTTTTCGAATTCAAACGTCATGCGTTCGCAGCCAGCATCTTCGCTGTTGCCCCTGCTCTTGAGGATGGAGAGCTTGTAGATAGCCGGTTCAGCATTCTTGTAGTGGATGCCGGAAATACGCGGCGTGAAGTTCGGAGCATCGTCTTCGTACTGGCGAGTGCGAAGAGCGCTTTCGAACGTGCCACCGAGCTTAATGGCGTTGTAAATCGTGTCCGTCTGGTCGCCGTTCGTGATGATCTGCACGTCCTTCGTATGGCGAGCCGGATAGTAAATGATGAGGTGCGGGTCCGTGAGCTTGGATTCATCGAAAGCCTTGGTCTTCATAAAACCAGTGTCGGCTTCGATTTCAAACACGCGGTTGCGGCTGTTCACGCTGCGACCCATGATCCAGTAAACCTGCACGTAAGACTTGCCATCGGCGCTTGTGCCAAGCACAATGCCACGGCCCGGATACGGGTTCTTGGAGAGGTCGTTGAAATTCTGTTTTGCATCTTCTGTGTAGTTCATATTGATTTCGGCGTGCCAGCGGCACTTTGTTGTAGGTTTAAACTTATCTCTTCGGGTTGTAATTGTTCATCAGGACCATTGCAAGGGCAACGCAGAACATCACCACGCTACCGACAACCACTTGCTGTTTGTGGTCATATTCGCGTTTGACGTAAGTCGGATTTTCTTCGTTGAGTTCCTGGAGCGTTGGGCCTTTGGCGAGAGTTGAGGAATCTACGCCATAGACCTTTTCCTTTTGTTCTTCCGTCATGTTCAACGTGCTAACATAGGAACTGTCCGAGCGGTCCATCTTTGCAAAAGCAGAGGTCGGAAAAGCAAGAAAGAGAGAAACAAGAAATGCAAAAACAAGGCGCTTCGACATGCTCAGCGACCTTGTTACCCTAGTCTCTAGTCTTTCGTCTCTCGTCTTAACCTTCCTTAGCGAGCTTGTCGAGAATCTGGTTCACGAGACCCGGGTTGGCCTTGCCACCGGACTTGCGCATTGTCATACCCACGAGGAAGCCCTTGAGTGCAACCTTACCGGCCTTGAATTCTGCGAACTGTGCAGCGTTAGCGGCGCAGACTTCGCGAACAACAGCTTCGATAGCGGCGGTGTCAGTCACCTGCACGAGACCCTTTTCCTTCACGATAACTTCAGGATCCTTGCCCGTTTCAAACATTTCGGCGAACACGGTCTTTGCAATCTTACCATTGATGGTGTTGTCTGCAATGAGGTTCACGAGAGCGCAAAGCTGTTCCGGCTTGATCTTGAGAGCAGAGAGGCCACCTTCAAGGTCCTTCATCTTAGCGAGGAGTTCCGTGATGACCCAGTTAGCAAGCACCTTACCGTTCTTGCAGTTCTTGGCGGCGGTGTCGTACCATTCGCTCACGTCGCGGTCTTCGGTCAGCACCTGGGCATCGTATTCAGAAACACCGAAGTCCTTCATGAAGCGTTCGCGGCGTGCATCCGGCAGTTCCGGAAGGGTGCGGCGGATTTCTTCGACGAAGGCCGGGTCAGTCACGAGGCGGACCATATCCGGTTCCGGGAAGTACTTGTAGTCGTGTGCGTCTTCCTTAGAGCGGATCACAATCGTCTTGTCGGCGTTGGGATCATAACGCTTGGTGCATTGTTCGACTTCCTTGCCAGCATCGAGCGTCGATGCCTGGAGGTTCATTTCGCAGTAGAGAGCCTTTTCGAGGTTCGTGAAGCTGTTCAAGTTCTTGATTTCAGCGCGGATACCGAACGGAGCGTCTTCAGATGCGCGGAGAGAAATGTTACCGTCGCAGCGCATGTTGCCGTTTTCCATGTTGGCGTTAGAAACGCGAGTGTATTCGAGCGTCTGCTTGATCTTCTTCAAGACGAGCACGGCTTCTTCCGGGCTACGGATGTCCGGTTCAGTCACGATTTCGCAAAGCGGCGTACCGCAGCGATTTGCGTCAAAATGGCTCTGGGACGGGCTCATGTCGTGGATAAGCTTACCGGCGTCTTCTTCCATGTGAATACGGGTAATGCCCACGCGCTTCTTGGTGCCGTCAGCCTTCACAATTTCAAGCCAGCCGTTCTTGCAAATCGGATGGTCATAAACCGGAAGTCCACCCGTCTGCGTAATCTGGTAACCCTTCGGAAGGTCCGGGTAGAAGTAGTTCTTACGAGTCCACATGGCGTTCAAATCGATTTCGCAGTTGAGAGCGAGGCCCAGGCGAATGGCGTATTCCACAGCCTTCTTGTTCGGCACCGGCATTGCACCCGGCATACCGAGGCAAACAGGGCAAACGTGCTTGTTCGGGCTTGTGTTCACTTCAATTTCGCAGCCACAGAACATCTTTGTCTTAGTGGCGAGCTGGCAATGGATTTCGAGACCAATAACAGGACAGTAATTAGACATGTTAAACTCCAATAAATTTTACGCGGAAAAGATAGTATTTTAGAACTTAGAACTTAGAGCTTAGAACTTAGATATGCTTGTAAAACGCTCTAACCTCAAAGCGAAGCGTGCTCAATGCACTAAAGGTGCGAGCCCACACCCCGTAGCCTAAAGTTCGTCCAATGTCACAACAAGCGCATCAGTTGCGTCACGGAAATTTGCACATTCCGAGAGGATGCAGTCGGCACCGTTCACAAACGCCGTCGCCAAGCGCAGCGATTCCGCTTCGGTCAGCTTGTGGTTTGTACGGGCTGCAGCCGCAAAAAGCTCCGCAGCCTTGAGCGACACATCGGCATTCACTTCGCAAAGACGCACATTCGCAGACTTCTCAAAAAATTCGCGATACTGCCTAGCAAGTACGCCGTCATTGGCGCCATACGCCTTCTTGCAAATTTCAAACAACGTCACAGATGAAACCAAAACCTGCACATTATTTTCATACACGCCATCGAGCACACCCGAAACAACCGGATAATAATCCGGATGCATCTGCAAAAGCCTAACGAGCGGCCCCGAATCCAAAAATAAAATACGACTCTGTTCAATCGACTTAATCATCTTCTTTGACCGGTTCGTAGATTTCCATGTAAGCGGCATCGTGGCGCTGTCCAGAACGCATCATCTTAAAGCGCCCCGCACGCGGATAGAAATACCAGTTCATCCATTCGCCACTCATGTCCGTACGCTTAGTCTTGATGGCAATCGGTTTTTCGCCATTGTAGAAATCGCGTTTGTGCGGAATTACGCGTTCCATAGCGCGGTACGTATGCACCGTATTGCCAGCCTTGCGTTCAATCGTTCCGTGGCCGTCTTTGCTCCAGGTGATGTTCACAATGCCATGTTCATCTTTTAGCGGTTCGCATGTATCGAAACCGCTTGCGCACCACAGATATTTTGGATAAGAGAAGCTATAGGAATCCAAATTAAATGTTTCAACGATACGGTTGTTACCCTTAAACGTCGGATAATTGCCGGCAAGCGTGTATTCGCCAGCATTGTAATCTTCGCAGCCGCGCTGAGCCACGCGAACAACTCGGTTAAACACATCCACGCCAACGGCACAGCCTTCTTCTTGGTAAACAAAGCGAGCATGACCATTGATGTTTTTCTTTTCGAGATTACCCATTTCGATTTCGGCTACGTTATCGTCCTTACCATTCTGCACAACAATGTTAAAGCGGCTAGCGTTGCTCGGCGAACTCTTGAGAACCACGCGTCCCGTTTCAGAGACGTATTCCCCACTCAAGTCTGCGTATTCTTGCATAAAACGGTCCAGCTCCGAACGCTTGACCCACACATCACCAAACTTGCAATTTACCGGTACATAGCGCGGCGGAGCTTTCGGCTCGACCTCTTCATAAGTGACAACTCTTTGCTTTTTGGTAACGGTCTTGTATTTCCCGTTTTTGCCACGAACCTTTTCCTGAACATCCACAAAACTTTCGTGTTCAATTCTGTCCTTCGGAATCGGGAGTTCCTTAATGGCATCCGAAGACATCAAATACCCAAGCGGTCGATTTTCGTCTATATTCCCATCAATTTTCTTATAGACATTAAGTTTCATCTGGGCGAATGCGCTCGCCGTTAAAATAACCAACACCACCAACAAAATTTTTTTCAAAACAATCACCTCTTTTGGATATTTAAATTAGATTATTGGGGGCTTTATATGTAGTAAAAAAAAGATTAAGATTTTTTTTCTAACATTTAATCGAGTATTTAAACCCGGATTTATACCAAGGAGATCCACAAATGAAGAAAATGTTTCTTGCAACTTGCCTGCTTGCAGCATCCGTTTTTGCAGCACCGAGTGCAGAAGATGTTAAGGCAGCAACTGAAAAGCCGGCAGTAGAAGCAAAGACCGCTGTTACCAAGGCAAAGGCTGCAACCACAAAGAAGAAAGCAAAGGCTAAGGCAAAGGTCGAAAAGGCCGCTGAAGATGCCAAGGCTACTGCAGCAGCTGCCGATGCTAAGGCTCAGGAAGCCGCTAAGGCAGCAGAAACAGCAAAAACTGCAGCAACCGAAGCCAAGGATAATGCTAAAGCCGCTGTAGCCGAAAAGGCACCGGAAGCAGAAGTCAAGGCTCAGGAAACAGCAAAGGCTGTAGAAGCAGCAGCTGAAGCCGCTAAGGCTGACGCCGCAACCGCCGTTGAAACAAAGGCTCCGGCAGAACCGATTATTCCGGCTATCGCACCGACTCCGGAAGCACCGAAGGCTGAACCCGCACCGGTTGCCGAAGTCAACGCCCCGGCAGCTCCAGCACCTGTTGTCGCCCCCGCTCCGGCTGTCGAAGTTCCGACAGAAGTTGCACCGGCTGAAGTCGCTTCCGCAGAACCGGCTTCTACTACGAGCCGCAAGAAAAAGAAGATGATCGAAAACGCAGTCTTTACCGTCAACCAGATTGATTTCGACATCAACGCCGACTTCGAACTCGAAGCAGGCAAGGTTCTTTGGACAACCGAAGACGATGAGAATTCGGATAACTTTGAAACCTGGAGCGGTAAGGCCAACCTCGCTATCCTCGCTGAAACACAGAACTTCAAAGGCAAGGTTGCTCTCGCCTTCTATCCTGGTGACTTGAAGACCGATAGCGACAACCACGCCATTGGTGGTGCAGAAGACTACTTCACTCTCGATGAAGCTTGGGCTTACCAGAGCAAGGATTGGTTCAGCTTCAAGGTCGGTCGTTGGGACAACACCGATAAGAATGGCGACTACTTCGGTGGCTATATCGATGGTTACAAGAGCGGTTTCCTTTCTACGCAGGATCCGGAAAACCAGTTTGAATTTGGCTTCAATGTCAACGAAAACATGGATATCGCCCTTTCCTTCATCAGCACGGCTGCCCACCTCAACAACGGTGACCTCCGCCTTGTGTTTAACTTCCACGATCTTCCGAGTCTCGAATTGTTCGATATCCAGCTCGGCTACCGTAGCAACATCTTTGACAGAGTTCACGATAGCAAAGCCAAGATCCAGCACAATGCATCTCTGAAGGTTCGCGCTCCGATCGTTCCGGATTTCTTCACGGTCTTTGCTGAAGCAGCCCTCATGGACCTTGCTGACGACCTCGCAGTACCTGTCACTGGCGGTTTCGAATTCAACTTCAAGACTGTTGACCGCGTCATTCTTGAAGCAGAATACATCAACCATCGCAGAAGACATGGTTTCTATGAAGTCCAGACCAAGCATATCAAGGACGTTCTTGCAGCACTTTATCTTGAAAAGGCGCTCACGGATCGCTTCTCCCTGTCTGCCGGCCTTCACAACTACTACGGTTCCAGAGACGTGATGATTTCTGGCAACCTGGTGGGTAGAATAAACTAATAAGACTGCTCGGCTCTTGAGCAAAGCAAGACTCCGTCTTCGCCTCGCTCTCGCCAACGCCCTCGGTTAATACCGAGGGCTTTTTGCTCACAGACTACTGCAAAAACAGCCTGGCTTTACAAAGGCACCTTGCTTGGCAGGGTGTTTTTTTATATTACTGATAAATGGTTTGTTTTAAGGAGGATATGGATGAAATTATTAAGAACGCTTGCGGTAGCGGCGACACTTGCGCTTGTGGCATGTGGTGACGAAAATGCGGTCGCACTTAACGAGCCTCCTGTATCAAGTCAAGAGGATTCTAGCTCCAGCTCTGATGTAATCGAAACAAGTTCCTGTTCTGAAACGGTAGTCACAAGTTCTAGTTCACAAACACCCTCCACAGAAATATCAAACGGTTCCATCATCACCGATGGCAAAGTTGTCGATTTGCGCGATGGCAAAACATACAAGACAACGGTCATCGGAAATCAGGTGTGGATGGCTGAAAATCTCAAATTGGATGTTACCCAATACGTTGATGACGGAACATATAATAACGAATACGGTTTTTATGACGCCTTATGGAACAGTTATTTGTATGGCGAAGTTTTAGACACTAGCGAGCATTTCTACCCGTGGAACATCGCCATCGATACAGCCGGATTATTTGGAACAAGTGCCAAAGGTTGCGGCTTCGAGTCTCCATGTAATTTAACGGGAATGGTTCGTGGAATATGCCCCGAAGGTTTCCATATTCCCAATCCATCAGAGGTCGAACAATTGATTAGAGCAATAGGCGGAAAATGTGGAACAGCACAAAAGCTTAAAGCCCAAAATTCAGAATGGAAAATTAACAACGGTACCGATGAATTCGGTTTTGCAGTACTTCCTGCCGGTTATTATGCCATATGGTGGGGTGATGGCATGGAAGGTTTTACTTTTGAATACGAAAGGAATCCTCCAACAAAATTTTTAACAACAGCAGATACACTTACTTGGAGTATCGCAACCGAAGCAACCTATGATAGCGGCGTTAGAGAAGAATACGAAGTCGTTGCTGTTTATGAAGAATACCACGGATACATGAGTTCGCTCCGTTGCGTAAGAGACGAACCTGCCGGAGTTGATTGGGTGGACCCACCTCTGCCAACCGCGCCCGCCTTGCCAGATTTTGAATACAGTGAATTCACCGATGAACGCGATGGACAAACATACAAGACCGTTGTTGTCAACGGCAAAACATGGATGGACCAAAACTTAAATTACGTATTTGACGTTGTGGATACAAATGCAGCATGTAGATTAAACGAAGAAAATGATGATGATGAAGAATATGAAGATGAATGCAAAAAATCTTCTGATTATTCCTGCAAACATCCACTTATCGGAAGCCCTGTAAGTTGTAAAAACAAATACAGCATAGACGACACTTACTGCAAAGAACATGAAGCCACTTGTAAAAACTATGGAAAATTCTACACCTGGAATCAAGCTTTAATCGCATGTCCCTCAGGTTGGCATTTACCCGACAATAACGAAATAGAGGACTTTATGGAATCCATCAACCCCTATACCGTTTATGAAGGGGAATGTCTTTTAAAGCATACCAGGTTCAAAAAAATTGAAGATCCAGACTTAAACAAACTGTTATATAAAGATTTTGGAATGGACTATTTCCAAATGCAATTCTGGACTTCAACCATAGCCAATTTCAACGACGATTACGCAAACACTTCTGGTTACGCATGTCACAAAACGGACTTGCAAAATGTCCGCTGCGTAAAAGACTAGCAGTCACTTAAAAATCATAAAAGAAATCCTGCGATGACCTCGCAGGATTTCTTTTGCAATTACTGCCTACTGTCTACTGCCGACTGATAACTGCGGCGAAGCCGCTAGAAGCCCTTGCGTTCCAGGTCGAGCAAAAGCGCCTGGAGAGATTCTTCGACCGAAGCACGGAAGCTATTCGATCCAAGGCTGCAACTTGCAACGACTTCGTTACCGGAAGAAATTCGAATGACATCAAAGCCATTTTCGGATGTAAAGCAGACAGTCAAACCTTTATTCAGAGCTTTTTCGAGTAAATCGCGCATAGCGACTCCTTTAATGAGGTGATCAAAAAACTTGGGTTGGCGCACCAACAAACTTAAACTAGGCTTTTTTACCCCAAAAAACAAGCAAATAATTTTGTTTTTCCATAAATTCTTTGTATTTTAAAGGTATAGGGGGCTATTATGTTCGATTTTCACATTCATTTAGCACGATTACCCCAAAAAAAGCAGCTCGCGCAGTTGCTTTTAGAACGCAATTACGACTTTATAGCGGTTTCTTGCGAACCCTGGGAATGGGAAGAAGTCTCGCAACTGAAAAAAGAGTTTTCGACCGAAATCAAGCCTTTTAAAGTGACCTACGGAATCCACCCGATGATTGCAACGCAGGCCTCTCGCGAAACGTTAGCCCAACTGCGCACCCGTTTAGAAGAGGATCCGTTTGCCATGGTCGGCGAAGCGGGTATCGACAAGCGCTATCCGGGTTACAACGACGGCACCCAAGACCAGATTTTTTTGGCGCAAGCCGGACTTGCATTGGAACTCAAGCGGGATTTGCAAATACACTGCGTTGGGGACTATATGCACGTGCTGAAACTTTTGGAAGAAGCGGGGTTTGAGTCCGTGGCTCAAACCGATAGAGCCACAAGCGCGCCGTCACGAGAAGCGCCACGCCCGATATTCCACCGTTTTGGCGGGGATGCAAATTTCGTGAAAAAAGCCCTCCCCTATGGAGCGCTCTTTTCCCTGCACGAGGATAGTTTCCGCAAAAAAACGACCACAGCCGCTATCAAGCTCATTCCTGAAAGCAACGTATTCTTCGAGACTGATGCCGATGAATCATTCCTTGAGCCTGCGGAGCTTCTTGAAGAACTAGAAGGTCGTCTAGAATCAGTTCGGCTCGCCTACGCCAAGAGCCTTGAGTAAAGGATCCGCCGACCGGACGGTCGCCGCCTGAACTTGAATATTTGCGAACGCTCGGAACACTTCGAGCGTTTTTTTTGCCATTTCCACAGGCGTTCCGCGTCCGACCTCGAACACCGCCTGCAACGGAGACATACCTAGGTAACGCATACTGCATGTGCAGAGACTGCTGATTTCGCCAAGCACGCGCGGGTCCGGTGAAGGCGTTTCTGCAAATGTCGCAACAATGACACCCTTGCGGAGCGCAAGCCCCTGGATGCGCAAGCGGCCCGCCAAAAGTCCAAGTTCGGTCACGAGCAAAAGCATCTTTGCCGGTGTCGGCACTGGGCCAAAGCGGTCCTGCAATTCGCTTTCGATGTTCTGTACATCCGCCTGCGATGTGATGCGAGCAATGCGCTGGTACAGCGAGATTCTCGTGAGACCGTCTTCCACGTAATCTTCGGGAAGGTACGCATCCACGCCGATTTCCACACGCGGCTGAATTGGCTTTTCAAGAGCGCCACCGCGCAGCATTTCGACCGCTTCGCGCACCAAGCGCACATAAGTTTCAAAGCCGACTTCGGCAATAAAGCCGTGCTGTTCCTGACCAAGCAAGTTCCCTGCACCGCGAATTTCAAGGTCGCGCATGGCAAGCTGGTAGCCGCTGCCGAGATCGGTAAACTGTTCCAAAGCCTTGAGGCGGCGCATGGATTCCTGCGAGATTTCGCCACGCTGCGGAATGACGAGGAACGCCTTTGCCAAGACGCTGCTGCGGCCCACACGTCCACGCATCTGGTAAAGTTGGCTAATGCCAAAGTGGTGCGCGTTCATGATAATAATCGTGTTCGCGTTTGGCACGTCCAAGCCCGATTCAATGATGCTTGTACTCACGAGAATATCGAACTTGCGCGAAAGGAAAGCATCCATCACGCGTTCAAGTTCATGGTCTTCCATCTGACCATGGGCCACAGCGACTTTCGCATCAGGAGCCATCGCTTCGATATCTTCGGCAAGTTTCGTAATCGTTTGCACGCGATCGTTCACCACAAACACCTGGCCGCCACGAGCAAGTTCATCAAGAATCGCGTTCTTCAAGACTTCGTCATCGCGCTGCATCAGCTTGGTCTCCACCGGCAAACGGTTAATGGGCGGCGTATTAATAAGCGAAATGTCGCGAACGCCCGTCATGCTCAAGTGCAGCGATCGCGGAATCGGCGTGGCACTCATGCTGAGCGTATCGACAGCAAGGCGGAGCTGGCGCAATTTTTCCTTTTGCTTCACGCCAAACTTTTGCTCTTCGTCGATAATCAAAAGTCCCAAATCCTTGAACTCGCTCTTGTTCGATAACAGCGCATGCGTTCCGATGACGATGTTCACGGAACCTTCCGCAATCTGCTTGAAGATTTCCTTTTTTTCCTTGGCACTCTTGTAACGGTTCATCAAGGCGATGTTGACCGGATAAGCGGCAAAGCGTTCGCAGAAATTTTCGTAATGTTGTGCCGCAAGAATCGTTGTCGGCACGAGAATGGCCACCTGCTTGTTGGAAGCCACGCACTTGAATGCCGCACGCATCGCAACTTCGGTCTTTCCAAAGCCCACGTCACCGCAAATGAGGCGGTCCATCGGGCGACGGCTTTCCATATCGCGCTTGATGTCGGCCGTGGCGCGGAGCTGGTCTGGCGTCGGATCGTATTCGAATGATTCCTCGAATTCCTTTTGCATGTTGCCATCAGGCGGGAAGCCGAATCCTTCGACAAGTTCGCGTTTCGCATAAAGTTCCACAAGGTCACGCGCAATCTTGATGACCTTTTCCTTGACGCGCTTCTTGATGTTTTCCCAAGTCTTGCTGCCGAGGCGGTCGAGCTTGGTTTCCACATCGTCCGAGCGGTCGAGGCGTTCAATCTTTTGCAAGTCCGACACAGGGAACTTCAGGCGATCTCCGCCATCGTATTCCAGCAATGCGCAATCGACCATACCGCCGTTGACTTCCACGCGGACAAGTCCCAAGTAGCGACCAATACCGTGGTCTTCGTGCGCCACCAGGTCACCGCGATTGAGCGATTCCACCATCAACGCATTCGTCACCGAGCCCGCAATCTTGTGCTTACGAGCCTTGTTCGCATGGCGGTTTAGAATTCTCGATTCCGTGAGAAACGCAACGTTATCGTCTTCGAGCCAAAAGCCTTCGCTCAAGTTTCCGATAAAATAATCTTCGACCGGCAAGCCGTCAAAAATTTCACGCAAGCGGTTCACGCCGCCAAGCGTCTGGGCCATCACATAAACGCGACCGCCCTTGTCGTAAAATTCCTCAATTTCTTTGGCAACTGCATCCGTGCCGTTCGAGGTAAAATCTTGCGGACGCATGTGCATCTCATGCCAGTTGCCGTCATCCACCTTGACACGAGTCATATCCAGCGACGCGCGGCCTACGAACAAACGCGAAAGTTCGCCAATTTTGAACCAAATATCCGCAGGGGCTGCAATTCCAGCATCAGCCACGCGGGCTTCATCATAAGCACCGCGGAATGCACCATACATTTTCGAAGCTGTTTCCGAAAGCAACGAAAGTTCTTCAAAAACAAGTGATGCACGCGGCATATAATCTAAGAGGCTCGCGACCAAACGCTGGTGATTCGGTCGATGCCACCACAGCGATTCTTTGGAACATTCCTCGCCCGCCATCACCGATTCCGGCACCGTAAATTCCCCCATCGGGAAGAACTCGATATGCGTCATCTGCTCCAACGAGCGCTGCGAGAAAATATCGAACGCACGGATGGATTCAATTTCGTCGCCGTAAAATTCAATACGAATCGGATGTGGATACAAAAGACAGTTCACATCGACAATGCAACCACGAATCGAAAACTCACCCACGCCGCTCACCATCGGCTGTTCTACAAAGCCATGGTCCAAGAACCACGGGCGTAAAGACGAAGGTTCCAGTTGGTCGCCCACGCGAAGCGAACGCACCTGACGCATAATTTCGCCCGGTTCCGGGAGTTTCATCAAGAACGCATCAAGCGGACAAACGACAACGAACGGCTTTTCGGTATGCGAAACATCGCGGAAGAACTTCAGACGTTCTTCAAGCACGCCCTCGAATGGCACCTTGATTTCGTAAGGCTTCAAGCCGAGCGACGGGAAAAAACGAACAAACTCCTCGCCTACCATGCTTTCGAGATTCTCTACCCAAACTTCGGCACTGCGGTAATCCTTTGCAATCACCAGAATGTTCTGCGGGCTTTTCAAAAAGCGGTTCGCCACCATCATCGATGCAAGCGGAACCGACGCGCCATTGACGTGAATGGCCTCGTTATCAGCATTTTCAAAAAGCGAAATCGCAGGGAACGAATTTTCTTGAAGGAATTCCGAAATGGTAAGCATAGAGGGAAATGTAGAAAAAATCTCCCTTTTCCTCGCCACGCTTTACAATTCTTGAAATATTGAGCTATCTTTATAGCGTCAAAAAGCAAAGAGGTTTTTGGCACGCACGACGCAACTTCGCCATGAAGACGCCACACGTGCAAACATTATGAAAAAAATAATTGTCGTGAACACGCCAAAGAATTGGAAGTTCCACATTCCCGAAGCCGAAATTGTCTCGGCAAAAGACTACCTTACTAATCCAGAATTTACAACCCAGAAAAACGTTCGTGTTTTCAACTTGTGCAAAGACTACAGCTACCAGAGCAAGGGTTATTATGTAAGCCTGCTTGCCGAAGCGCGCGGTCACAAGGTCATCCCGAACGTCAAGAACATCCGCGATTTCAAGGCCCCGGCAGTCGTAAAAATCATCAGCGACGAAATCGACGAGCTGATCCAGAAGAGCCTTCACAAGCTGACCGGCACAGAATTCGTGCTTTCCATTTACTTTGGGCAAAACGTCAGCGCGCAATACCTAGAACTTTCGCAGGCTCTTTACCGCGTTTTCCAGGCACCGCTCCTGCGTGCAAAATTTGTCTTCAAGCAAAAATGGTTCATCCAGTCTATCCGCCCGATTAGCGTTGACGAAATTCCCGAAACGCACAAGGAAATGGTAGACCAGTTTGCCATTGAATATTTCCAGAAAGACCGCTACGTTTCCCCCAAGACGGAAGACTACGTGTATGATCTAGGCATTTTAACGAATCCCGATGAAGTGGAACCGCCGAGCAACAAGGAAGCCATCCAGCTCTTTATCGAAGCCGCTCAGGATACAGGTTTCCGCGTGGAAATGATTACCAAGACGGACTACCACCGCGTTGGTGAATTTGATGCCATCTTCATCCGCGAAACGACAAACGTCAACCACCACACATACGCATTTGCACGCCGCGCCCAGAGCGAAGGCATCGCCGTCATTGACGATCCCGACAGTATTTTACGTTGTTCCAACAAAGTTTATTTGCAAGAACTGATGACAGTCGGCAAGATTCCCTCCCCGAAGACGATTATTGCCCACAGCGAAAACCGACACACGCTCGCCAAGGAAATCGGATTCCCGATGGTCATCAAGACGCCGGATTCAAGCTTCAGCATGGGCGTCAAAAAGGCAAACAACAAGGAAGAACTTGAAAAAATTCTCGACACGATGTTCGAGCATAGCGACTTGCTCATCGCTCAAGAATTTACGCCCACGGAATTCGACTGGAGAATCGGCATTCTCGACGGAAAACCGCTCTTTGCCTGCAAATACTACATGGCGAAGGACCACTGGCAAATCTACAACTGGGATAGCAAGGACAAGAACGAGGTCTGCGGCAAGTGGGATTGTCTCCCGATAGAAAGCGTTCCGCATGGCATCGTGAAAACGGCTCTCCGCGTCGCAAGCCTTATCGGTAACGGCCTTTACGGCGTGGACCTCAAGGAAATCAACGGTCACCCGGTCGTAATTGAAGTAAACGACAACCCAAGTATTGACCATGGTATCGAAGACCAAGTTGGCAAAAAGAAGATTTATCTTGCCATCATGAGGAGCCTGCGCCACCGCATCGAAGACCGCCAAAACGCAGCACAACAAAAAGTGCTCCAACACGAAAGAGATATGTTTTTATAGGGGGCAATCATGAGCAATTACAAACTTTGGGAACGCTTCGGCGTCGAAATGGAATTCATGATTGTCGATCGCGACACGCTGAACGTGCTGCCTCGCGCCGATGTCCCGCTCGGAAAAGATAAAGACGGCAATCAGCTTTCTGACATTGAATACGATGATATCGGGCTTTCGAACGAACTCGTAAGCCATGTGCTGGAATTCAAGTGCGCACACCCCAAATCCACATTTGATGGGCTCGGCAAGCGATTCTTCCACGAGATTCGTCGTGCAAACAAGAAGCTCGAAAAGATCAACGCGATGCTTTTGCCGAGCGCCTGCCATCCGTTCATGGACCCGGCAGAGATGCAACTCTGGCCGTACGATTGTCTCGACATTTACCAGACTTATGACCGCATTTTCAACTGCAAAGGACACGGCTGGGCAAACTTGCAAAGCACGCACCTGAACCTTTCTTTTGACGGTGACGAAGAATTTGGCGAGCTTCACGCAGCAATTCGCTTGCTGTTGCCGCTGATTCCAGCCATTGCAGCCAGCAGCCCGTATCTCGACGGCAAATACACCGGCTATCGTGACGCCCGCATCGAAGTTTACCGCCACAACCAAGACAAGGTCCCTGAAATCACAGGCCAAGTCATCCCGGAACAGGCGTACAGCTACGATGAATACAACAAGATGATTTTTGACAAAGTCAAGAAGGCTATCGCCCCGTACGATACCGAACACTTGCTCAATCATTTCTTCTTGAACAGTCGTGGTGCCATCGCCCGCTTTGATCGTGGAGCCATTGAAATACGCCTTGTCGATATTCAAGAATGCCCGAATGCCGACATCGCCATTGTAGAGCTTGAAATAGCAACACTCAAGGCGATTGTGAATGGCAAGTTCGCGGCATCTCGCGAAAACGCATCCGCCGCAAATTCCGTGCCGCACACGCTCAAGGAATACCGTGAATTTTTGCGCAACTTCGACACGACACGCCTTGCTGAACTCCTCGCCAAGACCACAAAGGATGCTGAAAACGCGACCATCGACTGGCAAGAATACCTCTCCGTATTTGGCATGGATTCCGCGGTTTCCGCGGGCGACATCTGGAAGCACATCTACAGCGTCGTGAAAAACAATCTCACCGAAGTCTCACAGAGCTTCATGGAAAAAATGCTCGAACGCGGAACGCTCTCCAGCGCCCTCTACAAAGCACTCGGCGATGCCCCCGCCCACGAAGCGTTTGTCACGGAATACAAAAAATTAGCCGATTGCCTTGCGCACAACCGGCTCTATGGAATTAGCGAGTAAAATCGCTTACAATCCCAAGTCTTTTCGAGCTACCTGGAAATTCATTTCCAGGTATTTTAAATTTGCATCTTCAGCCATCAAATGCTCAAAGTCGAGAATCGAGAACAGCACGTACGGTTTGACGCGAGCATCCACCGCCGCCAATTTCTCCGGAGTATCGGCACCAAAATAATACTTTGCAAACACGTCCCAGCACTTGTGCATCATCGCCGCATTCATGTAGTGGGCCGCCAGCAAATAATCATCCGGCAGATAATGGCAGAAATAGAAATAGCAACCTAAATCGAAAAGCGGGTTACCGCAGGCAAACTCGCCCAAATCGATAAAGTACGCGCCATTGTCATTAACAATTAGGTTGCCAGTCTGCATGTCACCATGGACGCAACGAGAAACCTTTGGCGTTTCCTTAATGAGGTTACGCGCAAATTCCTTGACATTCTCAGGGAACATCTTCGATTCTTCGATCAAGCGCGAATACTTCTCCTCTGCATCTTGGAACGTGCCGGGAATGCACGACGTGGAGTGCAGCTTTTTGCAATGCTCTGCAAAAACCTTGATGTATTTCTCAAGATGTTCTGGATTTTCACCCACGCATTTTGAAATAGAACGTTTCCCCACGATGCGTTCATAAATCAGGCCCAAACGACCGTCCTGTTCGACAATATCGCCCACATGCGGCGTCGGGATTCCAAGTGAAACCACTTTCCGGCAAATATCCTGCTCGCGGAGCAATTCCTCCTTCGTCGAGCAAAACCCCGGAAAACCCAATTTCAGCATCCATTTGCCATCCGGACTGTTGTAGTTCTCGGAATTGTGACGATTGCTGAACATCGTCCATTGTGATAAGTCAATTTTCTCCATAATGGTAAAATAAACCATTTTATTGGAGAAATCACAAAAAAATTCACTTTTTCAAAAGTGAACAAAATCACACAGTGATGGAATTCACATTAAAAAACACGCAAAACTAAATATATTTTCGTCATCCAAAAAGGAAAGGAGGGTGTATATGGAACCGCATAATCGCAGTAACGAAGGCGATGATTATATTCCGCCATTCAAGCCGTAACATCATTTAGTTACAATGCAAAAAACGAGCCCGCAAGGACTCGTTTTTTTTGCATAAATAACATTATCAAAATCGCTTTAGAACCGAAGCTAATTAAACCTTCAATTCACCGGCGTCGATATTTGCCCAGTCCTTCACAGCTTCGATAGCTGGGCGAACTTCTTCAGTCACGAACTTCACGACCTGACCAGGAGCGCGCCCCACGAACTTGCGGAGATCGAGGATTTCCTTGAGCTTGGCTTCGGTGATACCGAGTTTCTGGAACTTTTCGTTCTTCAGCACGCGTTCAAGCAAGTCGTTGTCCTTGCCCTGTTCCTTGACGACCTTGCCAGCTTCCATGGACATCACGCGGATTTCTTCGTGGAGTTCCTGACGGTCGCCGCCATTCTTCACGCCTTCCATGATGATGTTTTCGGTAGCCATGAACGGGAGTTCAGCCATGATGCGCTTTTCGATGACCTTCGGATAAACGACGAGACCGTTCGTGACGTTTTCAGCGATGATGAGCATGGCATCCATAGCGAGGAATGCTTCCGGAATGGCGAGGCGCTTGTTCGCACTGTCGTCAAGCGTACGTTCGAACCACTGCGTTGCCTGCGTGAAGGCGGTGCTGTTCACCTGGGCCATCACGAAACGGGCAAGGGAGCAAATGCGTTCGCTACGCATCGGGTTACGCTTGTAAGCCATGGCAGAAGAACCAATCTGAGTCTTTTCGAACGGTTCTTCCACTTCCTTGACGCCCTGCATGAGGCGCATGTCGGTGGCGAACTTGTGCAAACTCTGAGCGATGGAGCTGAGCACCTGGTTCACGCGGTTGTCCCACTTGCGGGTGTAAGTCTGGCCGGTGATGGTGAGCACGCGCTTGAAGCCTGCCTTGGCGGTCACGCGGCGGTCGAGTTCCATAATCTTTTCTTCGTCGCCATTGAACAGGTCCATGAAGCTTGCCTGCGTACCGGTCGTACCCTTCACGCCACGGAACGGAAGCACTTCGATGAGGAAGTTCAATTCTTCGAGGTCGATGAGCATGTCCTGGAGCCAGAGGCAAGCGCGCTTACCCACAGTCGTGAGCTGGGCGGCCTGGAAGTGGGTGGCGCCGAGCTGGGCCATGTCCTTGTATTCCATAGCAAACTTGGAAAGCTTGTCCATCACGCGGCAAAGACGCTTGCGAACGAGGATCATAGCCTGCTGCATTTGGATGAGGTCGGTGTTGTCACCCACGAATGCAGACGTTGCACCGAGGTGAATGATGCCCTTCGCCTTCGGGCACTGCACGCCGTAAGCATAGACGTGGCTCATCACATCGTGACGGCGACGCTTTTCTTCTTCTTCGGCAACTTCGAAGTTGATGTCCTTTTCGTGAGCCTTCAATTCATCGACTTGCTCCTGCGTAATCGGGAGGCCGAGCTCCATTTCGGATTCAGCGAGGTAAATCCACAGCTTGCGCCAAGTCTGGAACTTGTACTGCGGGCTGAAGATGAAACTCATTTCCTTGCTAGCATAACGCTTGATAAGCGGGCTTTCGAATTGATCACGCATGATTTATCCTTTTTTAAGTTTTTACAAAGGCAAATGTAGAAATTTTAAGCCAAGTAGGGAAATATTCCCCATTGAAGATTCACCCGTTCCATTCAGAGGCGATAAATTCGCCGAGTTGCAAGCGAATGTCATACTAAAAAGTGCAGTCGAGAAACTACACTTAAAAACATTTCAATTATTTTTACACAGCCTCCATAGCATTCAACAAATCTTCATAGCTTGCGACTTTGTGGTATTTCACGTCTTCGGTCGAGATTTCGTTGAAGAGGCGTTCGGCGCAGTGAATCTTTGCATCTTCGATGGCCTTGAGCTGCATGGAATCCATGCTGCCCTTGGTTTCGGCGACAAAGAAGATGTGCTTCACGGAATCCTTCTTGAAGGCAATGGCCCAATCGGGCGAGTAGTTGCCAACCGGAGTCGGAATCTGGAATGCCTTCGGGAGCTTTGCGTACACGGCCACTTCGTCAGCAGATTCAAGCTGCTTTGCGAAGCGCGCTTCTACGCTTTCTTCGGGCTTTTTGGCATAGCCGTCAGTAAAGATGTAGTCGGTGATATGCTTTTCCGTAAGGAACGCCTTGTCGAGCGTGGCGTGTTTCTCGGCGGTAAAGATACCGCTATCGTAAGTTCCGTCAATCACAGAATAACCGATGTGTTCCACAATCATGGTCGCTTTCTGTTCCTTGATGAGTTTCACCACATTCTTGATGTACTCTTCGGGATTGTTGCGGAACATGAACAACTTGCCTTCGGTCTTTTTCAGGATTTCAACGACCGTCTTGCGGGTAAGTTTTGCACCTTCGGCAATTTCACCTACTAGGTCATATTTTACCGTTGATGAAGATACTGTAGAAGCCTTCTTGCGGACAGTCTTTGTCGCACCGAACGCATCAACTCCGGTCTGGTCGGCTTCGGTAATCACGTATGTCAGTTCGCTCACCATCAAATTGTCATTGATACTCTTGGCGGCCTTTTCCACAAGTTCTGCACTGTCATAATCGACGGTATAGACATACTTGTGGTTTAAGCGTTTCCACAAATCCTGAAATTCCTGCTTGTAGTAGTTCGCGTTCAAGACGCTTGCCGGAACCTCGGTTGCGTTTCCGTCTTCGACCATCGTTTCGAGCGCAAGTTCCGTATCGAATGTCGCCTGCACAAGTCTATGGATACTTGTTTCCATTCCGGCCAATTTACCGCCCATTGCGGCAAGCGTTCCGGTATCTTTGGCGACTTTATATGTTTCTGTAACATGCCCCTTTTCATCGACATAATCGTTGCTGTAAAGGTATGCAAATACAAGGCTTGCTTCGGCATCCGAAAGCGTATGCTTTTCACCACCGACCATTTCAATCGATTTCCCGAAGAAGTAATCCTTGTTGGCCAGCGTCGGCCTATCGCGAAGCGCTTCCCTGATTTCGGATTGCAAGCCACTTACAAATGCGGCGTAATCTTCGTTAGCAATGACAGTCAGTTTGTTCAGATTATGGATGTTTTCGCCCAAGACTTCCAAATCCTGGCGGTCACCATCCTGATTGACGCAAAGGCGTAGCCCACGCCCCACCTCTTGCCGGCGGCGGACATTGGAACTGGCGTGGCGGAGCGTACAAATCTGGAATACGTTCGGGTTATCCCAGCCTTCCTGCAATGCGGAATGGCTAAAAATGAATCGCACGGGATTCTTGAAACTGAGCAGGAGTTCTTTATTCTTTAGAATAAGGTCGTAAGCGGAAACATCATCACTCATTCCGTCCAGTTTCTTTTCGGCCTTGCTATCGCAGGCGTGGCCTTTCTTGTCGATAGAGAAATAACCCTTGTGCGTATCTTCGGCAGAGATTCCCTTTAGATACTTTTGATAATCGTCATCGAAAAAAGTCAGTTTTTCTGAAACGATATTGTTGTATTCTTCTTCGAACGTTTTCCAGAGGAAACCCTTGACCTCGTCATCGCCTTCATAGCTCTTGTAATTTGCGACTTCATCAATGAAAAACAGCGAAAGGCACTTGATTCCTTTCTTGAAGAGTTCTTCTTCTTTTTTTAAGTGAGCTTCGATAGTTTCGCGGATTTGCAGACGCTGCATCGTCTTTGCGTCCGTATCGTTTACGACTTGGCCCTTGTAAATTACTTTTCCGTTAGTAAATACAACCTGGTTTGCGAGCGGATCAATTTCCGCAATGGTGAAACCGTCATACGCATTGGTCCCGCTAGCAACAGAAAGTTTGTCACCATATTCAAACTTGCGATATTCCCGGCTGATTCCCGTACCCTTCTTGACTTCAAGTTGAATTTTTGCAACAGGAGCCTTTTTCGGATCTAAGATGATATCATCCAGATACATGTATGCAGCCGTTCCCGCCAGGTTCTTTGCAGTAAGCGTCTTGACCTGAATTTTCTTCACGAGTTTTTGGCGGTAGGCGTCAAGAGCGTCCAAGGCATAGATGAGATTGTGCTGAACCTTGTGCGTTGCAGAGTAGTTCAAGATGAACAGCGGCTTGAACGCCTGCATGGTCTTCTGCGTGACAGTTCCTTCAAGTTTCTGAGGTTCATCCAGAATGACAATCGGATGGTTTGCCGCCAGCACGTCAATGGGCCTACGGCTCCCGAATTCATCGCGCCTGTCAAAAATTTTCCTGTTCGCTTCGGGAATTTTCTTGCCTTCGGCAATTTTCTTCTTGTAATCTTCTTCGTTGAACGAAGATGCAAACGCCTGGGCGTTGATAATCATTACATTAATGCCGGCATCGCTCGAATAGGAATCAATCTGCTGCAAATGGTCGCTGTTATAGATGAAATAGCGGGCCTTTTTGCCGTAATATTCCATAAAGTGGTCTTCGAGCGTCTGGAAACTCTTATAGACACCTTCGCGGATGGCCTTACTCGGGACAATGACCACGAACTTGCTCCAGCCATAACGCTTGTTGAGTTCGAACATGGTCTTGAGATACACGTAAGTCTTGCCTGTACCCGTTTCCATTTCGATATCGAGGCGGCAAGCTTCCACGCCGGACTTTACGACGCTTGCAGAGCGCTTGATGTCGCAGATATCCTGCGACTTGTGGATGTTAGCGAGCAGTTCACTTTCGGAAAGTTCGATATCGTGGTTACGGAAGCCCGCATCGTCCTGGTCGAATACGTTTACTTGACCTTTGCGCTTGCCCAAGTCACGGCGATAAACGGTATTGTCATAGCAAGGTTGCCCCGAAAAAACGTTTACGGTATTTTCGACAGCATCGGTCTGGTATTGCTGAATCTTGAACTTGAATTTCATGATGTGATAATCCTTCGTTTTAGTTTTCCGATTCATTCATATCGTCTATAATTCTCTTTGCGTATTTTCGCGTTTTATCGCATTCTTTACTATCCAATAGATTGCTAAAGAATAATTTCACATCGTCATCATCTAAAATTGCACTTACTTGGCTATTAAGATGACCAATTCTAAAGAGACTTTCTATTTCATTGCTATCCCAATCTTGAATTTTACGCAAATCGCTTATAACATCATGAGTTTTAGCAAAACTACTGCTACATTCCAAAGCCAAAATCAAATCTTGTTTATGTTTTTTATTTTCATCTAGTCCACTATCATAATCCATTTGTTCCTGCAAATTTTCTATATGAATGGACTCCAATTTTTCATTTTCTTTTGTACGTAAAATTATTTGTTTAACAAGTTTGTCTAATTCTGAATTTTCGCTATAATCCGCAGAAGCGAAATACCGAATCCGGTCATCACGCATCATTCTATAGACTTTTGTTTTATCCATAGTCGATTTATCATAAACGCCAATAGAATGCCCTCCATTAGTATTTATAAGTTTCATGCAGGGAATGTCCGTATCGCTATCTCCAATGTAAATCATATTGCGGAAAGGAATCCTTATTTCACTGTTTGAAAATTTTTTATTCACATCTTGATCATTAACATCAAGCGTTCCCTTCTCTATTCTAAACAAAAATTGAGTTTTATTTGTATAGTTTACAGTTTGAGCAGGCCACATCGCAATATCATCTTCAAAAAAGAACGAGCTTGCATAAATTCGAGTAAATTCATTTGCTATACAATTCCCTTCAATCATTTCTTTCAGCCCTGAAGAAATGATATAATGTTCAACTGTTACATTATTTTCTTTTCCAAAATCACGAATTCTAGAAAACCACTCTTTTACACCAGGAAAAAGTTCAACTTTAGCGCCATAATCTTTTAAAGATTTTTTCGTGACCTGAGTTTTTCCGATTGCCGTCTTCAACATCGTATACATATAGGCCAAATTTTGATCCATTCCATTTTGCTTTGCCAAATCATTTGATTTTTTCCAAAAAGTCTGAACGTCATATCCGACAGCCTGAATAAAACCCTGCGCCTGCATATCGTCGGGAGATAAAGTTTTATCAAAATCATAACAAATGGCGACAATTGGATTATCGTTGTTTTCATCATTTTTACTTGACATATAAATCCTTTCTAAAGCTAGATGACCTTGCGTTTGGTGGTAGGGCTGTAATGGACAAAGAGTTGTTCGAAGTTGTCGAGAACCTTGTCGCTTTCGAGACCGAGATTGCGCATATAGAAATAGTAAGGTTTTTCGCTATCGGGAACGTCTATGACAGACTTGATGAGTTTTTCGGTGATTCCTTCATCAAAACAGGCGACGAGATAGTTGCCGTTCACGAAATAGACAGTCTTACCCTCAATGGAGCGCTCTTCAATCTTGCTGAAGAGCGGCAGATTGCATTCGGGCATGACCTGGAAAAGCAGGTCAAGCGGGGTACGGTCCTCCTTGACGTTGTTTACGTCAAAAATGTCTGCGGAATCTGTTTCTGCAGGGCTATAATACACGTCCTTCATGTTGCTATCGGCAAGTTTCAACACACGGAAACCGATATCAAGGTCTTTTGCCTTTTCGCCAAATTCTTCCTTGATTTTATTGCCTGCACGACGGATACGTTCCTTGCCGATTTCACAGATGTTCTTGTAGCCAGCCTTATAGGCCTCGGAATCTTCCACAGTCGCTTCGGGAAGCTGAACGCAGATGAATTTACGTTTGCCACCATCTTCGGCATTGAGCTGCATTACCGCATGAGCGGTGGTGGCAGAGCCGGAGAAGAAGTCGAGGATGATGGAATTTTTATTGGATCCTAGAGTCACTAGAAATGAGAGTAAGCTAATGGGTTTGGGAAAATCAAAAAATCTCTTATTAAATATTTTTTCGACTTCCAAACTAGCTCTCTGATTGGTTCCATACTCTATACCCCAAAAATCATTTGCAATTTGACCTTTGGATTCTGACAAATAGATTTTTCCATAAGGTTGGCCATCACCATTTTCAGTCCAATAGATTTCATCATTAGCATCCATTCTATCAAATTCTTCCTCTGAAACCATCCAAGGACCATTTAGAGTATTTCCTAGTTTAGTTACTTTTGGATA
Organism: Fibrobacter sp. UWB13; assembly: GCF_900177805.1. Lineage (NCBI taxonomy): Bacteria > Pseudomonadati > Fibrobacterota > Fibrobacteria > Fibrobacterales > Fibrobacteraceae > Fibrobacter > Fibrobacter sp. UWB13. The sequence goes on along the minus strand of NZ_FXAX01000001.1, from coordinate 505,488 downwards.
AAACCTGCGCCCACGAGTTTTATGCAAAAGAATTGATCTACGAAACAACCCTTTTGCATCTTTGTATCTATACTCAGCCTTAGCTTTTTCTGTTAAGGGAAGCCTTCCTAAACTAAAATTTGAAGTTTTTGCGTAGATTAGTATGTATTCTTTTACTCTTGCAAAAAAACCTATATTAGGTTGGTTGTCTGTTCTTCGCCACGAAATACAAGCAATGAAATTACCTTCTCCATAAATTTCATCACAAACTTTACGAAGATTTTCAACTTCATTATCATCAATACTGATAAATATCACGCCGTCATCGCTTAGCAAATTCCTTGCAATCTTCAGGCGCGGATACATCATGTTCAGCCAGTCAGTATGGAAACGGCCGTTGCTTTCGGTATTCTTCTCGAAGTTCTGCAAAAGCATGTTTCCATCTTCGTCATACATTCCGCTCTTCGATTGGAACGATTCCGTATCTTCCTTGAAGTCGTCGTTATATACGAAGTCGTTGCCCGTATTGTAAGGCGGGTCAATGTAAATCATCTTGACCTTTCCCAAGTAATTTTCCTGGAGTAGCTTGAGTACTTCAAGGTTGTCGCCTTCAATGTAAAGGTTTTCCGTGTTGTCAAAATCCACGGATTCTTCCTTGCAGGGGCGCAGCGTCATGTTGGTGGGAGCATTCGCATTGTGGATAGCTTCGCGTTTGCCGGGCCAAGTAAACTGATAACGTTCTTCACCTTCGCCAATGGTAGCGTGGCTCAGGTTTTCCTGCAATTTTTCAAAATCAATAGCGGCCTTGACGTTGCCATTTTCGTCAACTGTCTCGGTGACACATTCTGGGAAAAGGTTCCCGATTTTCTTGATGTTCTCGTTCACCATATCAAGGCTGTGCATGTTCGCTTTTTCCATTTTGGTACTCCGTGAGTTGAGATTCCATGTCTCGCTTGCGGTTAAAAAATTCAAGTTTGCGGGCGGGTTGGTTTTCGGTGCGAGCCTTCTTTTCAAGGTTCGCAATTTCCTTCTGCAACTTGGCGATATGTTCCTGAATATCCAAGTTTTCGGAAACACTCAAGGCATCGTTCCAAGGGTTGCCCGCCACCTGTTTCACAATTCCGTTCCAAACATCATCCAGGTTGAGGCCGCTAAAAACGAAGCAGAATTCTTCAGCAAACACCCAATCCTTTGATACCACAATATGTTCGTCATACTTCAGCGCAAAACGGACCACATCGCCATAACTCAAAGCGAGAAGGATGTTCTTTTGTCCAATGCGGTGAAGCAGGGTCTCCACATTCTTCGGGTTGAACTGTTTTCGCTTCATCGTAACCCGAGCCACATAAAAGCCCTTTACGCGGGCGCCCGCTGCTACGGGCAAGCTCTTTGTAGAAATGACGTTTGTAATGACGACTTGGGCAATATCCTCATTAAAAGTCGCCTTTTGAGATGTAGATGATGGTGCAAGCAGCCCCACGCGTCCCAGCAGGGCATCTTTTGCCACAATCTTTTTAATTTCAGAATCTACAGGGAATCCAAACATCGATAAATCCTAGCGTACCACCAAAAAGCAAATCAATTCAAAATCGTCAAGACCTTTGACAACTTCACTCTTGAAATCCACAAAGTCGCCATTCAAGAAACAATCCATTTGCGACTCCTCCTTTTTTGCCACAAGCGATACAATAGCTTCCCCTAGCAACTTGGAATACTTCTTCATATCGCGACCATCTCGCGTTTCTTTATTAAACAACCGATATAAGCCAGCTATAGGTTCCGCTTGGTTCCTGCATAAGAGACGCATTTCGTCGAGTAACTTTTTCGGATTCAGATGATTGCAAACAATGTTGCCGTCATCGGTGATATACACCATGTAAAAGGGATGAATTGGATTCCGCTTATCGATATTCACGTCTTTTACACGATTTTTTAGTACGTATATCACGCCAGGCGGATTCTCTTTTGTCGCTTGAACCACAGAATGCAAACCTAGCGGAGCGTTTTCAATGTCGGGATGTTTCTTGACGTAATCCAGCAAATCCAAATGGAATTCATTCAAGCCTAAATCGGTAATGCTAATGCCACCGTTCATCTCTTCAAGATCCACAACTTCTTCACGGAGTTTTTGAAGTTGTGATTTACGATATTCCAAATCGGCTTTTTCATTTTCATCGATGATATTGTCGTCACCCGTACTGGTCATATCGACGATTTTCATACGCGCTTCAACACGTGCTTTAAGCTGGATATATTCGTCCAAAGTCACGTCGGGCCAAAAATTCACCAGTTGAATTTTATCATTCTTTGAACCAATGCGGTCAATACGTCCAAATCGCTGAATAATACGAACCGGATTCCAATGGATGTCGTAATTCACCAAGTAATCCGAGTCCTGCAAGTTTTGGCCTTCACTAATACAATCTGTCGCAATCAATATATCAATGACCGCAGTCTCCTTGGATTTCATGGCCGCCTTATTTTTTGAAATCGGAGAAAAACAAGTCAGGACTGTGTTCATGTCACGCTTTTTGAGCTTAGCGGTGGTGCGGCCTTCTTCGGTTCCCGAAATCATTGCGGTTTCTAAGCCAAATTTCGCTTTTACAAATGCAGAAACATGCGTGTAAAGGTAATCTGCAGTATCGGCGAATGCAGTAAATACAATGACTTTCTTGTTGCCATCATTAATAGGACTTTCAACTTTATTCTTAATGAGTGAAAGCAATTCTTGCAATTTTCCGTCGTGTTCAGGCGTCACGACAGATGTCATCGAAAGCAGACTATCTAACAAAGCGGAGTCCGTTGCAAGTGAAGCTCGCCACGAAACATAATCCATGTCAGCCAAATCAATGCGAAGGTGCTTTTTTACTCCATAAAGAACGTCATCGTTTTGGTCATCCGCATCAAAATCATCTACAAAATTTCCAGTTGCAAATTCCGCTAATTCAATTTTTTGATGACTAGTCTTTTGCTTAATAAATTCATCGATTTCCTGAATTTTAGAATCAATTAGTTTTTTAATTTTCTTGACTGTAATGTTAAATGAATAGACAGAACTTTCCATACGTTTGAGCAAGTTGATGCTCATTAATCGGCGAATGCCCTGTTCACGCCCAGCCTGCGAAAGTGAACGATATTCATCATCGGCCAATTCGTATTTTTCTCGGCAACTGGGGAGTATAAAACTAGTCGGTGTATAAACGCTCAGGTCTAATTTGCAGAGAAGCTCATAAACCTTATTGTAATCGCAAACGCCGGAAACATCGGTCAGCTTTGGACTTTTGCTAATCGGCTTTAAGCGTTCCGGGAATTTGCCGATATCAGCGGTATCGTAATAGCGCTGGATATGTTTACGGGAACGTGCAATTGTCACGGCATCGAGTACACGGAAAAAATCGCTATCGAGAAGCTTTAACAGATTTTCGGTCATTCGGTCTTTTGCTTCAAACTTACTCCACGTGTTATAGGCTTTTTGTGCATTTCTGAAAACTTCTCCAATTCCTTTATCTGTCGAAAGTTTGTCATTAATGTTTTCTTCTTTGCCTTCGTAAGCGAGCGCAAGCTGATTTTTCAAGTCGTTAAAACGATTGTTCACAGGCGTTGCCGAAAGCATCAAAACTTTAGTCTTTACACCCTGTTTGATTACGTTATTTAAAAGAGTCGCATAACGGTTCATCTTGTCGATTTCGTCAAGCTCGAAATCATCATCGACCATTTTCCCTTTTGACGTTTTGTACTTGCTACCGTTTCTAAAGTTGTGCGATTCATCAATCACAACTAAATCAAACGCACTCCATTTAATACGCGAAAGGTCCGTTCCATTGGAATCTCCAGATTCTCGGTTCAAGTCCGTATGAAAAAGAACCGTATAACCGAGGCGATCTTCATAAACAGGATTATCTTCGTAAAAACCTCTGTACGTATTCCAGTTGTTCGCAAGCTTTTTAGGGCATAGAACCAATACAGACTTGTTCCTGTTTTCGTAATACTTGATGACAGCCAGAGCGGTGAACGTTTTCCCAAGACCAACGCTATCGGCTAAAATGCATCCATTGTATTTTTCAAGCTTATTGATAACACCAAGAGCAGCATCTTTTTGGAAATTGTAAAGCATATTCCAGATTTTGCTCTGCTTAAAACCCGATTTTTCATTCGGAAGAGTGTCTTCGGAAATGTCTTGCAAGAACTCGCTAAAGATATGGTAAAGCGTGACAAAGTAAATGAACGCAGGGGAATTTTCGTTATAGGCTGCGGAAATGTTTTCAATGACTGTTTCCGTCACATCTTGCATTTTGCCTGAATCATTCCATAAGGAATCAAACAGCTGCAAAAATTGTGACGAATGAGGGGCTTCAAGCTTGGTCACAAAGTTGTAAATGTTGTCGCCTCGTTCGCAACCCAAGTCAACCGTTGTAAATCCTCGCAGTGGAGAATAAGATGTGGAATCCACGTTCGCAAATCCGAGCATGTGTTCGCTTGTAAAGTTCGATTTAAAACGAGCCTTTTCACGAATCCATTCCGCACATTCGCGTGCAATTGCCTTCTGAGACAATTCGTTACGAAGTCGTACCTCAAAATCAGAGCCGTAAAGACTGCGTTCGCGGTTCAATCGCGGAATAAAGAATTCTTTTTTCTCTTTGGGAAAACTTTCTGAGATAAATGTCGGCGATGTAAAAATGAAGCGAAGCTCTTCGATGTTTTCTAATTGCTTCTTGAGTTCCTGATAAGCATAAATCGAAAAACAGGATGCAGCTATCGAAACCTTGCTGCCTTGTTTGATTTCCAAAGCCAGGTCATCGCGTAACTTCTGGTTGATATTGTCTATCACCGTCATCTTTCAAATCGCCCTTTGCACAATCCGTAGCAAAGCGATAAAAGCCGACGGCGTCAGACAAATTACGCAAAACCACAAATCGCACTTTGCGCTCTTGCTCGATGAAATTTACAGGCGGAACAAATAATTCCCGAACTAGCGATTTTCTTTGAAAAAAGAAAAGGACGCAGGTCGCTGCAATTTACCACATTGAGGCTCGGGAAAGGGCCCTTACACGATAAAAGCAAACGACCCACGTCCCAAAGCGGGCGACAGAAAACACAGCAAGTTTCGTATAGATTGCTTCGCCTTCGGCTCGCAATGACACGATGAACGTTGCTGTTCTTGTCGAAATACGCCTAAACGAACCGCATTGCTACGGCTTGAAAATCGTATTCACGTGAGCGTTCGCCTTGTCCTCGTGTAATTTGAAATTTTCCCGATTTCAATGTGAGAACAAGAGCTAATAAACTCTTCAAACGAGTGTTGCAGAAACAGATTCCTGTTCGGAAGCCGGAATGGCATAAAAGACAACCGCCAACTGAACCCAAAATTCCTGCATTACCCTATGTCAAAGCGTAATATAAGAAAAAAATGCAAACGATAGATTGCAAAAAAAACAAAAAATGCATAATTTACAACTTAGTCCCAAAGTCCCTTGAAAAAATCCGTTATACTGATTATCGTTCAGATTGAACAAACGATAGCAGGAATCATGCGGAAACCGCCTTTATAAACCATAATTCACCCCCTACCTATCATATTTCACCGCAATCCGCCCCTGTGGTTTTCGATAAGCTTCAGGGATATCGTCGCCCAAGCTTTTCAAGAATTTCACCATCGCTTCATCATCGGTCATCACCTTATCCATAATGATTTCACTTCCGCGGAAGGCTGTAATTTCACCGCCCTCATACGCCACATAAGATGACAATCCGACCGTATATAAAGCCTCCTCGTCAATAGCGACTAAGCCGTTCTCGGTTTCTACCTGCACATTTTCAACGCGTACTCGCGCCGCATCACCACCATTTTTCGTATCAACGACAACCGTATAGCGGAGTCCCGAAACTTGCAAGAATCCGCCGGATTCCTCAGGCAATTTCGAAGCTCCTTGAGCAAGCGCCTCCTTGATCTGACGCCCGGTTGCACGAATCAAGCACATGCCGTTTGCAAATGGCATCACATTCAGAATGTCTTGATATTTCACTGCGCCCGCAGGAATCGTCACGCGGACACTCCCGCCATTTTCAATTCCAATTTGCGCCCCTACTGAAAAGCGCATGGCATCCGCCGCCAAATCGCCCAAGTTCGTTTCGCCCTTGCGAACCAAACGTTTTCCGTCATCGCCATTGATTGTCAAATCAAATTTCGTATTCGAGACAACCTTCTGTAAATCGGCGGCTGTCAAAGAACGCAAGCTATCGTGTGCTGCTGCGACTTTCTGGTTCTCTGCAACGACGCTATCCATCGGAATCAACCGAGAGTGGAATTTCCCATTGCGAGTAATATCCAGCACCCCGACATTCTGGAATTTCGTTCCCGTCTGCGAAACAAGAACGCTGTCGCCATTGGCGTTTGCAATAAACTCTTCGACAACAACACTATGCGAATGCCCGTCCAACACAGCGTTTATCCCCATCGTTTTCTGAACAACTTCAACAGAACTCACCGGTGGCACAAGCCCCAAGTGCGAAAGCAAAATCACGTAATCTGCGCCTGCTTTACGCGCATCATCAACCGCCGACTGCACTAAATTGAAAATTTCCTTTGTAGGAATATCGTACAAAGTCTTTAGCGATTCATCCGTAAACGCGTAAGCCTCCCCCACTAAAGTTTGCGGTGTCAGCACTCCGACAAATGCAATTTTTTTTGCGCCAATCTGCTTTAAAACGTAGGGCTTAAACAGCGGCGTCAAAGTTCCTTTCTGCACAAGGTTCGCACAAACAATTGCTGCGTTCAAGGAATCAGAAAGTTCCATCAAGCGAGGAATCTTATAATCAAATTCATGGTTACCAAGCGTCACGACATCGTAACCGACAGCATTCATGAGCGCTACAACATAGCCGCCACGAGAAATGCTCCCCATCGCTCCGCCCTGCAAGAAATCGCCGGACGAAACCGTCAAGACATCCGCCGTATCCGCAATCGCATCGCGAAGACCCGCAAATTTTGCATAGCCATCCATATTGCAATGAACATCGTTTTCGTAAACAACTACGATGCTCCGAGGCGAAGCCAAAGCATTCGAACGCCCTTCAACTTGAGGCTGTTTCCCTGAACAAGAAAATACGCCAAAAACAACCAAAGGCAACAAGTACTTTAGCTTATTCATAACCCCTCTATAATTGCAAATTTTTGCCCGTATTAAAGCTTTTCGGCAAATTCACTCATCGGCTTGCGCACGTCATGACGAGGTGACGGCACACCGTTCTGCGGGTCGGCATAGCCAACGTCCAAAAGGCAAGCAAGCTTGATGTTTTCCGGGAAGCCAAATTCATGTTCAATGTGAGAAGCATTGAAACCGCGAGCCCAAAGCGTTGCAAGCCCAAGGTCTGTCGCCTGCATCATCATCGAAGTCGTGACGATGCTAGAATCCATAATGCCACTTTTGAAATCGTCCATGTAGGTCGTCGGAGAGTAGACCTTATTGTCGTCATAACAGACCATAAGCACCACAGGAGCGTTATACGCCATGCGCGTGATGCCACGAATCTTCTTGAGCGCTTCGGGAGACTGGAGAACCTTGATAAACACCGGTTGACCGTTTACCGCCGTCGGAGCGATACGGCCCGCTTCGAGAACCTGCATCAGTTTTTCGGGTTCAACTTCTTTTTCGCTAAAAGCACGGCAACTAAAACGATTTCTGGCCAATTCAATAAATGACATAAGTACTCCTTTCCTTTTTCTGTATCTTTCCTTTTTCTGTATATCTATAAAAACAATATACCTCTGTCAACAATGTTTATAGAAAGCATTCCTCTTAGCAATTATATTAAAATATTTCCAAAAATATCTCGACAAAAGACCACTTCACGAACGATAATAAAACGAGGTGCGTCAAAATTCTATAATATTCTTACGAAAAAAGGATATATTCCATTAGGTAAAATAAGGAATTAAACAATGGCAACAAAAAAGACCGAAGAAAAAGTCGTCGCAAAAGACAAAGAGCATCTAAAAAAATTGATTGAAGACTCCATAAAAGAAAAAGGTATTAATTGCAATCTCAATTTCATCGATGTTTCTAACATAACAGACATGTGTTGGTTATTTCATTCATCGGAATTTAACGGAGACATCAGCAAGTGGGACGTGTCTAACGTGACCAACATGAGCTACATGTTCGATGAATCTCAATTCAACGGCGATATCAGCAAATGGGACGTGTCTAACGTGACCAACATGAGCTACATGTTCGATGAATCTCAATTCAACGGCGATATCAGCAAATGGGACGTGTCTAACGTGACCAACATGAGCTACATGTTCGATGAATCTCAATTCAACGGCGATATCAGCAAATGGGACGTGTCTAACGTGACCAACATGAGCTACATGTTCGCAGGTTCTCAATTCAACGGCGACATCAGCAACTGGAACGTGTCTAACGTGACCAACATGAGCTACATGTTCGCAGGTTCTCAATTCAACGGCGACATCAGCAACTGGAACGTGTCTAACGTGACCAACATGAGCAACATGTTCACTGATTCGCAATTCAACGGCGACATCAGCAACTGGAACGTGTCTAACGTGACCGACATGAGTTTCATGTTCGAAGCCGGCAAGAATTTCATGTTCGGACGATCTCAATTCAACGGCAACATCAGCAACTGGGACGTGTCTAACGTGACCAACATGAGTTTCATGTTCGGACGATCTCAATTCAACGGCGACATCAGCAACTGGGACGTATCAAAAGTCACAAACATGCAAGGAATGTTTGCTGAATCTATATTCAACGGCGACATCAGCAACTGGAACGTGTCTAACGTGACCGACATGGACTACATGTTCGCACGTTCTCAATTCAACGGTGACATCAGCAAGTGGGATGTTTCAAAAGTAAAAAACAAGAAGGTCATTTTCAGTGATTCTTTGCTTGAAAAAAGCGATAACCTTCCCAAAGGGGTCTCTAAAAGCAAGAATGCATCACAAAAAAAGCCATCCACAAAAAAGCCCGAAAACTTGTTTATGTTGAATACAATCACCATGAGCGATGCTCAAATCAAAAAATTCAACAGCATCTATAATGAAAAAAACATTCCTGAAATTTTTGGCAAAAAAGGTGCTGCATTAAACAAAATTTTAAGTGGAAAAACAACATTCAAAACAGCTAAAACACCGCCAATCGAAGTCTATAAAGATATGGCAGAAAAGGGTCTTGAATTCAACATCCACTGGGAAGGCACAGAATTTACAGAACTCGAATCTTGGGGTGTCGGCAACGGCAATGCAAAAGGCGGAAATTTCTGGTATTGCATAGACTTTAACGAAACTAGAGCAAAATTCTTAGAAGATTACGACCAAGATTGGAATCCTCAATCTAGTGAATTTGTAAAGCACATGGACGAATATGGCAACAACTGCGAAATCAAAAAATTCCAAGTTGTAGTCCATGGCGATAGCCAGCAAAAAATTTTCGCGTTGCCCGTCAAAAAATTGCTTGAACCAAACAAAAGCACAGAAAAAGGACTCGTTATTTTCAAAATTCCTTATTATTTGGAAGGCAACTACGATTCCGCAGGTCGCAGTTGCAAAGATTTTAGCGACAACCTTCGTTGCACATCCAAAGACAGCAAAAAAGAACTTTACCTTTTGGATAAAAAAGGACAGAAAATCAAAAGCATCCTCGACTTTGACCATAGCGAACCAGATAAAAACGGTGATGTCTATTATCCTGTTCCAGCAAGCGATTTTGAAAAGAAATCCAAGAACAAAACACTCACCCAAGAAGCAATTGCTAAGTGGAAAAAACTGTTGGGCATGAAGTAAACACCACATTGAATAACAAGCAAAGAAAATAAAAATGAATGAAGAAAATAATATCAAACAATGTATTGAAGACTTTCTCAAAAAAAATTTAAACACCGAGTATATCTACAACGAATTTTCGTTGCAGTTTGAGCTTGGAATATTCTTAAGGAACAACGGATTCAATGTTTATTTTGAAAAGAACGTTATGGCCGAATTCGGCAAAGAATATTCTAAAGATTTCATAAAAAAAGAAATGGATCTTTACGTAATCGGCAAAGATAATGAAAAATACGCTATTGAGTTAAAATATCCTACAAATGGAGCATACCCAAAACGAATGTTTCAATTTTTAGCAGATATTCAGTTTATGGAATCTGTAAAAAAGAATCTTTCTTTCACCAAGACTTTTTGTCTAGCTCTAATAAATACAGACAGAAAAGGCGGACCATTTATGGTGATTGGCAAAAAAAATACCAATGACGAACTAAAACCGATTTATTCTCTTTTCCGATCATCAGAGAATTCTTATAATAACAGCGACCAATTTTTTGCACAACAGCCGATCCATGGAAAAATCAATAATCCAATAAATTCAAAAAAATCAACTGAACCACCATTTGTAAAAATTGAAGGATCTTACAATATCAAATGGAATAAGGCAAACGAAAATTTTTGGTATTATCTGCTTGAAATATAACCCATGCTCTCATCCCCCCACACCTCAATCATCGCCCGCGACCGCGATCACCTAGAACAACTAATCAAAAAAGCCATCGAAAAAGATGGTCCCAATTGCGATTTGAACTTTATTGACGTATCCAACATAACGGATATGTCAGGATTGTTCAGTAGATTTAGCTTTTTCAACAATGAGTTTCATAAATTCAACGGCGACATCAGCAAATGGGATGTATCCAATGTCAAACGCATGGACGGCATGTTCTTTGAATCCGTATTCAATGGCGATATAAGCAAGTGGAATGTATCAAATGTCCAAGATATGCATTCCATGTTTATCGAATCCCTGTTCAACGGAGACATTAGTAACTGGAACGTTTCCAATGTCAAAGACATGCATTCCATGTTCGCTGAATCGCAATTCAATGGCGATATAAGCAAGTGGAATGTGTCCAATGTCGAATACATGTATTCCATGTTCTGCAATAGCCCTTTCAATGGCGATATCAGCAAATGGAACGTATCCAAAGTCAAAAACATGCACAGCATGTTCGCCGGATCCAAGTTCAATGGCGACATCAGTAACTGGGACGTTTCCCATGTGAAAGATATGAACGGCATGTTCGAATGTTCAGAATTCAAAGGAGACATCAGCAAGTGGGAAACAGAACGTTTGCTAGACCTCCACGGAATGTTCCGCGATTCTGAATTTGAAAAATCAGGGAAAGCAAAAGAGTGGCTCGATCGAGTTTATCCGCTCATGATCGAAAGCTCTACCGATTTCGATGGTCACGTTACCGCGTTGAACCGCGAACATCTGCTCAATTTAATCGAGGCTTCAATGTGGTTGCATGGTCCAAATTGCGACTTGAACTTTATCGACACATCCAATGTAACAGTGATGGACGAGTTGTTCTATGGCTCTCCGTTTAACGGCGATATCAGCAAATGGGATGTATCCAAAGTGAATTCAATGTACTCCATGTTCACAAATTCTCATTTCTCTGGAGACATCAGTAATTGGAACGTCTCAAAAGTGAAATGCATGTACGACATGTTTGAAGGTTCTGCACTCGAAAAACTCGGCAAAATTCCCAAGTGGTATGACGAATCGTTGATTTAGGCACCTACGGTGTCCGAATAACGGTACAATTTTTCATTTAAAAATTCTTCATTAAACGAACAAAACATAAAAATCTAAGTTCTAAGTTCTAAGCTCTAATTACTATATTTACGCACATGAAGAATTTTTACGTTACAACCCCAATTTATTATGTAAATGATGCCCCGCATATCGGGCATTCCTACACGACCGTTCTCGCAGATATCCTTACCCGTTTCCACAAGATCATCGGCTACCAGACATTCTTCTTGACCGGTACCGACGAACACGGTCAGAAGGTGCAGCGCGCCGCTGCCAAGCGCAACGTGACTCCGCAGGAACACGTGGACGAATACTACCACCGCTTCGAAGACCTCTGGAAGAAGATGAACATCCAGAACGACTTCTTCATCCGCACGACGATGCCGGAACACAAGGCATTTGTGCAGGAATGTTTGCAGAAACTCTGGGACAAGGGTGAAATTTACTCGAAGGAATACGAAGGCTGGTACTCCGTTGGCGAAGAACGCTTCTTCAGCGAAGACGAACTCGACGAAAACAAGTGCGACCCGATCAGCCACCGCCCGGTGGAATGGCTCAAGGAAAAGAATTACTTCTTCAAGATGAGCGCCTACCAGCAGAAGTTGATTGACTTCTTGGAAAGCCACAAGGACTGGATTGTGCCGGACTACCGCTGGAACGAAATCCGAGGATTCCTCCGCCAGCCGCTGAACGACCTCTGCATCAGCCGTCCGAAGATCCGCCTCAGCTGGGGCATTCCGCTGCCGTTCGACCCGGACTACGTGACTTACGTCTGGTTTGACGCTCTCCTCAACTATGTGAGCGCCTCCACCGCCTTCCACAAGACTTATGCTGATGGCACTCCGATTTGGCCCGCCTCTTACCACCTCATCGGTAAGGACATTTTGACAACTCATAGCGTCTATTGGCCGACCATGCTCATGGCTCTCGACATTCCGCTCCCGCAGCACATCCTCGCCCACGGCTGGTGGCTCGTGAACGGTGGCGAAAAGATGAGCAAGTCCGCAGGCAACGTCGTGAACCCGATGGACTACATGGAAAAGTACGGCATCGACGCCTTCCGCTACTTCCTCGCTCGAGAAATGGTTGTCGGTCAAGACGCGAACTTCACGCACGAAGGCTTTGTCCGCCGCATCAACAGCGACCTTGCTAACGATCTCGGTAACGTTTTGAACCGCGTCCACCGCTTGGTGCTCACGAACTTCGGTGGCGTACTCCCGGCTCCGAACGCTCTCGATGATGCCGCAAACGAAGTGATTACGATTGCAAACCGCGTCCGCACAAACGTGATGGAATGGGTTCCGCAGGTCAAGCTTTCCCAGGTCGTCGAAGAAATCATGACGCTCGTCCGCAGCATCAACCGCTACCTCGAAATCAAGGCTCCGTGGAAACTCGCCAAGGACGAATCCAAGAAGGACGAACTCGCAACCGTGCTTTACATTTCTGCTGAAGCCGTGCGTCTCTCGCTCAGCATGCTCTGGCCGGTCATCCCGGGCAAGAGCGAAGAAGGTCTCGCCATGATCGGCAGCAAGTTCACCGACCAGAACGACCTCGTGTGGGGCATCCTCAAGGGTGGCGAAAAGTTCGGCGAAGGCAAGCCGCTCTTCCCGCGTATCGAAGAAGAAGTCAAGAAGGCTGAACCGCAGCAGGCCAAGCCGAAGCAGAACAAGCCGCTTATGGCAGCAGACGTTCCGGCCGCTATGGACCTCCGTGTTGCACAAATTAAGGAAGTCGCCGACCATCCGGACGCAAGCAGCTTGTACGTACTCAAGGTCGATGCAGGCGAAGGCGAACTCCGCACGATTTGCAGTGGCCTTAAGAGCAGCTACCAGGCAAACGAACTCCAGGACCGCAAGATTCTCTTGTTCGCAAACTTGAAGCCGAGCGCCCTCCGTGGCATCATGAGCCAGGGTATGCTCTTTGCAGGCGACCTCGAACCGGAAACGCACAAGTGCAGACTCGTGAGCGTCCCGGAAGATGCAAAGCCGGGTGACCGCGCTTTGTTCAAGGGTGTTGCTCCGAGCGAACCGCGCGAGCTCAAGGTCAAGGACTTCGAAAAGATTGCTCTCACCGCAAAGGGTGGCGCTGTGTTCTGTGACGCGCTCGCTCTTGAAGTGAACGGCAAGCCGGTGACTTGCGACGTCGCTGACGGCGCTGGGATACACTAGTTAATAGAAAGAACGAAAGAGAGCCTGCCAAACGGCGGGTTCTTTTTTTGTATATTGAACAACATGAAAGAAAAAATTCAGAAGATTTATCAAGACGCACTCGTCTATCTCAAATCCTTAAATTGGATTGTCCTGCTCGGCATTGCCGCATTCAGCATCGCACTCGCCATCATCAACAACATCCGCGTCGATGACGCCAAATCCGTCGATTGGATTGGCACCCAAGATGTCCTCGAAAAGCCGGCAGACATTCTTTAAGGAGTTCCCATGATTGCATGTTTTGAAAAAGAAAATCTCAAGAAGACCATTATCGCGGGCATTCTCCTTCTCGTAGCAACATTCTTCGTGACCGTTGGCGTTGCCGAAATCAGCTTCCCCGAAACGATTCTCACGTTCACCGACCAAGAATGGCTCCTCGACATTTGGCCGAAGGCATACCGCTACAACATCCACGTTGGCGTTGGCGCAATCGTTCTCGCTTGTGCGCTCATCTTCCCGGCCATCAAGATTCAAAAGGACTTTGCCATCCGCGCTCTTGAAACGCTTTGCCGCGTAGGCATTGGTGGCATGTTCATTTTCGCCTCCATTTTCAAGATCCAGGACCCGCATCAGTTTGCAACGCTCGTTGCGCAGTACCAGTTTTTCTCGGCATTGCACCTCGACTTCGTGAACAATTTCTTTGCGCTCGTGTACCCGCAATTTGAATTCTGGTTCGGGCTTGCGATGATCGTGTCGCCGTTTGTCCGCGAATCGGCATTTGCGATTTTCTGGATGTTCGTAAGTTTCATCATCGCACTCGCCTGGGCTCTTTGGAACGACCTCGGCATCACTTGCGGTTGCTTTGAACTCGAAGGCGCACAGGATAAGGCAGAAGCCTGGACTAGCCTCATCCGTGACCTCATCCTCATTTGGCCGACGCTCTGGCTCGCCTTCCGCAAAAACAAGAGCATCATCGGCATCTGGAAAAAAGACAAGGAAGTGAAGTAATGCAATCGTGGCACAAGACCCCGTCTATCCTTAGCATTATCTTTGGAACCGCACTCGCCTGCTCGGCGCACCCGGTCGACATGCCACACCACGTTACCCTAGCGGATTCGGCACACTCCAAAGAGCTGAACATCAACGTCCAGCTCCTGGATTCTCTTGCCATTACGAATTTCAGTAGGGCGAAAACGCATTACGACAATTCCATGTCCATACGCCTTTTCGCAAGCGGCAAATTCACCGACGCGTTCCTGTTTGATACCCGTGTCAAAGTCAACACGGACTACACAAACCGCTACATCAATTTCAATTACTACAATCCCGACGAAGGACTCCCCTACAACAAGCAGAGCGAACACAAACGCACTTGGGACCTCTTCGCCGCAAACGTAAGCTACAACCTTGAGCCGGTCAAGCTCCTCGCCGGATTTGACTTTTTGGAATGGGGCCCAGCCCGCCGTAACCACGTGATTTTACGCGGAGAACGCAATTTTTACCGTCCTTGGCAAGACAGCTCCAGCCGCATTCCCGATGCTGCCCCGACTCCTTATTTTGGCTACCAGTTCACGTTAGGCCCTATTGAATACACGCAATATGCAGCCAAACTTTTCGAGAAGAAGAACTTTGGCAAGTATTTCCATGCGCATCGCCTGAACTTAAACCTTCCAAAAGAAATCACACTCGGAATTTCTGAAACATCGCTTTATGGCACTACTACTGAAGCAGCGGGCTCAAATCCGAACCCCGATAGCGATAGCACGGGTCGTGAATTTGAATGGGCTTACGTTCTCCCCTTCATCCCTTACGTTTTTCAGGAACACCTGCAGGGCGATCAGGACAACATCTCGCTAGCATTTGACTTGAGCGTGAAAACACTCCCGAATTGGGAATTTTACGCTGAACTTTTGTGGGACGATATGAAGTCCCCGACAAGCATGTTTGACGATAGCTGGTGGGGCAACAAGTGGGCTACAACGCTCGGCGTCGCCCGTGACAATATCGAGGTCGGCCCCGTGAATCTCGACTGGATGTTCGAATACACGCGCATTGAGCCCTGGGTCTACACACACCACAAAGGGAAAGCTTACACATACGCAAGCTATGCCAAAAGCCTCGGCAGCGACCTCGGCCCGAATAGCCAAGAAGTCCATACCGAAGTGACCGCCACATACAACTTTATCAAGGCAACACTCTTCTTTGGCGCTGTAGCCAAAGATACCGCTTTCGGCGGGAATATCAATGATTTGCACACTCCCGAAAGCGCTATGGACAAAAAGTTCCTGAACGAAGAGACTACTATTCGCTACAAAGAACTTGGATTGACATTGAGCTTGACTCCGTGGGAATGGTTCAGCTTTAGAACAAGCTACACAAGATTCTTCGGAGACTTTAAAGGCTACCGCACTTATGCCGTCGGTAGCCTCCAGTGGTGATGTTTTTGTCATGCCCGCCTTGAGCGGGCATCTCCATCTTAAAACATCTTTTTCAACTCTTCCTCGTCGGTGGCGGCGAGGACTTTTTCTTTCCATTCGGGGTCGAGCAAGCGCTTTGCCACATTAGCAATCGTAACCGTATGCGCCATTGCCGATTCCGCCGGAGAGAGAAGCACGCACATAAATTGCGCCTTCTCGTCATTACGAGTTTTAATCCCCGTAATACCTTCACGGGCGACGACAAAAGCCATCAGCGGTTCCTTCAAACCAGGAACGCGCGTATGCGGGAGCAAAAGTCCCTGCCCCATATAAATGCCCTGAGCCACACGCTCAGAAAGCCCTTTCCATGTCGACATGGCGTCGAACGGATAAGGACTTTTCACAAGCGCGTCATAAGCGTAACCCAAAGCACGATTGAACTCCACAGGCTGCGCGTAAATACGCGTATAGATGAGAGCCATTACTGGAGAGCCCAATCCATGAACTTGAACACTTCAGGATCTGTAGCCTTGGCGATCTGCTTGAATTCGTCAAACAGCACACGGAGCTGAGCCTTGCCCGGTTCAATGTACTGTTCGAACTTTTCAATCTTCTTCACCTTGGAGAGGAAGCAGTAAGCACCGAGAGCCTGCATCAAGCGCTGCAAGCTAGCATGCACAAAGCCTTCCCAGGCATCGTCCTTCGTATAAATTCTTGTACCGCGGTACTGGCTGCGCCAATATTCAAAGAAGTCCTTGATCATCGGAAGCGGCAAGCTCACGTACGGGTCCCACAAGAGCGATGCGATATCATAGAACATGGAACCGCGACGAGCACCCTGGAAATCGACAAATGCGACTTCGGAATTCGGACGGATCATAATGTTCTGGCTCTGGAAATCGCGATGCATCAAGACCTTCGTCTGAGCTTCGACGGAAACTGCCACGAGCGAATAGAAATTGCGGACCGATTCCGGAATTTCCGTAATGCCCTTGTGGAGCTTGAGGTAATTCTCAGTAAAGTAATCGGATTCCCACTTGAGGGCGGCAAAGTCAAAGCGGCGGAGCCAAATTTCGGTGTGATGGCTGAACAGCTGATGGCTTGCATTCTGCCACTGGATAAGCGCATCAATCACTTCCGGGTACAGAATACGCGCACTGCCCGAAAGAACCTTCGTGCCATTCGGGAAAGCTTCGTCCAAGAGGCTGCGTTTGCCCAAGTCTTCTTGCAACACCTGGCAAGCATCTTCGTCAACGCAATAAACGCGCGGGACCGGCAAGCCGTACTCCCTGAACGTCTTGGAATACTCGACAAAGTGCTTGAAATCTTCATTCACTTCGGCACTTACCTGCAAGACGCTTTTACGTTCATCGCTAGCGATACGGAAATAACGCCTTCCAGAGCCTGCACCGGCAATGGGAGTCACAGTAAAGTTTTCAGTATAACCATGAGTCAAGAGATACTCATGAATACTCGGAGAAATTTTAATAATATCGTTTTGCATGCTTTTAATATACAATAAGAAAGAGGAAAATGACAAAGAAAATGTAGGTTATTGGTCATTAGTTGCTAGTTATAAGCAATAAACCAAAGACTATGGACTAACAACTAAAGACTATCTTACGAGAACTTAATTCTCGGGTCGACTAGCGTATAAAGGATATCGCTAAAGAGGCGCCCCACCATTGCCATAAGGCTGCTGAGGAAGATGATCCCCATCACCACGTTATAATCGCGGTTGACCATCGAATTGTAATACAAAAGCCCCATACCATCGATATCAAAGACTTTTTCGATGAGGAGTGCACCCGCAAACATAAGCGTGCAAATTTCCGAAAGGCGCGTTGCAATCGGGATAAGCGCATTGCGGAGCGCGTGACGCACAAGAGCCTGCTTAAAGCTCAACCCCTTTGCCAAAGCCGTACGCATGTAATCGCGGCCCAGTTCCTCAAGTGCGGAGTTTTTCATGAGGAACGTGAGGAACGCAAATTCGCTAATCATGTAACAGAAAATCGGGAGCGCCAAATGTTGCGCCAAGTCAAAGACCTTCCCGAAGAACGTGAAATCCTCAAAGTCATCGCTTGTAAGCCCACCGAGCGGGAAAATGTCCAAGTACGAACCACCCGCCAAAAAGATGATGAGCAAAATGCCAAGCGCATAACCCGGCATCACGTAACCCGAGAAAATAAGACCGCTCGTAAAAGAATCAAGCTTGCTTCCGTGATGCACCGCCTTCCAGAGCCCAAGCGGAATGCAAATAAGGTAGCTCAAGAAGAACGAGGTCACGCCAAAGAACAAAGAAATCGGGAAACGGCTTACAATCACATCCCAGACCGGAAGTCCGTACGTGTAGCTTTCCCCAAGATTCAAATGCAAAACATTCCAAAGCCACGTGAGGTAACGTTTCCACGCAGGCTGGTCAAAACCAAAGTACGCCTGAATTTGCGCAATCTGGTCCGGCGAGAGCGCCTTGGACGCATCCACGCCACCCTTCATCGAAGCCGCCTGTTGCGCACGAGAAATCAGCTCTTCGACAGGTCCACCCGGCAAGAGCTGAATCAAGATAAAGCACACCAACGAAATCCCGATAAGCGTCGGGATCATCAGCAGCAAACGACGAAGGATATAGGATCGCATTTATCTCATTTTTCCAGAACGCAAGACGTCCATCATGTTGAACGGCTTTGCGGTACCGGCGGCAATCTGGTCGGCGAGGAAGTTCACAGCATCAACAGTGCCTTCGGCATAAATCTTGCGACCGCAAACATTGTGCTGGAATTCAAAGTGAACCGTGCCGTCAGCGCTATCGAGGCTGTAGGTATGGAATGCGTGACCGCCGAGATATTCTTCGGGCACGTGCATGCGTTCCATCTGTTCTTTTTCGTTACGGACCTTTTCAATATCGTCCGGCGTGTAGTCAAAACCCATCTTCTGGAAGGTGCTTACGACTGCACGAGCTGTACCGCTTGTATCAGCCTTAGTCTTCTGGTGGCTTTCAACCACGGAAAGCTTGTAGCCTTCAAATGCGGTCGGGAATTCCTTGGCCAAGAATTCAATCATCATCTGGAAAGCGACAATCTGCTTAGCCATGTTCGGAGCGATGACGCTCGGATGGTTGGCATCGGCAACGAGCTTTGCAAGGGCTTCGCGGTCACCGCCGGTCGTTCCCATCACGAACGGGATCTTGTGCTTCACGTAGAAAGCGGCGTTGTCGTTCACTGCCGTCGGATGCGTGTAGTCAATGCAAATCATGTTCGGATACTTGGCAAGCACTTCGCCAATGCGGGCTTCTCGGTTGGATGGCTTCAAGAGCTGAATCGTCTTGCCTGCAACTTCGGCTTCGTTTTCGACGATAATTTCACCCGTCAAAGAATACGGGACAAGTTCCAAACCACGGGCAACACAAGTTTCGGCCACGATGCGGCCCATGCTTCCCGGAATACCATTAACCATCACTTGGATAGACATAAAATCTCCTGTTGTTTTTCCGTTTGACAAGATAGAAAAAAAGGGCGGGCTTTAGACCCGTCCTGTAAACTCAAGCTAAAAGATTAGCTTATTTGCCACGAGAGTCAATCTTATACTTTGCAGTATTCTTGGCACCGTGCTTCTTTAAAGCCTTGATGAGGCGAGTATAACCTTCATTCGTAGCCCAGTCGAGCACAGAGTAACCCTGACCGCACTTGGCGTTCACATCGACACCCTTGTTGATGAGGAACATCATAGCGTCGTAGTTACCAGACTTGACAGCCCAATGAATCGGCATATAGCCATCCGGGCTACGGTTTTCAAGCGGAGCACCAGCGTTAGCGAGCACTTCGAGCATGTCAGCCTTGCCAGTCTTTGCGGCGATAAGAACTGCGGTAGCGAGGTTCTGCGGTTCAACGCCTTCCTTCTTGAGCTGATCCAAGATGCGGACGACAACTTCCTTGTTGCCCATCATGACAGCGTTATCGATAACCGGTTCGCCATTGCCGTTGTTGACATTAGCCTTTGCGCCATGATCAAACAAGTAGTTGAGCACCATCATGTTGCCCTTGTTTGCTGCGATAGCGACAGCATTATTGCCGTTATCTGCCGGCTGGTCAATTTCGAAAGAAGCCTGGAGGAACAAAGTCATCTTGGCGGTATCGCTATTGACCGCATAAGAGACGAACTGATTCGGCGTAAAGCCAATCTGCTTCTTCGTCAAATATCTACGAACAGACTGCGGGTCGTTCGGGTCCATGGTTTCTTCACAACCGGTCAAAGAAAAAATAAGACCAGCAGCACAGAGAGCCAAGATTTTCTTCTTCATATTATACTCCAATGAATTTTTGATTTTTCCAAGTTAAAACTACACTATTTTTTTCAAATTATTCCATAAAAAACACGAATTTACACATTTTTTTTCAAAAACAAACGATTATTTCTTGCTTTTCTTGGTCGTTTTAATTTTCAGCTTCTCATTGATCTTGATTTTCGTGTCTTTAAGCCCGTTCCACTTCACTATATCTTCAATCGTCACACCATACTGGCGCGAAATATCCCAAAGTCCCTCGCCCTTCTTGACGACATGAGTAATCTCTTCGATCTTCGGGGTGCTTGGAGCCGGCGTGGAAGTTCCCGGAATCTTGATCTTTTGTCCGACCTTGATGTTCGAGGAATTGCCCATTTCGTTCATTTCACGGATGGCGGCAACCGTCGTCGAGAACTTTTTGGCGATAGCAAACAAATTGTCACCAGCTTCAACCGTGTAGATAATCGTCGTGCTGACCGGAGCTTTTTTCGAAGACTTAGAATTAGAATTCGAAGACTTTTCTGCGGTCTTTTTGGATGACTTACTCGAGGTCTTGGAATCCGAAGATTCTACAACCTTAGCGGGCTCGACAGGGAATTCTTCGTCAGTCGCCTTGGACATTTTGCGCGGCGGACGGACATAAGCAGGAATAGCAAGAGAATCGCCAATCGTGAGTCGCTTGGTAAAGCCGCTGTTTGCCTGCAACAGGAGAAACACAGGGACTTTATACTTCTTTGCGATTTCGGCATAGGTATCCCCCGCCTTGACCACATACATTTCGCCTTTCTTGAGGGCAACGCGTTGTTGGATAAAGCTCGTCGGCTTGAGATCTGGCTTGGAAACGTAAATTGTATCGCCCTTCTTGACGTTATAACCCGTTTCAATATTATTCCAGACACGCAATGATTCTTGAGAAACGCCAAAGCGACGGGAAATGGAACCGAGATTATCGCCCAGCTGCACCACATATGTGCGGACCTTCGTCGGCTTTTTGCCTGTAGACCTGCGCGGAGCGACCTTGATCGGGATGAGCAGCGTACGACCCGGCTTAAGCTTTGTCTTTTTCATGTCGTTGGCACGCTGAATTTCTGCTACACGCACGCCATACTGTTGCGCAATAACGCCTATAGACTCACCCTTACGCACCTTGTGCTCTTTCCAGCTCGAAAAGCCGTTTTTTTCCATGCGGTCGTAGTTCTGCACAAAGGCGGCTCGCGTACCGTATGGCAAACGGAGCAAGTACGCATCGCGATTAGGCGGTGTACACCACATGGTCAATTCCATGTTCAACGTGCGAAGCGTATCTTCAGGAACCTTCAGGAACTTCGCAATTTCATCTAGAGAGAACGAATCGTAAACGGTAACCGTATCGTATGCCGGCAGCTGACGCTTGTTAACTTCCACATCGTAATGACTTGGATAATGACCAATGACCATCGCCGCAAGGATTCGCGGCACGTAATGCATGGTTTCTTGCGGGAGCTGCAAATCCCAGTATGTTACAGGGCGGTTGCCCCACGTAGAATCAGCCTTTTTCTCACGAATCAATCGACGGATTCTGCCTTCACCGCAGTTGTAGGCAGCCATCGACAAAAGCCAGTCGCCAAATTCGGCGTACAAGGTTGAAAGATAGCTCAAAGCGGCCTCAGTCGCCATTTCTGGATTGCGGCGCATATCAACCCAAAAATCAACTTCTAGACCATAGCGGATGCCGGTTTCCGGGATAAACTGCCACATGCCCGCCGCTTTTGCACGGCTATACGCCTTCACATTAAAGCCAGATTCCACCAATGCAAGGTAGATAAGGTCTCGTGGCATGCGCTTCTGGGCAAGCTTTGTATAGATCAAGGAATCGTACGCCGTCTTGCGGGAGAGCGAGCGAGTGATAAAGCCGCGTGCAGACGTCGTCATGTAATAGATTTCCTGCATGACGCGTTCGTTAAAGCGGATCGGGAGCGAGAAACGCCCGGCATCAACAGTGTCGAGGAAATTTTCGATAACGCGCATCGATGCGCTGTCGGCCGCATTTTCGTCGTAAGCGTCTACACCTTCAATAGTGAGGCTGTCCGTATTGGTAGAATCACTCCCCTCCTGTTCGGCGAGGTTCGGATAGACATCTTCTAAAGCCTGGACAATGCGCACAGGCATCTGCATTTTATAAATGGAATCTTCAGAACGTGTTAGCTTGCTCTTTGTAGAATCGAACTTCTCAGTTACGAGCAAACGCAGAGATTCTTCAAGATAATGCTTGGAAACAGCCCATTGATTATTATCAATTGCCTGAAGTCCATACTGATAATAGACCCACGAAGGCCTCGTCGAATCCCCAACAATTTCCTTACCTGGGTTTGGAGCAGGTACATCAATAGAAACCTTCTCCGGCTGGATAGGTTTTCCCTGAGATGACGCGGCAAGCTTCGCCTGCTTGGGAGCGCAGGCGCTCAAAAATAAAAGAACTAATGCAAGACCGAGTCTAACGAATTTATCCGACCATATCACTGGTCGAAATCCATGTCCTCGCCGTAGTCAGACCAAATGGGGTTACGGCCAAAGGATGGCTTGTCAAAATCGACTTCTTCGTCAACTTCTTCTTCCTGCGGTTCTTCTTCTTCCTTGATCAGATCATCTTCTTCGCCCAAATAGGTTGGATCCGGGGTATCATCGAACGCATCACTCTTAGGACGACGACCACAATAGTAAGCTTTATTCATATAAGCTTTCCTCCAATTTATTGCATCAATCTGTTCATGCCATATAGGATAACCCCACACATCACAAAAGCAGTCACGATTTGCAGAATGATAATCACTCTGTTAATCTTATACGCCTTTTGCGACTTTCGGTGCCATGACGGCAATTTATTTGCGGAGTTATTGTTTCTCACTTCGGAAGTGAAATATATACATAAATTTGAAAATGCAAACAGATAATCTAAAAAAATGTCTAAATTCTTTATGAAAAAATGAAACTATTTCTATCAACACTTCTCTTTTGCGCCGTTTTTCTGTTTGCGCAATCTGGATTTTCCTTTAATAGCAGTGGAATCCATGTTCCTGGAGCACGAACGCTCAACCCAGGAGACCTTTTTGTCATGGGCGGATTCGAAATGGCGAGCAGCAACAAGCCTGCCAGTCTCGAAGGATTCCTCACTGATGAAACGGGCAAGGAATACACGCTGACCACCACCCCTTCGAACACGATTCTTGGCTATGTCGGCTACGGCATCCTTGATTATCTCGAAGCGGGACTCAACCTGAATGTCCACTATGACGGTGACGCTGGAGGAACCAAGCTCAAAGGTGTGGGCTTTGGCGACATCGGACTCATGGTCAAGGCTCAACTTCCAAACCAGTCCTTAAAGGACCTGTTCAACTTAGCTGCAGCGCTCGAGGTATTCATTCCGACCGGAACAAACGAGAAGGGCGTCCGTCCGAGGCACCTTTGGTACATCCATAAAGGCGACTATACCAACCCCTATTCTGCCGCAGACTTTGCTGTGGCAGGAACGCTCTACTTATCGATCAACATCCACAGGAATCTGCGCTGGAATAATTACGCAGGCG
This sequence comes from Fibrobacter sp. UWB13, assembly GCF_900177805.1. Classification (NCBI taxonomy): domain Bacteria; kingdom Pseudomonadati; phylum Fibrobacterota; class Fibrobacteria; order Fibrobacterales; family Fibrobacteraceae; genus Fibrobacter; species Fibrobacter sp. UWB13. The sequence continues at coordinate 481,488 of NZ_FXAX01000001.1, read as the reverse complement.
TTCTTAGAGCATTTGAAAACGGCGAAAATATATTCACTTGGGGTTCAGGCATCACACTCTTCCCTTACGAATGGGTTTCGCTTGTCCTCGAAGCATCCGGTGAAACAAAGATCCGAACCAAAGATGTGTGGCGCGGGTTCTTGAATGATCAGCTGAGATTTTCTCCTGGATTGAAAGTCAGACTTCCGAAATTCACGACGATGTCTATCAATGCAGACCTCGGCATGGACTTGTTCAGAAAAAGGAAAATCAGTAGAGGACATGAAATCACAGTTAAGAACAAGGGACACGAATATTCTTACACCGTCCCAGGAAGTCCTCCGATTGCAGTCTCTATTAAATTTAACCGTACATTTGACCTCGGTGGAAGGATCGATGACTTTAAAAAGAAGATGGAAGCATGTCCCAAGTCGAGTCTTTCGTTCAAGGACAATAAATACCGTTGCGCGCCGGACTCCGACAACGACGGTATTGCAGACGACTTGGACGAGTGCCCGGACACACCTGCCGAAGTGCTTATTGACGAAAGCGGTTGCCCTTTTGACCGTGACAACGACGGCGTTCCGGATTACAAGGACAAGTGCCCCAATACAAAGGAAGGATACCCGGTTGATGAATTTGGATGTATCCGCGATAACGACAACGACGGCATCCCGAACGAACTAGACAAATGCCCGGATTCTGAACCCGGCGAAGAAGTCAACGAAAAAGGATGTATTCTCGATACTGATGAAGACGGCGTTCCGAACGTACTTGACTCCTGCCCGAGCACACCCGCAGGACTTAAGGTCAACCAGTACGGATGCTTTATGGACAACGATAAAGACGGCGTTCCTGACGAATGGGACAAGTGCCCCGACAGCGCCCCGAACGAGATTGTGAACATGTATGGCTGCCCCATTGATTCCGATGAAGACGGCATCCCGGACTTTATGGATAAATGTGAAAACACGCCGCCAGGAGTAGGCGTAGATAGTGTTGGCTGTAGACTAGACTTCGACCGAGACGGAATTTTCAATGAAGACGACATGTGCCCAGACACACCTGTAGATGCACCCGTTGACAAGACTGGCTGCCCCATCGACTCTGATAAGGACGGAGTCGTGGACTACCTCGACAACTGCCCGAATACGCTGGAACACACCGCTGTTGACGCCAATGGCTGCCCTATTCGTGAAAAGCTAAATTTGGATAAAATAGCAAGACGTATCCAGTTCCATAAAGGTTCCGAAATGCCACTCAATTCTTCTTACACAGCATTGAGTGATGTCGTGTCCATCATGCGACACAACAAGCAAATCGCCATTGAAATCCAGTGCAGTGTAAAATCAGGAGAATCGAAGGAGCCTATTGAACTTGCGAATTCTAGAGCGAACTTCATCTTTGAATTCCTTGTGAACAAGGGCGTCAAGGAAGATCGCTTAAAAGCATCTGGATATGGATTGCAGCTACCGATGAACAGTCATGGCTACGCCAAGCTAAACCCTGTCGGCGTACGTCTCTTGCCGTACCATATTAAAGAAGAATAGTCAGAACTGAGATAGATTGCCGCGCTTCGCTCGCAACGACGTGTTTTATGTTCTATCCTTACTATTGAACAAAAGCGCGATGACGAGCGCAACGACGACGTACAGCGCGACAGCAGATAAAAGCCCGAGAATCTCCGAGCCTGAGAGCGCCTCTACCTTGATGTACAAGAGGACGGAAAGAGGCATGGCGAGTAAAAAGAGGATTCCGGGGATTTTCTGTTTCATGGAAAGCAAGATAGTAAAAAAGCCGCATCACGCGGCTTGTAAAAGGAGATTCTCGCTCGGAGGCGGGAATGACATGGTTAATTACTTCACGGTAATCTGGAACTTCTTGTCGCCAGCGTTGACCTGGTAGTAGCCCTTGAAACCACGGAACTTGGCTTCGCCATTTTCGTCGGCGATAGCGTAGAGGTCCGTCGTCCAGACCTTGTGCCACAAGTCATAAACGCGCTTTGCAGCAGGCTTTTCGCGACCGTCAGAAGCGATCATGCCGCCGTTCTTGACCCAGTGACGATTGTCCCAGAAGCCCCAGAACACGATGCCGTTCACAGCCGGATGGCTAAATGCGGTACGAAGGAAAGTTTCGAACTTTTCAGCCTGGACTTCTTCGGTATCGTTCATACCAGCCTGCCAGTCGCCCACGTCGAATTCTGTAACCTTGATCGGGAGGCCAAGGGAAGCGAGCTTGTCCAAGCGTTCCTTGATGAGACTCGGCACAACCACCGGACGGAGCCCAAAGTGGCACTGCACGCCAATGCCCATCACAGGCACCTTGCGTTCGAGCATACCCTTAATCAAGCCATAATAGCGATCCGTTTCACCTGCAGCCACGACGTTGTAATCGTTGATGTAAAGGAATGCGCTCGGATCAGCCTTGTGAGCCCAAATGAAGGCACTGTCGAGAATGCCCCAGCCGCACTTGTTGAACGTCCAGGATTCGTGAATCGGTTCGTTCCACACGTCGTATTCCGTAATCTTGCCCTTGTATTCCTTGAGGTCGCGATAGATACGTGCCTTGAGCTTTTCAGCCATTTCTTCGCAGCTACCCTTGTTGCTGTAGTGCTTGTCGAAACCGTAGCCTTGGTGGCTCCACATGAGAGCGTGACCGCGAAGTTTCCAGTGATTCTGGGCGGTGAAGTCGGTGTATTCCTTCATTTCTTCACGCTTGATCTTGCCCTTCTTCGGTTCGTATTCCGGCCACTTGAACTGGTTTTCAGAAACGCCATGCCAGAAGTACTTCTTGGCTGCGTTGCGGTACCAATTTTCGGTGCTATCCTTGGTGTCGTAGAGAGCGAGCGCTGTACCAAACGGGAACGAATGACGCAACAGCTTCACGTGGACTTTTTCGCCCGGATTTGCCTTGACCGTGAAATTCACCTTGCGGAGGCTATCGATACGGGCATCGGCATTGTTATACCAGGACGGGTCAGACATTTCGTCCATCTTTTCGACTTCGACATCGTCGAGCTGGATCCAGCCCTTCTTGAGGCCAATCTGGAACGTAATGTTGTTGAGGCCGTAACCCTTCTGGTCAGCAAGGAAAATCATTTCATAAGTCTGCCACTTGTCTGTCAAGTCAAACGAAGCGCTTTCCTTTTGGCGGTAATCCGGAGGACCACCCTGCACCACGGAATTGATAGGCATGTTGCCTTTTGCCTTGAACGAGAGCTTATAAAAACCGGAGTCTGCCAAGAATTTAGGCGGCTGGAGCTGCAAGCCCCACCACGGATTCGGGAGTTCCTTCACGACGACCTTAGCGCCCTGGGAACCATCAACGCCGAGCCCCTGTACGGCAATTTGCGATTCGGCTACAGCTGGACCATCAGGATTGTTCCACAAATACCAGCCGCCGTCACCATACTCCATATCACCATTGTTCAACTGTGCAAAAGACGGCACAGAAAGCGCCATGGCAACGGTCGCCGCAATCGCAAGAGCTTTATTCTTTTTAAAATTCATGAGGACACCTCGGTTTAATTATAGTCAGATCATTCAAATGCCGTTGAGAATGCGCATCACCGTCATCCTGAACGAATGTGAAGGATCCAGGGCTTTTATTTTCAAGTCTAAATATATACTCGAAGTGCGTTTTTCGGGCGATTTAGGGCATATTTTAGACCGACTATAATACAAACGAGCGAAAAAGTGTAACAAGTGTATCAACGTAGGCAAACGATTTTATAAGTAATAATCAATGTTCATTCCAGCAGAAATAAATGTATATCTAGTAGCAAAGAACATTTAACTATTTTATGGTCATGCATTACAAACCTTATCGCGATTTACTTCTGGAACTTTTCCCTAATTACCTCAAGGTGCGCAAGCTCCCGCTGAATGGCGGCATGAGTTGCCCGAACCTCGACGGGACCAAGGGATTTTCGGGATGCAGCTACTGCAACAACCGCAGTTTCAGTCCTGTTTTTGACGAAGCAAAAGTCTCAATTCAAGAGCAACTCGAAAAGTACGTTCCGAAACTTCGCGACAAGTACCCGAATGCAGGCATCCTCGCCTACTTGCAGCCATACACGAATACGCATGCTCCGCTTGAACATCTGCGCGAAATCATCGATCCGATTATTAAGCATAAAGAAATTGCAGGGCTTGCAATTGGTACACGCCCAGATTGCCTTGAAGACGAAAAGATTGAATACCTTGCAGAGCTCAACCGCAAAAAGCCAATTGTTGTTGAAATCGGGCTTCAGACAGCAAACGACTTGACGCTCGCGGGCATCAACCGCAGGCATACACTTGCGGAATTTGAAGACGCCGTAAAGCGCTGCCAAGCCGCAGGTCTTACCGTCACGACACATGTGATTGTTGGGCTTCCTGGCGAAAAGATGGAAGACTTTAAGCACACAGCACAAGTCGTTCACGATTTGAAACTTGCGGCAGTCAAAATTCACCCGCTGCACATTGTCGTGGGCACGGTCATGGCGCAAGATTTTGCCAACGGCGAAGTCAAATTGCTTTCGTTCGAGGAATACTGCGAAGCGGTTGCCGAGATGATCAAGATTATTGGCAAGGATATCGCGATTGAGCGATTCAGCGGCGAAAGCCCGAGCGAGCTTTTGATTGCACCGAACTGGTGCGGAGAACGCGACAAGATTATTGCGACAGTCGAGAAATTGTTAGATAGAAATTAGTCGTTAGTCACTAGCTTAAATTTGGCGGCAAAAGCCGCGGTTATTACAACCAATAACTAATGACCATTGACTATTAACCATTATAACGAGAGGGGTAAATGAAACGTATTGAAGATTACATTATTGCGGTTCCAGATTTTCCGAAGCCGGGAGTTTTATTCCGTGATATCACGGGAATTTTGAACGACCCCGATGGACTAAAGCTTACGCTTGATGCGTTCTACAAAACGCTTAAAAATGTTGATTTTGATGTCGTTATCGGGCTAGAAGCGCGCGGTTTCCTCTTTGGAGTACCAATTGCAGAGCATTTCCATAAGCCATTTGTCCCAGAACGCAAGAAAGGAAAACTCCCCCGCAAAACCGTCGAAGTGACTTATAATCTTGAATACGGGACCGCCTGCATGGAAATCCATAAAGATGCGATAAAACCTGGGCAACGCGTGGTAATCGTCGACGACCTACTCGCCACTGGTGGCACTGCAAAAGCAGCCGCCCATCTCGTGGAGAAAATGGGCGGCAAGGTTGAATGCTTTGCATTTGTTATTGAACTTACAGATCTTAAAGGTCGTGAAGTTCTTGACGGCTATCGTGTAGAAACGCTGACAAAGTTTTAAAGCAAATGAAAATGGTGACCCCGGAACAAGTCCGGGGTGACAGAGCGATTAAACGCGCTTGAAGATAAGCGAAGTGTTGACTCCGCCGAACGCAAAGTTGTTCGACATGAGGTATTCCACATCCATTTCACGGCCGGAACCGGTAATGTAATCGAGCGGAGCGCACTGTTCATCAACATTATTGAGATTTAGGTTTGGGTTAAACCAGCCACGATTCATCATGTTGATGCCGAGCCAGGCTTCAATACCGCCGCATGCGCCAAGCGTATGTCCGATATAACTCTTAAGGCTCGAAATAGCGACAGAGTGTCCATTAAAGGCGTTGTACGTAGCCCAACTTTCTGCAATATCGCCATGGCGTGTTGCCGTACCGTGACCGCTCACGTAACCAATCGCTTCCGGTGAAATTTCTGCACTCTTGAGAGCAAGCTCAAGCGCAATCTGCATCGTCTCTTTTTTCGGCTGCGTGATGTGGTCGCCATCGGTATTGTGTCCAAAGCCGACAAGTTCCGCGTAGATGTGTGCGCCACGAGCTTTAGCATGCTCGTATTCTTCGAGAATGAGCGTCCCGGCACCTTCGCCAATGACAAGACCATCGCGGTCGCGATCAAACGGAGCGGGAGTCAATTCAGGAGTATCGTTCTTGACGCTTGTCGCAAACAAAGTATCAAATACAGCCGATTCCGTAGCGTCAAGTTCATCAGCGCCACCGGCAATCATCACATCTTGCATGCCGTACTTGATAGCTTCATAAGCATAACCGATCGAAAGGCTACCGCTTGTGCAAGCCGTATTCGTCGTGATAATGCGGCCTGTCGTACCAAAGAAAACACTGACGTTGACCGCACAAGTCTGCGGCATGGAACGGATGTAAGTCGTTGCTGTAATCTTGGAACAATCATGAGGCGGCTTCAGCATCGAGAAGAAATCCAACAAGGGATTAATACTGCCCATCGAAGAACCATAAGCCACGCCAACGCGACCAGACTTCAAAAGAGCTGTTTCTTCGGCAAGCCCTGCCGACTGAATGGCTTTATCCGCAGAAGCAATCGCAAGCACAGCCACACGACCTGCACCGCGAACCTTTTTGCGGGAATATTCGGGCAAGTCATAAAGAATCGGACATGCCAAGCGCGTATTCATTTGCGCATACAAATCCCATTCTTTCATGCGGACAACGCGATTTTTCAAAGTCTTGAGCGAAGCAAAAACATCTTCGACATCCATGCCCAAGGACGAAATGCAACTACCACCAGTAACAACAACGCGACGGGTCATGCCAAGCCTCCATTCACAGAAATCACCTGGCGAGTGATGTAGGCAGCTCCTTCTGAAAGCAGGAACACAACTGTTGCAGCCACTTCTTCGGGCTTTCCAACGCGTTTCATCGGAATTGCAGGCAAGATCATATCAAGCGGTGCATCCTTGATCATTTCAGTTTCAATAACACCAGGGGCAACACTATTTACCGTAATATTGCGACTCGCGAGTTCAGTAGCCAAAGCCTTGGTGGCGCCAATAAGGCCAGCCTTCGAGGCGCTGTAATTGACCTGTCCCCTGTTTCCGATAATTCCAGACACAGAAGAAATCGTGATAATGCGGCCCTTGCGTTTACGGCACATCGGCATCACGAGCGGATGAACGACATTGTAAAAACCGTTCAAGTTTGTATTCAAGACTTTGTCCCAATAGTCATCCGTCATGGCAGGGAAAGCGGCATCAGCACAGACACCCGCATTCGTAATCACACCATAGTACACGCCATTTTCGGCAATGTCTTTTTCAAGAACTTCCTTGCACTGTTCACGGTCGCAAATATTGAACTGCAATGTGCGAATATTACCGCCATTGGCACGAATCCGCTCAGCAAGAGCGTCAATCGGAGCGGAGTTTCTATTGTAATGAGCGACGACTGTATAGCCTTCTTTTGCAACCGCTTCGGCAATTGCAAGACCAATACCGCCACTAGCACCCGTAATCAAGACAGATTTTGCATTATCCATATTCATTCCTCAAATTCAATTCATGCCCAAAGTAGCCTTTGGATCATCGACTTCAACCGTGTTCAGAGTTGCTATTACTGCGATTTTATCACCCACTTTTGCAACACCATCAAACGTGACCGCTTTATCCATTCGAACGGTTTCATGAACAGTGACAACAACGGTTTCGCCATCCTTAAAAACCGGAATATCGGCTTTGAAACCGCTCACACTCATGATGAATCCCACCTTTGGCTTATCGCCTTTGGTGCGGCCATAAATTCCAGACAAAGCAGAAATGCTCTGGGCCATGTATTCAAATGCGACCCAAGCTGGGATTCCGCCCAAATCGTCTTCGTAGAAAAGACTATTACGCGAAATATCGATTTCCGTCGTGATATTTACATCTTCAAGGCTGTAATTTTGAACGCGATCCAGCAAAAGCATTTTGCCTTTATGCGGAACGAGTTCGCTTGTAGCCTCTTTTGTTTTAAATTCTTCATTCATATTAAATCAAACTGTTTTCAACAATCAAAGACACATTGCAGCCACCGAATGCAAAGGAATTACTCATGCAATATTTGAGATTCTTTGCGGTTTCAGCGGGTTTTACCAAATGTACTGGCGGGAGATTTGCATCGACTACACCATCGAAAAGATGCGCCGGGAGTCGACTGATGCATTCGTTATTTTCGCCAGCACTTTTTAACGCAAGGCAACAGAAAGCCAATTCCAAAGCCCCCGCAGCGCCTAACGTGTGTCCCGTCAAAGCTTTTGTCGAGCTTACAGGAACATCAGCATGATTCGCTTCACCGAAGAGACGGTTTACGGCACGAGATTCCATTGCGTCGTTCAGTTCCGTACCGGTTCCATGCAAATTCACGTAACCGATTTCAGATGCGCTAAGCCCCGCATTTTCTAGGGCAGCCTTCATCGCCTGATACGCCCCTTCCCCATCGGCACGAGGAGCCGTAATGTGGTCTGCATCAGCGCTTTCGCCAAAGCCAACCACCTTGAGATTTCTGCAATCGTGCGTACAAAGCTCATCACACTGCTCACGTGAGACCACCAAAAATACAGCCGCATCGCCAAGCGTAAGCCCGGAACGGTTCGCACTAAACGGATTTGTCGGGCGGTCACTCATCGCTTCGAGAGAGGCAAAGCCAAGAATCACCGACAGAGATGCGATATCCACGCCACCCACAATTGCCATATCGCAATTCCCAGCATAAAGGTTATTGCGAGCGGAAACAAAAGCACTAGCGCTAGAAGCACATGCTGTAGAATGAACCGAAGTCATTCCAGTAATGCCATAACGATCAGCAATAAAGCGCAGCGGGAAATCAGCACGCTGGTAATCGAGCAAATACCCCTCAGGGAACGCACCTGTTTCCTTAAAACATCTGAGAGCGGCCACAGAAGCTTCGGAGCCATTGTCGCAAGAGCCGATGAAAATACCAACGCGATTTGCCCCAAACAGATCAACCGCTTTGCGAATGGTCTTATCCATTCCAGACAACGCAGCCTGTGAAAGGCGATTAACGCGATTGTCGTACTTTTTCTCGCTTACAGGAGGTAACGATGCAGGGTCAATAGTCGCCGCAGGGCGCATCACACCCGCCACATCATAAGTGGTAAAATTTCCACGAATGCCTTTCGTCAGTTTATCAAAGACTTGTACTTTATCGCTACCTAAAATGCAGTGGAAGCTAAAATCATTTATGTACAAAGGTCGATTATTCATTCGCTACCAAGATTGATGTGGTACTTGTATTGGCGCAATTCGTTCACCAAGTCAATTTCACTTGCCTTACGGGTAACGCGCAAAATAGTCTTCCCGTTCTCAGACAATACGCGTTCGAAATCTTGAGACTCATCCGACAAGCGCTTTTCGGTAAATGTAAAACCAGACTGTTCAAAATTATTCTTTAGCGCCTCAAAAGGATAAAAGCAAGTCTGCAAATCGGCAATCACATATTCCGCTTTCATTTTTTCGACATCGATGACCGAACTTACAAACGAAACAGAATCTTTTGCATAAGTCAACTCTGCAATTGTCGTGCCAAAACCGCTAAAGAAAACGACCGAAAGGATAGTATCATTTGCACGCACCCAGACATCGCCACTAAAAGTCGTTGTAGACGTATCCGCAAGAGAGTTGCCTGGAGACTTCATTTTTCGGAAAGTCCCTTCGAGATGTTGAGCCTCGTCAATAGTTCCTGACATCGCTGTGGTCGGCAGCAAATTGACAAAGCCAGAATCAGAATAATAGACAGGCATCGAATTGGGCTTGACAAGAGTGTGCTGGCAAGACGTAAGGCAGAACACACCTAACGCAACGCTTACCCAAGCAAAAATTCTCATACCAAGTTTCATATTCTAAGCACAAAGTTAGAAAAATTTAACGTTTTGCACTTAATGGAGAAAGTAGAAAACAACATAAAATTCCAAGCAAAACGGCAAGCCCAAAAGTTTTTACAGGGATAAAAGCACTACAGACAAGACTTCCAAAAGAAATCAGCGTCGTCGCTGCCGAAAGCATAATCGCTAGAGTGGTCACTGATTTTTGACGACCGCCTTCTCTAAAGAACAAAGCATAGTCAATACCTATACCGAGTGTCAAAATCACACCGACAATAGCAAAGAAATTAAATTCCATATTCAGATAGCCAAACGCAGATGCCACAAAGAAACTTGCCAAAATTGGAGCTCGCAAAATTCTCAAAGCATCAGTAAACTTATACACAACTACAAGAATAATAAACATCACAATATACGCCAAACCAACAAGCGTCAAAGAGATTCGTGAAATTTTCGTGAGCGACGCATTGATATTTTGCATTTTATTCACCGCATAGACATGAGGCAAATTCTTAGCCATTTGTCGAGCATCAAAATTTTCCGTGACATGGAGCGGGAATACGGCGCTATAATACTTTTTGCTCTGAGAATCGCCGACCGCACCAATCCACAACATTTCTAGCAGTGAACGAAATGAGTGCGGGAGCATTTTTGAATTTTCAGAGAACAAGCTTTTAAGCTCGACGTACTTTGCATCCCCCTTTAAACCTTCGACAAACAGAGAATCTTTCTGCACACCAATTTCCGTTAAGAAATCCCGACTTGCAAGCAAACGCTGGGCATCGACAAAAGTCTTTTTTTGAGTTTCAAGCGACGGAACAAAGCTGGACACCGCTAAATACGATTTCAGCTGTTTTTTCTTTTCAGCCTGCAAAAGACGCGATGCCAGAACTTCTTCACGTTGCAAGACTTCTTCTTCGCTATCGCCTTCTACAATAAAATAGTTGGGCGATATTCCGATATTATTCAATTTACGATTTAAAGTCTCACCCGCTTTTAGCTTATCGCTCATCGAATAAAGACTGCCCAAATCTGTATGGATTTTGAGAGAGCAAAGCCCCGGCAACAAAGCAATGACGAAAAATACAAAAAACAGGACAACAACCCACGTAGGTAATTTAGAATAGCACTTATTGAATTTTTTAGGAATAGATACTGGAAGATTCTTTATAGACAAGCTATTGTTTTTCACCCTGACATTTCGCGGTCTTTCAAACACATCGTGGAACAAAAGCGTAATGGTCAAGAACGAGCTCAACAATCCCACAATCGAGAATACCGCCATTTGTCGCAACAACGGAAAATTCGCAAATGTGAGCGCAATATAGCTAAATTCTGTTGTCAAGAATCCAAGCAAAAGCCCCTTAAAAATCTTGGTACGAATATTTCGAACGCCAGACTTCCAGTTCGTGAAAAAATGCACCGAGTAATCAATGCTGACACCGATTACACTTGTACCAAAAACAAACGTAAATACATGGACATTCCCAAAAACAAACCACGTAAACACGAGCGCCGTAAAAACGGCAAGTAAAATCGTCGATATCGTTACGGCAATAGGCAAAGCCGAGCGGTAAACATAAAGGAGCAACAGCAAGATCAAAAAGATGGAAACACCCGAAATCAGAGCAATTTCAGATTTTGCTTCTTTCGAGCTTTCGTAGCTATGGAACGGAGCTCCCGACGCCGCAACACGTAATCCGGAATTTGCTTTTTCTAAAGAATCCAGCACGCGATTCACGCGCCCAATCACATGATCATCTGACGCCATCGAAGAAACACTTTCAGAAAGCACCGCATTCCACATCACGTATGTAGCCCCGGAATCTTGAGCGGCAAGCACGCCATCACGCAAACTAAAATGCGTAGAGGTCATCGGTGAATTCTTCATGTAATTTTCAAAAGAAGATTCTCCAAGCAAAAACGGATCTTCTTCGAGGCGGTTCAAATTGACCATCGAAAACGAGCCGTATATTTTTTGGAGGGCGCTAAGCTTCAACGATTCAATATTTCCCGATGAAAGAGCGTCTCGGACATCATCGCCCTGAATTGTATAACGATGGTCAAACAAGAAATTGCGAGTCTCGCCCAATGTATTTTCATCAACAAAAAGTCGAGTTTCCGTTAAGGAGGGATCATCCTTAAAAAGACTATCTAGCGAAACAGCGACTTTGCGGGCAACCTCAAAATTTTCATGCCCGACGAGAACCGTAATATTTCTCATCGTGCGGTTACTGAGGGCATTTTCGGCCTCGCTCACATTTTGAATTTCATTGAAATCCGGCAAGATGGAATACAGATTAGAATCAAGTTTCCACGGAACTGATATGCCGAGAACAATCAAAACAATATGAACAAGAGCCCAAACTTTCATAATAAGAATCCTGTACTACGGAGCCCCCGGCTGTTCTGCCGAATTTTTATCTGATGTTTTTTGATTTGAAAACTCGTATACCACAGGGGACCCCTCACCATCCGTAATAACGACTTTTTCCAAATTTTCGGATACATCCATCACAATGTTAGCAATGACTTTTTGCACCGCTTTTTCTCGCGGAACAAGCCCTACCGTATATCCATTTGACGTCTTTTCACAAAATATATTAAAGTTCGTTTCTAGTTCTGAGAGATTTCCAGAAAAAACAGCTTGAATAGTTTTTGAAAACTGAGCAAAAACAGGATTATCATTCGAAGAAATGACACGAACCTGACCGTTCACGTTTCGTTCAGAAATACCAGCATCAGAAACTGTCAACTCCGATGGAAACGGCTTTTGGGTCTTCCAGACAATGCCTGAAGTTTTTGAAATGCGGAACGTCCCCGTCGAAACGAAATCACGATTCAGCTTCTTTATAGACTTCGTCTGCTTGAAATCTCCTGTCACGACATCATGGCGAGTCATTTGGAGGAGTACACTCGACAACTCCTGTTTCGACGTTGCGTTCACAGGATGGTCAAAAACGGCAGCCATGGATAAAGACATGGACAAAGCTAGGACAAGTAATAGAATCATCCTATTTAATCTACAAAAAATGCTTCTAGCCATTTTCAAGAAGTGCCCTAACTTTTTCAACAAAGCACGCCGGGCATGCCCAAAGGGATTCTTTAGTCTGCATATCGACCGCCATTTGGGTACTTTCAGCCTTTGTAAGCACAGTTCCCGATTCAGCATCCATAAATTTATAAGAGAGCTTCATGCAGACTTCGTATTCTTCGAGAGTCACGACGGCACGAATTTTTTGCATAAAAATCATGGGGCGGATATACTTGATATGCATATACACAACGGGCCAAACGTAACCGCTACGCGTCATTTCGTTGTAATCGTAACCGATTTTACGCAACAACGCACATCGGGCAACTTCCATGAACTTCACGTAATTGCCGTGCCATGCAACCTGCATGGAATCGACATCGTAAAATTCAATCTGGAATTCAACCGTTTCCTTGATTTTCTTTACAGCCATACGAATTAGGTCCTTTATACCGCGTAAAATTTATTGCGGATGAGTTCCAATGTATTACGCAAATCCTTTTCAAGCTGACGGTCGCATTCTAGCGGCGCAAACTTGGAGAACACCTGATCATAAGTATCCTTCAGATTCTTGATGCGGTCTTCCGAAATTTCCTTGCGTTCCAAGCGGATGCGAAGTGCCTGAGCAGAAGCTAAAAGCGTTGCCGCTGCCACCTGTTCCGAAAGTTCCAATACGCGGATGCAGTCGCGGGCTGCAATCGTACCCATGCTGACCTTGTCCTGGTTGTGGCATTCCGTTGAACGGCTAAACACGCTCATCGGCATCGTCAAATGCAAAGCTTCAGCGGTCCAAGCAGAAACGCCAATCTGAACCGCCTTGAAGCCGTGGTTGATATCGTAATCGCCCTTGCTACCCGCAAGATTCGGCGGCAAGTTGCGGTTAAACTTGATATCGACAATCATGGCGAGCTGACGGTCCAAAAGGTCTGCAATGTTTGCAACCATATTCTTGAGCGTATCCATCGCTAGGCAGATGTGTCCGCCGTAGAAATGCCCACCGTGGAAAATGTTTTTCGTAAACGGGTCGACAATCGGGTTATCATTGGCACTGTTGAGTTCAATTTCAATCAGCTGGCGCAAGAAAGCACTGGAATCGTAAAAAAGACCAATCACATGCGGAGCGCAACGCAGTGAATACGGATCCTGAATTTTTTCAGGAACAACGTTCTGCACGACTTCGAGATTCAAGGCTTCACGCATCTTCTTGGCAGCAAGTCCAAGACCCGGATGCGGCTTCGCTTCGAACAAGCGTTCATAATAGTGATAGGCATTGCCCTTCATGGCAACCGTAATCATCGCCGTAATGCGGCAAGCCAAATCCGAAAGGTATTCGGCACGGGAATAAGCCATGCAAGCAACCGCATTCATCGCCGCCGTACCGTTCATAATGGCAATTGCTTCTTTCGGGCGGAACTTGTGCGGAGTAATTCCCAATTCCTTCATCACGTCCAGAGAAGAACGGCGTTCGCCTTTGTACATCACATCGCGCTCGCCAATCACGGCACCTGCCAAATACGAAAGCGGAGTCAAGTCGCCGCTAGCACCCACAGAACCTTCCTGCGGAATCAGCGGCAAGATATCATTCTGCAAGAACTGCATGATGATTTTCAAAAGAGCGTAGCTCACGCCCGAAAAGCCCTGCGCAAGCGTATTCAGGCGAACCGCCATAATAGCGCGAGTCGTTTCAGCATCAAAGTAATCGCCGAGACCGCAACCATGAAAACGCGTCAAGTTGATGGGGAGCTGGTAATAATGCTCCGGCGGCAACACCTGCGTGCAGGAATCGCCATAACCCGTCGTCACGCCATAAATGCCGCCGTGTTCAGCAAGTGCTTCATCCAGGAATTCAGCACCCGAATCAATCTTTTTCTGAAATTCAATAGAGCTATCGAGTTCAACAGCCACCTGCTTTTTCGCTATAGCGACCACATCTTCAATAGTTAATTTTTTGCTTCCGATAACGACAGTTTTCATGAGATTGTTCTCCACCTATTTTTCTAATCTTTCCCAAAAGTTGTAGAAATTGTACCACTGATAAGGATGTTCTTTGCACAGCCTTTCCAACAACTCAGTGTATTCCTGCAAAAGCATTTTCAAACGCTCCGGCCGCTCTTTACGTGAGCAGTCTAAAGACGTTTTAGCCCGCACCACATGCATTTCATATGCAGAGCGGATATTAAAATCGTGTTTGCGAATCGCAAAAATGAAATAAACAGGAGCATCAAGGATGCCCGCCAATGAAAACGCGCCTTCCGGGAAATTTGCAGGTTCCCCTAAAAACGTTGTTTCAATCACGCGATTTCTTGAATTAGCAGACGTGCGATCCCCAGCGATTACAACGAAGTTGCCATTGTGAATTTGTTCTTTCATCCACACCGCAGTATTCACATCAATGCGGTTTGCATCCACTACATGGTCCATCAATTCTGGATTCAATTCACGCAAGAGGCTGTTAAATTTTGAAGTTACCGAAAAATCAAGTACCGGGAAAACTTCAAACTTTCGCTTCGTCATGTATTCGCCATACCCAGTCAACGAACGAAGCATTTCCATATTCCCTAAATGTGAACAAATGGCAAAAGCGCCTTGCCCATTTTCGAAACCGTCCATCAACGAATGCAAATCATCATTTTGCGTTTCAATTTGGTTCAGCTTGATAGCCCCCTTCCAGCCAAGCAATTTTTCCATCATCGAAAGGGCAAACGAATAGATATGCTTATACGTCCCCAATAAATCAACGCGTTTCCCGTTCGCCTTGAACACATGTTCCAGATAAACTTTAGAACGAACACGAACAGGCTTCGCTCCCAGCCAAAAGAAGAAGCAAACCACAGCCGTAATGATTTCGACCATGAACAGCGGCAGATGACATACCATCCAAAGCATAAAGCGGAAATGCCACATGCTACCGCCCACTTCCTTGATGTCCGCCCAATGCGCCTTCAAGACATCATTTGTATTCAAATTTGGGGTATTCGCGTCCATGTTATTTCTTTTTAAACAGACGGCGAGCCAGAATCAAAGGCAGTCGAATCAACATGCCAAAGAAGAGCATCGAATGCGTGAGCGAAATAGCGACATTGTCATGGAACATTCTAAAGTTCGAGACTCCGTCTTCCGGATAGCTTACCTTGATCGGGTAAAAACGCATCTTTAAGCCAGCCCAAGAGAGTCGCACCAGAATTTCAATATCAAAGCCCATGCGGTTGTTACGGAAACGGCGAACCACTTTCCATGATGTTGCCAGCGGGTACACGCGAAAACCGCACATGGCATCGGGAATGTCCTTCGAAAGCGTTTCGACAGCCACCCAGAAATTCGTGACCTTACGGCCGTTTTCACGAGATTTTGGAACAGAATCATCGTACTGCGGGAATCCACAAATCATATCAGCAGGGTGCTTTTTCGCCGCCTTCATGAAAAACGGAATAGCCTCCATATCGTGCTGACCATCGGCATCGACCTGAAGGGCGTGCGTATAGCCAGCAGCGACAGCAGCTTCCATTCCAGAGCGCACCGCACCGCCTTTACCGCGATTGACTTTGTGTGTTACAAGTTCCACATTCGGAAATTCCTTGGTGATTTGCACCAGAATTTCATGACCTTCTGGAGCATTGCCATCATCAACAAGAATCACGGGCAAATTGTAAGAGACAAGCTTTTCGACAACTGCTCGGGACGCCTTTTCGTGCCTGTACACAGGTACAATCGCACAAAGTCGAACTTCGACATTTTTTGCATCAGCTTTAGCCAAGGGATTCCTCCGGATTCATCGTGAACGAACCGCTTGAATGCATTTTTTCGTTGCCCTGTGCATCAGGCATACTTGTAAAGCTAAACGTCACCTTAGCGGCATCAGCATTATAAGAAACCTTGAGCATCACAGGAACATCAGGCAAAATGGGGCTTGCGAACTTGGTACGATGAATTTTAGAAAGCTTTTTAGGCACATCCAAGAAATTTCGGGCAAGGCGAAGCACCATATCCACTTGAGCGACTGCCGGGAGCAACTTGAACTCCGGAAAATGTCCATCGTAGTAATCGCTCGTCGCCGGGAACAAAAGCTTTGCTGTCAAAGCCCCCGGTTCACGACGGAACTTCAAAATCTTAAAGTTCTGACTTTCAGGCAAATTAAACAAAGCCTGGATATCGCGCATGCGGATTTTGCCTTCGGTATTCTGCGGCAATTCTTCAAGATAGCGCCACTTCTTTGGAGAAACGGTATTCTCTATAAACTGGAGCAAATAATCATGGAAATAATTATTGATGGCAAGTTTCGGTAAGCCTGCAAACTTTTCACGTCCAACCTCGTTCAGCACAATCGCGGCAGCCAAGTACTGGCGTTTGCCCACCATCGGAACCACGCGCACATCTTGAACCAAGCCTGTCTGCTTCAAGCGATTTTCCACTTCAGGGAGCGAGATTCGCTTTTCTTCAATTTTCACAATCGAATCCGAACGTCCCTTGAGCAAGAAACGACCGTCGTCATAAAGGTCCACCAAGTCCCCCGTCGTGAAACCTTCAGCTTCCAAAATGTAGCTCGACTTGATGTTCAAGCATCCATTTTCGGCAACACTCATTTTGCAAACTTCAAACGGTTTCCAAACAGCGCCATTCTTGGACTGGCGATAAGCAATGCCACCAGTTTCGGTGCTGCCATAAATTTCCATCGGCCAATAGCCAACGAGTTCACTTGCTTTTTGAGCCACCTCCACAGGGAGCGGGCCACCCGAAGAATAAATAATCGGCGGGCATTTAAAATCAATCGGCTTATCCGCTTCAGCAGCCAAGCGCTTCAAGAACGCAGGGCTCGAAGCCACAACCGCCGCCGCCCCCGCAATGTTTGCAAGTTCAGTTGGGAAATCGATACGATACCTACAGAACGGAAGTCCAGTCGCAATAGGCAAAAGCGCCGTAAACAACAAACCGTAAATATGATGGTGGTTTACAGTACTAAAGACTTTGCGATCAACCCAGTCGTTTCCAAAGACTTTCACGAGTTCAAAAAGTTCATTTTCAAATTGCATAAACAATTTGAATACGGCTTTCGGCTCTCCTGTCGTGCCCGACGTGTACATTACCATTTCAGCCTTGGTTTTGTCGAACTTGCCGAACTTAATTTCGCGAGAAATGTCACCATCCGTGCAGTGCACATTTTCACTAACGAGCACATCCTGAATCATCGTCGCAGGCATTCCTGCGATATCACCCGTAAAAGGTTCATCCGTCAAGAATCCGTATTCAGGCTTCTTGATTTCCTTGATAAACGCATCTTGGCGATTCGCCGTCACAAGCGCCTTGCGACCGCTCTGGAGCATAGCCAAAAGCGATACCGTAAAGAAATACGAATCTTCGCAATGCAAAATCCATGGTGTATTTTCACGAGCTTCAAGGTAATAACGCACCTTGGAAACATCGCTCACGAAATCGCCCCAGGTTTTGCCATCAGCGACAAGCGCTCCATCCGGGCGAGAATCCTGTTCCAAATCACATACAGGAACGTATGACTGCATTTTGCTCTGCACCATTTTTCGAATCCCAAATTCCACTGTAAAAAAAATTCCAACTAAAATGTAGGAAATTAATCCGTTATATAACGACCAAACTTTATCAGACCCAATAAAAACGGTGGTTGTTGAAATGGATGCATTCACAACAAAAAAAACACACCACGCCAAAGTCACCTTATTGCAATAACGTTCCACCGATTTTAACGACGGAGAATTTTTCAGATTTTTATTCCCAAGCATCGCCATGCGAAACGCAAAACTCGGAGTCCGCCAAAGCGTAAATCCAAAAAACGCAAGCAAACTCAAGTTGACAAGTACTGGGTAAAACTTGACAAATAAAATGTTATCTGCAAAAAATGCAATAACCGCGCACACAAGTACAAGTGCAATAAGCACAGCCATGCGTAAGCGGTCCAACTTTGACGAATTGCGCGTAAAGTTCAGAAAATGAAAAAACGCAAGCGATAAAAGCAAGAGGCTCAATCGCCTTGGCGAGAGCCCCCAAAATTCTAACCCGCAATAAACGATTAACGGGTACAGAACAGAAATTGCGGTAAAGAGAACCTTTCCCGCGATCGATTTCATCACTTGCTTTCCGAGTGGATCAAGTTGTAGATAGCGTCCACCACATCCTGCAACGTGCGAACGGCCTTAAACACTTCCGGATCAATATTTCTCGGCAAAAAGGACTTCAACTTGACAATCAAGTCAACGGCATCAATGCTATCCAGTTCCAAGTCTTCGTAAAGTTTGGCTTCCGGCACGAGCTTTGCTTCGTCAATATCGAAATCTTCGATAAGAGCAGCCTTGATTTTTTCAAAAATTTCCTGTTTTTCCATAAATCAACCCTTAGAATGTTCAGAAATATAAGCAGCAAGAGCATCTACAGAAGCAAAATGCTTCTTCGTTTCTTCTTTTACCGTTGAAAAAGTGACACCAAACTTTTCCTTGATGGCAATACCCAGTTCAAGGGCGTCGATGGAATCCAGGCCAAGACCTTCACCCTTTTCGTTCTTGCCAAAAATCGGAGCAGAATCTACGATATCATCAGGTGTGATATCTTCCAATTCCAAGGATTCAATGATGACATCCTTAATGCGGTTGTTCAAATCGGACATGTGTTTTTATCCTTAATTAATCTTTATTTCACGTACCGCAATATAGAAAATTAATTTTATATTAATTTACAACATAGAAAACTTCTATTTTGTAATTGTTAAAATGTTTGAATTTTACAAAGACGACTCCATTGATGCAGTGAACGCCAAATTCGAAGCGCAAAAGATTGCTTTTTCCCCACTAAGTTTTCAGGCAATCCGCGCACTTAAGAACATGGGAATTCTTGGCGAAATCAGCAACGCCCGCAAAAAAGGCATAACGATTTCGGAGCTTTCGCAAAAAACAGGCGTTTCGGAATACGGTGTCAAGGTTCTTGTCGAGATGGGACTTGGCATGGGAGTTGTCAAAATCAACAAGGATTCCGAAGATAACAAGGAACGTTTTACGCTCGGGAAAATCGGCTTTTTTCTCTTGTTTGATGAAATGACTCAAGTAAATATGGATTTTTCGCAAAATATCTGCTACCGCGGTGCAGAAAACCTGGAAGAATCCATCCGTGAAGACAAGCCCGCAGGACTCCCGCATCTCGGACCGTGGAAAACCGTATACGAAGGATTATCTAAGCTTACAGATCAGCAAAAAAAGAGCTGGTTCGGCTTTGACCATTTCTATTCGGACCAATCCTTTCCCGACGCCCTTCCCATTGTATTCGAAAAGCCGATCCAACACCTGTTTGATATCGGCGGAAATACCGCCAAATGGGCAATCTCCTGTTGCAAGTACAACAAGGATGTGAAGGTTTCCATCATCGACCTCCCTAGTCAGACCGCTGTCGCCGAAAAGAACGCTAAAGAAGCAGGCTTTGCCGACCGTATCGACGCCATCCCTTGTAACGTCCTCGACAACGCCACCGAATTCCCTCAAGGTGCAGACGTCGTCTGGATGAGCCAGTTCCTGGATTGTTTTTCACTGGACCAGATTAAACTGATTTTGACGAAAATACGCAAGGCAATCACGCCAGAAACAGATATCTACGTATTGGAAACTCTTTGGGATAAGCAACGCTTTGAAGCGGCGGCCTATTCATTACAGGCAACATCACTCTACTTTACCTGTATCGCCAATGGCAACAGCAAAATGTACCGCTATGCAGAACTCAAAAACGCCATAGAAAGCGCGGGCTTCGAACTCAAAGAGGCTCACCACAACCTTGGTCCAAGCACACATTCCCTCCTCCGTTTCCGCATAAAGCAAGCATAACCATGTCAGACAACACCATTCATCCCAAAATCTATATCGAAAAGATTGCAAGTTTTGTACCGACAGAGGCAAAACCAAAGCCCGATGTTTCATTTGTCCCGATGCTCACAAGACGTCGTTTGAGCTACATTTCTCGTATGGTCGTTCTCGTCAGTGACCAGGTTTCTCAAGATAAAGACGGAAACAAGCTCACCCCCAGCAAAGTCACATTTGCATCGCAATTTGGCGAAATCAGCCAGCAGTTGAAAATTTCCCAAACGCTCATCGACACGGGAACGGTCTCGCCCGCCCATTTCAGCCTTTCCGTATTTAACGCCGCTGTCGCAAACGCCTCCATTCTCGAAACAAACACCGCAGGCTACTCCGCCGTTTTTTCCGGAAAAGACGCTTTTACCACCGGACTGACAGACTGCTTAGCCGCCCTCGAAAACGAGCCTAGCGACACCCGCACGTTCATCTTTGCAGACGAGCTTATCCCCGAAACTTACGCTCCCGTTGCAGGAGTACCCTACCCAAACGCCGTTTGCGCCCTCGCCCTCAGACTGACCACCGACGAATCTAAGGCTGACCCAGCTCTTAAGAATGTCGATGTTACAAACCAGCTTGCACAGCTCAAGATGTTGCAGAACAATTTCGACACCGCCGCAGAACAGGCGATAGCATTCCTCTGCGCTATCGATATGCAAAGGAATTAGCCACGATGATTCAAAAGATCCACTACGTCTGGCATGTTATCGCCAAACTGTTCAGTTTTGCACTTTTTGGCTCGTTTAGCCTTTTAGTTGCAGTATTCGGTTTTCCGATTATGCACGTTTTTGCAGGCTTTTCAGAAAAGCGTTTCAAGACCATAGCACGCAAGCTAAATCATTTATTTTTCATCATTTACATCAAAATCATCAGCTTTATCGGCTGCATCCGCGTAAGCGTCGAAAACAAGGAAGCCCTCGCCAACCTCCGTTCCAAAGTCGTCATCGCAAACCACCCCTCCATCCTCGATGTTGTCATCTTGTTTTCGCTCGTCCCCAACGCCGATTGCATTGTCAAAGGCGATCTCGTCAAGAATAAATTCGTTTCACTGATCATCAGAAACCTCTATATTCCAAACAACATTCCTTTCGACGACCAGCTAGAACTTGCCAAAAAATCGATGGAAGAGGGCAATAACCTCATCATTTTCCCAGAAGGTACCCGTTCAAAACCCAATGAGCCTTGGGAATTTAAGAAAGGTGCTGCCAGATTTGCTCTTTACTCAAAAAATGATATAATTCCTGTTTTCTTTGGCGGGAATGAAAAAATTGGCATCCGCAAACACGATAAAATATTGCAGTACCACCCCACAGAACGCTACCAGTACAACCTTAAGGTCCTTGATCCGATTTCGGTAAAGGAATTTGAGGACGTCCCTATGACCAAAAGTGCTATCGTTCTGACGAAAAAAATGAAGGATATTCTCGAGGCAGAGCTTCCAAACAAGTGAATATTATCACTTATTTTTGCAAATCAGCCCCATATATTCTCAGTTCATCGTTTATTTTACATTTTAGGCAAAAAAGTTCTTTTATTTTTTCCTTACTTTTGCTAGATTATATGTAAGAACAACCGTTCATGAGCTTTACATAGTACTGCTCATTTAAGCAATCTTATGTAAAGTTTAACGAGCATAAACGAGGACTAGCAATATGATCAAAAAAATCTTAGCGGCATCTCTTGCTCTTGCAGCATCAATTTACGCTACCGAACGAGTCTATATGGCTCCGTTCAACATGATCGGGTTAAACGAGAATTTCGCATTGCCTGCCGAAAAACTCCTCAACACCTATATCGAAGATAACAAGAACTTCATCTTGCTCAACTACACCGAACAAGACTCCGTCAAGGCTGGCGACCGCGTTGCCGCCAACAAGAAGGCAATCGAAAAGAACTGCTCCAAGTTCATCATTGCAGAATTCACCCGCCTCGGCGAAAACGTCATTACCTCGTTCAAGCTTTATGACGTAAACAACGAAACTGCCGTCTGGAGCGACCGCCTTAAAGCAAAGAATCCGGACGATTTTGACCCGATTATCCAGCGCGTCGCTCGTAACATCGGTACAGACAAGAAGGCAACCGATGACGACGATATTTACTCCGTGACCGAACAGGAAACGAAGACCCGCAAAAAGAAGAGCATGTCCTCTTATATCGGTGGCCAGATTACAAGTATGGTTCCGGTCAATCCCGAAGCAAAATTCGAAGGTGGCTTTGGTTTATTCGTTCTCTACGATGCCAGAAACTGCTTGTTCGGCTTCGACTGGTCTATCCACAATATCGATTCCAAGAAAACGCATAGACCGACCCTTTCTGGCTTGACTCTCTCTGCCTACTACCCGTTTGGCACCAAGAACATCACTCCGTTTATCGGTGGCGGCCTTGCATATAGCAGACGCAGCGTCGAACTCGACACCTATCGCTATTATGACGAAGACGACGAAGTGGTCTCTAGTGGCCTTACCGGCGAAATTGGCGGTGGTGTGATTCTCAACCGTGCTAGCCGCGTGATGTTCATTGCACAGGTCAAGTACTTTGCGGACTTCTTTGAATCTCCGTTTGTCGAATACAAAGACCAGAAGGTCGGAGATTACGGCATGAATACTCAAGTCATAACCAAGAACTACTACATCAACGGATTTAAGTTCAGCTTGGGTCTCGGTTTTGGTATCTAACAGCAAATAATATTTTGTATCTTTAGCCGTGAAAACAACATTATTTCACGGCTTTTTATTTGAGGTTTTGTATGATTGAAACGAAAAAGATTTTCAAGAAACTGAGCTGTGTCGCGATGGCTTGTGCAACCACGCTTCTCTTAAGTTCTTGTGCTGGCTCGTATGACAGATATCAGGAAGAAGCTGACAAGTACAAGCCTTGCAATTGTGATGGTTACCACATGAACCACGCGGAATGGCATTACGTGGACAGATTCGGTCAGAAAGTCGATGTGATTGGCAAATGCACTAGAGGCATGAAGAACGGAAACTTCGATTTTTACGTCAACGGAATACAGGTCGCTCGCACAAAGTTCAGCCGCGATGAAGAAATCAAGACCAAATGCTTTATTAACGGTGTACAGACCTACAACTTGTACACTTGCATGAGCATCAACGCCAACGGAATGAATCCCAATGTTCAAGGCAATAATCAAGCTCCTGCCGTCCAAGCTCCGGTCAAAAAGAGCGTTTGGGACTAACAAAATACTCTAAAAATTTTTATCTTTAGCCGAGAAATCATAGCCGATTTCACGGCTTTTTTATTTGAGGTTTACAATGGCTAAGAAGAAAGATACCCAGACTAACATGTGGACGGGCCGCTTTGCTAGTGGCATGGCTCAGAGCATGGTCGATTTAAGTTTCAGCTTGCAGTTTGATGCGGAACTCATCGAAGAAGATATCGAAGGTAGTATCGGACACGGCAAGGGTCTCGTGGAATCGGGCGTTCTTTCTAAAGCAGACTACAAGAAGATTTGCGATGGCCTCAAGAGCATTCTCGATGATTATCACGCCGGCAAGAACCTTTGGTGCGATAGCGACGAAGACATCCACATGGCTGTAGAACGCGTGCTCACGGAACGCATCGGTGCACTCGGCAAAAAAATCCACACGGGCCGCAGCCGCAATGACCAGGTCTGCACGGACTTCAAGCTTTACATGCGTCACCGCGCTGCAGAAATCCGCGCCCTTGAAGTAGAACTTATGGAAACGGTCTTGGACCTTGCCAAGAAGTACTTTGGCAAGATGATGCCGGGTTACACGCACTTGCAGCAGGCCCAGCCGATTTACTTTAGCCATTACCTCATGAGCATGTTCTTTGCCGTGAGCCGTGACGTGAAGCGTCTCGACAACTTCCTTGAATTGCATAACCAGCTCCCGCTCGGCAGTGGCGCCATGGCAGGTTCAGCATTTCCGTACCACCGCGCTCTCGTCGCCGAAGCCCTTGGTTTTAAGGACGTGAGCCCGAACAGCATTGACGCCGTAAGCCATCGCGACATGATGCTCGAATTCGAAGCGGACCTCGCCATCATCGCAAACACGATGAGCCGCTACGCCGAAGACTTTGTAAACTGGAGCACTTGCGAATTTGGATTCCTCACGTTGCACGATGCATTCTCCAGCGGTTCTTCGATGATGCCGCAGAAGAAGAATCCGGACTCCATGGAACTTATCCGCGGAAAGTCTGGCCGTATGCTCGGAAACTTCACTTCGCTTTATACGCTCGTGAAGGGCGCTCCGCTCAGCTATAGCCGCGACTTGCAAGAAGACAAGGAACCGGTATTCGATAGCGTCCACAACGTGAAGGTGATTCTCCGCGTGATGAAGGAAGCTTTGGAAACGGCTCGTTTCAACTTCGAGACAATGCACGCCAAGATGCTCCCGGCGCTCCTCGCAACAGACCTTGCTGACTTGCTCGTGGAAGCAGGCGTTCCGTTCCGCGACGCCCACCACATCGTGGGAAGCCTCGTCGGCGATGCAGCACGCCAGGGCAAGCAGTTCACGGAACTTTCCGACGAGGCTTGGGCCGCCGCAGGCGTCCCGGACGTCGCCAAGATGAAGAAGACGCTTACGTTCGAATACAGCGTAAGCAAGCGTAACATTGAAGGCGGTACGGGTCCGAAGTCCGTGAAGCAGCAGTTCACGAAGGCAGCCGCACTCCTCAAGAAGCTCAAGAAGTAATTGCCTCCGAAAAATGGCGCCCCCGGAATAAAAGCAACCAAGGCGAACGCTGCGAAAATACTTGCATTTTCATAGCTGAGCCGAAGGGCTTTGTACTTGTACAAATCCGGGGTGACATTACAAATGTGAAAATGCCGTGCAGTTGAACTGCACGGCATTTTTGCGTAAATGTTGTTCCGTCAAAAAATTATTCAGCCTTGATGCAGCGGACGGAGAATTCATCTGAAGTACTGCGGAGGACTGCACTAGGTATGCTATAGTAATTGATCCATGCCGCTAAAGCATTGTCTCCGTCAGGAGCATCCGAAAGCCAGAAGTAAGCGCTTGTCTTCAAGTCAAAGTAACCACTGCTTTCGCGACCGCCTGCAGCCTTGGCATCAAAGCCCCAGGAATTGAGACCTTTAGAAGCCTTATCGCTCCAGCCTGTTGTAGAACGCAAATGGACATTCGACAAAGCCGTTCCCGCCAAGCTCGTAAAGACAGATGAAGACGGCAGTGTCCATCCATCAGGGCAAACACTCTTGGCAGCTTCATAAGTATAAAGTCGACCGAACTTTTTGCAGTTTTCCTTGTCGTCATTATAGCAATGGCTGCCCTTGACATCAAGGTTCATGTTGTCAGCCATCCAAGTAACACCCTTAATTTCAATCGTTCTATAAGACTGACCATCGATTTTCAAAGTACCATAGTTATGTGGGATTTCGTCAATGAACGAAGAATCGAGCGCCCCCGTGACACGCGCATTATAACTACTTACAACACAACGAACGGACAAGCCATGGTCTTTATAAAAATTGCCTTCCTGTAATAATTCAACATCGTTGCGAAGCTGCAAGCCATAAGCCGTTCCCGCATCCTTTTCTTTTGCAGCCCAGAAGAACGCAATTTGACCTGTGCTGAGGAACGTTTCGCCATCATTGTTGCGGCGTCCAGAAGCCAAAGCGTTAAAGCCAAAGCGATTCGTCGGAGCAGGCACCTTGTCAGATTCATCCCATGTTTTTATGGACTTCAAGCTCGTGCCGGATCCTTCCCCATTGTTGTTCAAATCCACATACTGCATCAAATTCTGCCATTCAGACGGACTCGGCAAATGCCACCCCGCAGGGCAAACACCTTGTATATTACTACCACTAGTACGTGCGCCATACGTTGAAAGGAATTTTTTATCCAAATCCATCGCCGCAGTCCAGGAATAAAGGCGACCATACTTGGTACATTTTTTATCGTCTTCATGGCACCAGGAGTTGCCCTTGAGATTTTTCATGCTCGTGGAATCAGCATAACGAAGGTTCTCCGCCATCCAATAGAGGCCATCAATCAAAGTAACACTATATTCATTGCCATCACGACTGTCTATAAGCTTGCCATCCTTAATTTCAGCAGGACGTTCAACACTCTTTAAAACATGTTCATCAGCAGGAGAGCAACCTACAAGACCACCAACAGCAACAGAAGCGGCTAACAGAAAATAATTCTTCAGCTTCATAAAGAACCCCTTTTAACGTTATTTACACAGATAAATGTATATTATTTTTTGTCTTGCGGAACTAATCTGTCTACAATTCTGAACAAATCGTTGTAAATTTCGAGGAAGTCTTCGATCCAAATAGGGTCGTGTTCGCCAACAATGTGGAATGTTTCTTCGAGTGTGTGGAGGGAGTTGTAAAGACCCACGGTCGAACCCGCCGGCTGAACGTATCCGCCACTGTACGCAGACGATGCGACAATGCGGGCGCGGTAACTACGGCGAAGTCGTGCGATTAAGGCACTGCGGAGCGCCAAGAGTTCGTCATGCGCAACGAGATATTCGCCTTTCTGGATCCAGCCATCGACAATGTTCAAACGACGATTGATGGAATCGCGTTCCGTAGACGGCACAAGCATTTTTTTCGTGTTGAGTGTCGTACGGATGCGTTTAACTATGTTGTTCAACAAGTCTGCATTCCAGAAAATCATCGGCGGACGCGCATCGCCCTTGTTTGTCTCGAGAGCGGGCTTGTGGGCTTGAATCCAGCGGTCCAGCTTCTGCGCCACAAGTTTTGCCTCGGGGTAACGGTCCACTGCCACATATTCCTGGGCACGCGTGTAAAGCGTATCCGCATAAACCATCCGCCAATGCGAAAGCTTGCCAGTCTTGCGAATGGCATCAATGCTAGCCTTGATTTCGGACAGTTTTTCGGTAAGCTCTTCCATTAGGGCGTTACCTCAGCTGTTTTGTTGGACTGGAGCGGGGTTACACCGATTTCCACGCGACGGTTCAAACGGCGATGTTCTTCGCTGTCGTTCGGGTACTTCGGGCGGTGTTCGCCAAAGCCAGCGGCAAAGAGCCTGTCGGGCGGGAAACCCATTTTCACTAGCATCTTGACCACGTTCACGGCGCGTTCTGTAGAAAGGTTCCAGTTCGTATAAGATGTCGAGCCGCTAAACGGAATGTCGTCCGTAAAGCCACTCACCATGATCACGTCCGTAGAATCAAGAGCTTCCAAAAGACCCTTGCTGATACCGCGAATCACGCCCTCGCCTTCCTTAGTGAGGTTTGCTCCGTTAATCGGGAAAAGGAAGCTCGCCTGAATCTGGATTTTGCCATCTTCGAGCGCGATAAGGCCTGCTTCAATGGAGGTCTGCAAGCTCTTGGACAAAAGCGCATTGCGTTCGGCCGCAATCTTACGCATCTGTTCCTGGCAGCTGAGCACTTCTTCTTCGGTACGCGTCAAGTCTTCCGCTTTTTGTTCCTTGAGGGTCGCCATCGCCACAAACGCAAGGATAAAGAGCGAAACTAGGGCAACGCCCAAGTCCGTGTACGCCATCCATGGATTGCTATTTTCGTCTCTATTGCGACGCATGATTAACCTTCAGCTTTAGGTTGAGCGGGAATTGCAGAACGCTGTGTCTGTTCGAGAACTTCGAGCAAGATTTCCTGAGTCTTGACCGCATTTTCCATGAGCACTTCGCTCGCGCGTTCATGGAAGGCTTCGAGAGACTGGTTGAGGTGTTCAACAAAGTTGTCTTCTTCTTCGTGTTCTGCGGTATCGCCGGAGAGCTTTTCGAGAATCGTTTCGAGGCCGCTACGCAGCATTTCGAGGTTTGCACTGAGTTCGGACTGGTTCACGCGCATAAGTTCTGCGGTTTCCACAATGTTTCCGCCAAGAGCGTCCGTGGCTTCTTTTTCCTTGACCACGCGGTTGTCGATGCTTTCGGTAAGAGCCTTCTGAGCTTCGAGAAGCACACTCGACGTTTCAGAAAGCTTCTGGAATGCACCGAGAATGTCGGAGGAAAGAGCACCGAGCTTTTCGGAGACATTCTGAGAAAGTTCTGCAGAACCCGCCTGGGCCTTTTCGGCAACTTGGAGAGCCACGTTCTTGAGCGTTTCGAGACCTTCGCGCTGGGAATCCACGTTGGCAGTCGTCTTGTCTTCGAGACGCTGCATAAAGTCAGCCCACTGTTCGCTAGACTGCTTGACCTGTTCGGCGACGGAATCACCGATGCTCTTAGAAGCTTCGTCCATTGCATCCTTAGTAAGGTATGCCACATCCATCGTGCCCTTCGCCACATCCTGAAGGCCAGCCTTAACATCGGATGCAACGCCATCAAGGCCTGCTTTAACTTCAGAGGCGACCTTAGAAAGTGCGGTTTCCACATTGCCAGAAACTCCATCAAGCGAAGACTTAACGCCTGAAGAAAGACCCTCGAGACTTGCGTTCAAAGCGACAGAAATACCATTGAGTTTATCATCGAGTTTCGACGGGATTGCCTCAACAGACTTGGAGAGTGCACCGATATTTTCGTTGATCGGGCTGAAAGCGTTCGTCACAGAAGCGCCAACGAGTTCGCCAAACTTCTGCGTCGATTCATTCATATTCGCCACAGCACCAGCGAGAGAATCGTTGACAGTCTTGATAGAAGAAGTCATTTCCGTAGAAACCTTCTGGACAGATTCCACAACATCCTGGTTCAGCTTCGAGGTCATGGCAGAGAGTTCCTCGCCCACCATCGAAACAACACCAGCCAAACCTTCCTTCACGGAAGATGCAATCACGGACAAATTCTTTTCAACAGATTCAAAGAGGCGTTCAAGTTCGTTCTTGTCTTCTTCAATCACACCTTCTGCGCTTTCATCTTCTTGCATATCGAGCGTGAATGTATCGAGGTGCGCCATAAAATCATCGCGCTTGGAGCTGAGCACCGTGCGGCTTGCACTCAAAATCAAAGCGGCAAACAAACCACAAAGGCTAGTACCGAAAATGCCCTTCATGTTCTGAAAAAGCACCTGGATCGTATCGAGCGTGCCTTGCGTCGTGGAATTGTCAATCGCACCACCGGCGGTTGCCACAGACTGCATAAGGCCGAAGAACGTACCCATAAGGCCAAGGAGGATGACCGTCGAACCCACGCTGCGGTTGAGCGGAATCGAAGAACCCGACGAAAGCACGTCAAAGGCAATCGGGGAATCGAGGCGGATGTTCTTTTGCAACAGACGCTTTGCAAGTTCAATTCT
Organism: Fibrobacter sp. UWB13; assembly: GCF_900177805.1. NCBI lineage: Bacteria > Pseudomonadati > Fibrobacterota > Fibrobacteria > Fibrobacterales > Fibrobacteraceae > Fibrobacter > Fibrobacter sp. UWB13. Next base: position 451,798 of record NZ_FXAX01000001.1, on the reverse strand, counting down.
CTTCGCGACAACGCCCGTTCCCGGTTCCGGATAAGCGTTCCCTTTTTCGCAAGAATCGATAACTTCATCTTCGGCGATAATCTGCTTCATCTTGCGGATGGCAGAAAATTGCTCCACCAAGTAAACAGCCATGATAGCAATCATGATGATCCAGCCAAATGCCGGGGCGCCAAAGTAGAGAGCGCCTGCGATAAGGGCTACAAAACCCACCACCGTCAAAATAAGAATCGTATTGAATGCATTTTTCATTTTTTACCTACACATTCTGCGCTTGATAAGGAGCGACTGTTTCAAACAAGTTCAACTGACCGCGAGAGAACCCGCGAAGGAAAAGAGACCACTTGCTCTGGTACCATTCGATAACCTGAGTCGTAAGCCCCTGAGCGTAATCACAAAAATCATCCGTAAACGCAAGGAAGCAGTTTTCGTATGCGTAATGCGGGTTCCAGTAGCGCCCCACATTGCGAGCACAGGACATCGCGGACGAATAGTAACGGACTGGACCTTTAGAGGCGAACGCCGCCGCAAAACGCTTTTTCGCAAGCGAATTCAAGGACGTACGGAGCGAAACCACCATGGCGTTTTCTTTTTCACGAAGCGAAGCTTCGAGGCATGGCAAGAGCTTTGACACCGGGTCCACCGCACTTTCAGAAAGCCAGTACTTGCAAAGTTTTTCTTGCAACTGCATCACGCGACCATGCATACGCACAAACAACGGTTCGGCATCGCTCACGAGCAAGTGGATCGTCGCCGAATAAAAGTTGTTGATGTCCTGCTTGTTGTTCTTGACCGTAAGAGCCCAGCCCTTTTCTTCGTCATGGACCAAGAAATCACCGCCTTCAAGCAAGAGTCGCAAGACTTCATCGGTTGAAAAACGCTGGATCCACTTGGCGCGGAACTCGCTATAAAGTTTTTCACAATCCTTGAAAATCTGCGGGAAGCCAGATTCGCAAAGTTTCCAGGCAGACTCGCTATACGAGATGAGCTCGGAACTGCCAACATTTGCTTCCGGATTGTTGAGCATGGCATCAAGATGTTCAAAGAGCGCAATTGACCACGTGACCATCATGGACTGAGAAAGCGTCGCGACAATAGCCGAGCGATTCGGACGCACGGCCAAGCGTACGCTTGCCCCTGTCATCTTACGTATGGCTCTACGGAAAGCTTCTTCCACGACTACCTCTTAGAAACGCGCTTCGATGTTGTGCCACACGTTGCGGCGGACGCGCTTTTTACTCGTCTTCAAATCAGCGGCTTCGCTGCGGATATCGGATTCCTGGTTGTTGCGAATCAAGTCCGTATCGCCATCGAGCTTGCCTTCGGTTTCGAGATAAAGTCCATAGACGTTTTCGGAGATGCTTGTACCGTTCGAAACAACACGACCTGCCCTCACAGACAAGGCATAACGGTTGTGAGCAAACGTGCAACGGGCAAGCGTCACATTGGGGCTTTCATCGACCCAGAGGCCATAATAGTTATTGAAGAAATTGACGTTTTCGAGAGTACCGCTAGAACGGAAAATCGTATTGCGGAACGCATTCTCGACGGTCAAGTTCTTTATTTCAAACGGTTGTGCGCTAGACATGATGTGGAAACCATTCCAGTTTGCCACAGAATCGGCTCCGCTAAAGACAACGGGTTTATCGTTTGTACCCGCAATTTTTACCGAGCCCTGGATCATGAGCTTTGCAAATTCGCCCATCAAAACGGTCACGCCCGGTTCAATGACTAGCGTATCCGTAGCGCCGACAACCACGCTTTGTTCAAGCACGTAAGGGCTATCCTTTTCTTGCAAAAAGACCTTGTTGTTTTCAGCCACCGGAAACGGCATACCCGAAGCAACAGCCACACTAGCAATTGTCGCCACGGCCACAAGAGAGGAACAGATTAAATTTTTCATTGGACGTTCCTCAAGGTGATTTTTTGATTGACATTCATGCTCGGAAGCGTATCGCCTGCGACAAGGTCGCGAACATCAATAACAGCCACGAGATTCATTTCGGCAGATGATATAATTCCATGAGTGACATCAAAGAGAACCATGCCATCGCCCACGACATAGTCGCTGCTCTTCAGCTGTAAATTCGAAGTCGTGTCCGGGAGTTCGAGGTATTTCACGCCCATGTGTATTTTAGCCATGCGCACGCCATCCTGGAGGAAAACGTCTTGCAGCGTGAATGTCTTATAAACGGTCGTGGAACTATTGCCCTTGCCGAAAATCGGCATCTGGCGTTCCCAAGATTCACCAAGCTTGACCGGCTTTTCGGGGAGAAGCGGCTGAGCCTTGAGGAAAAGCGGAATGAGATTCAGATCATCTTCGGAAGGCATTTCGACCGCATTTTCGATAGTCGGGTCAGTGATGATGCCATCGTGATCAAGCTTGAACTGGAAATTCTGAATGGATAAATACTTTTCAATGTTGCGGAATTCATCAACGGAGCGCTTGTCGCTTGTGTAATCGACGGAATCGATTTTCATCTCAAAGCGGCCCGAGCCATCGTCATACGACATGAGAAGGCTCATCGTGCTGCGGACATTCACGTGGGTCCGCATGGATTCGGGTTCGTTGATGGAATCGCCTGGGATGCTCGCATTCAGCGTCGATTCAAGAACGAAGGTCTGCGGAGAAACGGTCTTCGTGTTAAAAGAAAGATGGATTTCGTTCCGTTCGCAGGAACAAAGGGTCATTAACGCAATAGAGAGTGTTGAGAGCGCGGAGAATGCGCTAAACTTGGTAAAATTCATGCTTTGAATATAGATATTAGACGAGAGGCTAGAGACTAGAGACGAGAGAAAAAGCGGTATAAACGGCTTAAGCGCGGTCGCCCTTGTTACCGGAATCGCCTTTTTCAAGGCGCATCTGCTGGAAAAAGCCTTTCAGAAGGCCCAAGCATTCGTCTGCGAGAATACCTCCCGTGACTTCAACGGCGCGCTTGAGGGCGTTGCCGGTAATGACATCAATCGTTGTGCCGCAACCGCCAAAACGTGAATCCGGAGAACCGTAAACAATACGAGAAACACGGCTGTTGAGGATAGCGCCAGCGCACATGGGACATGGTTCAAGCGTCACGTAGAGCGTGCAGCCATCCAAGCGCCAGTTGTCAAGCGTGCTTGCAGCCGTGCCAATCGCGATGATTTCGGCATGAGCCGTCGCGTCCTTGAGCTGTTCGACTTGATTGTAACCCTTCCCTATCACGACTCCGTCTTTTACGATAACGCAACCGATCGGAATTTCCTTCATGTCAAAGGCAATCTGCGCCTGACGAAGCGCCATACGCATGAATTTAACGTCGTCGGAATTGTCAGACGAGAGACGTGGTTCGACAGGCTCACCAACCTTGGCGAGTGACGAGAGATTGGCGTTGCTATCGGTTACGTTATTCATACCTACTTCAACCCTCTTCCGTAGGCGCAGTAAGAGTCTTCCTGCATGTAGTCGCCGTCATGGTAGTAAGCGGCACGGGCTCGGCAGCCGCCGCAACGGTCATTGAACTTGCACTTGGCACAAGCACCCTTATAGGCCTTTGTACGCAACTGCTTGAAGATTTCGGCATTTGCCCAGATTTCGTCAAACGGCGTATCGTGAACATCACCCGCTTCTTCCATCATGTAAGCGCAGGGGCGCACCTTGCCGATAGGGCTTACGATGCAGTAGTCGAGGCCAGCGAGGCAACCTCGGCTGTAACGAGTCTTGATGTCGAGCTGATCTGCAATGCGGAGGAACTGCGGAGCGCATGTGGGCTTCACTGGAATTCCGAGCGTACGGCTCTTTTCCATAATCTTGCGGAGCAAACCTTCGTATTCGGCAACACGGAGCGCATGGCCTTCAATTTCCTTACCACGACCCACCGGAATGAGGAAGAAAATCTGATGGTTCACGGCACCGATTTCCTTGACCCAGTCCATGATGTCAAAAATTTCGTTCTGGTTCCAGTCCATGATGGTCGTATGGATTTGGAACGGGAGACCTGCCGCCTTGCAATTTTCGATACCCATCAACGTGAGTTCAAAGGCGTTCGGAAGGCCACGGAAATCGTTATGACGCTTGGGATCAATGCTATCAACGCTGATACCCATTGCCATGGCACCCGCTTCCTTGAGCTTGAACGCCAAATCATGCGTGATGAGCGTTCCGTTCGTGCCAAAAACCGGGCGGAGTCCACGTTCGCGGGCATGGGCCACAAGTTCCACGATATCTGGGCGCGTCATCGGCTCGCCACCGCTAAAAATCATGATCTTGAATCCGGCCTTCGCAATCTCGTCGATGAGCTTGAGCGCTTCTGATGTCGTGAGTTCGGCAGACTTGTTTTCGCCTGCGTCCTGATAGCAGTGTTTGCACGTCAAGTTACACTTATTCGTTGTCATCCAAGAGACGATCATGCCATAGACCTCATTCAAAATATTTTTTTCACCTGCAAATATAGAAAATGCCCGGAAGTAAAAATCCGGGCAACGCAATAATACCCATTGCGATTAAAAACCGCGAATGCGTCTACAGCTCATTTGCGCAGTTTCTTCATTGTAGACATAAATAGTATAGGGATGTCCTGGAACCAGTTCTGCATCACATATTTTCAAAGCACCACTGGGGCATCCTCTCCCACGAGTAAGATTACTGTTCGAGTAACGATGTAATCTGATCACAATCCATTGCACCAAGAACCTGATCGTAGATTAAAACGTTAAAGTGACTGCCATCATATTCTGTTTGGCAGGTTTTCACATATCCCGACGGACAGCCGGAGCCAAAAGTTGTCGTACCCCCGAACTTGGAAACTGCGGCAGCCAATTTTTCATTGCACAATGATTCTGCATTGGTCGCATCACTCGATTCCACACATGCATGAACAGGAAGACTCAACATCGTAGCATTGAGATCACACGAATCCACATGAGACGGAGTGCTAGAAGAGGAATCATCGCTACAAGCAGAGAACAAAGCAGCTGCAGCAATTACGGTACCAAGAGTAAATTTTTTCACATTTTCTCCTTCGATAGTTTGATTATTGACAATAAAATAATAAAAAATGTCAAAAAAAAATATTTTTCCACGTCATTTTTGCAATATATCCTATTATACCACTATATAATTATCGTTCCCATTGCAAAAATACTATCTTAGAAAAGAACGATCCGAAAAGGAGATTCCCGCTCAGTGGCGGGAATGACAATGCAGATTTTTATGAATAGAAGAAGAGTTGTTATTACTGGTATGGGTGCGGTGACCCCCGTAGGCAAGTCCGCCCCCGAACTTTGGAACGCCATTAAGGCAGGCAAATGCGGCATCGGTCCGATCACATTGTTCGATGCCACGAACTGCCCAGTGAAAATTGCGGCAGAAGTCAAGGATTTTAAGCCCGAAGAACATGGCATCGACCCGAAGGAAGCCCGCCGCATGGCACGCTTCACGCAGTTCCTCGTTGCCGCCGCTAACGAAGCGGTCAAGGACGCAAGCTTAACGAAGGAAGAAATCGCCGCTGACACGACCGGCATTGTCGCCGGAAACGGCCTTGCTGGTATGGACGTTGTCGAAGAAACTTACTGCAAGTACCTCGAAGGCGGTCGCCGCCGCGTATCGCCGCTCGCCATGCCCGAACTCATTGCAAACGAAGCATGCGCAAACGTATCCATCGCACTTGGCATCACAGGCTCTGCCTGGACAGTCTGCACCGCCTGTGCCTCCGGCACGGACGCCATCGGCGTTGCCCTTGACGCCGTCCGCTCGGGTCGACTCGACGTCTGCCTCGCCGGTGGTTCCGAAAGTGCCATCACGGACTACTCCATCAAGAGCTTTGCAGGCATGCACGCCCTCACCGACAAGTTCAACGACGCCCCGGAAAAGGCATCCCGCCCGTTCGACAAGGACCGCAGCGGTTTTGTCATGGGTGAAGCTGGCGCCATCCTCGTGCTCGAAGAACTCGAACACGCCAAGGCCCGCGGTGCAAAGATTTACGCCGAAGTCGCCGGTTACGGTTCTTCTGCCGATGCTTACCACATTACAAGCCCGCGCCCGGGTGGAGAAACCTGCGCCAAGGCAATGATCAAGGCTATGAAGGACGCAGGTATCGCCCCGACGGATGTGGACTACTACAATGCCCACGGCACCTCGACGCACCTGAACGACCTCACCGAAACGCAGATGCTGAAAATTGCGCTCGGCGAACACGCCTACAAGATCAAGGTCTCTAGTACCAAGAGCATGACCGGCCACTGCGTCGGTGCAGCAGGCGTTATCGAAGCGATGATCAGTACACTCGCCATCCGCGATTCGTTCTACCCCGCCACCATCAACCTCGACAATCCGGATGCAGAATGCGACCTCGACTACGTGCCACACAAGGGCGTCGAAGGAAACATCGATGTTGCAGTATCCGCCTCGCTTGGCTTTGGCGGTCACAACGGTATCGTCGTCATCAAAAAGTTTAAAGATTAAAACAAAGGAGTCGCTATGGCTGATTGGCTTTTAAAATCCTGGATTAAAGCAACCATCTGCAGTGCAGTATTGTTCTTTTTCTACCACCTCTTCATCTCGCAGAAGTTGGAAGAAGACATTTCCACAAAATCTAAGGAACAAGAGTAGCTTATGGAACAGAATAAAGATATCGCCGACATCCAAGCGGCCGAAGCGACCATCCAGAAGAAGAAAAAGTTCATCCTTTGCTACCACAGCTTTAGCGTGAACAACTTCAAGAAGGCATCCATCCAGATTAGAAAGCTTGCAGAAGCGGCAGGCTCCCCCATCAGCATTGCGGTCATCCCCGCATTTGGTGCTGCCCCGGAATCCGAAGCCGAACAGTTCCGCGAAGAGCTCGACAAGTTTGTCAAGGAAGGCTACGAAATTATGCTCCACGGTGCACGCCACCGCGCAGACCTTTCGCTGAACCGTAGCATTGCAGGCAAGCTCGCGCTCCTCGTTTCGAACAACGAAGCAGAATTTGCAGGCATCGACGAACGCTTCACGCAAGCACTCCTCAAGCGCAGCCTTGCTCTCTGGAAAGCACACGGCAACGGCAAGCCCTCCGGCTTTATCCCGCCGGTCTGGTTTGGCAACAAGTACCTCAAGGAACAGGCTCTCGAAATTTTCGACTACTACGAAGATTTCCACGGCATTTACCAGAAGGTCAAAGGCAACATCAAGAAGACGAATTCCGCAACGCTTAGCTTCTCGATTTTGCCTACCGCACTCCTCAGCATTGCGCAGACTTACGCTTGCCTTCGTATGCTCTTGCCGGGTGGAGTCCACCGCCTGGTGTTCCACGATAAAGACTTCAGAACGATTGGCGAGAAACGCATTTTGAACATGGTGCGCTACATTTCGACCTTGCGCGAAAAAATCATGTACAAGGACTTGTAATTTCAGGACTTCGCACAAATGATTTTAAATAAGTTTCTATCTAAAATTGATTACAAGTCTTATGAAGACTTGTATAAAAATTTCAAGATAACGATTCCGAACGATTTTAACTTCGCTTATGACGTTGTTGACGAATATGCCAAGACGGAGCCGAAGCGTGAAGCCCTCGTGTGGTGTGACGATAACGATGAAAGCCACATTTACACGTTCAAGGACTTGTCGCTTGCCTCCCAGCGCACGGCGAATTTCCTTGTAGAACAAGGTATCCAGAAGGGCGACCGCGTGATGCTCATCTTGCGCCGTCGCTACGAATTCTGGTTTTTCTTGCTCGCTCTGCACCGCATTGGCGCAATCGCCATCCCGGCAACGAACATGCTCGCCGCCGAGGATTTGGAATACCGATTCAACGCCGCCGAAATCAAGATGGTCGTAACATACGACGACCCCGCCTTGCAAAAGGAAGTGGACAAGGCAAAGTCCAAGTGCGAATCGGTCGAAAAGCTCGTGACCGTTGGTCAGACAGCTCGCCAGAACTGGATTAGCTTCTACGACGACTACGAACTTTTCCCATCGACGTTTGAACGCCCCATTGGCGATGCCGCTACGCATAACGACGACATCATGATCGTCTATTTCACGAGTGGCACGAGTTCAAACCCGAAGATGGTGGCACACACTTATACGTACCCGCTCGGACACATTGTGACCGCCAAGTACTGGCAACACGTTGTGGACGGAGGACGCCATTTGACCGTTGCCGAAACAGGCTGGGCAAAGGCTCTCTGGGGCAAGATTTACGGGCAGTGGATTGCAGGGAGTGCCGTATTCACTTACGACATGACCACGTTCATCCCGGGCAAGCTACTCGAGAAGATGGCGGAATACAAGGTGACGACATTCTGCGCACCGCCGACAGTGTACCGCTACATTTTGCAGCATGGCCTCAGCAAATACGACCTTTCGAGTTTGCAGTACTGCACGACTGCAGGCGAAGCGTTGAACTTGGATATTTACAACAGGTTCTATGAGCAGACGGGCATCCGCATGCAGGAAGGCTACGGACAGACCGAGCTCACGCTTACCACGGGTAACTTTGGCTTTAGCGAACCGCATCCGGGCTCTATCGGCAAACCCTCTCCAGGTTACCAGATGGAAATCATCAATGCGGAAGGCAAGCCGTGCGAGGCTGAAGAAGTCGGTGAACTGATTATCAAGATTGACCAGGGCAAGCCTTTTGGCATGTTCGGCGGTTACTATCGCGATGCAGAACGCACCGAGAAAGTCTTTGAAGGCGGAGTGTATCACACCGGCGATACGGCTTACCGCGACAAGGACGGATTCTTCTGGTTTGTGGGCCGCACCGATGACTTGATCAAGAGTTCTGGCTACCGCATCAGCCCCTTCGAAGTGGAAGAAGTGCTGCACAAGCACCCCGCCGTCTTGGAAGTCGCTGTCACGGGCGTCGAAGACAAGTCTCGCGGCCAGGCGGTCAAGGCAACGGTCGTTTTGCAAAAGGGTTACGAAGCGTCCAAGGAACTTGCAAAGGAAATCCAGCTTTTTGCAAAGAACATTGCCGCTAGCTACAAGAGCCCGCGCATCATTGACTTTGTGACGGAACTGCCAAAAACGATTAGCGGAAAGATTCGCCGTGCGACCATCCGCGATAAGGATACCGCCGAGAATGTGACAGCTCCAGATGAAGCGAATGCGGAAAACGCAGCAAGCGAAACGTCAGACGAGAAATAATGAAAAACGCACCCTTCGGGGTGCGTTTTTTGCGAGATGCGTTCGTTTTAACAAGATGCGCGGACCGCTAGGGTAACGCTTAACGGGATGCGCCGCCGCTACAATTTTTTGAAAACGCGCTTCGCGGCTTCAATGGTACGGTCGATTTCTTCTTCGGTGTGAGCGGCGCTCACGAAGATGGCTTCGAACTGGCTCGGCGCAAAGTAGAATCCTTCGTCGAGCATCCCGAGGAAGTAGCGACGAAAGAGTTCCAAGTCAGACTTTTGCACATCTGCAAAGCATGTAACCGGACCTTCAGTAAAGAAGATGCAGCCCATGGAACCGACCTGGTTTGTCGCAAGCGGAATACCCGCTTCAGTTGCCGCAGTCTTAAGCCCAGCAATCAAGCGTTTCGTCATGGCTTCAGCGTGTACATAGTATTCCGGATGAGTATGCAGTTCACGCATAGTGGCAAGCCCTGCCGCCATCGCGACCGGGTTCCCCGAAAGCGTCCCCGCCTGATAAATTCCACCGAGCGGGGCAATTTGCTGCATCACGTCCAAGCGACCGCCATAAGCGCCCACCGGCATGCCACCGCCGATAATCTTACCGAACGTGGTAAGATCCGGCTTGATACCGTAAAGCCCTTGTGCGCAATGAATACCGACGCGGAAACCGGTCATAACTTCGTCTACAATGAGCAAAACTCCGTGCTTTTTCGTCTCTTCCGAAAGTGTTTGCAAGAACTTAGGCTTCGCAGGCACAACGCCCATGTTGCCCGCCACAGGTTCCACGATGACGCCCGCAATTTCGTCGCCGATTTTATCAAAAAGTTCACGCACGCCAGCCACGTCGTTGTACTGGAGCGTGAGCGTGTACTTTGCCAAATCCGCAGGCACACCCTTGCTGCTCGGCTTGCCCGTCGTGAGCATTCCCGAGCCTGCCTTGATGAGCAAGCTATCGCTATGGCCATGATAGCAGCCTTCGAATTTCACAATCTTATCGCGACCGGTAAAACCGCGAGCCGCACGAATCGCACTCATCGTCGCTTCGGTTCCGCTATTCACCATGCGAATCATCTCGACGCTTGGCACAAGGCTCATCACGAGTTTCGCAAGTTCCGATTCAAGACCGCACGGAGCACCAAAGCTGAGTCCATTCTGAGCCGTATCGGCAACAGCCTTAATCACTGCATCGTGCGCATGCCCCAAAAGCATCGGGCCCCAGCTGCCCACATAATCAATGTAATCGTTGCCATCCACATCGTAAATGTGGCTGCCCTTGGCGCGCTTGATAAACGGAGGAGTCGCCCCCACATTGCTAAACGCACGCACAGGACTGTTCACGCCGCCCGGCATGAGCGTTTTTGCTTCTGCAAACAACTTTTCGCTTAAAGAGTGATTCATATACAAGCCCTGCCTTGCAGATTATTCCTTTACGATATGCACAACGCGCTGCGGGAACGGGATAGAAATACCGACTTCGTCAAAGCGTTCCTTCACAGCCTTCATGTACTTGCAACGCATATCCCAGTAATTTGCGGTCTTGACCCAAATTCTCAAATTGACAGCCACCGAGCTATCTTCAAGCGCAGACACAAAGAATGAAGGGGCAGGACTTTTTAAAACTTCAGGATCGTTATCGACGAGCTGTTTCATTTCGTTCATCGCCTTTTCAGCAGAATCCGCATAATCAATGCCAAAAGCCAAATCAAGGCGGCGGCTCGGATTGCGGCTAAAGTTGACAATCGGAGCGCCCCACAACATGCTGTTCGGTGCAGAAACATAAAGACCATCCAACGAAATAAGAGTCGTGTTGAAAAGACCCACGCCCACAATTTTTCCCTTCAAAGAACCGCATTCGATATAATCCGAAGCGCGGAACGGATGGAGGAACAGCAATAGGATTCCCGACGCAATGTTGCCAAGCGTATCCTTCAAAGCAAGGCCAATGGCAAGAGAAGCGGCACCGATTACAGTCACGATTCCAGCGGTGTTCACACCGAGAATATGCAGAATCATGAGCAAACCGACAATGTACAGCGCATAAGAGAACAGCGAATAAAGTAGCGGTTTTACCGATTCATCAGCGCCCTTCTTAATGGCAAAACTAAGAATAAACTTGATAATCGCCAAGATAACGGCGATAACAATAAGCACTGTCGCAATTTCAACGATGTCCTGAGCAATAGCATTCGTGACACCGATATTTTTCAAGAAAGCTTCGTATTCTTTCATTTTAGCATCCTTTTTTAATTGTCATCCCGGACTCTGTTCCGGGATTGCCTTTTTACAAAATCTTATTTTACAGAATTTTATTTTCCAAAATTTCCTTGGCATGATACGTGATGATGATATCTGCACCAGCACGCTTGAACGCAATCATGTTTTCGCGGATGATCGATTTTTCATCAATCCAGCCCATTTTTGCAGCAGCCTTGACCATCGAATATTCACCACTTACGTTATACACAGCAACCGGCACATTGCTGATTTCAGCCGTCTGGCGAAGCACATCGAGAAATGCGAGGCCAGGCTTTACCATCACGATATCTGCACCTTCTTCAAGATCGAGTTCCACTTCATGGAGCGCTTCGCGACCATTGCGCACGTCCATCTGGTAACTCTTGCGGTTGCCGAAATGCGGAGCGGAATCAGCAGCATCACGGAACGGACCGTAATAAGCGCTAGCGAACTTTGCGCTATAACCCATAATCGGCGTATTTGTAAAGCCCGCATTGTCAAGAGCTTCGCGGAGAGCCGTGATGTGGCCATCCATCATGTCGCTCGGAGCCACCATGTCGGCACCAGCAGCCACCTGAGAAACAGCGGTCTTTGCCAAAAGTTCAAGCGTTGGATCGTTATCCACATCGCCATCCTTAATGATGCCGCAATGACCATGACTCATGTATTCGCAAAGGCACACGTCCGTAATCACGTACAAACTCGGGAACTTCGCCTTGATGGCACGTACTGCACGCTGCACAATGCCATCGTTATCGTATGCAGAAGTTGCCATTTCGTCCTTGTGATCCGGGATACCGAACAGCAAAATGGACTTGATGCCAAGCGCGACACAGCTTTCAAGTTCCTTCAAGATTTCATCAATCGAGAAACGGAACTGGTTCGGCATAGACGGGATTTCTTCTTTGACGCCCGTTCCTTCAACCACGAACATCGGGTAAACGAGGGCATCGGGATTTACAGCAGTTTCTGCAACCATGTTGCGGATAACTTCATTTCTACGTAAACGACGAGGACGAATAATCATAATAACTATTCCTTTTTGAAATCTTTTTCAATTTGCACAAGGTCTTCTGCCCATTCGGTCTGGATTTTCTGCTTGAGCTTTTTCGCGAGCGAAGGAGCGCGGCCCTGCGTAGAGACGGTCACGGCAATGTTTTCGCCAAAATCCATGCGGGCAGGCACAATGAAATCGCCGTCGAGGTAATCGCAAGCGTTATTCACGAGAATGCGACGAGCGCGTGCATCGTTAGAAACTTGGGCATTTACAGCAGGCTGGTCGGTACAAATGAAGACCATGAAAACGCAACGCAAGTCAAGCGGTTCGTACGGGCGCTGTTTTAATGTGATAGAAGACGGCTCGTCAGCCTTGAGCATCTCAAATTCTGGGTCGAATTGCGGTGCGACAACGGTAATATGAGCGCCAGTCGGGATTAGCGTTTTCACCTTGCGCAGAGCAATGCGACCGCCACCCACAACGAGAACGTTACGCCCTTCGAGATTCAATTCGATGGAGAAGAGGTTTGAGCTATGGGCGCGCTCTGAGTGGATCCTATCGCCACATTCGTGGCTCCAGGATGACAAAGGGGCACAAGTACACGCGTTCTGAGCCGAGCGGACACCGGCGACAACCATGCTCGAGAATTCTTTCCAATCGCCAAGGCAAGGCAAAAGCGTAATCGGGATTTGCGGGAATTCCGCCTGCAATTTTGCAACAACACGCGGCACGTCATTCTTTGTATGCTGACCATTCAACAGCAAATACGGCAAAAGCGTCACCGATTCCACATCTTCGCGCAAAAGCGTGCGGAGGTCATTTTCCAAATCCAACAAACTCGTGCTCGCCACACGCGTACCGGGCAAATCATGATGCAAGCGGTCGAGGATTTCTTCGAATCCTTTGTATGCACCCGGCAAAATGCAATGGTGAGCGATGATAAGAATAGCTTTCATTAAGCATTCTCCCCCATCGTGTAATATTCCACGATTTTTTTGACGAGCGAATCCATCGTTGTTTCGTCGGAGGTGACGGTTTCAAAGCCATGCTTTTTCGCGGAAGCTTCAGTCATGCGACCTATGCAGAATGAAAGACGAGAGGCGTTTTCGGAATGTGTGGAAACAATACTGCTAAAATTCTCGACAGCGCTAGAACTGGCGAAGACGACTGCATCAGCAGAGGCAATAGCTTCACGTTTCCAATCCGGGAGTTCAGCAATCGGCAGTGTTTCGTAAACAATCCAACGTGTTGCTTTCGGTAAGAGTTTGAGCAAAGTATCGTCAGCGAGATTTCCCTGCAAAAGAAGAATTCGGGATTCGTCGCCAACCACTTTTTGTAGCAACAGACCTAGTCCTTCACCGGTATGGTCTTCAGGAACATAATCGCAGCGGATGCCGTATTCAAGCAACTTCTTTTCGGTAATCTTTCCGACACTTGCAATTTTCTTGCCGGCAAGCACACGTACGTCATAACCCGCAGCAAACAACTGCTTAAAGAAACATTCAACACCGTTCGTGCTCGTGAAAGCAAGAATGTCAAAATTTTTGAGGTCTTCGAATTCGACAGGCTCAGCAACCTTATTTTCAGAAGAATTGGAGATGCCGGAACGGAGTCCGGCATGACAACAAGGGAAAACATCCCGTGTTTCAATCATCGGGGTTTCGATAACTTCGGCACCGAGGGCTGTCAGTCGAGCTGTAATTCCACTAGATTGTTTTGCGGCACGCGTTACAACCAAACGCTTACCCGAAAGCGGCAAATTCTTTTTCCAAGCAAGAGTTTTGCCCAGTTCAACCACGCCACCCATAATCGTAATTGCGGGTGCCGTCACATTTTCACGGACAATGGTCTCGCCCGCTGATTCAAGCGTTGCCATAACGGTACGCTGGTTCGGGGTTGTTCCTTTTTCGATAAATGCAAGCAGAGTTTTCGGGTCTTTGCCACATTCAATTAATCGATGTGCGATAAAGTCCATATTGGCAATGCCCATCAAAAAGATGAGCGTTCCCTGGCACTTCGCGAGAGTCTCGAAGTCCAGCGAAAGATTGCATTGGATTCTATCGCCTTCGGCTCCATAATGACAGTCACCCTGGAGTGCAGCGATAGGGTCCACGACGGATTTTTCTTTTTCGTGGCCTGTGATGATATGGAAACTTGTTGCAATTCCACGATGGCTCACGGGAATGCCCGCATAGGCAGGCACAGCGATGGCAGAGGTCACGCCCGGCACAACTTCAAATTCGACGCCTGCAGCGACAAGTTCCAAAGCCTCTTCGCCACCACGACCGAACACAAACGGGTCACCGCCCTTCAAACGTGCAACGGTCGCACCCGGCATTTCAACGGCAAATTTTACCAAGAGCTTATTGATTTCGTACTGTTTCACCTTGTGGTGCGTCGGCATTTTGCCCACATCCACCATCTTTGCTTTCGGATTACATAACGAGAGCACGCCCGGTGAAACCAAACGATCGTAAACCACAACATCGGCTTTTTCAAGAATTGACTTTCCACGCACGGTCAAAAGCCCAGGATCGCCAGGACCCGCGCCAATCAAATAAACTTTGCCAAAATGATTCGAATTTTCCATCGAAACCAAATTTAGAAAAACTTCGCCATTAAAATTTTGCCTATATTTTTTAGCATGAATAGTTCTAGAGCAAAGCTTCGCGACGAAGTCTATACGCAGATGATGTGTGCCCAGGCACGCCTTTCCAAAGACCAAAATACCCAAATGGGTGCCGTTCTTGTAAGCGCCGACGGGCGCGTTATCAGCACGGGTTACAACGGAGCTCCCGCCGGATTTGACGACGAGACCGTTCCGTATACGCGCGAAAAGCAACTCCTCGCTTACGATTTGCTAGACGCCGACTCGGGCGAGCTTTTGAGCCACCATGAATTCGAGGCAAACAAGTATCCGTTCATGGTCCACGCCGAAATCAACGCACTCCACTATGCTCGCGGTAAGGTTCCTCCAGGTTCCAAGCTCTACGTGATTGGATTCCCGTGCGAACGCTGCTCTTTGGACATTAGCCTTTCGGGCGTTGCCGAAGTATTCGTGACCAAGGACGATTACGATCCGAAGTCCACGCTGAACAACAGCCGAGATACGGCTTATTACATGTTCGCACAGGCAGGAATTATCGTAACACTTTGCGGCAAACGAATCAAGCCCGTTGTGTCGAAGCCAGAAAAGAAATAACGTATAGATTGCCACGTCACTCCGCGACTCGCAATGACGAAAAGATTTGGCTATACAAAATCATGTCCGCACACAAAAAATGTGCGGATATTTTTTTGCGATACAAGATGGCGATTTCCGAACGGAGTCGGGAATGACAATGTAATTTATAGTTGCTTTTGAATTGCGCAGGCGAGTTCGACGCCCAAATTCTTAGATTGCTGGACAGAGTCCGCAGATTTCAAATCAACGTTTCCGGCGACTTCTGCACGGAGCAGTTTTTCTGATTTTTCGTCCCAGTAAATGCCGCGAATTTTCAAAGTCTGCGCAATTCTATTAGACCCACCGTCAACAAATTCCGCGAAACTTGCCACCGGGAATTGGCAACCAGCATTGAGCGCCTTTAAATACGCCATTTCAGCAGAAGCGATGCAGAATGTCGCAACATCGTTCACGCGAGCGAGAATCTGCGCAAGGTCGTTACAAATCGCCCTCGATCCTTCGACTTCGCACACAGTGCTTCGCTCAGGATGACGAGTGTCAGAATCGGCAAGAGTTTCAATCGCAAGGATTCCCTGACCACTGGCGGGGAGCATCTGTTCGGTGCTAAAATATTCCGTTACCTGGTCTGCAAGCCCCATACGCTTAAGCCCCGCAGCCGCAAGCACAACACCATCAAGTTCCGCAAGTTTGCCAATGCGAGTCTGGATGTTTCCGCGAATCGGCACATATTCCAAATCCGGGCGGAGCGCTTTCAGCTGTACCACACGGCGAATACTTCCCGTTCCCACGCGAGCACCTGCAGGCAAATCCATAAAGCGGATTCCAGCAGCTCCACCACGCGAAAGGAACGCATCTCGCGGGTCTGCACGTTTCAAGACTGCAGCAAGCTTGAACTGCGGCAGCACTTCGGCTGGCATATCCTTCAAGCTGTGAATCGCAATATCAGCACGACCTTCAAGGAGTGCAATTTCCAGTTCCTTGATGAACACGCCCTTGCCACCAAAGCTCGCCAGAGACTTATCCAAACGGCGATCGCCTTCGGTTGTCATGGAGACCAGTTCATAAGTCAGAGAATCGCGGGCATTATTAGAATCGGCGGCATTCCCAATAACAGAATTAGCAGCGACAATAGCATCCGCCGCCATCGTCGTCTGGGCCAAAGCCAAAGCGCTCTTGCGCGTTGCGATACGTAATTTCAAGTCACTCACAGCAAGCCCCTCTAATTTCTAGGAGATTTTGAATCTAAGCACTTGAGGAACACCTGCACATCTTCAGGCGAATTTTCAGCCTTGACTTTATACAAAAAGTCATTCGCCATTTTCTTCGCAAATCGTTCGTACATCATCTGGATGCGATGGCGGTCATCTTCCGAAAGTTCCGGCATGGAGCGCAATAATTTTTCAGATTCTTCATTTGCCGTCGTAAGCATTTTTTCGGCATGCAAATGAATTTGCTTGGAGACCTCATCCATACGGTTCCAATGCAAGAATTCATCAAGGCCTTCTTTCAAAATTTTCTGCGCTGCATCAAGTTCAATCATGCGCAACCGACGATTTTCAGAAACAATCTTTTCAAGGTCATCAACGCAAACGTATTCAACGCCCGGAAGTTCACCAATAGAAGCTTCTGCATTGCGCGGGCTACCAAGATCGATAATCAAGCGCTTTGAAGGGTCTGTCACAGCAGACGAACCTTCACAGGATCCTTCGACTTCACACACCGTGCTTCGCTCAGGATGACACAATGCAATTGTCTTTTCAAACTCATTCTTCGTGACAATCGGTTCCTGGCAAGCGCTGCAGAGAATCACGACATCGCACTTGCCAAGGACTTCGTAGCGGTCTTCGAATTTCACAGGCGTAAGCACATCTGCAAATTTTTCGGCATTTGCAAAAGTCTTGCTACTTGCAAAAATCTTGGTCGTATTCTCTTGTACATACTTGAGCATCAGCGAGCCCATCTCACCAAGCCCCACGATGTACACGGTACGATTTTCAAGATCGTCAAAAGTCTTCTGCACTTGCTTCATCGCCAAGAACGGAATATTGCAACTGAGCTTGCTCAAGTTCGTCTCAGTCTTGATACGCTTTGTCGTATGGATCGCGCTCTGGAAAAGCTTGTTCAGCGTATTGCCCGTCGCATTCAGCTGGTGCGCCGTTTCGTACGCACGGCCAATTTGGTGCAAAATTTGATCCTCGCCCATAGCGACAGAATCAAGCCCGGCACACACATTCATCACATGGTGCGCAACATCGTCACCCGACTTAAAATAAAAGAACTTCGCAAAATCATCGTAGTCTTGACGGGCAAGTCCACACACATAACGAACGAGTTCACCATCAGTGATTTCACGGTCGCTCGCCACATAGACTTCCGTGCGATTGCACGTTGCCAGAATCAAAAGTTCATCAAATGGAGAATGTGTTAACGCCTCAGTCTTTACATCCATCGGGATATAAAACTTTTCGCGAATTGCGATTTCAGCCACCTTGTGGCTCATGCCTGCCATGTAAATTTTGCGCATAGCCCAAAGATAGAAAAATTACACTCCACCAAATGCAATCTAGGGTATTTCGCCATGACACAAGCATTTTCTTAATCGAAAAATACTTTTTCTTTCAAAAAATTATTATATATAAATTATAGAAACCGAATTAATTGGCTAAGTTATTCAAGGGCATGACAAAAAGATTTTTACTCTGCGCTGTTATTTCTCTATTTTTTGCGGTCCATGCAAACGCTTGGGACATGGGAACGTATGTAGAAAACGCACAAGCTGGCGAAGGAATTATCGACACCAACACCATTTGGAAAAAAGACCAAAAGCAAAAAATCATAGTCGATACAAGCATGGCGAAGGCAAACGGATCCAATCAAAACAAAAAGAGTCAAATCAAACATCATAGTATTGGCTTTGAGTATGACTTTTTAACACTATTTGATTTTGGTGCCGGATTAAGCCACTTATTTGATGATAAATGTGAAAAACTTTTTTCTTGTTCTTATGGAGCTGTATCCATCGATTACGGATACGCATTTGACTACATCGAAACAGGTATTATCCTAAATTTGTTTATATATGATCCTCCTATAACCACGGTTATGGCAAAACTAAAAATCAATGGTAATTTAGGGGGATTCGTCAACCCATTTTTTGAACTTGATGCGGGAATTTCAATTATGTCCGATAGAGTCATTCCCATGGGACACATTTCCCTTTTAGGTTTTGAGATTGGCTACCCCGTTTCCGTTCGATTCCAAGTGCCGTTTTTACTTTGGGGCGCAAAGGGCATTACCAACATCGGTATAGGCTATCGATTCTAGCGATACTACGCAAAAAATCTGAAGCTCGTTTTCTTGAGTTCCTTGAGGGAATGGAGAACGACGTATTCCGGGTTATCAAGCAACGCCACGGATTCCTTGATGTAGGCGTCTAATTCTTCAGGCGTCTGAGCATGCATCATTGCATACAAGTTGTACGGGAAATTTTCAAAAGACGGACGCTCGTAACAATGCGAAATGTAGTGTTTTTTCGCAAGAGCCAAGACTTTACTAGATTCTTCGTTCCTTCGGTCCTCAGAATGACGAGAGAAGCATACCATCGCATTGCAGGGGAAACCCGCATCTTGATGGCGAAGGATCGCCCCAAAGCGGCGCATACGTTTAGTAGCAAAATCTTCGCGAAGTTCATCGCAAGAAACACCCCAGTCCTTAAACGGAGTGAGCGTATGCGGGATATCATCACAAGCAATGTGGATGCGGAACTTGTCGGAGTCAGTGAGTTTTCCCAAGAAATTACTGGATTCTTCCAACCTTCGGTTGTCAGAATGACGCAAAGCCGGGGCACTCTCGCCTATTTCGTCTTTCGTCAAGGTTGGTGAGCCTGCCGAACCACGTCTCTCGTCTAATGACATCACCGTATTGATTTTATACTTCTTGGTGGCGGTAAGGACATGGACATCGTGCAAATATGTTTGCGAACACACGCGGTCCACAACCACCTGGATTGCAGATTCATTTTCGGCAATGACCGTAAACCAAACATTGTATTCGTGACTACGGATGTAATTGTGCGTAATCGCAGGTTCGCTCATCACGACTGCAGCGAACTTTTCCATCGGAGTCTGCGCATGCGGTTCCGCCGCAAAATCATTTTCCGAAGTCAGTACTTTTCCTGCACAAAGTCTCGAAATAAAGCCCAGTTTTTTGGAATCGTACACGCCACCAATACGTCGAATTACGCCGGACACGCGCATTTTCTCAATATCATCAAAAACTTCGTGTTCAGAAACGTTCAACATTTCTGCTAAGCGCAAATACGGGCGTTCCACCAACGGAAAGCCGTCTTGAATAATCGCGAGAAGTTTTTGACTCAGCATTTGCGGCACATCGCGAGAGGCGTTACAGCCCAATTTCTTCATCGGTCAAATAGCAAGCCGGATCTTCAGCCCAGAAGTCGCCAGTAACAGCTTCGGCACGCGTACGGAAATTGCCGTTGCACAAATTCAAGTAAGCACACTTCGGACAACGCCCCTTCAAAAGCGGTTTGCGGTTCTTGAGGCCAGCCATAATCGGATTTGACAAGTCTGTCCAAATGTCGCCAAAGTTGCGTTCGCGAACGTTTCCGAGCGTAATATATTGCGTAAACTGGTCCGGATGCACATTGCCAATGCTATCGATATTGCCAAATGCCATACCGCTGCGATTTCCGCCATTGCGCTGAATCAAATCCAGAACAATCTTCGCGCGTTCCGGGTCTTCGCGCTTCATGCGCTGGTACAGATAAACGGCATCGGCGTGGTTGTCGACCGTCAAAATTTCCTTGTTCACACCGCGCTTCTTAAAGTCCAAAGTGCGATCAATAATCAAGTCCATCACCTTGCGGCTCTCTTCGTGATTCAAGTCGTTATCGACCATCGCACTTCCGCGACCGCTATAGACAAGGTGATAGAAACAAACTCTATCAATGTTTTCCGCTTCGAGCAAATCGAAAATAGCGTTCAGGTCTTGATAGTTGTACTTTGTAATCGTGAAGCGGAGTCCAACCTTCTGACCCGTCGCGACACAATTGCGGATCCCGCGCAAAGCCATCTGGTACGCGCCCTGCTTGCCACGGAACTTGTCGTGAGTTTCTTCGCAACCATCCAAGCTTATGCCCACGTAGCCCACGCCCATCGCCTTGAGCTTCTGAGCCACATCCGGCGTGATGCAAGTGCCGTTCGTCGAAATCGTCGGACGGATGCCCTTACTTGCCGCATAGTTCGCGAGTTCAAAAAAGTCCGGGCGCAAAAGCGGTTCGCCACCGCTGAACAAAATCACCGGCACATGGAAATCTGCAAGCTGATCAATAAGCTTGATTCCCTCTTCGTGTGAAAGTTCGTTCTGGTACTTGATAGCCTCTGAACGGGCATAGCAATGCACGCACTTCAGGTTGCAAGTCTTGGTGCAGTTCCACACCACCACCGGACCACGGCCCGGGCCCACACCGTTCTTAGATTCGTGGGCACGCGGTTCATAACGAAGAGAATCCCCGAAATTCGGGGTATCCATCAAAAGCTTAGTAATACTGATCATCAGGGTCTTCCAAAAACACAAAAACAACGACTACAAAGAATGACCCAAAAATAGAAATATTCTGACAGCAATCCGCCATCCACGAGTATCCATATTTATGTTTTTTGATTCAAAAAAAGATTACATGACCCAAATTTCTACCCGATAATCGGAAATCCCTCATGGTATTCCTTGATAATGTAAGGGTGCGTTTTGGCATACTCGTAGATTTTTTCACCGAGACCTGATTTCACGAGTTCCACAAGATTTTCACCCGGAGTTGATCCAATTGATGGGCACGTTGGCGTGAGCGCAATAACAAGCTCACCATTTCTGTCCATGATTCTAAGAGGCCAAATACTGCAATCAAATGGTTTATCGTCGCCCTTCAAAATGCAACCTTTTTGCGAATCCAAGAATGTGCAAGGCACTTCTTCTTCGGGATCATCTGAGCGATAGTTATTTTCAAGCACCAAGCGGCCAAAGCGCACTCCCTGCACCGTTTGAGACATGCGGAACTCGCCCACCACGCCATATTCATTTTCGTGACTTAATTTCTCTGCAATTTCATGTGGGAAAAGAGGTGTTTCCCAAAGGCTCATTCGCCTAAAGGAACAGCAAAACTTGCACGATGCACAAGATGATTTAGAAAGCACTTTGGAGAGCATGGCATTTATCCAAAATAATAAGCGGGTAATACGAAAGTTTTGCCTTGCGGAGTCCTTCGATATTGATATCTTCTTCGCGATTGATAAGTTTTACACCAGTAAGCGTTTCTGCAAACATTTTATTGATAACGGCATAGCCGCCATTATCCGCATACTCGCCAATGACTTTTTCAAAATGGATATCCCAGACTCTAGGGGCTATTTCAGAAGCTATCGTCATGCCAACAGGAGCATTATTCACATAAAGGATTGCGCCTTTCAAGCCAAGCGCATCAAAATTTTTAAGCGCTTCTTCTATTGCACAAAGCTCCGCCATACGCGATTTTTCATCCGTAGACCGTTCTGCCCAAGCAGCTTCTTCGCATTCGCATGTCGGTTCACAAGGCTCTTCGCCCGACATAGAATTTTGCAGCCACTTTTTTTCAACTTCGAGAGCGTCCACATAGTTATCAGCGGTAATTTCGCGCAGTTCATAATGTTCATACGAACGGTTGAATTTCGAAATATGGTTTCGCTTTTTGCGATACGTATTCCCTGCAAGAGTCGCAAGACTTTCCGCAGAATAAATATAATCGCTATCGCCACGGTCATTTACAAACTGGATGGACTTCTTAAAATAATCCCAAAGGATATGCGCACGAGTTTCATCAACCAAGCAGAATTCCAACGGACGGCCCGATTCTTTCGCATCTTGAACAATTGCGTCAAGCGCTTCACGCGGGTCTTCGGCACCAAGCGGAAAAGCGTAACCGCGACGGCTCCCCTCGCCTTGATAATAGCGGAAAAGGAAACCATTTTGTAACGCCATCAGTGTGCCATATTTTTTGCGCCACAAGAAAAGGCTTGCAAACGCAGCATCGCTCCCGATATAACCGGATTCTGCCACCGCCCTCGCCACATTTTCTCGATCTGAAAGTTCTGGAATTCGAAATTCTAGCATACTTTCAATTTATAAAAAAATCTACTCAGCGCTCTGCTGCAAAATCTTGATTTGCTCGTCCGCCCATTCTTCAAAAGTATCGTCTGCAATATGGGCTTTCACGGACTTCATCAAGTGGATGTAGAAATGCAAATTATGAATTGCCGCAAGCGTCCAGCCAAGCGGTTCCTTTTCCTTGAACAGATGGCGCAAATACGCACGGCTATAGTTACGGCAGCAATAGCAATCGCAGTTCGGGTCAAGCGGCAAATCGTGTTGGTGCGCAAATTTCGCGCCCTTGTAGCGGAGCACGCCTCGGCTCGTATAAACTAATCCATCCTGTGCATTCTTCGCAGGCAAAATGCAGTCGCACATATCCACGCCACGTTTCACAAGCTCCAGCAAATTCCACGGCGTTCCCACGCCCATCACATAGCGGGCACGATCTTCGGGCAATAAGTTTGTACAAAAGTCTGCAATTTCGTACATCGTCTCGACAGGCTCGCCTACAGAAAGCCCGCCCATTGCATAACCATCCGGCTCAATTTCCTTGAGCGCCTCGATAGACTTCTGTCGCAATTCCTTGTGCATGCCGCCTTGCACAATTCCAAAGAAAAATTGCGGATAGCCGTGAATCGGAGGATTTGCCAAAAGCCATTCCTTCGCCTCGCGCGTCCACTTGAGCGTCAGCGCAAGCGATTTTTCCGCCTCTTCGACAGTGCTCGGGTACGGCGTACATTCATCAAACGCCATGATGATATCCGCACCGATTTCACGTTGCGCGTTCATCACACTCGCGGGCGTGAACAAATGACGAGAACCGTCCAGCAAACTCTTGAACTGGACGCCTTCTTCGGTAATCTTTCGGAACTGCTTTAAACTCCACACCTGGAAACCGCCGCTGTCCGTAAGCATCGGCTTGTTCCAGCTCATGAACTTTTGCACGCCACCCGCCTCTGCAATGAGCTTTGTGCCCGGTCGCAAATAGAGGTGGTACGTATTCGCCAAGATGATTTCTGCATCGAGTTCGCGGATGTCACGGCTCGTAAGCCCCTTGACCGTCGCGGCTGTGCCTACAGGCATAAACACGGGCGTTGTCACGTCTCCGTGCGCCGTATGGATCACGCCAAGACGCGCCTTGGACTTTGCAGATTTCTTTAACAGTTCAAAAGGATTTTCGTTCACGAAACCAAAAATAGAAATCTTCTCGCCGTTACGACTTTTCGAGTTTCGGCTTTCGGTTTCGCGGGGTCAAATGGCGCACTGCGCTTTTCCCCGTATGTGTAGGCAAAACCTTCTGGCTTGCAGAAAGGGTATGCTCAATTTTGTTTTCGCCAAGAGGACGAAACTGTCCCGTTAAGAGATTGTGGTCAATGGCCATAGGAACTCCTAATGTTTATGATGGTGATAGAAACAATATATTAAAAAATTTTAAAATTTCAAGAAAGCACCACCGCCAATCAATGTTAATCATATACATTGGTCATTTTGCACAAGTGCTGTTGTCAACGCAAATTCGATTTAATATAATTGGATGCGGTTACACAAATTTAAAGGATACTATATGAGAAACTCGCTCAAGATCGATGGTCAGGTCAAGACTTATCTCCACGAAGATGAACTTCCGAAGGCATGGTATAACGTCCGCGCCGACATGAAGAAGAAGCCCGCTCCGCTTCTGAACCCGGGTACCGGCAAGCCGGTGACTTTCGAAGACCTGCAGCCAGTTTTCTGCGATGAACTCATCAAGCAGGAACTCGATAATGATACCGCTTACATCGAAATTCCGGAAGACATCCGCACATTCTACAAGATGTACCGTCCGTCTCCGCTCGTTCGCGCTTACTTCCTCGAACAGGCTCTCGGCACTCCGGCACACATCTACTACAAGTTCGAAGGCAACAACACCTCGGGTTCTCACAAGCTCAACTCCGCTATCGCTCAGGCGTACTACGCTAAGAAGCAGGGCCTCAAGGGCGTGACGACTGAAACGGGTGCAGGCCAGTGGGGTACAGCACTTTCTATGTCCAGCGCCTTCTTCGGACTGGACTGCCAGGTTTACATGGTAAAGGTTTCTTACGAACAGAAGCCGTTCCGCCGCGAAGTGATGCGCACCTACGGTGCATCCGTCACCCCGTCCCCGTCCATGACGACCGACATCGGCCGCAAGATCAACGCCGAATTTCCGGGCACCACGGGTAGCCTTGGCTGCGCTATTTCCGAAGCTGTGGAAGCCGCCGTGAAGCAGCCGGGTTACCGCTACGTTCTCGGTTCCGTGCTGAACCAGGTGCTCCTCCACCAGTCCGTCATCGGTCTCGAAACGAAGGCCGCACTCGACAAGATTGGCGTGAAGGCCGACCTCATCATCGGTTGCGCTGGTGGTGGTTCTAACCTCGGCGGTCTCGTGAGCCCGTTCATCGGCGAAAAGCTCCGTGGCGAAGCCGACTACGATATTCTCGCTGTGGAACCGGCAAGCTGCCCGAGCTTCACTCGCGGTAAGTACGCTTACGACTTCTGCGATACCGGTAAGGTTTGCCCGCTCGCCAAGATGTACACCCTCGGTTCTAGCTTCATCCCGTCTGCAAACCACGCTGGCGGCCTCCGCTACCACGGCATGAGCAGTATCCTCTCTGAACTTTACGATCAGGGACTCATGCGTGCAACGTCTGTCGAACAAACTAAGGTCTTCGAAGCAGCAAAGCTCTTCGCCCAGACCGAAGGTATCCTCCCGGCTCCGGAATCCAGCCACGCCATCCGCGCAACGATCGACGAAGCTCTCAAGTGCAAGGAATCTGGTCAGGCAAAGAACATCGTGTTCGGTCTCACCGGCACGGGTTACTTCGACATGGTTGCTTACCAGAAGTTCAACGACGGCGAAATGAGCGACTACATTCCGACGGATGAAGACATCGCCAAGAGCCTCGCCCAGCTTCCGAAAGTCGAAGGTTAATTTCAGCGAGATGCCGCGAGGCATCACGTGATGATCTAAAGACATTAAGCAAAAACGTCCAGCGCTCGCTGGACGTTTTTCATTATAACCACAACAATTTTATTGTTTCCGCCCGGTCAAACGATAACGATGTTCTACACCGTTTTTCTTGAATCGAACAAACAAACTATGTTCGCGAACATCGTAGAAAAGTCTCGGTAAATGCGATTCCACAGCACGCGCAACAGCCGAATTGCGAATAGCGTTTGTACTATCCGAAGCAGTAGAATCACGACCTATCGAATCAGAAGGCGCGACCTTCGAGGAATCAGCTTTAGAGGAATCTGGAGCCGGTTCCTGAGCCTTGAGCAATTCAAGCATCTTTTCCGCATAGCGTTCGCCCAAAGTCTGGTATCCATCGCGAGTGAAATGCAACGTGTAGCTCGGTTCCTTAATCGCAGGGCACCCCTGAGCCGAAATCACATAGCCATTCGGAATCAAGTCCGCCGCCTCTTTCACGACATCGTTTCGCCAGCCCAAATCGCCCGTAGGCGCAAGTTCCCCAAGCAAAATCGGAGTCTTTTCCGGGTCTAGCTCCAGTTCTTCAATGAACTGGTCATAAACCTTCTTGACGCGTTCAGGCCAGTCCTTCATCTGGTAATCCGCTTCGCCCTGGTGGAAAAGGAATCCCTTGATGACGCCTTTCTGCTTTGCAATTTTTCCCATTTCGACAATGCGCTTGTGCACATCGCCACCATATTCATTCAGATACTGAATCCACCAAGTATCGTTCTTGTTTTTGGCATTCTGCACATAAGCCGCATTGCGGTCCTTGTCGAACAAGTCAATGCTCTGCCCGCCAATCGCCACATTCGCGACCGCCACCGTGATGCTATCCGGGAGTTCCTTAATCATTTTGCGACCAAAGAAATCGACAATGCCGACCTTGGAACCGCTATGGCCCATCGGAGGAGCTGCCGGATAAAATTCACCAACTTTCTGGTTGGAATGATTCCCTGCACGTAACACCAAGAAACGCGGATTCGTTTGACGGTCCGTATCCGTAATGGTCGCCTGCCCCGACATATTGGACTGCCCATAAGCGAGGTAAATATGCAAGTTCGGGTCCTGAGCAAAAGACGCCACTCCCAAAACAGCAAGCGAAAACAAAAACTTTTTAACCATTTTTACTCCATAAATATCCAACCAATATTATTATAACCAAAAAGAAACCCCATTTCGAGGTTTCTCAAATTTATTTTATTGCCAAAACGACAAGAGGCCGCACATTTTACATCAGAAATGGCGATTTCACCTTACATTCACGCGAATCAAACGATGCGATCGTTTTGCACGAACTAGATACATTCCCGCATTAAATCCTGATGCACGTAGTGTCTTTTGCAAAGCTTTATTGCCAAGCGCACTCCATTCAGAGGGTGTTACTTTCGCAAAACCGAGATGTTTTCCATTCAAATCAAACACATCATAAGCTTCATTCACATCACTTAACTGGAGCGCCGCCACCCTAGAAACAATACCCGTTGTATGCCCCGGATCTGTCTGCGTGGAATCATCCGCAATAGCATACCATTTGGCATTTTCAATGCTTGCAGTCGCATCCGTCGGGGGCGTCGTGAGGTTTGCGCCAAAGTTCGCATTGTTCAGCATGTCAGTATTGACCATGCCATAGAAAATTCCCTTCGAGATTTCTTTATCGAAGTTGTTTTCGAGGTCGCCGCGAAGCTGAGCCGTGCCGGAAAGTTTCTTGCCATTTACCGCCCACATTACGCCGTAAACTTGAGCGTTATCAGTCACAGTACTATTCACGATAATCGAAAGCGCACCGACTTTAGCCTTGCCACTAATCGTCCCGCTCACAAGCCAAGCATCATCTTCAAGCACAGCATCATCGCCAATCGTGCCAGCAGTCACAAGAGCGCGCCCGCGCACCACGGCGTTACCGCTGATGGTGCCGCCGTTAACAACGGCGAAATCTTCGATCCGGGCGTCGCCAGAGACTGTACCGCCATTCACGACAGCATTGGGCCCCACGTAAGCAGTCGTAGACACTTTCGCCTTATTGCTGACCCAGCCACCACCATTCGCGTGCTGCGAATAGCCCGAAGCAGTCGTTCCATTAAATCCAGCGGGCTTCCAAAAGTCCTTGTTATAACCTTCAGGCGCGCCGTTCACAACTTCAATCATGTACGGATAACGATAAATGCTGTAATAGAACTGGTCCCAAAGAATCGTCTGCATTTCGGTCGGAGTCGCCGTTACCGCAAGCCACAAAGCCTTGTCATTCGCTTTCGTTTCGATTTCAAGATTGAAACCTGAGCCGTGTTTCATTTCGCTGTAACGCGGCGTGCCATCAGCACCTTCCGCGACCAAGCCAACCGTCCAACCCGATGCAGGATCCGGCAATTTGTCCGGTGCGTAATTGCACCATTTATAAGTTTTACCCTTGTAATAATCTGTATTGTCGCCAAAGCAAGTGTAGCCATTGACCGTCGGCTTTTCCTGCACAATTCCACGGAACTTGACCGTCACCTTCCCCGCCGAATCCGGATAAATGCGCACCAAGTTATAGCCCCAGCGCTGCGGAGCCCAGTAACTCGGCGAAATGTAACGGTCCACGCAATTCTCGGCCGCGACATTCCCATCCGAATTCTCGGAACTTTCGCATTTCATCTTGTTCAGCATGGTCACGCGAGAATGTCTGCGATACAAGTCTCCCCAGCCATCGTGCGTTCGACGAGTCGCAAATTCGTAATCGCCCCAGGACTTTTTGTACAAAGTTTTCTTGGCAGGAGCGTACTCCACCGTTGCATTCTTCATCGCGAATTTGCCGAACTGATTATTCAGTTCTTCGAGCGACCAGCCGTAAACCATCATCATCGCACTAAACGGAGTCTGTTCCATGCGACCATCTTCGCCGTCGCGAATCGATTCCATCCAAATGCGATTGACCTCGTGCGCGCCTTTATTGCCGCCACCAAATTCTTCTTTCAAATGTTCCAGGAACTGCCAATTGCAATAGCGGTCTCGCGTGGAGCCATAATACAAGTACGGAAAGTTAATCAGATATTCAGAGCAATGAGCATCATTCGGATTGTACTGATGCGCCATCCAGTTCGCATGCGATTCTGCCATCCAACCCGAGTGACTGTTGTTTCCGAGCCAACCGGCCACGCCTTGCAAACCATGCGCGAACTCGTGCGATGTTCCCCAATAATCCTTGAGCGCCCCGACTCCAATCCACATGCCAGGCCCATACTCGCCATTCAAAGCCTTCACATAATCCTGACCACCGTACAAGGACGGCAATGTTTCAAACACATAAATATTGCTTTTGAGTTTCCTGTCCGAACTTTTCGGGAACGGCAACATCCAGCCGAGCGAATCGATGTAGAACGAATACACCTTTTCTAGCGACTGGAGCACACCCTCGGCATCAGAAGTCGAGATTGAAACATTATTCGCCGCACCATCGTCGGTCTTTGGCTTTTTGCAAACTTCAAAATGTTCCGAAGAACGGATTAGCGTAAAGCCGTTATCTTCACACTGCGGGACCCAAGTCACGTCGGCAAACGACGCCACCGCCATAGCACAGACTATCTGCGTAAATTTCATACCACCACCCATAAACAACCCTAGAACATTCTAGGTATTACTAATATATATTCTCGCCCCCTCAAGCGCAAGAATCAACTAGCAAATTGTTGTCTAGGGACACCCCGTATGAGGTTACTTTCTTCCGAGATTTTTGAAATCAGGCGAAATGAACACGCAATTGGTGTCTTTTGGCGCAGAGCGATAAAGCACTAATTCAACCGTAAAAATGCCCTTGGTTGAGGCACTCACCGACCAGCGGCTACCAGCAGGGCAATCCTTGACTTTCTTGTTCAGCGTTGCCGTAAACTTTCCGCCCGTCACGCGATACGTAAAGTAATCAGACACTAAAGAATCCGGCATCTGGAGCGATTTCGGCCCCCCCACCTTGTTTGTCTTTGCAAAGAAAGACTTTTGCGCCTGGATATAGTACAAAGTCTGCCCGGTCAAATCTTCGGACACAGCCTGAGAGCCTCCGAAAACGCTCGGCGTCGAACAACCGCGCACGCCAAATACGAGCACAAGCACAAACGCAAGCGAACAGCCGATAAAAATCCAGTACTTCGGCTGAACCTTTTTCGCAGCAGCAGCAATCTTTCCGCAAAGTTCCTTAAGTTTGTCAGAAATGCGAGGTCCTTCTGACGGAGTTCCCGAAAGCTTCATGTCCTGCAACACAATTCCGTCTTGCCACTTGAGGAGCTTCGTTGCAACGAGCATGTGGCAGAACTGCTTGGGGAAAGCAAGGCCAAACGCAGCAATAATAAAAAGAACAATGCTCAAGATGAAAAGAACGAGCAAAGCGTTATCTGCCGCCGGCAACAAATCCTTCGCCTGACGAAGAACATCCAAAAGCTTTTTGTCATCCGAAAAATTCTCGGCCGCAAAACGACCTGTGAAAGAATTCGAATAACGGTTGAGCCCCATCTGCACGCCATCTTTTGCCATAAGGCAAACTTTCGTGAGAGCGCGCTCGACTGCAAAACAGAACATTCCAAGGATTGCAATCAGCGATGCAACCAAACGCGCAGTACGTACAGGGGTCAAGCTTTTCATTTTTTCTCCTAGTCTTTAGTCATTAGTCAATGGTCATTAGTCATAATAATCGCGGCATAGCCGCCAAGCTTTAATCTAATAACTACCAACTAATAACTAGTAACTGCGGCTCCGCCGCTTACTTTTTCTCCACCAGTTCCTTTGCCATCTTCTTTGCGGTCACAAAGTCAGCCTTGCCAGAACCAAGCTTCGGCATCACGTCTACGTTAAACGCAGCGGACGGGAGCATGAGAGGCGGCATGCCGCTTGCACGCAATTCCGAGAGCACGTCCTTCGGATCCTTTTCGCCCTGGTACAAAAGAACGATCTTTTCGCCCTTCGTGGCATCCGGGATTGCCGTAACAACGTAATCACAGCCCTGCAACACAGGCGTATCCTGAATCTTCTTTTCGACAGCGCCAAGGCTAATCATTTCACCGCCGAGCTTAGCAAAGCGGCTGTAGCGGTCCACAATTGTAAGGAAGCCGTCTTCATCGAGATAGCCCTTGTCACCCGTGCGGTAATAGCGAATGCCATCCTTCTGGACAATCACGCTCTTCGTGCGGTCTTCGTCCTTGAGGTAGCCCTTCATCACCTGGCAACCGCCAATGAGAATCATCCCCGCTTCACCAGTCGGGAGCGGTTCGTTTGTTTCAGGATCGACAATCAAGAACTGCGTACCCGGGAGCGCAGGACCCACTGTACCCGGCTTGTTGTTCACCTGCAACGTGGTATAGTCATCGAACAACGTATTTTCGGTATTGACCGATGCCACCGGAGCCGTTTCCGTACAGCCGTAACCTTCGTAAATTTCCTTACCGAACTTGAGGCGGAATGCCGTTGCAAGTTCCGGACGGAGAGCCTCGGCACCAGCGATAATAATACGCACAGACTTAAACATCAACGGGTGCACATAGCGGCTCACCGTAAAGGCTCGGAGGAACGTCGGTGTTGCCACCAAGAACGTCACCTGGAATTCCGCACAAACGCGAGACATCGTCTTCACGTCGGTCGGGTCAGCCACAGCTACAATCGGGCAGCCTTCCGTGAGGTTCAAAAGCGTCGTCACCGTAAGACCAAAGCTATGGAACAGCGGGAGTTCCGAGAGCATCACATCGCCACGGCTCACGTTCAAAATGCAAGCAAGCTGCTGGATATTGCCCATCAAGTTGCGCTGCGTAAGTTCCACACCCTTCGGCGTACCTTCAGAGCCAGAGCTAAACACAATCACAGCATTGTCGTCCATGTTGCGATGTTTCACAAACACAAGGCGAATAAGCCAGCTCGGCATGAGGATGCAAAGCACAAGGAAAGCAGCAATCTTTGCCTTCGGGATTTCTTTCATGATATCTTCGGCATAGAGCAAGCGCACCTTGTCCGATGCAATCTGCGAGTAATCATTGCCACGGCCTTTCAGCTTTTGCACAAACTGGCGACTCGTAATCACGGTCGAGCATTCAGCGCGATCGCAGCAGAACTTCACATTATCGACAGAAGACGTGTAGTTCAAGTTCACGTTCGTCTTGCCAATCACCCAGAGAGCGAGGTTCACAATCACGCCCGCAGGGCTCGGTGGGAGCATGATGCCCACGTTCTGTTCATTCTTGCCAAGCGTCTTCTTGAGGTAGCCACGGAACGCCATCACAGCGCCCATCAGCTTGTAACCCGAGAAGTGAGCGCCATCCGGGCTATAAATAGCAGGGCCGTTCTTCACATACTTCTTGTAAGTGCGGATCCAGCTATCAGCAATCGGGTGCACAAACGAAACAGCGTAGTTCCAAGCGTCAATCGAGATGCGGCGGATAATGGCACGGATTTCATTAGGCGGCGTGTTCGCCGGGAGAGCTTCACCAAAAGCGACCGTCACCGAACGTTCAGCCGAAGCACCGAACATGTTCGAGGAGCTATAGCTATAGTTAGAGCCCCACAAGCCCTGGATGTAGAACGGAATTACCTGAGCCTTCGTACCATCGACAGCGGAGGAATAATCAATCGTAAATGGTTCCACGTGCGGAGACTTGGAAACTTCGCCCGACGGGAAAATCACGACAGCCTTACCTGCGAGGAGGGCGGCATGAATCTTGTCCATCGCAATCTTCGGATTGCGGTTATCGATGCGGATCATCCCCAAGCGCTTGAGCACGGCGCGCAAGTACCACTTGTCGAAATGGTCCTTGTTACTTGCAATGCAAAGCGGACGCGGAGAAGCCATCTGCACCATAGCCCAGTCAATAAAGCTGTGGTGGTTACCGACCAAAAGAATCGGACCTTCGTTCGGGATGTTCTGAACGTTCAACACGCGAATTCTATAGCGGCTGAACACAAAACGTAAAAGCGTACGGAGCATTGCCTGCGGCAAGTTGGAAATCGACCAGACGAACACACCCACAGAAATCACGGCAAGACCAATGAAATAGTTCTGCGGACGGACATCGGTATTGCGGACCATCATCGTAAACACGAACAGGAACGCCACAAGCACCACAGCCTGGATCAAGTTTGCAAGTGCAATCACAGAACCGGAGTTGTTCGGACGCGTGTTATACTGCAAAAGCGCATTCACCGGCACCAAGATGAGACCGCCAAAGAAACCGGTCATGGAATAAAGCACAACGAGTGCAACCGGATGCACAAGGAACGGCACGAGGAACATGCAGATTGAGGCGCCAAACATGCCAAGCGGCACAAAGCCGGATTCAATAAAGTCCTTGGAGAAGTGTGCAGCCACAATCGTACCGACCATGAGGCCCACAATCGCAAACGACATGTAGTCCTGCATCATGTTCACGGTCGAAGAACCGGACACGTCCTGGTAAATCAACACGAACACCTGAGCCAAAGCCCAGAACATCGAAAGGGCGATGATAGACGCACGGAGCGTCGGCACGCGGAAACCGAGACTCAAGTGGCGCTTGACCTTGTCAACGCTCACGTTTAAGTCTTCGAACTTCACGCGCGGAATCATGAAGTTCGCAACCGTACCCAGCACGCTCACCGCTGTCAAAATCCACGGAATCACGACGGACTTTTCCGTAATGCGACGCACTGCTTCGTAAGAAACGAGCTGGTCCAAGTTGATCAGGTTCACGCCGACAATCGCAAGCCAGGACGCCGCGATAATACCGCTGATACTGAATATCTGGAGGAATGCGTTAGCGTAGCTCAAATTGCGCACGCCAAACATTTCCTTAAGAATCGCGTACTTTGCCGCACTGTGGATGGCAAAACCGCAGCTCAGCCCAATGGAGAGCCAGAATGCGACTCGCGGGAAATCGACCGTCACCAAGACCGACTGCGCTATCACAAATAGCGTCATCATGAGTGACGACCAAGCCATCACCTTGTTCTTTGAGAACTTATTGGTAAAGAACCCCGCAAAGAACACCATCAACACGTATGGCGCGAGGAAGAAGATTTGGAGCATGAAGTTCTGCCAGATGATACCGTCTTTGGCAAAGAACGATCCCGACAGAATTTTCTGGGCGTAAATAAACACACCCGCCTGAACAAAAGCTGTTGCAAGGATAGATAAGAAGAATCTTATAGAACCTTTAACTTTCCACATTTACAAAACCCTTTTTTTGCAAAATGTCCTTTTGTCCAAAGATAGAAAAATCACTTCATGAGCGCCTCAATCTCCCCTACTGTGCGCGGAATATGCTCCGAAATATTTTCAAAACCGCTTTTTGTAATAATTAAATCATCTTCGATGCGGATGCCGATACTTTCGCGGTAGCGCTTGCCATCAATTGTCGCCGTAAAATCTCCGTAAAGTCCTGGCTCACAAGAAATTAACATTCCCGGTTTTAACACCACATCCAAGGAACGGGAACCCGGATCGCCCTCGTGAATATGCTCCCCGATAAAGTGGCTCACCCCATGCGGCCTCTTATCGTACAGGAGCTTGAAACTCCCCTTCGCCCCCTTTATAAGGCGGCGGTCGAGTTCCATCATAATGAATTCCCAGCAAATCATGCCGATTTCCTTGAGAGCAACTCCCGGACGTACCACGCGCTGGTACACCTTTGCAGACTCAAGCACAATTTCGTACAACATTTTTTGAAGAGGGTCAAACTTGCCGTTTACAGGGATTGTACGCGAGATATCGCTGTGGAGCGTCCCGAACCGCACACCAAAGTCAAAGAGCACAAGTTCGCCATCGCGCAATTGCTCGTCATTCTTCACATAATGCAGGCAGCAGGCATTCTTGCCACCTGCAATAATCGTCGGGAACGCAAGGTCGCCATCGCCACGGCGCTGCATCTCGTAATTGAGGAACAACGCCACATCACGCTCGGTCTTCATGTTCTTCATCTCGGGCAAAAGTGCACGGAACGCTTCATCCGTGATCTCTTGCGCCACGCGGGCATCATCAATGCGCTCCGGTTCCAGCACCAGGCGGTCTTCAAAATGCATGTCAGCACAGCTCTTGACGTTCAACTTATAAGGGCGGAGCACCTTCTTCAAATCGTTCTTGAGCTTTTCGTTGTGATCACCCTTGAACTTCTCGTAATAGAAAGCATAAGCATGGTCCACCGCATTTTTGCCATTCGCATATTTCTTCGCAAGCGACTCGACAAAATCCCAAAGTTCGTCAATCGGTCGAACATCCTCGACACCCGTCAAGCGAGCAACCACATTTTCGCCATCCACAAAGCCAAGGCGCTTGCCGTTCCAGAATTCCTTGAACGGGTCCTTGCGCGGTACAAAAAGCGTCGAACGCATGGCACGCGGGTCCAGTACCAGATAGCACCCCGCCTGGTTCACACCGGTCAAATACAGAAACGCCGGGTCCTGCACAAAGCGAGTCCAAGTTTGTACAAAGGCTTCCTCGCCCCCCGGTTCAACTATCATCCCGGCAAAAACGCAAAAAGAGTCTAGCTTTTCCATCAAAGACTTTCGTCTTTTCGCATAAATTTTCTTGGATTCGTAATTTTTGGACGATAAAAAGACCTGAGAATAGGCCTGAACGTCATTTTTACGTGCTTGCATAGTCAATTTTTACCTTTTTTAACATTTTTTCTGCCACAACTATATATATTTTAGCCATCAAAGACTAGAATGGAGCTTAATAATGTCTCTTAAAAAATGGAAATTAGTTCTCGCCTCTGTTTCTGTAGCACTTTTCACAGCTTGCGCAGGTTCTTCTAACTCTAGCAGCAGCAGCGACACAGGCTATACGGGAAGCAACGAATCCACATCTGAATCCTCTTCTTACACGGGTTACAGCGAAAACCAGGCCGAAGCCGCTAAGCCGGCTGTTCAGCCGAAGAAAGAGGCTCCTAAGGAAGTCATCAACGAAAAGACTCTGAAGAAGACTCAGGACGAAGCAGTCGCCGCTAACGAAGACAACCACAAGCTCCGCAAGGAAATCTTCGACGCAAGGACCAAGCTTGGTCTCCCGATTCAGCAACCTTCTACAGATGAAGAGTAGTATAAGGCATTACTCACTGTCTGACAACCTGAAACGCGTTATTTCAGGCGAACGTGAAACGGTTTTCCGATTACTGGAGAGCCGTTTTTGCGTTGAAATACGCACCCGTCTTCCGGGTCTGGACCTAGTTCCCCAGGAAGGAGCCGACTTGTCAGGCCTGCTGGCCGTTCTCGACCAGCTCAAAATTGCCGCACGCAACGGCGAAATTTTAGACGCATCCCAGCTCGAACGCATGCTCGGTCCTAAGGAGACTTCCGAAGCAAGCTACACCGAGCTCATCCCCGACAGCCCTGTCTTTAGGAACAGGTTCGGCATCAGCGTCTCCGCCAAGACGCCCGCACAGGCGGAACTGGTCAAGGCAGTCGAAAAAAACGACATCATTTTTGCAAAAGGCCCTGCAGGTACAGGCAAGACATTCCTTGCGGTAACGCTTGCCGTCGCGAGCCTTGAACGCGGCGAAGCCGAACGCATCTGCCTCGTGCGCCCCGCCGTCGAAGCCGGCGAATCGCTGGGGTATTTGCCCGGTGATCTCAAAGAAAAGATTGCCCCCTACCTCCGCCCGATCCACGACAGCCTCTCCGAGCTTTTGCCCGCCGAGAAGCTCAAGCGTTACGAAGAAACAGGCGCTATCGAAGTCGCTCCGCTCGCCTACATGCGCGGCCGCACGCTTAAACGCGCCTTCATCATCCTCGACGAAGCACAAAACACGACAATCGCCCAGATGAAGATGTTCCTTACCCGACTCGGTCCCCACAGCAAGGCGATTATTACCGGCGACACAAGCCAGATTGACCTCGCCAAAGGCCAAACATCCGGTCTCGAACACGCGATGAAAATTCTCCAGGGGATTCGGGGAATTGCCGAAGTCGAATTTAGCGCTACAGACGTGCTCAGGCACCACCTGGTCAAGGACATTTTGCTAGCTTACGAACAGAACGAGCAAAAAAAATAGAAGAGCATTAAATGAACAAGAAAGAGAAAAAGATTCATTTATTTATTGGCTGGGTTATTTTAATCCTTATCGCCATTCTCTTATTCCCGGACAAGAATATTGCCCTCCGCGCCGAGCGCCCGCACTTGGGCCAGCTCAGTACAAGGACGATTGTTGCCCCGTTCAAGTTCGAAGTCCCGAAGACCGAGCAGGAAATCCAGAACGAAAAAGCTCGAGCCGCAGACAAGATCAACGCCATTTTTGAATTCAACGCCGACGAAACGACTCGACAGCTGCGAGAACTACAGCAGTACCTCAAAAAGCTCGAGCAGTACGGCAAAATGCAAGCGCTCATCAGCAGTAGCAAAGATGACGGCAGCGCCTCCATGCAAGAAAAAATCAAGGAAGCGTCCAGCATCTACGACCAGTTAAAACAGCGCCTTTCCATTACCGCCATCAAGCCGCTCAGCACGAATTCTATCGCCCGCGATTCCTTGATGTCCGTATTCTACCAGATGATGCAGAAGGGCGTTTCGAACACGCTCCTCGCCAAGACGGAAACCGAGGTCAGCCTGTTCTGCAACAGCTACAACATCAAGCAGATCAAGAACATCATTTACAACAAGCCAAACATTTCGCTCATCAAGGATAACGAAGAAAGCACGCTTGAAATCAGCGAAGTCCAGCCGATGCAACGCCGCATCGAAGAAGCCTTTGGCCAACTACAGAACTCGTTCTCCGCCGAACAAGGATTACAGAGTGCCTTCTACGAAGCCCTCTACGTTTTCACAAGCCCGAACGTATTCTATCTCGAAAAAGAAACGGAAGCCCGCAAGCTCGACGCGAGCAACAAGGTCACGCTCATCAAGGGCATGGTTCCCCGTGGCATGGAAATCGTAGCCCAGGGTGCCCCCATTACTAAGGAAATTCTTGAAAAGATTGACGCTCTCCAGCAAGCACAGCAGAACGAAGAAAACTCGAAGATGCTTACCGCCCCGTACGGTAACGTGCTTGTATTCGTCATCATCATTACACTTCTCATCATGTTCTGCCTCTACACGCCTACGCGTACGATGTTCAAGACACCGCGCCAGTTGTGGAGCCTCATATTCCTTACAGTTTTGCAACTCCTTGCGTTCTGGATTATCCACAACCTCTCGGGTTCGCTCAACAGACCGGACAGCATCCTCCCCGACGCCATCGACTTCATGTGGCTGTACCCGGTTACGTTTACACCCGTGATTGCCGTTGTGCTTTACGATGCCCGCATGGGACTTGCATTTGCGACTTTCTCCGCCGGATTCTACGGCATCTTGAACGGCTATGACCTCGCCGCAACGCTCACAAGCTTGGTCGTGAACATCGCCGTGATTGCCCCGCTCTTCCGTATGCGCTACCGTGTGCAGTTCGCCTGGAGCATGATTGCAGGTGTCGTTGCAGCAGCCGCATCTGTAAGCATCATGCTTCTCCTCCGCAACCGCTTCAACTTCGCGACGTTCTACCAGACGCTCATCGCCGCAAGCGCAAACATCATCATCTTTACCGCAGTCGCCTCCGTGCTTTTGATCCACGTTGTCGAAAAGGTCTTCAGCATTACGACCGTGCTTACGCTCATGGAAATGTCGGACTTTAACCGTCCGGCTCTCAAGCGCATTTCGGAACTTGCTCCGGGCACGTTCCACCACAGCATCCAGGTTTCGAACCTCGCCGAAAGCGTTGCCGAAAGCATTGGCGCAAATTCGCTCCTCGTCCGCGTGATGGCTCTTTACCACGACCTCGGCAAGACGATGCGCCCCGAATACTTCACCGAAAACCAGAAGCAAGGCGTGAACCCGCACAACAACCTCGATCCGTACCAGTCCGTCAAGATTTTGACCGGTCACGTTTCGCAGGGCATGCTGCTCGCCAAAGAATACAAGATTCCTGAACTCGTCGCCACCGGCATTCAGGAACACCATGGCACAACGCTTATCCAGTTCTTCCACCACAAGGCAACAGAACTCGCCAAGGAAACCGGTAAAGAAGTCAAGGAAGAAGATTTCCGCTACAAGGGACCACGTCCGCAGAGCATGGAAACAGCCATTCTCATGCTCGCCGACGTCATCGAGGCTACCAGCCGCTCCATGACAGACACCTCCTCCGAAGCACTCGTATCCATGATCCACAAGACGATTCTTGACAAGTTCATGGATGGGCAGTTCAACGAGAGCAATTTGTCTGTAAAGGAACTTTCCAAGCTCGAAGAAGCATTCCTACACAGTCTCGATGGCACGTACCACACCCGCGTCAAATACCCTGGACAGAGATAGACGAAAAAAAATAAAGAAAAACGCCTATATCCCTTGACACACTAATTAATTCTTTTTATATTTGGGTCGTTCGGTTGGAAGACTGAAACAAACCACTGGGGTGGTAGCTCAATTTTGGTTAGAGCACCGGCCTGTCACGCCGGAGGTTGCGAGTTCAAGCCTCGTCTATCCCGCGAAAAAGTCCTCTCGAAAGAGAGGACTTTTCGTTTTTGTACGGTCCCTCTCGCGCCGTCATCCTGACGCCGAAGGCGGAAGGATTCAGTCACATTCCCCACCTCCATAAAAATTTCACTTTTTTTCGCGAAAAACACCGTTTCCGGTTGACAAGACTTTTAATATTTGTATATTTGGCTCGTAACTCGAGGTTGTAGAAAATGTTGAACAAAAAGAATCTTATTCTTATCGGTATTGGCATTTTACTACTGGTTATTGGTTTCATCTGCCTCGCCACTGGTCCTGCAGATAATCCGGTTAGCCTCTCGGTTGCACCAATTATCTTGACGATTGCTTACGTTGTGATCATTCCTCTCGGAATTCTCTACAGCGGCAAGGAAAAAGACAAGTAATTATTTGGACGATTAGCTCAGCTGGTTCAGAGCGTCTGCCTTACAAGCAGAATGTCAGCGGTTCGAATCCGTTATCGTCCACTACCGAAGAATCGGAAACGATTTTGGGGTGGTAGCTCAATTTTGGTTAGAGCACCGGCCTGTCACGCCGGAGGTTGCGAGTTCAAGCCTCGTCTATCCCGCGAAAAAGTCCTCTCGAAAGAGAGGACTTTTCGTTTTTATTAAGCTACACAAAGACTAAAGCCTTGCATAGCAAGGCTTTAGTCTCTAGTCTGTAGCCACAAAGTGGCGTTCTTTCGTCTATATTTGGAAGCCTATCGCAGCATTCAAGTCGATGACAAGCCCCTTGTCCATCTTAAAAAAGGCGTTCTTGCGATCCGCTTCAAATTTGCTCGTCCAGACATAACCGAACCCAGCATCGGCAAACACGGCAAAACGCCCTAAGAAGCCTTCCCCATCATTCAAAACTTTCTTGATGCCGCCACTAAGCATAAAGCCCCAAAGCCATCCATTAAAATCGCCATGTTCGTCCGTATCGATTTTCAAATGGTTCAGGAGGAATCCCGCCTGGAAATAGCGCCAGCGCTTGCCACCAACGCCATACAAGCGAAAACTTTCTTGCAAGCCGATATCGTAAATCTTGTAGCCATCATCAGAACGGTCCACACGCACGTAATGCGGCATGGACACCAGAGAAATCTTCTCCTGCAGCTTCCATTCAAACGTCAAATTGAATATCGGATAGTCCGTAAAGCCATTCGGAACGTTGATGCCGCCCCAAAAGTGCGAATAAGGCACCATAAAGTTAAATGGATGGATATACAACGTGAACGTAGAATCTCTGAGCGAATCATCAGCCGCCTGAGTCTCGGGAGATTCAGCATCAACCACTTGCAAAGCACTAGAATCAGCTTCGGCTGTAGTGACTTCGTCCTTTACGACTTCTTGTTTTGCCACAACCTTCGCATTCGATTTCGGCTGCGATTTAGCCGGTTTAGCGACACAAAATACAGACAAAGCAATCAATAAAAGGACGACTTTCTTCATGACTCAAATTTAGCTTTTTCCTCCATCATTTTTTAAGCCATCGCGAAACTTGAACGCAATTCCAGCCTATTGAATTGTGCTTAAAACCTCTAGCATACGAGGCGCCGTAATGCGATCCGCTGAACGAAATCCCTAAGGCTACGGCAAAGTCCGG
Organism: Fibrobacter sp. UWB13; assembly: GCF_900177805.1. Classification (NCBI taxonomy): domain Bacteria; kingdom Pseudomonadati; phylum Fibrobacterota; class Fibrobacteria; order Fibrobacterales; family Fibrobacteraceae; genus Fibrobacter; species Fibrobacter sp. UWB13. Next base: position 411,138 of record NZ_FXAX01000001.1, on the reverse strand, counting down.
GAATCGGTAAGACGAGCTTAACTCCACAAATTTCCAACAGAAACTCGCCCCCACATACAGGTAATCGAAATCGAATTCCGCAAACGCCGAAACGGCCTCGTCCGAAATCCAATGTACACCCACCGCAGGCGAAACGCCCTCATCCGTAAAGCCACTCAGCATCCCAGCCAAATAGACTTGATGCCAAATAAAGGAGCCAGCCCACTTGAATCGGTGACGCGTCCAAAGAACCTCGCCAGGATTCCATTCTATACCAAGTCCATAGCTCATCCCGAGTGCAAAATGCAGCCATGTTTTCGCATAAGAGACTTCTGAATACAAATTGCGATACAGCGAATCCATCGACTCGTAAGCCACAAAAGTGCCTACGCGGTAAGCATCGTTCCCAAATTCAAGCGACAAGTTCCACGAAGTTTCGTCCACATCGTCCAACCAATAATACGAAACGCCATACGACGGAATCGCATACCGTGCCGGAGTCGAATGGTAACCGCCAAGCCCAACAGGCGAAAGCCCTCCCGCCAAGAGCGCAGCAAACGAAGCACGCCCCTCCGCAGCCAAAGCTCGTCCCGGAACAATCACCCCCCCCCAAAAACAAATCAAACCTATGCAGAGCTGAGCGCACAAACACGTACAAAATCCCTTACGGGCGAACAAGAATACCGACCACATCCTCGTACTCCCCCACAGACAAAGAAACAAATGCAGCACCAATTCCAAGGTATTCCTGCGCCGGGACTTTCACCCATTCATTCGACATCGCCGAAACTACAGACTTCCAAACACAACGGCCCGCCGAATCCAAAAGCGAAAGCACAACATTGTGTTCAGATTCTACACGCACTCGAAGCGGAGAGCCTTTTTTTGAAACTACACGAGAAGATAGTTTGTATACAACAGGCGCTTTTGCCGCCACTAGACTCGTCGCCACTTGATTAGCTCCGCCCGTCTGAGACACATTCCGAGCATACACTTGCGAACCATGAGGCAAATACCCCGGTGTAAACTCCCGCCGCATCGAGAACGGATTAAATCCAGCCGGGCACGATACAGTTCCCTTGTTCCAATAAACGCTATCAATCGTTTCATCACGAAAGCAAAGCCGGAGCATCCCTTCAGTGTTATTCAAGAAACCTAGCGACACCTGAATCATCCGAATATCGGGAATGTTGAGTGCAGCCCGCAGAGACGATGTATCCTTGCTTACCAGCAGCGCCTGGTAAGGCTGAATCGAATCGCCCTCCTTCCCTAGCGCACCTCCGCGATCGCAAAAGCGGAACGCATCTAAGGGCAAAGAAATCTCGCTTGCATTATAGAGTTCCACCCATTCGGGCATAGGCTCTTCCGGGCAATGATGAACTTCCGTCACGCGCAACTGCGCCATCCCCGTCGACACTTTTTCCATCAATAGAGAATCCGAAGCATCTAGCGACACCGCCTTAGAAGCATCAACAAACTCCCACTTGTCCGTCAGCCCCACACGCTGAATTACCTTCCCTGGTTTAGGATGAGGAACTGTCACAGAATCCATACACGTCCCCGCCCATACTTTCCAAACGGACTCTCGTGAATTCGGCAGCGAGATTTTCCCAAGCGAACCACACGCAGTACCCGCCTGCGACGCATCTTGAGCAGCCTCCCGAGCAGGGCATTGCACCGAGTCATGCACAAGCACAAAGCGCTCCGCCTCCGGCCAAGCAAAAGCCATTACCGCCTTGGATTCAAATTGCACATAAAGCGATTCAGCCCAAAAATCGTCCATGCGAATTTCGACGTACTCGCCCTCCTGGTCCGAAACATCTTTCGGGTCCGGATAGAATTCAGTAAACACCGGGCATGATAATACCCACGAAAAAAGCGCCAAGCTCACCGCCGGCACGACACCATAATTTTTCATTGCACCCTCCCCTGGGCGCACCCACCATGCGTAATAACGCTAGCGGGAATTAGTCGACTTCATAGTCGTTAGGGAGAATATAAGGAAGAGGGTTTACCGGGACACCGTTTCTCCAGACCTCATAATGGAGGTGCGGACCGACAGAACGTCCTGTATTTCCCATATAACCAAGAATCTGATAACGATGTACAAACTCACCCGGAGTCACGGCGGACATCTGCATGTGCCCATAACGGGTCTTGAGACCATTGCCATGATTCAGGACTACAAAATTCCCAAAAGAAGAACTCAACTGGGAAATCTCAACCACGCCATCTGCCGGCGCATAAATCGGAGTCCAACGGTCGTTGGAAATATCAATGCCCTGGTGCATTTTGCCAACTTCACCCGTTACCGGATGTACACGCGGGCCAAAGGCAGATGCATAGCGGCCATTCGTCGGCGATATCGACGGGATATAGCGTAAAACAGAACGGCTCTGATCAATGTACTTGGTCAGAGAATTAAAGGATTCTTCGTTGTTCTGGATCTGTCCAAAGATACGCCAGACATCTTCGTGCATCTTGGCGGTACGTTCAAACACCGGGGAACTCTTGCGCAAAAGCTGAACATTCGGCTCAATATGGCCACCTGTCGAAAGCTTGCGAGAAGCTTCATCCGGCAGCGGGAGTCCAAGCTTAGCATGGAGCATCTTTTCGGCCTTGAAAAAATCCTTGGACGTACTGGAAATGTAATCCACCGTGTTCTGGATCTGTGAAAGTTCCTTGTTCAGCTTCTGACGGCTAGAAAAAGCATGCTTCAACACACCGTCATAAACGGAGGTCGAAAGCACTTGTACAAGGAAAAGGATAAATCCGATAACAACGACAATTCGAATAAATAGAGAACCGCGGAGAATAAACGAAGGCACCTTCACGGTCAAAGCCCGTGACGACTTCTGAAAGTGTATGGATGCCTTCACAAAATTCATCAGACGATAATGTAAATAAATGGCACTAAAAATTCAAAGGATTTATCCGTATTTTTTTATTACAAGCCATATATAGAAAATTGTGCCATTTTTGTAACAAACCTATAGCCATTTAGCACCGTCACAAGCCATTTCTAATAAAAGTTTACATGAGGCTTATGATGCGAACCCCACTTAAATCGGGTTGTCCAAATCGATGAATTTAGACGGAATGCTCAGTTCGGTTTGAATCTTAGAAGCAAGGGCACTGACCCCAAAAATCTCGGTTCTATGGTGCCCGCAAGAGACAAGGTTCACCCCGTTTTCCTGACAGAATATGGGAACTTCTTCCTTGATGCTACCCGTAATATAAGCATCGCAGTTCATTTCCATAGCTTCCCTGATGTCAGACACACTGCAACTACCACTGCAAATAGCAACACGCCTGATTTCTTCAGGACCATAGAAGAACTGGTTCTGCACGCCATGAGCAAAAGTAGTATTCAGGCAATCCAAAAACTCTTCGCGAGTCGCAGGCGTATTCCATTCAGCAATCACGCCAATGGCACGCATGCCGACATGAACAAACTCATGGACTGGATTCAAGCCCAAAAGTTTCGCAATCACGGCATTGTTACCGATTTCGCGGTGTCCGTCAAGCGGCAAATGGAAACCGAACACGGAAATTCCATTGTTCATCAACTTACGAAGGCGTTCAGCAAATTTGCCAACCGGGAGCTGGGACTCGCCCTTCCAGAAACCATTGGGATGGTGCACGATGATGCAATCCGCTTTTTCGGCAATGGCGGCATCAATCAACTGGTCACGCAGGCTCACGCCCGTCACGATTTTAGTCACCTTATCACTAGCCTCGACACAAAGGCCATTTACACAGTAATCATTAAAGGATTTCGGGTCAAGCAGGTCATCAAACCATGCGGTCATAAAAGACAGATCCATAAATTCTCCTTGTTGAACAAAACATCCTGACACCATGCCAGAATCAACTCTCCACCATCCAACTCTTATCGTTAGCTATAGATAATATAGATACATAATTTTTATTTACAACTATAAAACGCGATTTAGGGCACAAAAAAGCCTTTTGGATTATTTTTTCGTTGTCAAAATCTATGCATTTAACTAAATTTACGCATAGAAAGAAAAATGAAAGAATTATTATAGGAGCCCCAAATGGCACATTATCTTTTTACCTCTGAATCCGTTTCTAAAGGCCACCCGGACAAGGTTGCCGACCAGATCTCCGACTCCATCCTCGACGCCTGCCTCGCCCAGGACCCGTATAGCCGTGTCGCTTGCGAAACGCTCGTGAACACCGGCCTCGTCGTTATCAGCGGCGAAATTACCACCAAGGCAGTTATCGATTTCCAGGAAGTTGCACGCAACACGATCAAGAACATCGGCTACGTGAACCCGGACCTCCAGTTCGACTACAAGGGCTGCGCCGTGCTCGTCGCTATGGACAAGCAGTCTCCCGATATCGCCCAGGGCGTTGACGCCAAGGCTGCCGTCGGTAAGAAAGACGACCAGCAGGGTGCTGGCGACCAGGGTATGATGTTCGGCTACGCCGTCAAGGAAACCAAGGAACTCATGCCACTCCCGATCAGCCTCGCTCACAAGCTCATGGAAGAAATCCAGAACCTCCGCGAAAAGGGCAAGATTAAGTGGCTCCGTCCGGATGCTAAGTCCCAGGTCACCGTCGAATATGACGAAAACGACAAGCCGGTCCGCGTTGACACCGTCGTCATCTCTACCCAGCACGACGACAAGGTGAACGGCAAGGAACTCAAGCACTCCGTGATCGAAAAGGAAATCATCGAAAAGCTTATCAAGAAGGTTATTCCTGCCAAGCTTTTGGACAAGAAGACCCGTTACCTCGTGAACCCGACCGGCAAGTTTGTTGTCGGTGGTCCGCACGGCGACTGCGGCCTCACAGGTCGTAAGATCATCGTCGACACCTACGGTGGCATGGGCCGTCATGGTGGTGGCGCATTCAGCGGTAAGGACCCGTCCAAGGTCGACCGCAGCGCAGCATACGCCGCACGCTATGTCGCCAAGAACATTGTCGCAGCAGGCCTCGCCTACCGTTGCGAAGTGCAGCTTGCCTATGCTATCGGCTACTCCAAGCCGGTTTCCGTGCTCGTGAACACGTTTGGCACAGGCAAGATCGACGACCGCAAGATCGAAGAAATTGTCGCACAGAACTTCGACCTTTCTCCGGCAGGCATCGAAAAGATGCTCGACCTCCGCAAGCCGGGTTATGTCGCCACCGCCGCTCTCGGTCACTTCGGCCGTACCGGTGAACGTTTCACTTGGGAAAAGACCGACAAGGCTGAAGATTTGAAAAAAGCAGCAGAAATTATTGCTGAATACGACGTCTAAAAAAGCCACTGCTGAACTTTAACAACGTCGACAAGACCGTTTAGTTCAAACAAATTAAATAAAAGCGATTCGCAATAAAATGCGGATCGTTTTTTATTTTTCGCGCCTTTGTCGCACAATTTCCTCTATTTCCAGGCTCCGTTTTGCTATCTTTACAGCGTTCAAATTTAAACAAGGATTAACAATGAGCAAGAATTACAAGATTGCAGTGCTCCCGGGCGACGGTATCGGTCCGGAAGTGATGAAAGAAGCTGTCCGCGTGTTGGACGTCGTTTCCAAGAAGTTCGGTTTCGACGTGAACGCCGAATGGGCAAACGTCGGTGGTGCAGCATACGACGAAAGCGGTTCTCCGCTTCCGGAAAGCACCCTCAAGCTCGGTGAAGCTTCTGACTGTATTCTTTTCGGTTCTGTCGGTGGCCCGAAGTGGGAACACCTTCCGCCGAACCTCCAGCCGGAACGCGGCGCACTCCTCCCGCTCCGCAAGCACTTCAAGCTTTTCTGCAACCTCCGCCCGGCCCGCGTTTACAAGGAACTCGCTGGCGCATGCCCGCTCCGTGCTGACATCGTTGGCGACGGTTTCAACATCCTCACCGTCCGCGAACTGACGGGTGACGTTTACTTTGGCCAGCCGAAGGGCCGCGAAGGCGTTCCGGGTTCCAAGGAAGAAATCGGTTTTGATACCATGAAGTACAGCCGCTACGAAGTCGAACGCATCGCTCGTTTCGCTTTCGACGCCGCTATGCTCCGCAACAAGAAAGTCGCTTCTATCGATAAGGCCAACGTGCTCACCACGAGCGTACTCTGGCGCGAAGTCGTGAACGAAGTCATCAAGGACTATCCGGAACTCACTCTTGAACACCTCTACGTGGACAACGCTGCCATGCAGCTCCTCAAGCGCCCGCGTGAATTCGACGTGCTCCTCTGCCCGAACCTCTTCGGCGACATCCTCACCGACGAATGCGCAATGCTCACTGGTTCCATGGGTCTCCTCCCGTCCGCTTCTATCGCCGAAGGTTCCTTCGGTCTCTACGAACCGGCCGGTGGTTCTGCTCCGGACATCGCAGGTAAGGGTATTGCTAACCCGCTCGCACAGATCCTCTCCGTGGCCCTCATGCTCCGCTACACCTTCAAGGAAGAAGAAGCTGCAAAGGCTATCGAAGCTGCTTGCGAAAAGGTCATAGCTCAGGGCTACCGCACTGGCGATATCTACCAAGAAGGCTGCACCAAGGTCGGCACAACTGGTATGGGTGATGCCATCATTAAAGCACTCGCATAATCGCATTGTCATTCCGGCCTCCGTGCCGGAATCACCATTCTTTGCAAAAAGCGACCGGATTTCTCCGGTCGCTTTTTTGTATGATGGGAAATCAAACCCTTGTGAGGCTGACTACGCTTATTACTTAGCGCAACCCGTGCCGAGCGTACCTTCCAAAACAGATTCGCACTGAGCCGTCATCGCAATGGCTTCATCGCTACCTGCCGGGAATTCAAGGCATTCGCCCAAGACACCCGGGATATCGCAAGAGACCATGTCACCTGCCGGCGTTTCACCAGATTGATTGTTTTCAGGTTCTTCGGTCGTGTTAGATTCTGCCGGCAAAAATTCCTTGCAAGCCTTCTGTTCAATTTCAAAAAGCGTAGCCTTATCAAAGGACGTGCTAGAAGATGCAATATTGAAATAGGCATCAGCAGAGCAGTAGTGGATGCCGCTGAAATCGGCAAAGTTCTTGGCAACGCATTCAATATGAGACATCGGGTAAATCGAGTAGTTCATATTGACATAACGTCCATCTTCCGGATCAAGGAACACAAGCTTCTTCTTGGGAACCGTATCGCCCTTCAAGTCCTCATCCTTATAGAAGTAGCTCCATTCAGCATCATCCATGGTAAAGTCGCATTTGGTTTCAGGCTCAAATGTAATCTTATCGTAGTTGCCATCCCCAACAGCGGCCTTGCATGCATTCTGCACAGCATTGAAAACCGTTTCGCGAGCATTATTTGCAAAGTAACCCTTTTCCGTCGTGCTAGAAACATAGATAACCGTGTTGCCATCTTCATCGCAAGAGCGTTCACCCACAAACGCACCATCAGAAGACTTATTGGACGAAGTCGGGTCAATGCGGCACATCATGCTCGTCATGCCGCCCGTATAGCGGATGGAATCGCGAATGACAAGGTCTTCACCCTTGATTTCATACGTTGTCGTAATCTTAGCATTATTCTTGCCATCACTCCCCTTGTACGAAATCGTCCAAACATCGTCCGTAGCCGCAAAGCCACAGGGATCAGCTTCTTTTACAGAAGAGCTAGACGGTTCTTCAGCAGCACTCGAAGAACTAGCAACATCGGAACTAGAATTCGGAGACGATTCAACAGAGCTAGAAGAGACCTGCTTATCAGGCGTATCGGAAGCCGCAATCGGAGACGAAGAATCGTCACCACACGCCATAAAGCCCATAGCCATAGAAAGAGAAAGGCCCACGCCAATCTTTTTGTAATTCATATATAACACTCCTTTTTTATTTTAATCGTAACGCCAAATATACAAAGTTTATACATAAAAAACAAACTTTTTCAAATAAAAAAAAGCGACCAGATTTCTCTAGCCGCCTTTTGGTTCTCTCTCCTATGATTTTTTATTTTCTTTGTCCTTGAAGGGCTGCTATAAACCCATTTATAAAAACAATTGCGCTATCGCCTTCTGGCTTTTGTTCTTTCCACGCATTTAGCTCATTGATAAAAAAATCTCTAATAAGATTATTCGTAGAAAGCGAGCCCGTGTAGCCAAAGGAATTTGCAATTTGCAATGGCGATAGATTGACAGACCACTCAAGAATCAAATCCTCTAACAGATTATTGACAATCAAGTGGCCCGGATTATGAGCAAATTCTCGTTTATCAAAATCGAATGTTTCGCCCGGAAGCCCAGCGGCACTCATGATTTCTTTATCGGCACGTTCTTTAGCTTCAGCCAAACTATAGTCTAAGTAAACTAAACGATGCAAACGAAATGTTTCCAAAAATGTCATCACGTTTATGTCGACGGTTCTCGATTTTCTCAAATCGACAATCACTCCATACGATGCCACAAAACGGTCTTTTTCCTGATCAAACATATCAAAGGACCAGTCGCCATTCCATTGCCATGATTCGCTTTCCGCATATGGAGCGAGTTCAATTTTCACATACGGACTGTTCAGTGAGACATGGTCAAACGAAAACTCACCTGTAGAACCATCGCAGCGGCTATAGAACACCACACCCGTTGTATCCAAGGTAACGGAATCTAGTTCCGCCATCCTTACCATGGTACCCGCATCCGCCACACGTCGCAACATCGTTGAATTTGTTGCGGTCGATGCAGATAGATGCGAGGCATGGCCTTCGACCGTGATATTGTCAAGAGCTACGCGATTATCTTGTTCACTCAGAGCAGGATCCATCACCGAATCACCGACATCCGAGCAAGCTGTCAACGCAGCAGCCATCAACATGGCATAAGCAATTTTAGAAACTTTCATTTTCACCCTAACTCGTTTTTATGATTCAATTACAAATCAATTATTTAAAGACATGCAATAGTTAAAGAGGGAATCGGTAGTTGCAGCCACTCCACCAAGAGATTCTACCATCTTACTAAATTCCTCTTGTATTTCTGCATACTCAAGCGATTCGCTTTCAGTTCCATCGGCACATGCAAACCTTAGAGGTTGAGGATTGTCACAAGGACGTGAAACGTCATCTGCTGATTTCTCTGCATGCAAAGCGCTCAAGCTATCAAGGGTACTTTTTAGACATTTTTTCGATGAATCAGATAGTGGTACAGAATCATTTTCCGCATTGTATTTTTTGTCCGCAAAATTCAAATAGTTCCAAAACGCAATATGTGAAAAAGCTTTTTCTTCTGAGTAGTCGCACTCACAGAAAGTTTCGAGCACCGCAATCGGTGCACACGTTTCATTGACAGGATGAAGATTCGTCGTTGGAGAATTAGCCAAATGGTACCGACCAATACTTATAATATTAAAGTTTGTATTTATCTCACTAAAGTGGAAGTAGAAACGCACTCCTTTTAAATGAGCGACAACATTTTCAATTGGAACGAATACCCATTTGGGCATTTTTTCATAACCAGCTAAAGATGCAGTTAATCCAAATTGATTCCAAGGGAAACACAATTCTTTACTTTCAGACAAAGAATCATCATCTTTATCCACGGGAGGACGCAACGAGACTGTATAACTAAAGACGTTAAGTAAATCAACAATTGAATCATTGGGTAAAAGTTCCAGTTCAGCAACATTCCCCGAATATTCAACACAAATTCCCTGCATGGCGCTAACATCCGCGTCTTCTACATTACCCGAAGCATCCTTCCCTGCAAAATAGAATTCAACATAAGCACGACCCTCAGGGTTAACATATGCCGCAGCGGAATCAACTTTATTTTCAATCGGTTCATATACGACCTTTCCGCATAAGCTACCGCCACACTTGTCTATAACATCGGCAAAAGCCATTGAATCATATTCTGCTGTAGCTGTTCCAGGCCAATCAATATTAACGCTGTTATAATATCCCTGTTCTACATGCCATGTCCAAATACCCGAAGTATTCGTCCCGTTATCGTAACCAGTGCGAACGCGGTATCCCGATGTACGGCTCCACATTTCAGGCGACCAAATGCAACCTTTTTCAATGGCTTCCAGTGAATCCGTCACGCCCATCACGCTGCACAACACAGGCGATCGCAGGTTATTCAGATTATTTCCCATATTCGGAACACTCGTCGATCCCGAAACCGGCAATGCATTTTCGGAGCATGCGACAAATAAAAGAGCACCGATAGTAAACAAACTATAAAGTTTTTTCATACTAAGCCACCTCATCTTTATTTAATTTCCATGTTAGCGGGAACAGCTGCATATTCAAATGATAGATTTGATCGGCATCTTCTGTTTCCGATGCCATTGCGGCAATCTTTTTGCGGAACGCATCGATTTCTTGTGCAATACGTTCGTAACTTTCGCGATTGACCGTAAGGGTCACGCTCGACACGCTGCGCTCTTGCAGTTCAAAGCGTTCAATAGATTCACTGGCAAGTTGCAACATTTTGTGCTGCATCGCATGTACTGCATAGGCCAAGCCTTCCTTTGACGCAGTCACGTTCTTTTCGGTTTGACGGTACGAGCCGTCCGCACCTTTTTTAAGGAACCCCGCTTTTGTCAAGAACTCAAGCGACTTGCTGACTTCGGCAGCGGAGATTTCATTGCAGCACGTTTTCGCCATCTGCCCTGGGGTGGCCCCATTCATCATCGGTGCAAGTTCGCGAACGACCTGATTTTTCCAGCCATCGAAATATTCAACAGCCTCCTTATCGACGACGCGTACTTTAAATTCAAGCGCAATCTGGCGCATTTCTTTCCAATACGGCTTTTTGGCTTCGTCATCCTTAGCGTTGCAAAAATTGACGAGCGCTATGAAGTAGTTCGCTTCATAGCCCGCAAGCCCCATTGCCGAAATCATGCGGTTCATCGACACTCGGCTCAAATTGCTCTTGCCTTCACTCACAAGTCGCAAGTAAGTCGGTGAAGAAAACCCCGCGAGTTTCGCGAATTCCCGCCAGGAGAAATACGAAGTCCGCTTTTGATCTTCGTAGAAATCCTTGATCAAGGGATGGTAATCTTTGTATTCTGTTATCGGTTTCATGTTACCAAATATACCCTATTTACAGGTTTCTATGACACAAAACACGTATTTTCAGTTAAAATTCAAAGACAAATTTAAAGATTTTTTGTATATGACACAGTCTTGAGTTTTTTCGACACAAGAAGGCGATTCCGGAATAAATCCGGAATGACATGCTAAAGTCGGGCATGACAGTTCAAAAAAAACACCCTGCTGCGAGGCAAGGTGCATTCTGAATAAATTTCAGCGAACGAATTAAGCGTTCTTCGTGAAGTCCACGTATGCCTTGAGCACGTCGAGGAAGACTTCGTCCGGAGTGTTGTCGCCAACGATGTGGCTGATGATCTTCGGATCGTACTTTTCGAGAACCTTAGCGGTAGATTCCTTGTAAACCTTGAGACGGTTCTTGATGACGTTTTCGTCAGCGTCGTCCTTACGGCCTTCGATCTTGGCGCGGTTGAGGAGGCGAGCAACGATAGTAGCTTCGTCCTTGATGTCGAGAACGAAGATGTGCTTCACGTCAACGATCGGCTTGATGAGATCGACCTGAGCAACCGTGCGAGGAATACCGTCGAGGAGGAGGGTATCCTTTTCCGGGTTGAGCTTGTTCGTGTTCACGAGGCCTTCGACAAAGCGGCCGAAGATTTCAACGGTTGCTTCATCCGGAACGAGGAGGCCCTTGCTGGAGTAAGAAGCAAGGAGCTTGCCGGATTCGCTAGACGGAGCGATGCCACGGAAGATGTCGCCCGTGGAGAGGTGCTTGAGAGCGGTCGTAGCGGCGAGCTTTGCGCCCACAGTGCCCTTGCCAGAACCCGGTGCACCGAAGATAAGAACTGCAGAAATCTGAGACATTTATAACCTCATAGGTTGATTGTTAATTTTCGCGACAAATATAGCAAAAAAGATGACCCCGGCACACCGACCGGGGTAACAAAGCACTACGACTTAATCTTTTCGCACTTGAACGAGAGTTTGCCGTTTTCGACGCCCACGTAAATCGTGGAAAAGTCCGTCATCGTCCCGAGCAAAAGCCCTTCGGCGATTTCGTCTTCCACCAGATTCTGGATGGAGCGACGAATCGGGCGTGCCCCCAGCGAAGCATCGTAATTGTGGTTTACGACAAATTCCTTTGCTTCCTGGCTCATTTCCAAGAGGATACCGCGATCGGAAAGATTCTTCTGCAAGAATCCCATCTGGATATCCACGACAGAAACGAGGTCCTTCTTTGAAAGGGCGCGGAACACAATCTGTTCGTCCACGCGGTTCAAAAATTCCGGAGAAAACACGCGCTTGACTTCTTCGCGAATAGCGGTTTCCATGCGTTCGTAATCGTCGGTCTCGCCCATCTTGGTAAAGCCCATGCCACTGCTATGGCGGACTTCACGAGCACCCGCGTTACTCGTCATGATGATAATCGTATTCTTGAAGTTGATCTTGCGGCCATAGCTATCCGTCAAAATGCCATCGTCCAAAATCTGGAGGAGCAAGTTGTAAATGTCCGGGTGCGCCTTTTCAATTTCGTCGAGCAACACCACAGAATACGGATGCTTGCGAACCTTTTCGCTCAGCTGGCCACCGCCATCTTCAAAGCCCACATATCCCGGAGGAGCGCCAATCAAGCGGCTCACGCTATGCTTTTCCATGTATTCGCTCATGTCGATACGCACAAGCGAATCTTCGCTACCGAAAAGTTCCTTGCAAAGCACCTTCGCGAGTTCCGTCTTACCCACACCCGTCGGGCCCAAGAAGAGGAAGCTTCCCATCGGGCGCTTGTTATTGCGGATGCCTGCACGGCTACGGCGAATGGATTTCACAATCGCATCCACAGCCTGATCCTGACCAATCACGCGCTGCTTGATTTCATCGCCAAGGTGGATGAGCTTTTGAGCTTCTTCGCCACCAAGCCTGCGGACCGGAATTCCCGTCATCTTGCTGATGACGTCACGGATAACGTTGTCATCGACAATCGGCGTTTCAGATTCTTCGCTCTGCAACTGCTTTTTGCGTTCGGCAATGCTGTTCTGCAATTCTTCTTCGCGAGCGCGGAGCTGGGCCGCCGAAGTGTAATCCTGGTTGGCGACAGCTTCTTCCTTTTTATGGAGGCATTCGCCAAGCTCGTCTTCCATGTTCTGCAAGTCCTGCGGGATCTTGATAGAATTCAAGCGCACACGAGCGCCCGCTTCATCGAGCACGTCAATCGCCTTGTCCGGCAAGAAGCGTTCGCTAATATAGCGTTCTCCAAGTTCAACAGCGGCACGCACGGCATCCGGAGTGTAATGAACATTATGATGTTGTTCATACTTCGGGCGGAGACCTTCGAGAATCTGGATAGAATCTTCGACCGTCGGCGGATTCACAATAATCGTCTGGAAGCGACGTTCAAGAGCCGGGTCCTTCTCGATGTACTTGCGGTATTCGTCAAAAGTCGTAGCGCCAATGCACTGGAGTTCGCCACGAGCAAGAGCGGGCTTAAAGATGTTCGATGCATCAAGGCTGCCTTCAGAGCCGCCAGCGCCCACAATCGTGTGGAGTTCATCGATAAAGAGAATCACGGAATTGCCAACGCGCTGGAGTTCCATGATAAGGCCCTTCACGCGTTCTTCAAACTGGCCACGATACTTTGTACCGGCCACCATGGCGGCAACGTCAAGCGTCACAACGCGCTTGTTCGCCAAGAGATCCGGAATCTTGCGCTGCACAATCTTGAGTGCCAAGCCTTCGATAATCGCAGTCTTACCTACGCCCGGTTCGCCAATGAGCGCCGGGTTGTTCTTTTTACGACGGCAAAGAATCTGGATCAAACGTTCAATTTCAGCTTCACGACCGATAATCGGATCGAGCTTGCCAGCGCGAGCCATCGCCGTGAGGTCACGACCGAAGTGTTCGAGAATCGGCGTCTTGGAACGGGACTGCGGATTCGCCTGACGAGTTTGCGTATAACGTTCACGCGGTTCATCGTCGGACTGACCGTCATCCATCGGTTGACCATCAGCCTGGCGCTTGATCTGCATCAACATTTCCTGATAGTTTTCAAACGTCACATTGTACGTCGAGAGAGTCGCTGCCGCCGGAGAATCGGTCTGCTGCAAAATGGCAAGCATCAAGTGTTCCGGGCCAATGAACTGGACGCCCTCTTCCTTAGCAATCTTCGCGGCATTGTAAAGCACCGCCTTGCACTGCCCCGTAAATGTCAAAAGACCGCCATGAGAATCGCCACCGACCGTCATGAGGCCACCGTTCGTGCTCAGCGCACGCTGAATTGTCTCACTGAGTTCCGTCAGGTTGACTTTCAAAGCCTTGAGCGTTTCCGAGGCAACACCAGAATCCTCGCGAACAAGACCAAACAAAAGGTGTTCTACCGTTACGCAGTCGCTCCCTAAATTGCGGGCCGCAATACGTGCCGCCTGCAGCGCTGCTTTTGCCTTAGCTGAAAAAATACCGTTAATATCTGCCATAAATTTCCTTCCACCTACTCTGCATTCTGAATAACACCATTATGCATAATCACACGGCGTTTTGCAAACTGCGCAAGCTTTTCATCGTGCGTCACAATCAAGAACGCCTGATGGAACTTTTCATTGAGTTCGCCAAATAGTTCGTTCAACTTCGCCGAATTCGCTTCGTCCAAGTTGCCGCTCGGTTCATCTGCAAAAACGAGAGACGGGTTGTTCATGAGCGCACGCGCAATTGCAATTCGCTGGCGTTCACCGCCCGAAAGTTCACGCGGCAAGTGCTTGAGGCGTTCCTTGAGTCCGACCGTTTCCAAGAGCATTTCGGCACGTTCACGGCATTCCTTTTCGGGAGTCCCAAGAATGCGACCCGGCACACAGACGTTTTCGAGTGCCGTAAATTCCGTAAGCAAATGATGGAACTGGAACACAAATCCCACATGAGAGCGGTGGTACATATCGCGTTCTTCGCTATTGAACTTGCTAAGCGGTTTGCCCTTGAATAAAATCTCGCCCGAAGTCGGAGTGTCAAGCATTCCGACCAAATTCAAGAACGTCGATTTGCCAGAACCCGACGAACCCGTGAGTGCCACAAGTTCGCCCGCATCCATCGAAAAATTCACACCTTTGAGGATTTCAAGTTTTTCACCCGTCTCGGAGAAAACTCTGCGAAGGTCGACTGTTTGCAATAAACTACTCATGTCTAATCGCCCCCACAGGATCCAAGCGGCTTGCTTTCCACGCCGGCAAAAGCGTCGCGGACACGCACAAAACAATACCAATCACAAAAATCAAAATCACGTCAATCGCATGCACCGAGATTGGGAAATACGGAATCACGTACACATCGCCCGGCAACTTAATGAAGTGGTAAGCCTCTTGCAGTTTGCACAAGATAAGCCCAATCGAGCCACCCACAACGGTACCGCCCACGCCAATGAAACTTCCCATCAGCATGAACACACGCATGACGCCCGCCTTGCTAAAGCCCATGCTACGCAAGATGCCGATTTCCTTCGTCTTGTCAATCACCACCATGATAAGCGAGCTAATGATGTTGAATGCAGCGACCAAGATAATCAAACAAATCACCGCCGCCACAATGAACTTTTCGTAATTCATCCACTTGAGGAGCGTGATATTCTTGGACTTCCAATCCATCCCGTAGTACGGATAAGAGAGCCAAGTCGCCATGCTATCGACCGCCTCGCCTGCTTTCCAGTGATCCTTGATGCGGAACTGGATGCCGGTCACAGTGTTTCCCATGCCAAGCAACTTCTGCAAATCCGAGATGCCGACATACGCAAGGTTTCCATCATATTCATAAGTGCCCGTTTCGAAGATGCCGCTCACCACGCACATCATCATCTTCGGGCCACCAGCACTCATCGCCTCGTCCGGACTCTGGAACGTCTGCAACACGAGCTTATCCCCAACGACAACACGCAAGCGCGCCGCAAGCCCAGTCCCAAGAATAATTCCCGGACGGAGTTTGCCCCCCATGTCCTGCAAACTATCGACAGAGTATTCTCCCCACTTGATGTACTTGTGGATATCCGTCACGCCCTTGGCTGTCGCCGGATCAATGCCGTAAATGACAATACCATCGTTCACCTTCTTGGAGCTGATGCCCACCTTGTAAACGATAAACGGCGACGAAGCGACTACGTCAGGCACGCGCTTTTGCACTTCCTGCGTGAGACTGTCGTACGGACCAATCGGATTACCATTGTACGCCATCAGTTCAAAGTGAGCGTCCTTCCCAATCATCTGGGCCGTGACCTCTTCTTCGAAACCGTTGACCGCCGCAAGCGCCACCACCAGCGCAAACACGCCAATGGAAACGCCAAGCATACTGAAAATACCAATAAGCGAAACAAAGAGGCTCTTGCGTTGAGCCCCCAAGTAACGCCAAGCAATGAGGAGTTCGAGTTTGTTCATCTTAGACGAGAAATTGACGAGAGACTACACTTCCGGCTTCATGAGCGGGAAGAGCTGCACGTCGCGGATAGTCTGCTGGTTCGTGAGGAGCATGACCATGCGGTCGATGCCAAAGCCCACGCCGCCCGTCGGCGGAAGACCGCTTTCCACAGCATGCATGAAGTTTTCGTCCATCGGGTGGGTTTCACCTTCACCACCACGGCCACGACGCACCTGGTCTTCGAGGAGTTCGCGCTGACGGATCGGGTCGTTAAGTTCGGTGTAAGCGTTACCGAGTTCCCAGCCGTTGGCATACGGTTCGAACTGTTCAATGAGGCCTGCAGTCGTGCGGTGCTTCTTGCAGAGCGGAGTGCTTTCCGTCGGCATGTCCTTGATGATCGTCGGCTGGATGAGCTTGCCTTCAACCGTGAGATCGAAGAGTTCCAAGATGCCACGGCCACGAGTGAATTCACCATCGAGGTGACCGCCGAGTTCTTCCATCTTGGCCTTGATTTCGTCGTCGCTCATGTCGTTGACCTTGATGCCACCGAACTTTTCAATGGCTTCAATCATGCTGTAGCGCGGCCACGGAGCCTTGAAGTCGATTTCCTTGCCCTGGTAGTTGACCTTGGTCGTACCGTTAGCGGCAATGCAAGCGCGTTCGTAAATGTTTTCGAAGTGCACCATCATGTCGTTGTAGTCGGCGTAGGCTTCGTAGAATTCGAGGCCGGTGAATTCCGGGCTATGCGTACGGTCCATGCCTTCGTTGCGGAAGTTCTTGCAGAACTCGAAAACCTTTTCCATACCGCCGATGATGCAGCGCTTGAGGTAAAGTTCCGGAGCCACGCGCAAGTAAAGCGTCATGTCGCAAGCATTGTGGTGCGTCGTAAATGGACGAGCGTTAGCACCACCGTAAATCGGCTGGAGCGTCGGGGTTTCGACTTCGATGAAACCCTTTTCGATGAGGTATTCACGAATAGCCTGCATGATCTTGGAACGCTTGATGAAGACTTCCTTCACATCGTCGTTCAAAGCCATGTCGATATAGCGCTGGCGGTAGCGGGTGTCCACGTCGGCAAATTCGTTGAACACGACCTTGTTGCCGTTTTCGTCGACCTTTTCCTTAGCGACCGGGAGCGGGCGCACAGCCTTCGAAAGCATCGTGACCTTTTCGGCACGCACAGAGTATTCACCACTCTGCGTTTCGAACATCGTACCGTTCACGCCGATGAAGTCACCGAGGTCGGTCATCTTCACGATTTCGTAGTTTTCTTCGCCCACTTCGTCACGGGCAACCACAACCTGCAAGCGACCATAGCGGTCCTTGAGGTGCATAAAGCACATCTTGCCCTTGCGATTGAAACGCACCACGCGGCCGGCAAATGCAACCGGTTCCTTAGAAGCCATCAAGGCATCCTTGTTATCCTTCAAAACCTTGGAATCATGGGTCCTGTTAAACTTGTGCGGATAAGCATCTACACCCATTTCCTTGAACTTGTCGAGCTTAGCCAAGCGAGCCATCACCTGGTCATTCATATCTTGCATTGCCATATTATATTACCTCGTGAATATATCACGTCTTAAATTTGAACGGGGTAAATTTAGAAAAATAGAAGGCAGGACTATGCGCCGAGAGCTTAGAATAAGGCTAGAGACGAGGTCAAAAAGCACTTCGATAAGGCCATTTTGCCGATTTTATGCTACAAAAACAGCAATTTTGTATTTTTAGTAGCACATTTTTTACTTTGTCTGATAATTTTTACCCCCAAAAACAATGCATTCCATGCTACAAAATCCAACATTTTTCACTTTTAGTAGCACAATCAATGCTAAAAAGCACCAAACACCAGTCAAATCTGCATAGTTTGTACAAAATTCATGCTACAAAAATAGAGATTTATCCATTTTAGTAGCACATTTTTTGATTTTCACCCTTTCAGGGTGCCTCAAACTGAATCTTTAAAGCCGCCCGCAACAAGGCGACCATCAAAAAGAGATGCCCGATCGGAGTCGGGCATGACAAGAATAAATTACCCCTGCGAGGTTTCAGCGAAGCTCAATCGTTCGTAGTTTTTGAGCGCAAGATTCAGGCGGTATTCGTTCGGGAACAAGCAAACGAGATTGCGTTCCTTGTCCATCATGCAATCGCCGGCGTATTCATCGGCAAACTTGCCCACATCTTCTTCAGGGCCTTTCACCCAGCGGATGCAATGGGCAGGCACACGGTCGAGTTGCACATCGGCACCGTATTCACTCTGCAAACGGAACTTAAGCACGTCGAACTGGAGTTCACCCACGACGCCCACGACAGGCACTGCGGACTTGAGCGGTTCATAGAGCTGCGTTGCACCTTCTTCCGAAAGTTCAGCAAGGCCCTTCGCCATCTGCTTAGACTTGAGCGGGTTCAAGAGCGTCACGCGGGCAAAATGTTCCGGAGCAAAGTCCGGGATACCCGTGAAATTCATCTTTTCGCCGTCCGTGAGCGTATCGCCAATGCGGAAAAGTCCCGGGTCGTTGATACCCACAATGTCGCCCGCCCAGGCGTGGTCAATGACTTCCTTGTCCTTAGCGAGGAAGGCGGTCGGAGCAGCCAAGCGGATGTCACGGCCCGTACGCACGTGGAAAACCTTTTCGCCACGGGTAAAGCTGCCCGAGCAAATGCGGAGGAATGCCGTGCGGTCGCGGTGTTTCGGGTCCATGTTGGCCTGAATCTTGAAGACAAATGCGCTGAAAGCGTCTTCGTCCGGCTTGACCGGGCGCTTGTCGGTGTCGCGGATCATCGGCGGCGGAGCGAGTTTTGCAAAAGCGTTCAAAAGCTGGCGCACACCGAAGTTGTTCACGGCAGAACCAAAGAACACCGGGCACATTTCGCCCTTGAGGAACTTTTCGTGGTCGAACGGATCCATACCGCCCGTGACCATTTCGTATTCTTCCTTGAACTGGTTCACCCAGTTTTCACCGCAAAGTTCAACCAAGCGCGGATCATCCGGGCCTTCCATCTGGATAATTTCTTGCTTGCCATCGTCCGGGTTGAACGTGTGGAACGTATTTTCGGCGATGGAATAGACGCCCTTGAAAAGCTTACCGACGCCAATCGGGAGCGTAAACGGAGCGGTCTTGATCTGCAAAACGCTTTCAATCTGGTCGAGCAAGTCAAGCACATGGCGGCCATCCAAGTCCATCTTGTTGATGAACGTGATAATCGGCGTGTGGCGCATGCGGCAGACATTCATCAAACGAATCGTCTGCTTTTCAACACCGTTCACGCTATCGATAAGCACCAAAGCGGCATCCACAGCGGTGAGCGCACGGTACGTGTCTTCGCAGAAGTCCTGATGCCCCGGGGTATCGACGAGGTTGAACATGCAACCTTCAAACGGGAAGTTCAGCACGGAACTCGAAACAGAAATACCACGCTGCTGTTCAATCTTCATCCAGTCACTAACAGTGTAGCTCTTGTTGGCTTTCGCGCGCACGTGACCAGCCTCGCGAATCACGTTCCCGTACCACAGGAACTTTTCGGTGATGGTGGTTTTACCGGCGTCAGGGTGGCTGACAATAGCGAAAGTGCGGCGTTTTTCAATTTCTGGATTCATGGCGCCAAATATAGTAACTTTAGGGGGGTAGTTCAATGTTCAAAGCTAGTCTTTAGTCAATGGTCATTAGTCATTAGCAGAATCTTTCTAATTTTCTTATAGCATGGCAACAAAGAAGTCGCAAACTAGAACCGCAAAGAATATGAGGACTCGGGTAACGCATGAGTTTCCCGCACTTTTCGACGATAACTCGGAAGTTCTTTTGCTCGGTTCCATCCCCTCGCCCAAATCGCGCGAACAGGGGTTTTATTACGGGCATCCGCAAAACCGCTTTTGGAAAGTTCTCGCCAGCGTCTTGAACGAGCCACTCCCCGCGACCATCGACGAAAAAAAAGCGATGCTTTTGAAGCACTACATTGCACTTTGGGACGTTCTCGACAGCTGCACCATCATCGGAGCAAGCGACACAAGCATCGAAGACGTTGTGCCAAACGACATTGCCTCGCTCCTCGCCCAAACGAAAATCAAGCGAATCTTTTGCACAGGCGCCACCGCCCATAAGCTCTACGAAAAATACTGCGAAGCAGCCACCGGAATCAAGGCCGTGAAACTCCCCTCCACCTCCCCCGCCAACTGTGCCGTCAAATTCGAAAAGCTCGTAGAAGCGTATAAAGCCATACAATCCGTTTAACACAAGAATGGCGCCCCCCGAACAAGTCGGGGGTGACAAATGCAAAAAAAAACGCCCCGCGGTTTTAACCACGAGGCGCTCTTTATTTTACAAGGAAATCCTTATTTCTTTTTCTTGTTAGCGTTATTTCCGCGGACATCCTTCGGCTTGAACTGAACGCTAATTTCCACGTTCGTCACCTTGGAACCGAGTCCAGACGGGTCAAACACCTTGTACGTAAATTCGTCGATTCCAGAGAAGCCCTTGTTCGGGGTGTATTCGAAGGAACCGTTCTTTTCGTTCAAGACAATTCGACCATTGCGCGGCTTCATCACCGTCTTCACGGATTCAAGCTTGTCGCCATCCGGATCCTTAGCAGCAGACATGAGGCCTGTTGCAGCCGGGACCTTGAGCACTTCACCTTCGCGAGTCTGGTAAGAGAGCGGCTTCGTTTCCGGAGCGTTATTCACAGCAATCACCGTAAATGTAGCCGTCTTATGAGCCGTTGCGCCTTCCGGGTCGGTGACCGTGAACGTAATGCGTTCCGGCTTGCCCTTCCAGTGAGAGTACGGCTGAGCCACAATCACAGTCTTCTTAGACTTGTCGTAAGTCACCTGCAACTGTTTCTGACCCGTGAATTTCCACTTGAGGTCTTCGAAGTTGTGGTCCTTATCGCGGGCATACTGGTCAAGCTTAATCGTTGCAATCACGCCTTCATTCTGATTTTCCCTGATGGTAAAGTCAGGAATATCGCGCATCACCGGAGCGGCATTCACATGCTTCACGATGAACTTCACGACAGACTTGTCAGAGGCGCCAGCCGGGTCAGTAGCCGTAAAGATGATGGTTTCATCACCGAACCAGTTGTCTCTTCTCGGCTTGATTTCAGCAACACGGTTGGCGTTGATTCTCACGTCGAGGTTCTTAGCGCCAGAGACCTTCCAGCGGATTTCGTTCTTCTTGTGGTCCGGATCTGTAACGAAGTCATCCAAATTGATAGACTTGAATGCCTTGCCTTCGAGAGTCGTCTGACCCGGGATTTCCTTTACAACCGGAGCATCGTTCACGGACTTCACCGTAAAGCGCACTTCAATAGAAGCCTTTTCCTTGCTCGGGTCATACACGTTGATGGTCACCGATTCACTACCGTTCCAGTACTTGTTCGGGATTTCAACAGTGAGAATACCCTTATCGCTGATGTTGTACTTCAGTTCATGCTTGCCAAAAGTCGGAGCCGGAGCTTCTTCTTCGTGCTTCTTAGCCTTCTTTTTCTTCTTATCCTTCTTGTTGTGCTTAGCCTTTGCAGGAGCTGCAGAAGCAAACGGATTTTCGCCATCGATAGACCACTTGAGTTCATCGATGCTGTTATCCGGGTCAACAACATACTGAGCCAAGTTGATAGCCGGGAAGGTCTTCTTTTCTTCGATGACCTGCGGCGGAATCGGCTTAAACTTCGGCGGATCGTTCACCGGAATGACTTCGAACGTAGCCTTGGTAGACTGCTTGTCGCCAGCCGGGTCCATTACCGTGAACACGAGCGTTTCCTTGCCGTTCCAGTTCGGGTTCGGCGTCGTGATGCTTGCACGGCCGTTCTTGATATCTACAACGAGATCCTTGTTTCCAGAAACAGTCCACTTGAGTTCATTCGGCTTGTTATCCGGGTCATTCACGATCTTAGCAAGATCCACCGGAGCGAATCTTTCCTTTTCCTTGATCTTCTGGTCGCCAAGATGCTTGATAATCGTCGGCGGGTCGTTCACCGGAGTCACATTAAATTCAATCTGCTGAGAAGCTCTTGCGCCTTCAGGGTCAGTCACATCGAGACGAATCTTTTCAGAACCGTTCCAGTACTTGTCCGGAGTCGTCACCACAAGCTGCTTCTTTGCATTGATCGTAGCCTTGAGAGCGCGTGTCGGAGCCACTTCGAACTTCAAAGAGCTTGTCGGATGATCCGGGTCAGAAACAAACTTGGTCAAATCAATCGGTTCAAAGTGTTCCTTTTCCATGATAGTCTGAGCAAGAATCGGTCTGATCACCGGAGCGTCATTCACAGATTCCACAACAAAGTTAACGGTCTTGGAATCAGTTGCACCATCCGGGTCCTTCACGGTGAACACCACGTTGCGTTCGCCATGCCAATGCGGGTCGGCAATGTTGATATGAGCGAGACCGCCCTTATAAATCACAACGCTAAATGCATCCTTGACGACTTCTTCTTCCTCGTCGTCATCATTCTTGCCCTTCTTACCCTTCTTGCTCTTCTTGGCAGGTTCGCCAACCTTCTGGACCTTGACACCCCAGGAGAGCTGCTCCATGGTGTTATCCGGGTCACGGACAAACTTGCTCAGGTCAATATCCTTGAACTGGCCCTTTTCGCGAATCTTCTGCGGCGGGATATCTCTCAAGACCGGAGGATCGTTCACGGACACAATTTCAAACGTAATGGTCTGAGAAGTCTTTGCACCATCCGGGTCGCTCACTTCGAGCATCATCATTTCAGGAGCGCACCAGAAATCCTTGTTCGGAGCCGTCACCGTAAGCACGCGGCTTGCAGAGATTTCAGCCTTGAGCTGCTTTGCACCTGTGATTCTCCAGCGGAGTTCATTCGGCTTGTTGTCCGGGTCCTTCACGAATTCATCGAGCTTAATCTGCTTGAAGGTTTCCTTTTCCTTGATCTTCTGGTCCGGAATTCTCTTCACGAATGCAGGAGGATCGTTCACGCGAGTCACTTCAAAGAGCATCTTATGGCGAGCATAAGCGCCTTCCGGGTCCGTCACGGAGAACGTGAGGTTTTCCTTGCCACTCCACTGTTTATCCGGAACAGAAATGATCACAGTGTTGTCCTTGCGGACATCCACCTTAAGGTCACGATTGCCAGTAACTTCCCACTTCAAGGAAGATGCCGGATGGTCCGGGTCTTCGGCAAGAGATGAGAGGAGGATAGTCTTAAAGCGGCCACCTTCGAGAATAGTTTCACCCGTCGGAGCGTCCTTGGCAATGACCGGAGCGTCGTTGACGGAGCGCACTTCAAAGCGAGCCGTCTTGCTTGCAGAAGCACCTTCCGGGTCAGTAGCCGTAAACGTGATATTTGCAGCACCATGCCAGTACTTGTTCGGGATAATGATATTTGCCACCTGGTCAGCGCCCACCTGAACGCGGAGCGTTTCACCTGCAGGTTCATCGTTGCCCTTCTTCTTCGAAGAGCCCTGGCTAATCGGGCTAACCTTGAAAGTCCACTTGAGTTCGCTAATCTTGTGGTCCGGATCCTTCACGAAGTCAGCAAGCTTGATCGGCTGGAACTGCTTCTTTTCGTCAATCGACTGGTCGCGGAGATCGCGCACAAATTCCGGAGCGTCGTTCACAGATTCAACCGTGAAAGTCACTTCCTTGCTATCCGAGGCGCCATCCGGGTCCGTTACCGTGAAGCGGAGCTTTTCAGAACCATTCCAGCTAGCATTCGGCGGAGTCACCGTTACCTTGTGAGTTGCATCCATAGCAACGCGGAGTTCCTTGTTGCCTTCAATCTTCCACTTGAGGCGATTCTTGGCGTGGTCAAGGTCTTCAACGTAGTTGTCAAGTTCGATCGGCTTGAAGGAGCCCTTTTCCTTGATGGTCTGGCTTGCAATTTCCTTCATAACCGGCGGGTCATTCACAGACACAACCGTAAATGTTGCAGTCGTACGAGCCTTGGCACCAGACGGGTCCGTCACCGTGAACGTCACCTTTTCAGAACCGTTCCACATCTTGTTCGGAGTCTTGACCGTCACAATACCGGCCTTGGACATATCGACCTTGAGGTCCTTATTGCCCGTAAAGTCAATCTTCAAGCTTTCAAAGCGGTCATCCGGGTCAGACACGAGTTCAGACACGTTGAACGGAGTGAATTCACCCTTTTCCTGAATGGTCTGGTCTGCCACCTGCTTGATTTCCGGGAGGTCGTTCACAGATTCGACAGTAAAGAGAGCCGTAGAAGAAGCCTTGGCGCCTTCCGGGTCCGTTACGGTAAACGTGATTTCTTCAGCACCGTTCCAGAACTTGTTCGGAATGACAATCGTTGCAACCTTGTTTGCATCGATATTGACCTTGAGTTCAGATTCTCTCTTCTTGGAACCGGCAGCCGGCTTGCTAGAAACAGAGAACGAGAGGTCAGAAAGCTTGTTATCCAAGTCCTTCACCATGTCTGCAAGCTTAATCGGCTGGAACTGACCCTTTTCACGGATCGTCTGCGGCATGACCTGCTTGACAAACATCGGAACGTCATTCACGGATTCCACTGTGAAGTTTGCCGTGCGTTCGTCGCAAGCGTTATCCGGGTCGCAAACCTTGAACGTCAAAGCTTCGGCACCATGCCACTGCGGAGACGGCGGCGTAATACGGACAACGCGAGCACCATCCATAGCCACCTTGAGTTCCTTATTACCCGTAATCGTCCACTTTAGGCGATTCTTGGCATGGTCAAGGTCTTCAACAAAGTTGTCGAGTTCGATCGGCTGGAATTCGCCCTTTTCCTTAACGGTCTGTTCACGGATATCCTTCATGACCGGAGGATCGTTAATAGCCTTGACCGTAAACTTGGCAGAGGTCGTTGCACGAGCGCCTTCCGGGTCAGTAGCCGTAAACATCAATGTTTCCGTACCGTTCCACTGGTCGTGCGGAATCTTCACAGAAACTTCATGAGATCTGTTATCGATATTGACCTTAAGATCGCGATTGCCAGTGACTTCGACTTTGAGCTTGGAGAAATCGTGGTCAGCATCGCTCAAGTAGTCATCCAAGATAAACGAAGAAAATTCGTTCTTTTCTTCAACAGACTGGTCCGGAATCTTCTTGAATACCGGAGGATCGTTCACAGAACGCACGTTAAGGGCGACATCCTGCTTTGCAGAACCACCTTCCGGGTCCATCACAGTGAACGTAGCGACCGTATTGCCAAACCAGCTCGGGTCCGGGATTTCAACAGTAGCCACATGCTGGTCATCAATCGTTACGTTGAGCGTACCCGTTTCCGGCATCGGGCCCTGGTGCTTGACTTCGACATCCCAGGAGAGTTCGGAATTCTTGTGGTCTTCATCCTTGACAAAGTCATCAAGCTTGATCTTGGTGAACTGTTGCTTTTCGTTGATGTTCTGGTTCGGAATCGGGCGAATGAACTTCGGCAAGTCATTCACGGAATTGACCGTGAACATGGCTTCGCATTCAGCAGAAGCGCCATCCGGGTCCGTGGCCTTGAACTTGATGGATTCAGAGCCATTCCACATTTTGTTCGGAATGCGGATTGTAGCCACACCGCCAGAAACAGAAACCTTCAGGTCCTTAGCACCTGCAACAGCCCACTTGAGCATTTCGATGCGGTGGTCCGGATCCTTGACATACTGCCCCAACTGAATCGGAGCAAATTCCTGCTTTTCATCAATCGTCTGGTCAGGAATATTTTGGACAAACTCCGGAGGGTCGTTAATGGAGCTTACTTTGAACAAAACGTCCTGCTTTGCAGAAGCACCGGCAGCGTCAGTCACCGTAAACGTCACGCGTTCCTGACCGTTCCAGTTTTCGTTCGGGAGCGTCACAATGGCAGAACCGTACTTGTCGACTTCAATCTTCAAGTCCTTATTACCCGTCACAGTCCAATTGAGCTTCATCGGATCGTCATCCGGGTCAGTGACATAGTCCGCAAGGGAAATCATGTCGAACTGGTTCTTTTCTTCAATGACCTGGTCAGGAATCTTCTTCGTGAATGTCGGAGGGTCGTTCACAGGCTGGACCGTAAATGCAGCGGTCTTATTATCGCTACCGTAATCCGGGTCATTAGCAATAAACTTGATTCTTGCAGCACCATACCAGTGCTTGTCAGGAACCACAATCGTTGCAACGCGACCAGCATCAATTGTTACAGACAAATCGCCGTCGGCCTGTGCGCCACCAGCCGGAACAACTTCGGTATCCCATGTAATCAGGTCTTTCTTGTGGTCCGGGTCATTAACAAAGTCATCCAAGCGAATCTTCGTGAACTGCTGGCCTTCCGTAATCACCTGGCTTGGGATTTGAGATACGACCGGCGGATTGTTCACGGATTCGACAGAGAAGTTCACCGTTTCAGAAGAACTAGCACCTCTGGAGTCCGTTGCCGTAAAGGTCAAGTCTTCGGAGCCGTTCCAAAGCGGACTTGGAGTTGCAATTTCAACCGTATGGTCCGGAGTAATCGTCACCTTTAAGTTCTTGTTGCCGCTGACCTTCCAACGGATCTGCGAGGGCTGGTCCGTGTCGTCCGAGACAAAGTTGTCGAGTTTAATCTTCGAAAATGTACCGCCTTCCATAATGGATTCGCCAGGAATGCCGCTAACCTGGGGAGCTTCATTGGCAACCGCCGGTGCGGGTTCGGGAGCGGGTTCATTTACAGGGGCTGCAGCAGGTGCCGCTTGTGGAGCAGGTGCTGGATTTTGCGCAAACGATGATGTTGCTATAACACTAGCAGAAGCTATCAAGGTCGCCATGGACCTTTTCAGTTTATTCATTTTCGATCTCCGATACCATACACGCAATCAAAATTTCACAGTGAAATTTATCACACGTCCTTAAAAACGTTTCTAAATATAATGCTTTTCCACAAAAACTTTTCATATTTCGAAAATGTTTTTCCGTAACAAAAATTGAAAGATTTGTCTATTCCGTTAAAGAAATTCTCGTAAGTATTTGAGTATCAACGACTTACAGCAAAACAGCTCTCCAAAAGCCTCTCTTTTGCCATTTTCAGAAAAAATCCCCTTTTTTACGAAAAAAACGGGTTATAGCCAATTTCTATTGTAAATTTTTTGTAAAACTGAAACTTTTTTGGCTTTCGCCCGCCGCCAAACGGCTCCAAAATATGACAAAATGCTCCAGAAATAACTAATTTTGAATTAAACCATTAAATCTAACCAGGAAAAACAATGAAATTCGTATTCCTCTGCGACGCCAACTATCTCAAGGGCGACATGGTAAACTTCCAGAACAACTTCCCCACCAATCACGAACTCGTGACGATGACCTCTGAAGACCTTCTCCAGAGCAAGTCCATCATCGAAGGGACCTTCGCTATCTTGGCAGAACGCACCACTTGGCAGAAGAACTTCAGCCTTTTCCGCTACTTCGGCCTTCTCCCGCTCCTTGAAGTGCTCCCGCTCGGCATCGTTAGCCGTGGCCGCCGCAACGAACCCATCAAGGGCCGCAGCCAGAACCGCAACCAGGAAATCTTCTTCAACCCGGCAGCATCCGCTGAAGAACTCTACCTCCAGGTCGACAAGTTCGTCGCCGCTCCTCCTTCTGGCTACTCCTACCCGCGCGGTGCCGCCAAGTAAGGCATGCAAAGAAAGGTCCTAGAAAGCCTTTACAACCAAGGCGGGTTCACGCTTTTCGCCATTTCAGACGAAGAAGCGTTGCCCACAGAAGCCTTGCAAAAATTCGCACTGGCACTTAACGCCGGTGCGCGTTTTGTTGTAATTGACTTTACCGGGAAGCGCCCCCTTGAAGGGAACGCCCCCATCCAAGCCGGAGACCTTTCAAAAAAAATCCTTACCGCCGAAGATATTAACCACATTTCGTCTTCGGACACAAACATCACTATCACGGGCACCAACGCCCTCCCCACTTCTGATAGTGAATTCCGCACGCTCTACCACAACATCAAGAGTCTCGAAAAGATAGCCCCGCAAGTCATCGGCATCATTTCGACAGAACAGGTAGAAAACGTCGGACACCTCGTCTCTATGGCGCGCCTTTTGATGATGCATGTGACGCCAATGTCCATGAAATCGGCAGCGTCATTCATAGAAGACGTCAAAGAAGCTCAAAAAATCGAGATTTTGTGGCTTTCCAAGGAACGCCCCGCCCGCAGAGCATACCCCAAGGCAAGCAAGGCTATCCGCCGTAACGCAAAAGCCACCAAGGAAGCTTTCGCCCTCGACTTCCAGAAAAATCCGGAAGAACTCGCCAAAGTCGTCAAGAAACTCCATAAAGTTTCCATTCTCGTCAAAAATCCACTCGACGGATTCCCGAGAATCATCCGCAACCTGTTCCCGCTCTTGCTCATCGCGGTCATCATCGCCCCGTTCCTCTTTGTCACGGACATCGACAGGAGTGATTCCAACCTCCGCGACCGCATCCAGGAAAGAAACCAACTTTCTGTAGCCCCGTCGTTCGAATACACCTTCGACGGAGTGGAAAACATACAGCGCATAGCCCGTTACGCCATCGGACGATTCGACGCCATCATCACAAACGACAAGATGATCAAGAATTACGTGGCAAAAACACTTGAAGACAACGGATTCGGCGTGACCGCCTGGGAAAAAGGCAGCCTGAACATCCCGCCCAAGGGAACAACGCTGCGCTTCTCGCGTCCAGACGAAATCAAGCGCCCTGCATCGGCAGATACCATCGGCGCCGCCTGGAAATACTGGACATCCGTCATTTCGGATAGCATCGCCTACATCACGGAATTTTATCACGAAACCGCCACCGCAACACAGAGAAAGCACAACGGCATAGACGTCGCCAGCCGCCAGGGAGCCCGCATTTTAGCCCCGTATGGCGCCAAAGCCTGGACCAGCCGCGATGAACGTGGAGGCGTGATTATTGCACTCGTCCGTAAGCAAGACGTTATCTTGTTTATGCACTGCGACAAGCTCCTTTATTTGAACGGTCAGGAAGTCATGCCAGGCGACCCCATTGCGACAGTCGGCACCACAGGGCACACCACCGGACCGCACGCCCATATCGTTACAGGGCTTGTGAGCAAGAAGGGAAAAAAGAGAATCGGGAACGTCCGCTACGATGTAATCGACCCAATAAAGTGGTTTTACAAGTTCAAGCCGACTTCCAAATAAAAAAATTGGTGTTTTGCGTCACACGGAACGTAAAAATACGCCAAAAAAGCCCTTTCGTAACAGTAAATTTACACCCATACTATCGCAAATTAATCCACAATTAAGTAACTTTGGTACACGGGATTGATGTAGCAAAAAAACAATGTCAAACAAAAGGATTAGGACATGAAAAATTCCATCATTTGGGCATCCCTCGCACTCGTCGCAGCATTCTTCTCTGCATGCTCTGGAGTCGTGACCCCAAAGGCCGAACTCGCCTCTCACAACGACTCGGTTCACAACATTCCCGCCATTGACAGCCTCATCGTCAGCATGAAGCAAGACTACATCAAGCAGTGCTATATGCCGGTTGCAAGCCACTTGCCGCCTGAAAACTCCTGCCAGTCCGACTTGTTCCAGATGGTCGAACGCCGTTACCACATGGACTTCAACCAGAACCACGTCGCAGCAGCTAGCAACGAACTCTTCTTCAAGGACGTCGTTCCGGAAATCAACAAGAAGGTCAAGAGAGAACCGGCCCTCCGCGATCCGCTGCGCCGCGCATTCTCCAACAGCAACGAAATGCTTGCCTACTACAAGGACAAGTATAAGTTCAACACCCAGATTGAACAGTTCTAATTTAAGTTTTTTTTGTTAAGACTACATTGAACACGGCTCTCAAGGTCGTGTTTTTTGTTTATTCTTTATTCTTTCGTCTTTCGTCTTTCGTCTAAAATTCTATATTTACGCCGCAATAAAACAAACCTAAAAGAGACAAATCTATGGGAAAATCACTCTATCAGAAAATTTTCGAAAGCCACACGGTAGCTAAGCTCCCGAGCGGCCAGTGCCAGCTCTTTATTGGGCTCCACCTCTGCCACGAAGTCACGAGCCCGCAGGCATTTGCGCAGCTCCGCGAAGAAGGTCAGAAGGTGCTGTTCCCGGAACGCACTTTTGCAACGGTCGACCACATTATCCCGACCACTTTCCCGGAACGCAACCGCCCGCTCCAGGACGGCATTTCCGAAGAGATGTTCTCCCATATCGAAAACAACACCAAGAATAACGGCATCAAGTTCTTTGGCCCCGCAACCGCTGAACAGGGCGTGATCCACATCGTAGGCCCGGAAGAAGGCGTTACGCAGCCGGGTATGACCGTTGCCTGCGGTGACTCCCACACGGCAACGCACGGTGCATTCGGTGCTATCGCATTCGGTATCGGCACAAGCCAGGTGGCAGATGTTCTCGCCACCCAGACGCTCGCCATGAGCCCCTTGAAGACTCGCCGCATCAAGTTCACCGGCAAGCTCAAGCCGGGTGTGACCGCCAAGGACGTTGCCCTTGCTTACATCGCTAAGCTCGGCGTGAACGGTGGCGTTGGCTACGCTTACGAATTTGCCGGTCCGGTCATCGAAGAAATGGGCATGGAAGGCCGTATGACGGTCTGCAACATGGCTATCGAAGGCGGCGCCCGCGTCGGTTACTGCAACCCCGACGAAAAGACTTTTGAATACCTCAAGGGCCGTCCGTACGCCCCGAAGGCTGACAAGTGGGACGAAGCCGTTGCTTACTGGAAGTCCGTCGCTACCGACGCCGACGCACAGTTTGACGACGAAGTCGAAATCAACTGCGACAACCTCGAACCGATGGTCACCTGGGGTATCACTCCGGCTCAGGCCATCCCGCTCAACGGCAACATGCCGAAGATCAACGAATTCGAAGGCAGCGAAAAGAAGGTCATTTCCGAAGCTTATGAATACATGGGCTGGGAAGAAGGCTGCCAGATGATTGGCCGCCCGATTGACATCGCTTTCGTGGGTAGCTGCACTAACGGTCGCCTCTCCGACTTGCAGGCCGCCGCCGAAATCATCAAGGGCCACAAGGTCGCTCCGACCGTCAAGATGTGGGTCGTTCCGGGTTCCATGAAGATCAAGGTGGAAGCAGAACAGCTCGGTCTCGACAAGATTTTCAAGGAAGCCGGTGCCGAATGGCGCGAAGCAGGCTGCTCTCTCTGCCTCGCCATGAACCCGGATAAGCTCAAGGGTCGCCAGGTCAGCGCAAGCTCCAGCAACCGTAACTTCAAGGGTCGCCAGGGCAGCCCGACGGGCCGCACCATCCTCATGAGCCCCGCCATGGTGGCTGCAGCCGCCATCGAAGGCAAGATTACCGACGTCCGCAAGTACATCAAGTAACGCAAGGAGATTTAAAAAATGAATTCTATCGACATTGTTAAAGGTTCCGGCGTTCCTGTACGCGGCAACGACATCGACACAGACCGTATCATCCCGGCACGCTTCCTCAAGTGCGTGACATTCGAAGGCCTTGGCGCAAACGCCTTTGCCGACGATATCGCTGGCCTCGCTGCTCAGGGCAAGGTCCACCCGTTCCGCGATCCGGCTTACAAGAACGGTTCCATCCTCGTCTCGAACCAGAACTTCGGTTGCGGTTCCAGCCGTGAACACGCTCCGCAGGCTCTCAAGCGCTGGGGCATCCGCGCCATCATCGCCGAAAGCTACTCCGAAATCTTCTTCGGTAACTGCGTGGCCATTGGCGTTCCTTGCTACAAGGTAAGCCACGAAGTTGCAGACAAGATCCTCTCCTGGATTGAAGCACACCCGAGCGAAGAACTCGTGACGAGCACCGAAAGCCGTACGCTCAAGATGGGTGACGAAACCATCGAGCTCACGCTTGCCGACGGCCCGCGCGGTCAGTTCCTCGACGGTTCCTGGCACGCACGTTCCGCCCTCATGGCCAACGCCGACAAGGTGCAGGAACTCGCTGCAAAGCTCCCGTACATGAACTTCTTAAAGTAATCACAGGATGTCATGCCCGCCTCCGAGCGGGCCCCTCCCTTTCAAAAACGTCCAGGTTAAACCCCCTGGACGTTTTTATTTTATATATTCTAACTTGTGTGTCTAGGAGAAAATAAACTAATGAAACGGAAAGCATTAACTATCAGCGCATTGCTTCTTTGCAGTTGGGCATGCTGCGGATTTTTCTGTACAACCGAGTACGATATGTCCTGGCCCTGCGGCTTAACGGTTTACATGACCCCACCGAAAAATGTGGATTCCGTCCATGTATCCATATACAACGACGAAGAAGTATACTTCGAGCTCCGAGATGAGTTCATTCGTCCCAACTCCGACTCAGCCAAATGGATTCGCCTAAACAAGGACCCCGCCAATTTCAAGAACATCCGCAACTGGAAATACGGCAAGTATTTCATGGCAGAAACTGTTTTTTGCGGAAACAAGAAAACGATATTCCCCATAGTTACATTCAACGTACGGAAAGGAAGGGCATCCACCCTTATCGAAGCTGGTTACAATGACAGCCTTCCGTCACAATCGCCAAACTATGATTTTGCCTCTATAGAAAAAGATTCTACATACTATATAACACAGCGATTCATTCCGCTTGAAAACGGTTGTGGCGTAGACTCAACTTACTACATTGAAATCGACTATACAGACTACTGTCACGAACGAAGCGACAATTATCTGTTTGAATAAAGCTTCATTAAGTTTTTTTCCAATTCAATAACCAGTCCACCTCCATAGTGTTCACTTTCTGTATTTTTCCATAATTTTAAGAATGTCAAAATACGACATTC
Organism: Fibrobacter sp. UWB13; assembly: GCF_900177805.1. Lineage (NCBI taxonomy): Bacteria > Pseudomonadati > Fibrobacterota > Fibrobacteria > Fibrobacterales > Fibrobacteraceae > Fibrobacter > Fibrobacter sp. UWB13. The sequence goes on along the minus strand of NZ_FXAX01000001.1, from coordinate 378,170 downwards.
TTTTTATTTACATTCAAAAAAAGCAAATATTGTCACCTTTTTTAGCCACGAAAGATAAACAAATATATTGACAAATCAATAAAAAGGTTGTATTTTTATTATGAAATTTAGAAAAATTTGCAAATACGCCGAAGAACGTGGATGGGTTAAAGCTCATGGATTACGCAGCAAAAATCGAAAAAGACAAAGACATGGGATACGTGGTTTTGTTTCCGGACCTACCGAACGTAAATGCATTTGGCAAAACTCGCGAAGAAGCTATTAAGCAGGCAAAAGACGCACTCGATGGAGCTATGGAATGTGACCTTGATATGGGCTATTCGTTCGTATACCCAAAGACAATGCCTGATGCAAACAAAGACCTTGTCGCCATCCAGCTATCTCCAAGAATTGAAGTTGCGTACAAAATTTTTGAAGCCCGCCGTGGCAAAACAAAAGCAGAAGTAGCAAAAGCAGCCGGATTCACGCCGCAAGCGTACCAGCGTTTTGAGACACCGAAAGGCACACCTACAGTAGAAACGCTCTACAAAATCGCAGCGGCACTAGGGAAAAAATTGGAAATCAAGTTCGCATAAAACGCACAATCTTCGCTGCTTACAATCCATTAAACATTTTGTATATTACAAAATGTTTAACATACAACATTTTAACCCATGCTCACCTCACCCATTGACAACATTCTCGTAGAAAAGGCGAAGCGCAAAATGTATTTGCGCAACGGTGATAACATTGCCAAAACGTACAGAATTTCATTGGGCAAGAATCCGGTCGGAGCGAAGGTCAAATCCGGCGACAACAAGACGCCCGAGGGCGACTATACCATCGAAAGACACAATCCAAAAAGCAAGTTTCATTTATCGCTGAGAATTTCGTACCCGAGCGCGGAGCAGATCAAGGCAGCGAAAGAAGGCAACTACGAACCCGGTGGCGACATCATGATCCACGGCTACCCGAACAAGATTCCAGCATTTCTCTTTAAATTCTGGCACAAGTGGAAAGACTGGACTGCCGGCTGCATCGCCGTCACGAACGACGAAATCGAAGAAATCTACGACGCCGTCAAGGACGGAACGCCTATAACAATTCTACCTTAGCAAAACATGAATTTCATTAAAAAGTCTTTAATTTTACTGGCAGCAGCAACAGCTTTTTCCTGTAGCGACAACGACGCAGACTCCAAAGCCATAGAAAAAATCCAGTCGTTCTACAGCAATTACTTATTCGGAACAGAAGAAGCAAACGATTCCGTCATTGCGACGTATTGCACAAAGAATCTCGCTCAGGAGCTTTCAAAAGCGTACGATGACGAGTTCAGCGATGGTGGCGGCTACGCCGTCTGGAAATTCCGCAGTAGCGCCCAAGATGGCGAGGACATTCATGAAGTCGAACAAATCGAGCCTCTCGGTAACGGCAAATACCTCGTCCATTACAACGACATGGGCAACAAAGGCACGCACACCATCTCAATCGTCCAGCAAGACGGCGAGATTTTCTTTGACAAGCTAGATTAATCGTCCTTGACGCAGCGGAGCGAAAGGGCATCCCCACGTTCCATACCGCCACAAATCAACTTACCGGCAGGATTTTCATCAGAAAATTCCACATAGCACTCGCCTTGCCCGATGACTTCCGTCGAGGACCAGAAATACGCCTTCTCTTCGATAAGGCTATAAGTTCCATCCGTCTTGCGGAAGCCCGCCGATAACGGCTTGAACACGCGAACGTAATCCTGGTGGCGATTCAGGTACTTCAACAACTTTTCGTATTCATCCTTGCTGGGCACATGCCAACCGTTTTTACAAATATGGAAAATCGTTGACTTGCTGTAGAGTTTCCCGTACTTGGTGCAGTTGGAGTCTTTATCATCGTAGCAGTGGCTACCGACCATGTAGTAATTCATGTTCTGGGCGGTCCACACCATGCTATCGATTTCCACGGTCCTGTAAACTTGTCCGTCACGCAAATCACAGAATGCTTCATCGGAAACGTCCTTGCATTTCGCGGAATCGCCGGCAGGTTCCTCCGAATTTGTCCCCGATCCTGAATCAGAATCTGTACAAGCGGACAGCGCAAAGGCAAGCGCAGCAGAAGCGATAACGGAACGATAAAAATTACAGGTAAAAAAAGACATACCCATTCTCCTTCTATCAGTTAATATAATATATTCTAGCTACATAGTGTTACAAGAGATTAACAGGAAAACATGGATATCAAAGTTCTCCGAGCGACAGAAGAGTGGCAACGCGCAGGTGCGTACAGCGTGCGCATCCAAGCAATGAATCGGGCGTATCACATTTCGCTCCGTGATGAATTCGACGAGCACGATTGCGACGGCACAAAGTTTATCGTTTTACTGGATGATGAATACCCCGTAGCAACGTGCAGATTCTACGAGATTGATGCAGAAACGGCAACAATCGGGCGTGTAGTCGTGATGCCGGAATATCGCGGTCAAAAGCTCGGCGCTATGGCCGTCCGCGAAGCTGAAAAATGGATTGCAGAATGCGGTTACAAAAAGATTGTCATCGACAGCCGTTTGGAAGCCACCGGTTTTTACGAAAAGCTTGGGTACAAACTCATCGGAGATCAGCCGCACCGCTGGGGCGTCTTTGATTGCACCCGCATGGAAAAAACGCTCTAGCTATCCGCGATACTTTGTATTGTATCCGTGGTTTTCGCGAGGGCGCAAGTCGTTCGGGTACATAACATCGGCGTACACATCTTGCTGGAGCTTTTTCACGATGTTGTAGACTTCGATGTAATTGGAAATACTATCGATAGAAATACCCGCATTCGTAGAAGTCATTCTTCCGTTCCGCGTTACAGGATTTGCCTGAGCAGATGTCGTAATGATATCGCCCACACCAAACCACTGGTCAAAAATGCCGCGATGCAAATCCACGTGCGAAAGTTCCGCAAACGGTTTTGTATTGTAGCGCTTGCTGAAAACACCACCAGACGCATAGATAGCCTTATCCGTGATGATATAGTTTGTATTTTGGTAACGCCTAAACGATAAAAGCGCCCCGCCAAGGTAAATCCATACAGGCATCAGGTGGAGCAACATGAACGGGACCAAGAAAAAGCCAATATGTTCTTCTTTAGACGAGAGCGAAGCGCCGATAACGCCAAAGTCAATGATACCCCAAATCAACGCAAACGGGAGCAACGGATTAAAGATGCTTTCGAAAATAAAGCACTTTTTGTTGGGCTTCCCTGCATAAATGATTTTTTCGTCTTTGCCAATTAAAAGTTTAAGTTCATTATCCATAAAACGCTCCGGGATGACGGACCATAATAAATTACAATATTTATTGGAATTTCGATAAATTACGTTTGTTTTTGTTTACAGTTTTGCAAGAAAGATGATATATTATAAGTACTCTTTTTAAGGAGAACGGAGAAACTCAATTTTTTAGGGTATGGAGATTAAAATGGAAGAACAGAACATCCATTCGGCAGAAATGCAAAAGCAAATGAGAAAGGAGGGGCTAAAAATTGCATTTATCATGGCGCTTTTGATGAGCTTCGGGCTTTCGCTTACCGGTCAGCTGATGGCGGAACACCCGCCCGAGATGCCGACAATCGCAATTGTCATTGGATTCTTAAAATGTTTCGCATTAAGCTTTGTGATTAGCTTTGCGATTGGCTTTTTCGTGCCAATTCCCAAGGTGAATGCAGCCCTCGCCCGCAAGTTCCACCTGCAGCCGCGTACCCCAAAGGCACATTTCGTGGAATCGCTCGCTTCGAACTTGATTTACACGCCGCTTATCACGACGGCAATGGTCTGCTTTGTGTACTTCACGATGATGCCAGAAGGTCACAAGCCGCCGTTCCTTGCGATGTTCATCTTTTCGCAGGTCGTTTGCCTTGTCGTAGCGCAAGTGCTGATTATGGTGTTCGTGCCGATTATCATGAAGCTTGTGCTGCCGAAAATGCCACCACGACAATAGCAGTAGACAGTAGGACAAATGTATAGGTTGAGTGTCGCGACCAAGCTTGCTTGGACATGACCGAGACCAGCATTTGGTACTTAAGCGTAGCGAGAGTACAAGTAGGCGGTAGGAAGTAAAATTTAAAAGTAAAAACGCACGGGATGACCCGTGCGATTTTTGTTGTTGAGAAATGGTTTTAGCCGAGGCGTTCGTTTACAACATCCCAGTTGACGATACTCCACAGCGACTTCAGGTAATCCGGACGACGATTACGGTAGTCTATGTAGTAGGCGTGTTCCCACACATCGAACGTAAGAAGCGGTTTGAGTCCCTTGGTGATCGGGTTCTGGGCGTTGCCCTCCTGCGTAATCACAAGCTTGCCCGTATCCAAAGCCGAAAGCCAGACCCAACCAGAGCCAAAAAGCCCCGCACCCTTCGTCTGAAATTCTTCCTGGAACTTTTCAAACGATCCAAAATCACGTTCAATCAACTTTGCGATTTCACCCATCGGGACATTGCTCATCGTCGGTGCCTTGAACTGCAAAAAATACATAGCATGGTTCAAAATCTGCCCAGCGTTGTTGAACACGCCACCTTCGGACGTTTTTACGATTTCTTCAAGAGACTTGCCTTCGAAAGCGCTCCCCGGAAGTGCTGCATTGAGATTATTCACATAAGTCTGCAAGTGCTTGCCAAAATGAAAGAGCATCGCCTCCTGACTTAATGCAGGAGCCAAATCAGCCATTCCGTACGGAAGCACTGGCATTTCAAATTTTCCATTGACTGGTTCAAACATGAAGAACCCTCCTTTTTTGGATAGTTTTTATCATTGCTCAAAGTAAATATATACTCGTCCAGCGCACTATCGTATCAAAAAAGTAAGAAACGATTATTCCATATTATACCTTAAAACAATAGATCCCGGCACAGAGGCCGGGAAAACAGCATAAAAGGAGATGCCCGCTTACTTCGACTGCGCTCAGCACAGGCTCCGGCGGGCATGACTAGGGCTGTATAAAAAGGCGATGCCCGCCAGAGGCGGGCATAACTCGAGGATGACAAGGTTGGGCGCAGCTAGGCGTTATTCTTCAGCGCCTTCTTCGTCGGCACCTTCATCGCTAACAGCTGCAGCTGCGGCGGCATAATTGCCGAGCAAGATGCTCACGTCTACAGACTGGAGGTCAGCAAGGCTCTTCACGCCCGTTTTCTTGTCTTCTTCGACCTTGCCGAAGTTAGCGACAATGACGTTTGCGGAGCTTGCTTCAAAGCGGCGAGTCTTATTGGCGAGGCTCATGTTGCCCTTTGTTGCCGGGAAGAACTTGGCTTCGAGCCTTGCCATGTCCTGGGAGGTTCTCACAGTCTGGAGAGCACCGCAAGCGATGGCCCAAGTGGACTTGTTCATTTCGATGCCGTTGTTCACCAAATCAAGCACCATGGAGTTACCCTTGAAGGACTTGTTTGTCGTGGCTTCGTAATGTTCCCTAGCCTGGTTGACATAGTTACCCTTCTGCATGAAGAGCATGGCTATAACGCCAAAAACGAGAACGGTAAGAGCAATGGAAATATTCTTTAAATTCATGACGTTCTCCCTTATTCAAAATGGTATTCAGCCGGCTTTTCAATCTTGAGGCTGTTTGCAAGGTTATACTGGACCAATGCGCTGTAGTCAACGTTCTTGAGCTTGCCCTTGGCATAGCTGAACTTCACAACGCAATTCTTACCGCAAGCGACTTCCTTAGAACCCTTTTCGTTCTTGAGGAGAATCGAGCCTTCAGCAAGGCCAGCCTTCTGGAAAATGCCGTTCTGCACAGCGTCATTAATGCCAGCGCCAGTGTAAAGGTGAGAAATCTGCTTGAAGCGAGCATCCTTGTCGGATTCGATAGCAGCAAGAGCGCTCTTGAATGCGGCTTCGCTCTTAGCACCGGAGAGCACCGTGTAAACAAGCTTCCAAGCCATGCTGTACTGGTCCACAGAACGCCACTGTTCCACGAGAACCTGAGTATTCTTTTCCAAATAAGCCGATTCCTGTTCGTTTGCGGTACGCTTTGCCTGTTCCTCATAGCCGCCCTTGAGCGTCATCAGGATAATGATGAGAGCGACGAGGATGACAACGTCAGCCACGACGAGGATCTTCATTTTCTTTTTATCCATAGTATTCCTTTAGAAAAAGTCGTTTCAGAAACAATCTAAACTTTAATTTAAAAAAATCAAGCAAATTTAAAGTAAAAATAGAGAACTTACGCGCCTATTTTTTATATTCTTCTCGTATGAGCGAAGATATTTCCAAATTACCCTCCCAGATTATCTACAATAACCTCAAGGAAATGATGCGTGCCAAGAATACCGCGCACGAATCCATTTTCAAGTTCCACTGGAAAAAGATGTGGCCGTTCAGCCTTATTTGGCCGCAGGTGGATTTTGTCCGTATCGTAAGGCTCATGGACGAACTGCGCAAGAACGTCGTTTCACAAAAAGCGCTCATCAAGGAAGCGAAGTCCAAAGCTAAGCCGTACGAAAAAACGTTTCTCGACACCGTGCCAGCTTATTTAGACAACTTTGACACCTCTTGCAAGTGCCTTGCCGATGTCGCCCAGTGGAAGCAGGACATGCTCGAAAAGAAGCTTCACCACGATGTGAAGATGATACGCGACGTTTCGGAATACAACAACATTCTCAAGGCATACGAGAAAGCCCAAAACGATCTTGTGCAGGCAGGAGCATTTGTTCGTGCCGGCTGGGTCGAAGTGATTCAAGGCATCACAAAAGAGGGCGAAGGCAAATAATGCCAGCCGTAAGCGTCATCATCCCCATGTACAACACCGAGGCATTCATCAAGGATTGTCTCGACAGTCTCGTTGCACAGACTTTTACGGATTTTGAAGCTATCATTATCAACGACGGTTCGACCGATGAAAGTGCGCGAATTGCCGCCAGCTACGCCTCATCCGATGCCAGGTTCAGGCTTATCGGACAACCGAACAAAGGTCCGTCTGAAGCCCGCAATACGGGGCTCAAGATTATGCGAGGGGAATACGTTACGTTTATCGATAGCGATGACTGCGTAGCACCGAACTATCTTGAAGCGCTCATTTCCATAGCAAAGGAACACGAAGCAGACATCGCATGCTGTAACCAGCAACAAGTCGAGGAATCGTTCAAAGTCGACGGCACTACAGTCGAGGTTGCAAGTTCTGCAAGCATTACCGCTGAAGACGCCACGAGAACAGCCTTGTACCAAGACAAAGTTCCTGACTATTCCGCATGGAACAAGCTGTACAAATCAAGTCTCTGGAAAAACAAGTTTTTCCCAGCCGGAACGATCTACGAAGATTTCGCCGTCGTTCCCGAAATTTTGCTAGCAGCCAATAAGGTCGCCATTACAAAATCAAAGCTGTACTTTTACCGCAAGCGCGCCGGAAGCGAACTTGCCACGCAGATAGACCGTCAAAAAATAGTCCTTTTGCTCGACATTGCCGAAAACATTTTTGAAGCCATGAAGCCAAAGTCAAAGGCGCTTTACAAGGCTGCCCGCAGCATGCTCGTGAGCGCGAGTTTTAGCGTCTTGATGCGCACGCAGGACACCGAAGAAGTTGCGGAATACCGCCAAAGAGCTCTTGCGCAGATTCGCAAATACCGCTTTGGCACGTTCTTTGATTTGAGCATTCGCATGCGCAACCGCATGGCAATTTTGATTTCGTACCTCCCCCGCTTTTTGTTCTTCAAGCTTTTGAAGAAAGGTCTTTCGTGATTCCACTCTCGCCCAAAGAAATCATTATTCGCATGGCGCGGTGCGTTCTCGGAGAGGAGCGCGTTCACGACCATTTGATTGAGCGAGGGATTCAGTTAAGGCATTTGCGCGATGGCTACACAGAAAATGGCGAAAGTCGCGACGATAGCGAGACTCGCCAGACGCTCATATTCATGGCAGACGGCAAATGGATGCACGGCGGGCTTACGGACCGGTTGCGCGGAATGGCTAGTGCGTACAAATTCGCCACCGAGCATAATCTCGATTTCAAGATTTATCACACATCGCCGTTTGAACTGCAAGAGATATTGCAACCGAACAAAGTAAATTGGGTTATTGGAGAAAAAGAAATTAGCCACAATTGTGAAGTGGCGAAGCCCGTATTGCTTTACCGAATAGATTTTAAAAACGATTCCGCGCTAGAACGCCAGCTCGATTCGAGCCACAAGCAGTTCCATCTCTATTCGTGCGTAGATACTGTTGGCGAAGAATTCTCTAAATACTTCAACGAGCTTTTCAAGCCTTCGCCCATTTTAGAACAAGAGCTTTCGCATTACGGTGAACTGCTAGGCGAAAATTACACGTCGATTTCGTTCCGCTTCCAGAATAAGCTTGGGGATTTCAAGGAATTCACGTTTAAGGAATTGCCAGAGAAAGGCAAGCGCAAGCTGATGATTGCAGCGATGAATGTTTTGAGGAAGGAGATGCCCCATCATCACCCTCTCGTCAATGAAACAAGTAAAATACTTGTGACGGCGGATAGCCCGACGTTCCTTGCGGAAGTGGAAAAGTTGCCGAACGTCGTGACAGTCAAGGGCAAGAGCATCCACATCGATTTCAACAGTTCCAAGAACGCTACAGATTACATGAAAGCGTTCACGGAATTTTTCCTCATTTCAAAAGCTTCGAAAGCGAAGCTCTACCGCAATCGCAAATACAAGACGTATCCGTCGAATTTCCCGAAGTACGCCGCACTGCTCGGACACGTGCCGTTCGAGATTGTGGAAGAATAAGCAAAACCGCTCGGTGAAACCGAGCGGCTTTTTGCTGTTATAAAGCTTGTGTTGCTAAGCTTGTGCTACTTCAAAAAAATGCGCTGCGATTGCTGCTGAGAGCCGACGCGAACGCGGAGGATGTAAACGCCCTGCTTAGGCAAATTCATCGATACAGCGTTCGTGCCAAAGACAGCCTTTGCAGATTCCGTTGCCCAAAGTTTACCCTTCACATCCAAGAGTTCGACCTTGGTGCGTTCACCCGCAAGGCTTTCCGGTGCATCGAACGACACATGCAACTGGTTGCCCAACTGAGACGAACGGAGACCCTTGATTACATTCTTAGCCACCACTCTTGCAGAGCGAGCCACTCGAACCGTAGCCTTCTTTGAGCTAGAGTTGAGCGACACCTGCAACTTCTTGCCTTCTTGCATTTCGATTGTAACGCCATCGATGATCACATACACGTGGTAACCGAGAGATTTGACACCGTCAACGCCTTCAAGCGTGAGATAGCCTTCGCGAGCATCAGAAGCAGAGAGTTCAAGCGTCCATTCCGTTTCGTCGCTAGCACTCTTGATAGACTTGGCAAGAGAGCGCTTGCCTTCGACAATCGAGAGGTTCACGTGATCACCCATACTTGTAGGCGGTTCATCAGCCACGAACGGATTGTTGCCGACACCCAGAATATTCCAAGAGTCACGCTTGCCATTCTTATCCGAGAGGATAGCCTGCAAAGTCCAGCGGTCCGAAGTCGAAGATTTTGCAAGAGCACTCTTTGCATTAGATTTACCCGAATTATTAGCATTTTCATCCGGTTTCTGATAATCTAAACGCACCGTATCAATTTTAGAAGCATCGACAGAATGGATCACATATACCGGTTCTGCAGAAACTTTCCACTTCGTCTTCTTAGAAACCTTTACCCAAGCAGCTTCATAAGGTGCCAAGTAACGAGTTTCCTTGTATTCACCTTTTTCGCTGTCGTATTGCCAGAAGGTGATTTCGGATTCTTCGTCCACATTCTTGCGAGCCGATTCGTTCATGCTGAACAAATCAACATACCAGCCATGCGGATTGGCAACAAGGTTCCAGCCCGTCGTTACACTATCGAGATTCCAGACAATATCCTTTCCATCATCTTCGAAATCGGTACGCATCACGAGAGAGCCTTCATGCTTAGAGCTGACCCAGACACCGCGAGAAGCGTCAATTTCATCGCCTTGCTTATATGCATGGTACTGCCAAAAATCACCAACGCGGGTTTCATCCCACCAGTAGAAGGAAATGCCTTCATTCCACTGGATCAAAGACGTATCCACCGCCGTGAGTGAAACCATCTGCCAGCGTTCTGCCTTAAGCGAAGCCACCTGAGAATCGACCGTAAATTCCTGACTGTATTCGTCCGTTTCCTTTTCGTCGCCAATCACAACGCGAACCTTGTACTTGCCCGGCTGTAACATACGCAACGTGATTTCATCCGAGAACGCCATCGCTGCAGAATCGGTAAGCACCGTATCCACCACAACAGCATCCTTAGCCACATCGATAATTTCGACCTTGGCAGAAACACCGCGCGTCACTTCGAATTCGCTAGCCTTGATGTTCACACAGATTGTGTTACCGCTCTGAGAGAAGTGCTTGTTCACAATTTCGACAGGCGTCTTGTTCGCCTTACCGAAGTAAGCCTTCAACGTAGCGTTTTTCATGTTCTTCGGCAACTTGTCGCCATCATAAAGCACAGTATCGACCTTCTTACCGTTCATCACGACAAGAGAGTCAAGCGTGTAGCTAGAATCCGGGATTGCCTTCAACGTCCAGTTCTTGCCATCAAGTTCAGCAGGCAACATCATCGTGCCATTCTTATTGAACTTATGCACAAGCGTGGACTTGTCCTTCTTTTCGACAAGCTGCACATCGCCATGTTCCATTTCGACAGTTGCCTTCGTGATGTTACCCGCGCATTCTTCCACATTGGTCGTCCAGCGGGCGTACAACTTGATATTCGACAAGTCGTTCATCGTCGGGTAAACCTTATAAAGCGAATCCACCAAGCGTTCGTTCAAGTCAGTCCAGGCAGAACCGGATTCAGACTGGATGCTCCAACCGGCAAGGCAGCGATCCGTATCGTAGACAAGCGTCGGGAACGAAAGCTTACCATCATCCGAATCAAAGTCACCATGTTTGCTCCAGTCGTCACCATAGAACAAGCCCTTATCCGACGGGATGTCGAACACAAGATGAATTTCCTTGAACGTTGCAAGAGCGGTGATCTTGACATCGCCAGTAATCGGTCTAGTCACATCATTTGCAGTCGATTCCTTCTTACCCTTGGCATTCGTCCAGACTAACGGCAAGCCTTCATCGAGCGTCCAGGAATTAATCACATCAAAATGGGCTGTGACTTCAATATCGTCCGTTGCAGGGACCTTCAAGCCAGTCTTCGGGACAACGATTGAGAACACCGTATCGCCAACATTCTGCGTAAACGTGAGCGTACCCTTGTTTGCGCTATCGGCAGTCACCGTGTAAGTCTTCATAGACTTCTTTTTCCACACGGCATAGAGAGTATCCGTACCGAACGATGCGCCATACTGCATCACAAACTTTTCATATTCTTCGATAAAGCGATCATTAATAGATTGCCATACAAAGTCGTTTTCTCCCACATCAGACTTGAATGCCCATCCCACCAATTCAGCATCGGCACGATAGAGGTCCATCGGCAATTCCTGATTATAAGCGTAGAACATTCCCGGAACCTGATGTGCAAATTCAGTTCCCGCAAATACGTTAGCGTCGCCTACATTGGCATTGAACACAAAGGCAAATTCCGTCGGGATCGCACCCGTCGACAACTGAACATCCGACTGAGCGTCCGACACCGTAAAGAAGCCACCATTGTCAAGGCTAAAGAGCAAGTTGCCGGCAATATCACGACCTGCTATAACATTGTCAAACTGGTAAGCATTCGAGCCTGCAAACGAGACTCCAACTTCAACACCAGCAACCGCAGGAATTTCAACGCCATCTTCAGTCACTTCAAAGCTGTACGTCTTGTCTTCGTACCTGTAAGATATTGTGAATACGCCTTCTTCGGCACTCCAACCTGAGGCGACCTTGAACGTCTTAGGAGTGCAAGCATCACCCTTTTCTTTCCAGACGGCATACAACGTTTCCGTAGACTTGCGAGCCTTTTCGAAGGCATCGAGCGTGCGGAGAGCATCGAGATTAAACGCTTCTAGCATATTTTCGCCATTAGCATCCAAAGCCCAGCCGACAAGGCAAGCATCCGTACGACCCAAAACATCGAGAGACTGGAGGTCCTTAGATTCCGTTGAGCGATTAAGCTCATAAGATTCGTGCTCCTTTATTGCCGGGTTCACAAAGACCATCGCATCTTCAGGAGCGTTCATATCGTAAACGAATTCATAAGAACTCTTGAGGAGCGAAAGTCGAATGGCTTCCATATCCGGTTTAATAGTCAAGAGACTACCCATCCAATCGCTCCATTCCGAGCCCGTGCGATAACCAATACCAGCCGAGGCATCGAGAACAACACCTGCCCCGCTCTTGATTGTGAACGAAACTCCCGTAAACGAGATATCGCCCATTTCGGAAGGCACGAACATCTTGTCAGAGTCGAACGAGTAAGAACGCTCAGCTTCTTCGCCTTCGCCCAAATCAAACTTTCTGGTAAACGTGTAAGAGCCCTTGTCAGCATCAGCAAGTTCCACTTCCACGCCAGGAGTCTGGCACTGAGACCAATTGGCATACAGCTTTACCGGTTTCTTCAAATTCTTGCCAAGTTCTTTAAACTTTTCTATGAAAGGTTCATTCAGTTCAGTATACACGCCGTTCGCATCGTCATCGACATCGAACGTATAACCATTCATGCAAAGACCTTTACGATAGAGCGCAAACGGGAATTCCGTATTGGTGCTTTCAACATTGTAATTAACCGACACATTCCAGTTCTTCGTGTCTTCATCTTCTGCAAACGATTCCTTTGTCATGAGCGGAGTCCAGGAATCACCGAAGTAAGCTTCGCCCGACGAGTTATCGTTAAAGACGAGTTTGTATTCATCCTTTGTCACCTTAGCCGTGAACGAATACACAGTCGTCTGCGGCAGAGTTTCCGGTTTCAAGCGCCATGCACCTTCACTCGGAGTAACTTCGACAGATTCAGAGGTTGCCGGATCCACATAAGAGACCTTGAAGCTCGTATAATCCAAGCTATAGCCAACATCCGCCTTTGTACGGACATCATCCACATAGAAGTCAAAATCTGGACCCGCAAGGGCTACAATCTCGTCCGTAATCACATGGCGCAAAGAATCTTTACCAAACGGCTGATAAACGACAAGCGTTGCGTGTTCCAAGCCACTCTTGAGAGCAGTTGCTCTTATCGGAAGTGTAACCGGGCATTCACGCCAAATGGCATAAAGCGTCGTCGGATGATCTTGATCATTGCTAAAGTCAATATAATTCGACGAATTCAGAGAAACCCAACGCGGGTCGGCATCCGTGAAGCTTTCAGCCTTTACATTGGACCAGCCTGCAAAGCACACATCTGTACGATACGGGCTCCAGAATTCAATTTCGTCATCTGCTTTTACCATTTCAAGGGTTGCTGTTGAAGAAGCGTCAGCCGGCAAATAAGTTTTTGCAGAATCCGCCGCAGAAGTCAAAGACAAATCGTAAGTGACATAGACCGGTACAAGCTCAATGAACTCAACTTTCATTTTCAAATTCGATTTCATATCGATATTTTCGCCTTCAAGCAACGGTACAAAGTTCGCTGCTACGCCAGTCATATCATCATATAACAAGGACTTGAACAAATTGCCGTCCTTAGCATTCGCTTTAAACGAAAGCTTGATACCGAGTTCACTACCATCAGCATCACGCGCAACAGGCACATCGAGATAATATTTATCATTAGCATCTTTCTTAAACGAATGCTTAAGGACAATCGTATCGATAGCCCCCTGAGTTGTTGCCGAAGGATAAGGCAGTTTCTGCACCGCAAAAAGGTCTCCATCACCATCACGATTTAATTGAATCGTATGCTTGTCTACCGTGACGTTTGCAGACGGGCAAGCAGGATTATCGATATCCGGAACAAGCGTATTCACAGCAAGGCTATTTTCTTCCTTGGAGGTCAAGTACTGCAATTCTTGCTGGATATCGAGAGTCTCGTGCGTTAGGCTAGAGCTTTCAAGTTTCCAGTTAATGCGACAGCCATCAGAATTGAGAAGTTTCGGAGCCTTGACATTTTCAGCAGTGACATCGTCCAGTTTATCAAACCAATCCAGTTCTAACTTATTCGTCGATTTATTTTTCTTGTTAGACACATAAATATCAGCATCACGCATATCTTCTGGGATAGCGAAAACAAGGTCGTAATGAAGCTGCGTAACCGTCGGCGTAATCACCATTTTCAAATCATTATAAGATAGATGATTCGCAAGGTTCGTAGTGGAAATTGCCGTAATAATGGAATCCATGTAAACAGAATCATTTACCGTCAGCGGCTTTCCAGACGCCCCAGTGACCATCCATGATTTAGTATAACTATTTTTATGGAAGTCTTCTGCTGATGCGATATAATCATTTTCAGTAGAAATGACATCATGAATACCACTAAATACAGAACCCAAGCCAAACTCAGCATTCCATTCAAGACTATAACCTAAATCAGTCGGTGCAACCGTTGTGCGCATTAATGGAACATTTACAGTTTCGTTGGCATCAATTACGGTTTCATAAACCTGTTTACGCCCCATACCATTAGCATTTTCCAAGAAGCTCTTAACCACGACAGGAGAGGTTCCCTTATTCTCTACTGGGAATTTATATTCAGGGGCTGTGTTACCGAACACATAATACAAATGAATGGTATCGTTATATACAGTTCCAGACTCCAAATCGCTCTTTTCATTGTCAGTCAAACCATCAAGCAGTTCTTCAAAATTGTACAGAACAGCCTTATGGATTGAACTTTGTATTGCATTTTTAGAGTTAATATGATAAAAATCTGGGCTATAGAGCATATACAAATGAGAACTAAAATCGCTCATCACCAACGTTGGATAACCACCACCCATATAATTGAAGGTGTATTCTGTCATAGGAACACCATTGAAATCGATAGAATAGCCATTCCAAGTAGCACCCTCTTTAGGAACTAATACTTCGGAACCATCAAGACAGCCGCTATTACCATTGTCTGAGCACACATGGACGGCAACATCCATCACGAGAGCCTTTTTATACGTATAAACAGTAGGAATATATGCAACATTATAGCTATACACTTGATCCGCATCAAGTTTTGGATAGGACGCATCATACCACAGTCCGTCTTCACCCATAAGCGACTTCACAAAAGCAACATCATCAGGATCGAGCCTACCATCTACATCTGTGAAAAGAACGATACCGCCATCGGGATATTGAGGAATGTATTCCAAAACACGCGAGCCATCCTCAATGGCATCGTTCAAAATCTTTTTAGACGTTTCATCTGCAAAGGTACTGAAAGTTTCATAATCAAAGCTTATGGCATAAACAGGTTTCGATGCTGCACTAGTAGAGCCCTTAAATATTGGCAATCCATCGTTTTCTTCATCCACCAAAGTCCAATACAAAGACGTAGCGCCCATGTTTAAGACAGCAGCCATACGGCGGCTCTTCATCTGTTCCGAAGGAATAACACCGTTGGAATACGATTCCGTAGCAGACTTGTAAACCGGCTTAATAGCATAACGCAAATCGCCATCCGCTTCAAGATCATCCACAGCGTTGCGGAAATTGTGAGTGAAAGAACTACCATCAGCATAAGCACTTGCATCAAAATTCTTCCAATTTTCTACCTTAGTTCCACCCAGCATTCCAATAGGAGCAGTAACGTCATTTTCACTATAATGGTAGTTATCCTTCACATTGAAGAGGTATTGATTATTGTAATCATCGTCCCAATAAACTTCAGCAATCAAGAAGCCACCAACATTAGAAAACTTGACATCACCAATAACATAATTTTGCCACACACTAAGTGTAGTTCCATCTTGCCCACTATAATCTTCTATCAAACCAACAAGCCCACCCGCTTTGTATCCTTCTACAGAACCATCAAAAGCATTACTAACTAACACAGCGCCGGCTCTTCCAATCGAAATCTTACCAATAAGACCACCAGCAAAGTCATCATTTCTAGAAACTACTGTAACATCATACGCTAACAAACCACCAACATTCAAACCATACGAATTGTATTGCGCATAAATCCAACCAAAGGCACCACCAGCCGTTTTTTCAGAAATTACTGTATCTTTTTCCAATATCACATTTCGAATATTTCGCACACCTTCTGCAAAACCAGCAATTGCACCAGCAAATTCACTGCCGATAAATTTGGAATTTTTCACGGTAATATCTGTAATATCACCTTCGTCCGCCGACGTAAGGTCCACCAAAATCAAGCCTGCTCTTTTACCATTAAAGAAGACTTTGTCAAACGAAACATTGGTTAACACGCCTTTTTGATTTGCCATTTTGACAAAACCAACATCAGCAGCAGCATCAACATGGCAAAGTCCCGATATCGTATAGCGTTCATTATCAGCACTTTTGAAAACATCATTTTCGTCCAATTCTAAATATTCACCCCTGAATGCATTAGGAGCATCGTTACAGACGCCATCGGTATTCCCCGCAAAGTCGATATCCGATGTCAGAGTAATCGTATTCTGACCATACATAAACCAAAGCTTGGCATAGCCATATGCATCAACGACATGTTCAATATTCGCATTTGGCTCTTTCTCTCTAAACCAGTATTCAAAACAAGATCCGACGGAAGGCGATTCACCAGCAATAGCTGGATACTGATAGAAAAATAAGTTATTAGAATTTTCAGAATCCGTTTTATAGCAGAAATACTTGACCATACGTTTTGTTAAATAGACATACGTCACATGGTCTGTATATTGCTCAGTAGTACTTATTTTCTGTTGAGGAACTTCGCTGCAGGATTTTTCCCAATTTGTACTTCCCCAATCATTCCGTTTATCATCTTCAATCCAAGAACTACAATCATCCAAAAGGCTATTGACAAAATCAACATCCCCTTGAGCGAGTTTGCCTTCACTATCCGTAAAAAGGACTATACTACTAATATAATTCAAGCCCGCTTCATAAAAACGCAAACCAGCATCTATAGAATCCAGCAATATTTTTTTATGGGCAGAATCTGCCTTAGCAAAGAAAGAGCCGCTGCCATATACATCGAAAGAGACCCTCTTAATCGGGGCACTTTTGCTTACGCTGCCCGCAAAAATCGGCAAGCCTTCATTTTCCCCATCTACTTGGCTCCATGCTTCACCCAAGACTGCAGCCATGCGATGTGATTTAAAGTCCTTATCAGAGACCGCTCCATTACGGATATCGAGATCGCTATGATTACTAGGATCTATAAACAGAGAAGAACCCGAATATTTTAAAGTTCCAGCAGCTTCAATTTCTCCTTCGATAGCATTACGGAAGTTCCTTGATATCAGAGGATTACCTGTCGCCCAATAACCAGGAGAAGTCCAATTTCCAACACCCAGTGTTGCTCCGCCATCATCTTTGCCATAATGGTAGTTATTATGGATACTAAAATCAAAACTATTATTATCTTGATTAATGGCGCCAATCAAATAACCAAGCTTTGCACCCGAAGCGCCCTTGACATTACCTTTTGAATAAGTATCTGTAATATTTAGATTTATCTTGTTATTGGCATTTTCTTCACCTGATGCATAGCCAATAAGCGCACCTGCATAAGAACCACTCCCGCCAGAAACATTGACATCAGCTTCAACTCGATCAAGTTCAAGTTTCAGTGGTTGTATAAATGTATAATCCCAATACCCAATAAGACCACCGGCATACATTTCACCATTAACTTTGACGTCTTCGACAACAACGTTCGTCAGTTCGCCACCGCCGCGACCAAATACGGCACCTGCAGCAAGTCCGTAGAATTCAGAATTAGTTACCTTGATAGAGGCTGAACCAAATCCAGACGCAATTATACCAGCTCCAGTGTGATCATTCGACTTAGTAGTTTTAAAATAGGCATTGTCAAAAGCAAGTTTGCTCATATCGCCTTCAAAGCGTCTGAAAAAGCCCGCACTAGTGTCATATTCTGTAACATAGCAAAGTCCCGAAATCACTCTATAACCGTCATCAGATGCACCAACACCCTGAATGGTATAATCGCCCTTTGTATAAGAATAATTGCTCTGATAATGACGAGAGAAAGTCAGTAACTGATTAAACTCATTTTTCGCTGTTTTACAAGTTCCATCAACATTGCGACCGGCAAAATGGAGGTCACTTTCCACAACAACATGTGCAGTTTTTTTATCATTACGAGAATCCAGCCAATACTGAATTCGGGAGGATGCATCGTCAAAAATCCCGGCAGCAATCTGGTCATGTTGACCACTGCGATCATACCAATAATCATAGCAGGTATAACCTTCAGGCGCAGTTTCGCTACTGTTAATTTGTTTCAAATACAGATACTCATTATCCGCAGAAATTTTAACACAGAACAAGTATTCTTCGCTCGAGCCCGTATTATTCTGATACTGATTCAATGCCGCAGTTTCAAGAATACCATTTGCATATTTATCAGAAGTCGTTGCATCTTCGATATAGTAACCATCGCTACCACTTTTTAAAGAACCATCGGCAACAAGAGAAGTTTGTGCAGATTCGCCATTAACTTCGTTACGGAAGTTTCGCTTGACAACTAAGCCTGTTCCAGTAGCATTTATAGGAGCCGGAGGATTCAACCAGTTAGCCGGATCAATAGAACCTATACCCTTTGCAGCAACATAGTCATTATCACCATAGTGCGAATTATCTGTAATTTGTTTTAATTTGATCTTTGAAGTGACCATCTCGCCCACAAGGTAGCCCATCTTATAACTGTCAGAACCACCAATGACATCGCCCTCCGTAATCGTTTTGTAAATAGACAAATTGCAATTTTCATTTGATGAACTATTCATTAAATTGCCGATGATACCACCAGCCGAGATATTATTTTCATTATCAATGTGGACTTCTATTTTATTATCAACATTGTAAATCTCAACATCAGCACCATCAGTGTTGTTAGCATTATTACCCACATCACAATAGCCAATAAGCCCACCGGCACGAAGACTTGCCGCTATATACCCGTCTTCAGCACCACCTAGTGTTGTAAAGGAACCATGTTCGATAGAAACATCATGAATCAAAAGCTTATGCTCTACAGCTGCCGAACCTAAAGAAGCATCATCACTACCATCGTAAAAGACTTGTCCAAACAGACCTCCAGCATAGGTCGATCTATTCATTCTAAGCCCATTAATTGAAATGTCATGATATTCCTGTTGAACATTCAACGTAACCGAACCTGCGATACCGCCAACATAAGACTGTTGCCCCGTAATGGAACCATATAGATCCACGTTCTCCAACACAAAAGGTCCTGCCGACTTTCCATTATTCTTAGCATTTGAACAGGGATGAACGTTCCCCTGATCCGCATGCAGACAACGGACCGTATTGTCACCGACAATACCGCCAACATAAGAGTTCGTGTTAGAATTACCAACAATTTTGACATTATGGAGTTCAGCACTAGAAATATCGGTATTGCCCTTACCCACAATGGCACCGACATTAGTTCCTTGAAATTCAGAATTAGTCACCTTGACGTCATGGATATAACCGTTAAAGACTCTTGAACCATCTAGACCAGTCACGCCTTCTGCAATAATACCTGCACTAGAATTTGTCGCACTAGCATTTAAATAGGCGTCGTCAAAATTCATATTGTACATAGTACCACTAAACTTTTCAATAAAGGCAACTATTTGAACATTCCCAAAGTGACAAAGTCCAGAGATGACATAGGGTTCATTCGTTTGAGGATCAATCTGAGAATACAAAGTCTGAAAAGAATACAGAGTAATCATCTTGCCTTCAAAGGCGTTATTGCCCTCTGCACAGCCAATGATACTGCGACCAGCAAACTTGATATCCGACGTTACGCGCACAAACGCAATAGCACCTTGTTTTGCGGAAAGCCAATTGTTCAAGTAAGTGCTGGCATCAGCCGGTTCGGAACCGGTCGGGTTTGCCTCATACCATTTATCAAAGCAGACTTCAGTTGCCGCTCGAGAGTCATTTTCCGTTTTTTGGCTAAAGTTCAACCGAGGATAATCGAGATTACCTTCTTTATCTTCATAAAAGCAGAATTGCAAGCCTTCGCCAGAGTCAGCCGCATAGGCAGAAGAAGCTCCAACAGAGGCACTCACAAAGAGGAATGCCGAAAGTACGAATAAAAACGGATTTTTAGACATAAAAAACCTATCTATATTATTACGAAAATAAATATAGCTATCTTACGAAAAGTTTACGGAACGTTTTGTGCCGATTGAGACGGAATGCACGAATGAATAGCAGAAACGAGATGGAGATGCCCGCTCGGTGGCGGGCATGACAATGCAAGGAGCGGGCTTGATTTACAAGATGGCGATGCCGCAACAAGTGCGGCATGACAGCGTAATTAGAATTTGAGGAATATTTTGGGGATAAAGAGCTTGGGCAAGCGGAGCCAAAAACGCGGAGATAGCGAGATGACCTGCGGAATCAGGCGGAAAGCCGCGAGAGAGCTTTGGGCTGCGACAGCAGAAAACCAGTTTGCCTTCCATGCGCGTACTGCCTTTTTGTACAGAGGGTGTAAACTATAGTTATCACGCAAAATACGCAAAATTTCGCGGTAAATGCGATCATGGAACACATGCATGTTGTCGCCATGCTCACGGTAATAGCAACACACGAAATCTTTGGATACAGGCTGCGGACCGTACTCATAAAGGATTTTCAGATAAAGCGGATAGTCCTCGAAATAGTAACGCGAGTCATAGCCGCCGAACGCCACAATTTTTTCGCGCACGAACATTTCGGCACAGCCATGCAAAGCCTTTTTGCCCAGAAAAGATTCTTCAAAAGTCACCTGGGGCACGCTTCGCAAATAGCGCACATCCATCTCGCCCAACGAACCATCGTCGTACAGCGGGACAATCTGCCCAAAGCATGCGACTGCACCAGAATGAGCTTCCAGAAAATCGCTCTGTTTTTTGAGCCTGTCCGGAGGCATGATGTCATCCGACGAGAACGAGCAAACGTAGCGCCCACAAGTGAGCGCGAGCAATTCGTTTAGCGTAGCGACAACGCCTTTGTTCGGGCGATGGATATACTTGAAGCCGAGTTCTTCGGAAAGGCGCTTTAATATTTCGGGAGAACGGTCCTTGCTCCCGTCATCAATGACAATGAGCTCAAAATCGACACCGGTCTGCCCCATCACGGAACGCACGGCAGCTTCGACATACTGTTCGTGATTATAGCTAGGCAGGATTACGGAAACTTTCGGAGTCATTTATTACCCCATTTCAGGCTGTTGACGAGAATAAACGAGGCGACAAGCGTCAAAAAGTTTTCGAGAGCATACGCCATCATCGGACCATTAAACTCATAAAGTTTTACAAATGCATAGGTCGAGCACGCAAGGACTAATTCCGAACAAATTTCAAGTACCAGGAATTTTTTCGTTTCACGGCGGGCAATCAGCACAAGCCCAAGCGCCCACCCCCCAACGCGGAAGAAGTCACCCAGCAGTTGCATCATCATGTAATCTGCGGCACCGGCATACGACGACGAAAGCATAATAGCGACCAAAAGCGAGCGCCCAAAATAGAAGATTGTAACCGCCACAAGCGCGAGAGCCATGGACTTTACAAGAATCGGGCGGAACATTCCCCAAAACTCGGACTTTGACATGTTTGCAGAGACTTTCGGCAGAATAATCACACCGAGAATCGCCGAGAAAAACGCCGTCATAAAATCCGAAATCTTCCAGATGCCTTGCCAAATGCCAGCCGCATCCCAGCCAAGTTCCGTGCCAATCGTAGAGCGCATGAACGTGAGTACCACAGGCGATAGCACCATCGGCACAATCCCCATCAACGCATAGGACAACCACGGAGCACGGATATCAAGAGCCGTCTTGCGGATTTCACTTAAGCTAAAGCCCGCACGAGCTGCAATTTGAGCGGCAAAGATCCCCGCCACGACAGACTGCGTCGCCACAATCGAGAGAATGCTAAGCCGTTCCGTGTAAAGGAAGAACGCCACCCAGAACATTTGCCACAGCGACGAGACCATGTTGATGAGCGCCCAGCGACGGTAATGCCCAAGCCCGTTCATCACGGACGCCGAAATTGTAATCACGTTTGTCGCCAAGACACCTGGTAACGCAAAGATAATCGCCGCCTGCACAAGACGCGGGTGAATCCCCGGAAAGAAATTTTCAAGCGGGACCGTAAAACAGAGAACGAGAGCAATAGCGAAGGTGGCAATACTTGCAAAAGTCGTCAGACGAAAACCGCCGCGCCACACGCCACGCAACTGTTCCAGATTGTCCTTATTCTGTGCCGAGAGGCTTACCCAGCCGTTCTGGAGCGCAAGCGAAGAGGTCGCCTGCCCCATCGTCATAAAGTTCATGAACTGCCCGACACATGCAAACGCTGCTGGCGGGAGGAACACCGCCAAAAGCTTGTTCACGACAAAAACACGCACCGCGTTCAGGAATGTCACCATTCCCGAACCCATAAACGCTTTCCAAAAATTCACGGGCTGATGATTTGTCTTGTTTTCCCTAGAACTCATTAATTGCACCAATCACTTCGGAGACTTCGTCGTCGGTCATCACGGGACTCATGGGAATGCTGAGAATCGTCTTTGCCATGGACTCTGCAATCGGATACTCGCCGCTGAATTCGTGCGCATAAGCCTCTTGCTCATGCGGAGGAATCGGGTAATGAATCAGCGTCTCGATGCCACGCGCACTCAAGAACTTTTGCAGTTCGTTGCGGGATTCTTCGCTCTTGAGGCGAATCACGAACACATGATAGACATGCTCCGATGGCGTTGCAGGCATCTCGGGCAAAATGACTTTCGCATTCTTGATTTCTGAGCAATAACGAGTCGCAATTTCACGACGGCGTTCGTTAGAAGCGTCCAAATACGGGAGCTTTGCAAGCAAAAGCGCCGCCTGCATTTCGTCTAGGCGGGAATTGACGCCTTTAAACTTGTTCACATACTTGCGTTCGGAACCGTAATTCCCGAGAGCGCGTACCATGTTTGCGATATCGGCATCATTCGTAAGCACAATGCCCGCATCGCCAAGCGCGCCCAGGTTCTTGGTCGGATAAAAGCTAAACGCAGCCGCCGAACCAAAAGTACCAGCAGAACGACCATCGCTGAGCCGCGCCCCATGAGCTTGTGCGCAGTCTTCGAAAAGGAGCAAGTTATGAGCGTCTGCAAATTCACAAATTTCGTCCATCGCACAAAGGCGCCCGTACAAATGAACAACGAGAATAGCGCGGGTCCGTGCGCCACAAACATCCTTCAAGCGCTTCGGATCGATGTCATAGCTATTTTCGGCAGGTTCCACAAGCACAGGCTTGAGCCCCACAGCACTTATTGCAAGGACTGTCGCAATAAACGTGTTCGAAGGCACCAAAATCTCATCGCCTACACTCAAACGCCCCATTTCCATCGAGGCTCGCAACATGAGCGAAAGCGCATCAAGCCCGTTCCCTACCCCCACAGCGTATTTCACTCCGCAATATTCAGCAAACGCACGTTCAAATTGTTCGCCATAACGCCCTCGAATGTACCAGCCAGATTCAACAACAGAACAAGCAGCACTCTTCAAGGCATCCATGTACGGGGCATTTAAACTTTTGAGGTCGAGAAAGGGAACTTTAGCCATAGCAATTCACAAAAACAAACTTTTGTCCTAATATACAAAAAAAATCGGCTCCGATGAACGGAACCGATTACTGAGCTACGAAGGGCTCGAACCTTCGACCCACGCCTTAAAAGGGCGTTGCTCTACCAACTGAGCTAGTAGCCCGAGCAAGGGCAAATATATAAAAAGATTTTTGAATTGTAAAGGCATCGGCACAGCGAATAAACAAAAAAAATCATCCTTTCTTCGTTTTTTCACAAATCATTCGCTCGACTTTTTATAAATTTACACCATGGATTTATTGAAAAAACTATCAGCAATTGCGGCTCTCGCTATCGCATGTCCGGCATCCGATTTTGGCTATTTTTCTAAGCACGATGCAGGGCAAGAAGTTTTTTCATTTCTCTCTACTTTTGACAGTCCACGCAATGCGGCTCTTGAAAAGTCTGCATCAGCTCTCCCTACAACAGATCCGTCTATTGTGCAGTTGAACCCTGCAGCAGTTACGATAACCGAAGGCAAGAAACGCGTTGTCGAAGCCCACTGGCAAACTGGCGAAATGGCAAGCAACGTTGGAACGCTTTCTTACACAACGCAGTACCAGAAGTTTATCCTACAGTACTCGTACAACTGGCAATCGTACGGCACCATCACCGGCTATGACGAATACGGTGAAGAAAACGGCAGCGAATACAAACCGTTCAGCCAACTTGTAACAGCCACAGTCGCCTATCCGATGAAGCATATCCGCGTAGGCGCCACTATCAAGTTTGCATCGGACAAGCTGACCGGCGATAACGAAGACCAGACGGCAATGGCTGCCGCTTTTGACTGGGGTTTGACCTGGATGTCCGATTCCAAGAACTACGGCTTTTCGTTTGCTGCAAGAGACTTCGGTGCCATGCTCCGCGGCTATGTCAAAGAAAGCGCCGATGACACGTACCCGCTTTCGCAGACTTTCGCCGTTGGCGGATTCCTCAAGCCCCGCAGTGTCCCGCGTTTAACCTTGTTTGGCGAAACAGACTTTCCGCGCTACGCAGAACCGGACTTGCACCTTGGCGCAGAATATGCGCTCGGCGAATACTTCCGCATCCGCGCAGGTTTCACGCGCACTTGGCTCGACATTTCACGAGATTTCAAGGAATTGGCAAATTCGTCTAGCAGACCTGACGAAACAAACAGCGCACGCTTGTTCAGCCTTGGTCTTGGCTACACTTCGAGCTTGTTCGCCTTTGATTACGCCTTCTCCTACCTCGCTTCGAGCTTAGGCTACGAACATAGGCTCGGTCTCCGCTTGGATTTCTAAAGGTTCAAGACATGCGGCAGTTCGACGTTTTTGTTTTTAGCGAAAACTTTGACGAAACGCAAGGAACACTCCCCCAACCACCATTCACGGACCCAGAACTCGGCTGGTTCTTTACCAACGACTGGAATAAGCACCTCGATGAGATTGAAGGGGAATGGGTTGTTTTTGCCCACCCAAGCATCAAGATAGACCGCCAGTTTTTGAACAACGTTGCAGAAGTAACGGACGGGTTCCCGATGGTGGATGCGTTCGCACCAAGAATCCGTACAGACAAAGGAAAATTTTTAGGCGGTTATTTGTTAAAGCCTGCCGCTAAAGGTTCCGGCTTTGTAGAGATCGACGAGAATGCACCATTGCGCTATGTCGCCGCTCCGCACCCGTTCCTCGCCGTGTTTTCTCGGCGCATTATCCAGCGTACCGGCGGGTTTGACACGACACTCCCAGAATACGCAAGGCTTGCAGACTTCACGCTCCGCATGATGCATGCCGGTGGCAAAATGTTCTCCGTGCCGTACCTCGTCGCACAAGCAACAAGCGATGAAGCTGAGAGTGTAGCAGGAAACGGTTGCAAAGATGCGCACGATCTCGCGGGAATGCGCGACCTCAAGTCCATCGCAATTATCTTGTCTAAAGCTTTTGGCGCCGAAGCGTCCGTGCCATTTGCACTCCACCACCCAAGCGTTATTTGGACGCTATTCCGCAATCGCAATATGCGCAAAGAAAAGCGAAAAGCGGCAACACTCCTTTCCAAGCTCAAAGCGGATTTTCTGAAAGAAGTGACATTGTGATCCAGTAAAGTCGAGAAATAACTGGATCCTTCGACTCCACTACGTTCCGCTCAGGATGACGGACTGCTGATTCTCAGAAAATGGCGACCCCGTCTCCATTCGCGGATCATGCCCACATAAGCGCTAAAGCGCAAGTGGTCAAAGAAAATAAATCCGGAGTGACAATGCAAAAAAAAGAACCCCGCCGGGTGGCGAGGTCCAAAAGCTTTTTTAGCGGAGGTGTGGGAAACAATTTGCTTTTAAGCGGTTACGCCCACACCACTAACACTAGTTAAACTTTAATTAGCCCTTGTAGTTGGTGATAACGCGAGCCATTTCGCAAACCTTGTTGCTGTAGCCCCATTCGTTATCGTACCAAGAGCAAACCTTCACGAAGGTCGGGTCGAGCTGGATACCGGCCTTAGCGTCGAAGATAGAAGTGCACGGATTGTTGCGGAAGTCGGTAGAAACAACAGCGTCTTCGGTGTAGCCGAGGATGCCCTTGAGTTCGCCTTCAGAAGCTTCCTTCATAGCAGCGCAAATTGCTGCGTATGCTGCGTCCTTGTCAGCAGCCGGAGCGTTCTTGAGTTCAGCAGTGAGGTCAACGAAGGAAACGTCGGAAGTCGGCACGCGAAGAGACATACCAGTGAGCTTGCCGTTGAGTTCCGGAAGAACCTTACCCACAGCCTTAGCAGCACCCGTAGAAGACGGGATGATGTTTTCGAGGATGCCACGGCCACCGCGCCAGTCCTTCTTGGACGGGCCGTCAACGGTCTTCTGAGTAGCAGTTGCAGCGTGAACGGTGGTCATGAGGCCACGGACGATGCCGAACTTTTCGTTGAGGACCTTGGAGATCGGAGCGAGGCAGTTGGTGGTGCAGGAAGCGTTGGAGATGATCTTCTGACCAGCATAGGTCTTGTCGTTAACGCCGTACACGAACATCGGAGTGGAGTCCTTAGACGGAGCAGACATGATGACCTTCTTAGCACCAGCCTTGAGATGCACAGAAGCGAGTTCTTCGGTGAGGAAGAAGCCAGTGGATTCAACAACGACGTCAACGTCAAGGTCACCCCAAGTGATGAGAGCCTTCTTGTTTTCTTCATCATAGGCGCTCTTCTGAGCGAAGATCTGGATCTTGTTGCCATCAACGATCATGAAGTTGCCTTCGACCTTGATGTCATGCTTGAACTGACCGTGAACGGAGTCATACTTGAGCATGTAAGCGAGGTATTCCGGGTCAAGAAGGTCGTTGATTGCAACAACCTGAATGTCATTTGCGAAGTTTTCCACAGCAGCGCGGAACACCATACGGCCGATACGACCGAAACCATTGATACCGAGTTTGAGAGCCATTATTGGATCCTTTTTTTATTGTTGAAATTGCTACCCACCTAGTGGTGGAGCTTTGCTGGCTGGAAAGATACAAAAAATCAAAGTTTTTGTGTAGTAATAATCGAAAAAAAAGAGATTTGGGAGCCTATTTTTGGGGTCTGAAAACATTCAAACGGGTTAAGACCGCCATGTGAGGTTAGCCTCACCTTTTTATTAGCCAAATCTAACACATGTTTGCAATGTAAAGATTAAGAAAGGATAATAAGATTATTCTTGTTTGTATCGCAAAGCGCTACTTTGTCCTACCCTATTTTTCTAAAATTAGAGTGTTAAACAATTTATCCCGAGATTATTATGCGTTATTCGTTTGTAAAAAAAGAGAATTTGCTTGCCCGCCTGACTGTTGCTTTCGGGCTTTTTTTCTTGTTTTCTTGCGCGGGAAACACTCCCGATGTAAACACCTCCCCCGCAACAGAAGTTTCGGGTTCCGCAGAAGATAATTCGTACGACGAAGAATCCTCCGAAGTCGATTATGTTACCGAAGAAGCACCAGCCACAGTCGCCACCGGCGGCACCATCGAAACGAGCGGTTACACATTTACCGCCCCCGACAACGGTTGGACAATTATCGGCGGTGAAGACAACGCCCCTTACGAATTTTATAATCCGAAGACCGGACGCCGCGCCGTCCTCGTGGAAGTTACCCTCCCCGAAGGCGAACCGCTCCGCCTCATGGACCGCGCTCAAATCGAAATGCAGTCGTTCGAATCGAGCGGCAAGAAGGCAACACTCGCCGAGACCTACCCGGAAGAAGCTTTTGGCACGACCGGCGCATTCTTTGACGTGGCAGGCAAGCGTTATGACACTCCTTACGAAGCCGTCGGCCTCGTGATTGGCGCCGGGAATCGCATCTTTACACTTACGCTCGCCGCAACAGACACTCAGCTCCCCGCAGGTGACCTCAAGCAAGAATGGAAAGACTTCTTTGCCACATTCAAGCTGAAAGACGTCGTGAAAGAAGAAGTTTCGGAACTCTCTGCCGAACGCATCATGCAGCATGCTAGTGCAGATCTCGGCTATTCCTGGAGCACAAGCGATACGCTTTGGCACACCTGGGCCAGTGTTGCCCGTCAGAACGAAGACCCGGACTTGGTGCTCAGCAACAAAAAAGAAGACATCTCGCTTTTTGTGTACGGAGCGATTGTCCCGGGTGACGAAGTCGGACAACAGGATATGTTCAAAGTACTTTTAAGCCGTCTTGGACTTTCCATGAACGAAGCAAGTTTTGAAGTCCAGCGCGTCAAGGTCGGTGACCGCTACGCCCAGGAATTCACCCTCACCCACATCGTCAATAAATACGACTTCTATTATACAGGTAGATATTTCTACGACAACGGACGCGGCATCTTGATTGCCACCTGGACGCAGGGCATCAACAAGAAGAAATACGCGTCTGTGATGAAGAACGCCATTAGCGGGCTCAAAGTCGGTGAAAAACCGAAAATGGCAAGCGACGCAGAAGCCCAAAAGAAGCAAAACAAGTTCAACGCAGCAGTCATGAGCCAGGTCGGTATCCTCCGCTTGCTCGAAGACCAGCCGTTTGTCGCCCTCAGCTACTTTGAACGCGCGAACAAGATGGATCCGGAAGAACCGCTCTATTTAATTAACTGTGGTTTCGTGTACCAGATGAAGGAACTTTACGGTCCGGGTATCAGCTATTTCACAAGCCAAATGGATCTCGTCCGCAAGAACGGCAAGTTGCTCTCCATTCTCGGCGAAATGTACGAAGCCCTCTTCGACTACGGCCACGCCCGCGAATGCGCCGAAGCGGCCCTCCGCTACACACCAAACAATCCGGAATACGTCATCAACTTGAGCGATGCCCTCTGGGGCTTGGGACAGCGCCACCAGTCCCTCATCGTGGTGCAGAGACTTTTCGATACACAGCCGAGTTCCCGCCTGGGCGTTTACCTCGCTAAGACTTACATGGGCCTTGACCAGTACGCCGAAGCCGTCGACATCTTGTACGGCATCCGCGGTCGCTTTGGTATGAGCAAGGAACTCGGCGAAACGCTCATGGACGCATTGATGTTCCTCGGACGCTACGAAGAAGCCCGCGCCATCAGCGACGAAACGCTCGCCAAGGCAAAGAACGATTATAAAGTATGGACGATGCACGGCAAGATTTTGTTCTACAGCCGCAATTACCGCGATGCAGAAAAGGCTCTTACCAAGGCACTCGCTCTCAAGCCGGATAACGAAGATGCCAAGAGTTTCCTCTCTGCCACGAAGGCTTACCTCGGCAAGGCAGACAACCGTACGCTCCAAAAGCCGATTACACCTGTTGAAGAACGCACGGCAGACTTAAAGACGCTCCTCAGCCCGCAAGCCAAGAAGACCGCCACGGAAGGAGACTTCCCTGCCGTGATCCATTACCAGAAGGAATCTCTCAAGGCAGAAAAGAACGCCAACTGGGTCCGCAGCGAAGAAATGCTCCTCGAAGTTTTGGACCAGCGCGGTGCCGCCATTTATCGTGAATTCACGTTTGACTTTTTGCCGGGCTATGACCGCATCTTCTTGAACGCGCTCGAAGTTTACGACAGCAACTGGAAGCTCAAGCAGAAGGCAACACTCAATGGAGCCTATATTACATATGCAACTGAAATTGGCGGTGGTAACGAAAGCCAGACAGCACACTTCCCGCTTTCGGAACTTGCTCCGGGTGACTTTATCTACATGCAGTTCAGCCGCACGAATCTCGAAAACAAGGGCATGATTCCGTACACGAACTACGAAAGCAGCCGCGATGTGCCTGTCGGACAATCCATTTTCCGCATTTATGCCGACACGACTCGCTTTGTCACCGAAGAATACGGCCCGCTCCAGAAGACACCGATCAAGGGTGGTATCGAATGGAAGATTGAAAACCCGGTCATTGTCCGCAAGGAACTTTACATGCCGGTGTACCGCGACTTCGGTGCAGGCCTCATGCTCACAGGCAAGCAGGAATGGCGTGACGTCGGTGATGATTACCAGAACCTCATCAGCCACCAGTTCAAGAAGGCGGTCAAGGTTCGCGAACAGGCATTTGAAGTGCGTGGCAACAAGATTGGTGATGAAGCGGTCAAGGCTATTATCAACTTTGTACGTCAAGACATCCGCTACCGCGACGTACGATTCGGCGGTCACAGCCTGATTCCGCAAACCGCAGAAGTCACGCTCAAGGAACACCGCGGCGACTGCAAGGACATGGCACTTTTGCTCAAGGATATGCTCGAAGCGATTGGCGTGAAGAGCTACCTCACCGCCATCCACCTCACGGAAGAAGGTTTCTCGCACTTGCCAACCATCCAGCAGTTCAACCACATGATCCTCTACATCCCGAAGCAAGGGAAGATTAGCGAACGCTGGGTCGACGCTACCGACAAGACGGGCAATGACCGCCCGGTTCCGCTCGACATGGAAGGCAAGGTTGCACTCGTAATTGACGGAGACCAGAGCCATGTGGTCACAACTCCGATTCTCGAAGACAATCAGGAACACCAGATTGCAATCCAGCACGACTTGTTCATCGGTGCTAATGGCGAATGCGAATTCCGCGATTCCGTACAGCTCCAGGGCAAGTTCGCCAGTGCCATCCGTAACAAGTTCTTTGGTCGCGATGTCAAGGATCAGGAAAAGCTCTTGGAACAGTTCCTTGCCTCTGGCGTGCCGGACGTGAGCATCGGCAACATCCGCATCCAGAATCTCGACCAGTTCAACAAGCCGCTCATCATCGTGAACACTTACCTTTCCAAGGGTTACTTTGGTCAGGGCGGTTCCGAGCTCAAGGGACGCTTCCCGAACGTGTGGGAACGTAGCCTCTTCAAGCTTCCGAAGGTCGCCAAGCGCCACCACCCCATCCGTATGCCGCACGAAACGCAGTTCAGCTTCAAGCTGAACATCAAGACGGCTAGCGGACACTCGGTATCGCTCACCGAAGCAAAGCCGCTCAACCGCGCCCCGGATTACGTGAGCTTTGAAAAGCAGCCGAAGTCCAAGACCTCTAGCGGCATCAAGTGGACCACGTTTGCGCTCTATGCCGATCCGACCGAATACGACAAAATTCGTGAAGAATGGAATTATTTGTTGAGCGAAACCAGCCCGATGATTACGGTAAAGTAGGAGTCACAATGCGCGCATTAATTCTCTCCGATATTCATGGTTCTGCCTTGGCAGCAAGGCAGGCGCTCTCGTTCTTTGAAAAGTTCAACTGCGACAAGATTTTCTTGCTCGGCGATACGCTCTATCATGGTCCGCGAAACCCGCTCCCGGCAGGACACGGCCCGATGCAAGTCGTCGAAGCGCTTGCGCCGTACAAAGACCGCATTGTCGCTGTCCGCGGCAACTGCGATGCCGATGTCGACTTGATGATGCTCGACTTCCCCATCGAAAACGAATACAAGGTCGTTGAAGATTGCGGTTTCCACTTGTTCATGAGTCATGGGCACATCTTTATGCCGGAATGTTTCCCGAGGGATGCGCTAAACGCCATTGAATCTACGGGTGCGGCGCAATCCTCAGCGCTGTCCACGCAGCCAGAAGCCGAGGTTCCGCAAAAACCGCAAATTGATGTGTATCTGTACGGTCACACGCACATTTGGATGCTCGAAAAGAACTTCCGCAATGTGCTTCTCGTGAATCCCGGCTCGACGAGCCTCCCAAAAGGCGGGAACCCGCCGACATTCGGACTGTACGAAAGTACGCCCGCCAATGGAAGCGAGCCTGCCCATGCCAAATTCAGCATCCACACGCTGGAAGATGGCATGGAAATTGCGGCTGTGAGCATATAGGGAACGGCGCACCACCTGCTATTTTTTTCTTACATTTGAGCCATGGTTTTAAATGTAATTTGGCTCGTGTTTTTCTTCGGTGCATTTATCGCATGCATCGTCCAGTGGCTTGCTTTCGGCGATACCGGCATTTTCAACAAGGCCATTCTCGGCGCTTTCGACATGTCCAAGACGGCGTTCGAAATTGCTCTTGGTCTCACAGGCATTTTGAGCTTGTGGCTCGGCATCTTGAAAATCGGAGAAAAGGCAGGCGCCGTCCAGATTTTGGCAAAAATCGTGCAGCCGCTTTTCTCAAGGCTTTTCCCCGAAATCCCGAAGGGCCATCCGGTTGTGGGCACCATGCTCATGAACATCAGCGCGAACATGCTCGGGCTCGACAATGCGGCAACCCCGATGGGCCTCAAAGCCATGAAGCAGCTCCAGGACTTGAACCCGAACGATGACAAGACTGTCGCAAGCGATTCGCAAATCATGTTCCTCGTCTTGAACGCAAGCGGACTAACGTTAATTCCTGTTAGCATCATGACTTACCGCGCACAGCTCGGCGCAGCAAACCCAAGTGACGTGTTCCTCCCGCTTCTCCTCTCGACTTTCTTCAGCACTATCGCAGGCATTTTCGCACTCAGCTTTTTCCAGAAAATCAAGCTCAAGGACCCTGTAACCGTGATGTGGCTTGGCGGCATTAGTGCCTGCGTTATCGCCGTGATGTTCTACTTTAGCCACCTTACCGCCGAAGCACTCGGCACGACAAGCCTTTTTATTAGCGGTCTTGTATTGTTTGGCGTCATCGTTGCATTCCTCGGACTTGCCTGCTACAAGAAAGTCCAGGCATACGAAGCGTTTGTCGAAGGCGCCAAGGAAGGATTCAACACCGCCGTAATGATTATCCCGAACCTTGTCGCGATTCTCGTGGGTGTCGCCGTGTTCCGCGCAAGCGGTGCGATGGACCTTGTCATGAATGGCATCTCGGCTTTGCTTGGACTTATTGGAGTCGGGAATGACGTTGTTCCGGCCCTCCCCACAGCCCTTATGAAGCCCCTCAGCGGTAGCGGTGCCCGTGGCATGATGATCGACGCCATGAAGAATCTCGGTCCGGATAGCTTTGCAGGCCGCCTCAGTTGCATGTTCCAAGGTGCAGCCGATACAACATTCTATATCATTGCTGTGTATTTCGGTTCCGTGGGCGTTAAAAAGACCCGCCACGCCGTCACTTGCGCCTTGATTGCGGATGCCGTCGGAGTCATTGCAGCCATCATTATCGCTTACATATTCTTCCCACCAATCCACTAACGTTGTAATCAAAATCACGCGCTCTAAAATGGACTAAAAAAAATGTGTTATATTAACTTTTTTTTACCCTTTCCAAAAAATTTTATTTACATTTAGAGCACTCAATTGGTGTATAAAGTGTGGACTTTAAGGGGCGAAAATGGACTACGTCATTTTCAGTAGTGTTTATAAAGATTTTAGGGATGCGATTTTAGATAATATTCCAGATATGGTCGCAATGAGCAAGCGCGTCAGTGCAGCCATTCCTCCAATCTGCAATATTCTAAGCATCGGTTTTATCAAACTTAAACTTATAGCTCCTAGTTCCATCATTGCAAGAAACGGTTTAAATGAAGAAAGAATAATTTACGAAGACCCCAATGGTCGCGAATCCATGCCGCTCATCCAGACTTACCGGACGGGAGAAAATGGCATGGCAACCGTCGAAATCCACGCAAAAAAAGGACACAAGTTTACCAATCCTGAGTTACAGGCTGTAAAGCTTATCAGCGATGACATGTTCATCATTCTCGGTCGCTCTCGCCTCATGAGCGCTGTCCACTACGCAAGCCAAACCGATACAATGACGGGTGCCCCAAACACCGCCAAACTAGTCCACCACAGTATCGAGCTCAAGGCGAAAAACAAGCTACACAATTTCAGCGGCCTTTTTATCAACCTTAAGAACTACAAGTACATCAACCAGTCCAAGACCCCCGCCGTTGGCGATATGGGCATTGCCACCTTTACGCACGTTGTCATGGCAATGTGCCACGATGACGAAATGATCGCAAGACTCGGTGGCGACAACTTCTTTGTGCTTGTCAAAAAAGAAAATAGAGACATGTTCGTCAAGAACCTCGCTATGGTAAAGGTGACCGTCCCTACACCGCAAGGTCAGCAGATTCCACTGACAATACAGAGCCGCATTGGCGTTTACGATATCCAGCCTCAGGACACCATGAACGAAATCATGCATTGCAGTTCTGTAGCGCTGAACGAATCCAGAATTCATCCGGGAAACGACATCGTTTACTTTACCAAGAAGATGCTCGAAGACGCCTACCACGAAAAAGAGATTTCCTCTCTTTTCCGCGAGGCTTTACGCCGCAAGGAATTTATCGTCTACTACCAGCCCAAGGTTTCTGTCAAGGACCAGAAGCTCTGCGGTTGTGAAGCACTTGTACGTTGGTACCGCAACGGGCAGATCATTCCGCCCAACGAATTTTTGCCGATTCTCGAAAAAGAGGCATCCATCTGCCTTCTCGATTTTTACGTATTCCGCAAGGTCTGCGAAGACATCCGCAATTGGCTAGACACGGGTATTGAACCGGTCCGCGTGTCTTCGAACTTTTCAAGACACCATCTGAGCAACCCGCACTTGACCGAAGATATCCTCGACATCATGAAGGAATTCAATATCGACAGCAAGTTCATTGAAATTGAGCTCACGGAATCCTCCAATTTTGAAGACAAAATCGCCATGCAGAAGTTCGTGAACGGACTCCGCCAACACGGCATTTCCGTCTCTATCGATGACTTTGGTACAGGCTATTCCACTTTCGCCGCCATCAAGGACTTGAATGTCAACGTCATCAAGCTCGACAAGTCGCTCCTCGACCACATCGGCGATGAAAAGTACCACGATGAAGTTGTCATCAAGAACATGGTGAACATGATCAACGAGCTCAATCTCGAAGTCGTTGCGGAAGGTGTCGAAAACTCGAAGCAGCTTGACTTCTTGCAGAACGCCAAGTGCTCGATTATTCAGGGATTCCTATTCGACAAGCCGCTGACCAAGGAAGATTTTGAAAAGAGACTTTCAAACGAAGTCACTTATACGCACATCTCTTAAAAGAACATCCAGACTGCCATCCACAGGACGATGAGTCCAAACTCGATTTCTCTTGAAATTCGAGCCATAAAGCAGCAGCCAAGAGCAATCTCGGCAATTGCGGCTAATCGTATCCAGGGAGCTTCTTCGCCGCCCTGGTAAAGCGAAATGTTTCCGAGAAGTTCTACCCAGAGCCAGAATGTCTGAGCCAGCACCATAAAGCGCCTGCGGTTATCGCGAAGCCCCGTCGTGAAAACGCAGAAGGTGAGCGCGACCATGCGGAACGGGTAATTTTCCAGCATCGGATTGGCGAGATTCCCAGCAAAGGCTGTGTAAAGGCAACTCGTCATGACAATCAGGAACATCACGAATGTAATGCGGTACATGCCCTTTATTTTCCAAAGGAACGCCGCAAAAACAAGGCACAACAAGCATGCCACGGCATTTGCAAACATGCTCATTTGCGACCCCTCCTACACTTTCTAGAAAATCCAAGATGCACAAACGGTTGCAGACAGACTAATATACAACTCACATACGCGCCAAACGGTCCTGCCAAATTGACCCAGTCCGAAGTGAAATAGCCATACGCCACCGCCGTGAGAACGCCACACAGCACCGGCAAGCGCACCACCTTGAATTCGGGGGCAGAAAACGGCGAAAGATATTTCTGTTGTTTATCTTCCTGAACTTCACCATCGGAGCTATCGCTCTCCTCGCCCATCAGGATTTCATCGTTTTCAAAGAAGCGCGACAACAAGAAACGCACCCCAAAGAAAATAGCGACAAAAAACGCACCACACGCAAACATCAAGCCCGCATTTGCAAACGTTGCATTCGAGAAGAAATGGAAATCGTTGAGGTTTACAACAAAGTCGCACTTGAGTATAATACCAAACAGAACAAAACAAACCACCAGCAATCGTCCCCAGAGGCTTTCGCGAACTGGCTCAAAGAATAGTAATTGCGGTACAACACACGCAAATGCAAAAGCAGTATAACTCCCCTCGCCTTTGACAAGGACAAGCCAAAGGAACAAAAGCGATATAAACCAGCTGCAAAGCAGGACAAAGCGTTCTATCAAGCGGTTGTAGTAGTTTTCGAATGAAAGGAGCGCAATCGAACTTGCAAGCCCCATATAAAAGACAATCGAGACCACATACAACGGAAAGAACGCGCCACGCCACACGGGATTTTCGAGTCGGGCAAAATCGAGTGCAAATTCGGAAATAACCCAAAATACCGTCGGAAGAATAATCCATGCAAGCGGTCGCCTAATTTTGGCAAGTTCCTTGCAAAGCGTCATATCTTCGGCGCTATCCGCAGCCACAAGATGCGTCACGAAAAACAGGAGCGACATAAAGCCAACGATGCCAATGCCATAAACATCGCTATGGACATCGCTATTCATTTGGATGGAATGAGAGTAAACAAACGACAGAACAATAGCCAAGACGAGACTGCAAAGTGAACTGAGTTCTAGCAAAAGCGATGTGCGGCGATGGATTTTTACCTTCATGATAAGCAGGAAAGCCGATAGAAGAACGCCCGCCTGGGACATGCCAATCCAGAAGATAAATAGCGTCTTGGAAAATTTCCAGTTCCCGCTATCGTGCAAAAGAACGTCAAAGGAGCCATCCCAAAACGAGCCCCCTACAGACAGCAGGAGCAACAAGCACAACCCAATAAAAACTATAGTAACGACTTTGTTGTTCATAAATAGTCACTAGTTATCAGTCACTAGTTATTAGTTTAAAACTTGGCGGCTTTGCCGCAATTAATCGCTAAAGACTAATGACCATTGACTAAGAACTAAATTATTATACAATATATTTTTTATTTTTGGGCGCGTCATGAGTACTCTTGAAATTATCATTATCGCGATTGTCGAAGCGATGGACTGCTTTGCAGTCGCTATTTCGACCGGGCTTTGCAAATCGGGCATCAGGCGTTCGCGCGCAGTGCTCCAGGCTGTTTCGTTTGGCGTTTTTCAGGGAGGCATGACGTTTCTCGGGTATTTCTTGGGTAGCTTTGCCGAGCGTTGGTTTAATGCAGTGGGCACGCCAATTGCCTGTGCGATTCTCTGCATTCTGGGCGCACGCATGATCTGGGGCGCCATTCGGGGCGGTGAAGCGACAGCCTCTTGTGCGCACCTGAGCCTCATGAACATTCTGCTTTTGTCGGTTGCCACAAGCATTGATGCATTTGCGGTCGGCATTTCGTTTGCGTTCTTGAATGCCAACATGGTTTTTGCAACCACAGCCATTGCGATTGCAAGCTTTGCGATGGGCGTCATCGGTTTTGAAATCGGGCGACACGCCTCCAAGCGGTTCAAAACAAAAATCCCGGAATTTATTGCCGGGATTATCTTGATTGCCATTGGCGTGAAGATGTTTGTGTAGCGCCTTCGGTGCGACCACCACAAACTCTTTCTATATTGCATTCCATGAGTGAGCAGAAAGATATTGACCGTACCCGCTATTTTGAATTAAAGAAACAACTGGAAGAAGCTAGCCGTCTTTATTACAAGGACGGGGTCTCCCCCATGAGCGACCAAGATTTTGACTTTGGACTCAAGGAGATGGAAGCGCTTGAGGCGAAGTATCCGGAATTGCGCGGGAAGGGTTCGCTCACGCAGAAGGTCGGTAGCGACCTCACGAACGATTTCGCGAAGGTGGCGCATG
Organism: Fibrobacter sp. UWB13; assembly: GCF_900177805.1. Lineage (NCBI taxonomy): Bacteria > Pseudomonadati > Fibrobacterota > Fibrobacteria > Fibrobacterales > Fibrobacteraceae > Fibrobacter > Fibrobacter sp. UWB13. The sequence continues at coordinate 340,602 of NZ_FXAX01000001.1, read as the reverse complement.
CGGTGCCGATGCTCAGCATCGCAAACGTGTACAGCGAAGAAGAAATGCGCGAGTTTGTGAAGGCTGCGGAAGAAGGGATTGCGAGTCTCGAGACTTCACTGGATCCTTCGCGCATTCGCGCTCAGGATGACGAGAAAGGCAGCGCGCAGGGTAAAAAGCGCGCGACGTGGATTTGCGAGAGGAAGATCGACGGGGTTAGCCTTTCGGTGGTTTACGAGAATGGTCGTCTGAAGCAGGCGGCGACTCGTGGCGATGGTGCTCAGGGCGATGACGTGACGTTGAATGCGCTCACAATTGCGGATATTCCTGAATACTTTGATGCGAAGAAATTGAAGATTGACCCGAGCGAGATTCCGCAGGGAACGTTCGAAGTCCGCGGTGAAGTTTACATGGAACGCGAAGCATTTGAACGATTGAACGAACAGTTCATCTTGGAAAACAAGAAGACGTTCCAGAACTGCCGCAATACGGTTTCGGGTTCGCTTAAGCTCAAGAGCGTTGCCGAATGCAAGACGCGCCCGATGCGCTTTTTTGCGTACCACATTCCGCAGAGCAACAACAAGACTCACGAAGAGAACTTGAAACAGCTCAAACGCCTCGGATTCCATACGAACGATTACTGGACCGCCGATACGGTCGATGAAATCATGGCGATTTCTGAGAAGATTGGCGCAAGCCGCGACAGCCTCCCGTTCGACATTGACGGCATGGTCGTGAAGCTGAACGATTTGCAGCGGCAGCGAGAACTCGGCAGCACAAGCAAGAGCCCGCGCTGGGCAATCGCCTACAAGTTCAAGGCGGAACGTGCTTACACGCCGCTTTTGTCTGTAGAATTCCAAGTCGGCCGCACCGGTGCCGTGACGCCGGTGGCAAATCTCGCACCCGTGCGCCTCGCCGGCACGACCGTAAAGCGCGCCACCCTCCACAACTTCGACGAAGTGGCAAGGCTTGACTTGCACTACGGCGACACAGTCGGCGTAGAGAAAGGTGGCGAGATCATCCCGAAAATCACCGACGTCAAACGCGAGCTGCGCCCCGCCGGCGCCTCCCCCGTCGTGGCTCCGGAGAAATGCCCGGAATGCGGCGAGCCACTCACGCACATCGACGGCGAAGTGATTTTGCGCTGCGAGAATTTGCATTGCAAGGCACAAGTGCAATGTTTGTTCGAGCATTTCGTAAGCCGTGAAGCGATGAACATCGAAAATCTCGGGCCAGCGCTTATCGCAAGCCTCCTTGCCACTGGCAAAATCAAGCGCATCCCTGACCTTTACCGCCTCACGCTCGAAGACCTAGAATCGCAGGAACGCATGGCGAAGAAGAGCGCTAAGAATGTGTTCGATGCTATTGAAGCTTCGAAACAGAAGAGCCTCGAAAACCTGTTGCACGGTCTCGGCATCCGCTTTGTAGGCCGCACCAGCGCCCGAAACATAGCGAAGCATTTCCGCACACTCGAAAAAATCCGCACGGCTACGGTCGAGGAACTGCAAAATGTGACCGACGTCGGCGAACGCATCGGAAAATCCGTTTACGAATTTTTCCACACGCCGCTCTACACGAACGAAATTGATGAACTCGTGGCGCTTGGACTCCCGACGGAATTCAAGGGCGTTGTCAAAACATTGTTCCAAGGGCAAACGGCAGTCATCACGGGAACGCTCCCGAACATGGACCGCGATGAAGCGCGCAAGCTCATCGAAGAGAACGGCGGCAAGGTCTCCGGCTCCGTCAGTAAAAAGACTAGCTGGGTTTTGGCAGGCGAAGCGGCAGGTTCCAAGCTCACCAAGGCAAACGAGCTCGGAATTCCCGTGCACGACGAAGCATGGCTTATGGCGCAGATTGCTAATGCCGATGAAAGCGAGGATGGGGCAAACGCCAGCGAAGACCGCGCGCCCGCTGATGCCGTGAGCAATACGGCAAAGCCCGCGGAAGATCAAATGTCGTTGGATCTATAGTTTTTCGCAATACAAGAAGGTGATGCCGTCCCCATTCGCGGATCATGACTACTAAGCAGCAAAGCTGCAAGTAGTCAAAGAGAACAGAGTCCGGCATGACATATAAGAAAGGCGCCCCGAAGGACGCCCAGAACTGTTTTGATTAAAGATTTAGCACAGCGAAGCTACAATCTGCCACCTTCAAGGAAAGGTAGAAAACCAAAGCAGCTCGTTTCGGAACAAAACTCGGCTCAAAAGCCCTCGCTTCAATCCCTAAAAACAAATGTATTAAAATTTTAAGAAAACGGCAAGATGTTTGATAGTACAATTTGGAATGGCTCTAGAACCTGTAATCCGTGTCACATTGCCTAAAATTCCATTTTTTAGTAAATTTTAGCGCATGAAATCAGTACCTATAACGCTCCTGACCGGTTACCTGGGAGCCGGCAAAACAACTCTCCTCAACTACGTTCTCAACAATCAGCAGGGCTACCACGTCGCCGTCATCGTAAATGACATTGGCGAAGTGAACATCGACCAAACTTTAATTGAAAAGGGCGGAAACATCACGAAGGAAGATTCGGGCAAGGTTGTCCCGCTTTCGAATGGTTGTATCTGCTGCTCACTCAAGACCGACTTGATCGAACAAATCGCCGAACTTTTGGAAATGGGCAAGTTCGACTACATTCTCATCGAAGCTAGCGGTATCTGCGAGCCGATTCCTATAGCCCAGACCATCAGCTTTGCGGGTAGCCAGCTCCGTAGCAAAGACGGCAGACCTCTCCCCTGCCATTTGGACAACATCGTGGCAGTCGTTGACGTGCTCCGCCTCGCAGACGAATTTGCCGGTGGCGAAAAGCTCCTCGAAGAAGACCTCGAAGAAGAAGATATCGCAAACTTGCTCATCCAGCAGATTGAATTCTGCAACACGATTATCATGAACAAGGTCGACGCTCTCAGCAAGCATGACTTGGAACACGTGAAGGCAGTCGTGAAGGCTTTGCAGCCGACCGCCAAGATGATCGAGACGAACTACGGCAAGGTCGACATGAAGGACATTCTCGACACGAAGCAGTTCGACTTCAACAAGGTTGCCGAATCGAGCACTTGGGCAATCAAGCTCAACGAAGAAGGTCACGACAACCACGATGACGATGATGATGACGATCATGACGAACATGAACATCACCACCACGATCATGACCACGATGATGAAGACCACAGCCATTGCGACCACGAGCATGGTGTTTGCCACTGCGGGCACCACCATGACAAGGACCATCCGCATGGCGACGAATACGGCATCAGCACATTCGTGTTCGAAGACCACCGTCCGCTGAACCGCGAAAAGTTCGAAGCATTCCTCGATGACTATCCGACGAGCATTATCCGCACGAAGGGTCTCCTCTGGTTCAGCGACGAACGCAGCGAAAGCTACTTGTTCGAACAGGCTGGCAAGCAGGCATCCGCCCAGAATTTTGGACGTTGGTTTGCCGCCGAAAGCAAGGCAGAACAGCAGCGCATCCTCGAAGAAAATCCGCAGCTCCAGAAAATCTGGGACGAAAAGTACGGTGACCGCATCATCCGCCTGGTGTTCATTGGCCAGCACATGGACAAGAAGAAGATCATCCAGGTGATGAACGACTGCTTGGACGACTAGTTATTGGTCAATAGTTATTGGTCAATAGTCATTGGTCATTAGTTATTAGAATGTAAGACGAGAATCCCTGCGACCGAAGTCGCAGGGATTTTTTCACCAACGGAGTTAAGCAGTTAAATTTCTTCGATTTCTTGCATTTCGATAGTGTCGACATCCGACGGGAGCGGATTTTTGGAGTCTTGTTTTGCACCAAGACGTTCCAGCTTGCGGCAGGACTGTACAATGCTTTGGCCCTTATCGTCAAGTTTTGCCTTTCCCTTATTGTAGGCTTCCTGAGCCTTACCGAGAGCGGCACCGATTTCATCCATGTTTTTTACGAAAATGCCCACGCGCTTGAGCACTTCGTTCGCAAGTTCAAAGACCTTTTGCTGGTTTTGAGCCTGTTGCACTTGGCGCCAGGTCAACTTAACGATACGGAGTGCGGCAAATAGCGTCTGTTCATCGGCAATATACACTCCGCGATCCATGGAATCACGCCAAAGAGAGGGTTCTTCGGAAAGTGCAGTCCAGAGAGCGGCTGAACGCGGAACGAACATGATTACAAAATCAACGGTTTCTCTCGGAGCCTTCACGTATGCCGAATACTTTTTCCTGGCAAGTTCATCCACGTGCTTCTTGAGGCTTTCAATATGACGTTTCAAAAGGGACTTTCGCTGTTCTACATCTTCGCAAGCGACATAGTCCATAAATGCTTTCATGGAAACCTTAGAATCGACAATGACATCTTTTTTCGTATCCAGATGGACGATAACATCTGGGCGCATCATGCATCCGGTCTCTTCGGCACGGAGCACATTGCCATTTTCATCGCGCAGCGTTGATTGCGTTTCAAAATGAATTCCCTTTTGGAGCCCGAGCGACTGCAGAAGTTCTTCGAGGACGCATTCGCCCCAGTCGCCCTGAATCTTGCTATCGTGCTTGAAAGCGCGAATCAAGTCATCGGCGGTTTGCTTTGTCGCCTTGTTGGAATTGATGGACTGTTGCAGGACTTCCTTAAGCGAGGTATTCGCCGCAGTCTGCTGTAACGTCGTGTCGTTCATGGTCTTTTCCATCTTGGCGATGGTTTCCTTGAGCGGGCTTACAAGCTGTTCCATGGTCGCATGACCGGATTCCGAGATCTGCTTTTCGCGCTGTTTAAGCATTTCTTCAGTAGAGTTCTTTGCTTGGGCATATAAGCGCTGCGACATTTCCGTAAAACGAGCATTTTGCTCATTTAGCGAAGACTGATGCACTCGTTCCATATCCAACTTCATACTTTCTAAGCGCTTGGCACTCGCCTCTTTTTCATCGGCAAGAGTCTTAGCTGCAGCAGCCCGTTCGTCAGCAAGCATTTTCGAGGCTTCGGCTTTTACCATTTCAAGCTGTTTTTCGATATTTTCCTTAAGTTCTGCGTTTTTAGCAGTTTCTGTCGCGAGCTGGCTACGCAGCACGGCGACTTCCTTTTCCATTTCGACATTCGCCTGACGCGCGGCGGCTTCGCGCTGCGAATTTCCATTACGGGCAAACAAGATGCCGATTACAATTCCGAGGACAGCGCAAATAATGGCTACGGCTATGGTCATGAACATACTCCTTTTAACGTTCTATCAATATATCGCTATTTAAATGAAAAATGTCAAATGTTTTTCGAGAAATAATGATTCCTACGCTCAGCTTGCGAGATCCTTGACCTTGTCCCAGAGCTTGGCGCCAGCATTTTTCACAGACTTGAGACTTTTGCGAGCCTTTCCAAAAAAACTGTAATTATCAAGTTCGTCTTGCGCGGATTCATTGCCGACGTTTTCAGCGACATTCACAGGCTTATCGCCTTCATTGTTCTCAACGGACGGATCAGCGCCGGCATCAACAAGCATTTTGACGATACGACCATTCGCATAACGCGCCGCAATATGGAGCGGACGGTTTCCATAAGCATCAACTCGGTTGACATTCGCATTTTTCTTGATCAAGAAAGCCACCAAATCCGTTCTGTTCCGCTGGATGGCGTAAGCAAGCGGCGTTTCGCCCGCATTGTCCATCGCATCGACTTTTGCTCCATGCGAAAGGAGAACGTTCATCCACATCGCTCCATTCTGCATGCTCAAGGCACGATGCATCAGCGCTTTTCCGTTTGCAAAGACTCGAGTCGCAGAGCCCACATCGTTTGCAAGCAAGAACTGCAACGATTCCTTTTTCTGGCCCATAAGCGCCTTTTCAACAGGCGCCATGCCCTTATATGGGAGCATCATATTGGCGCCCTTTGACTTCAGGAATTTCAGAGAAGACACATCATTATTTTCTACAGCATAATGAATAGCCGCACAACCAGTGTATTTCGACACATAATTGATATTTGCGCCCAACTGCAAATAAGACTTTGCCTGGTCCAAATTACGATGTTTTACAGCAGCCACAAAAAGGCTATCCCTATAGGTATAGTCAAACAGATATTTCGAGGTTTTGTTGTGGACAAAGGTCATGGGATTCTGCGCAGAAGAGTTCTTATCATACACGGAAAGCCCAAACGACATCAGCTTTTGAGCGGTCGCGAGATCGTTCTTCTTGACAGCCACGAAAAGTGCTGTTTCGCCCAAACGGTTCCTGGCGTGAATATCCGCACCCAATTTCTGCAATTCCGTAAACATCGTAAGATTGCGAGCAACCGCATAATGAATAAGCGGGACGCCATTTTCGTCCTTATCATTGACGTTTGCACCATACCCTACAACTTCTTTCAGCAAAACAATATCGCCTTTCTTGACCGCATCGAAAATCAACTGATTTTTTAGCCTATAATGGTTCAGGAACTTTTTGTTCGCTGTATTCTTCGTCAATTTTTCCGGCAGCACACCTGCATTATCCGGAGTATTCACGTCAAGACCTAGTGCAATGAGATGCTTAAGGACTGGCACATTACCGTTCACAGCAGCATAATGGAGCAAAGTATTGCCTTTTTCATCCGTGTAATGCAAGTCTGCGCCATTTCTATACGCAAGCTTTGCATCAAGCGCAGCAATATTCCCCGCCTTGATGGCGTTCTGAATTTGCTCCACCTTGGTATACGCATCGTGAAGTACAAGCAAACTCTGCTGTGTCTTAGCATAATTCTTCAAATGCTCATAGTTTTCCTGGATCCATTCATGCGGACGCGCCTGGACAAAAGGTTTCGCATAATAAGAGCATCCCGATTCAAGCGCAAGCTCCAACGGGGTACGCCCCATATTATCGGTCAACCGCTCATCAGCGCCATGATGCAACAACGTATCAATCAGCTCCGCAGAGCCAATCCTTACCGCATAATGCAAAGGCGCATCACCAACTGAGTCCTTACTATTGACATAGACCCCGTTGTTTAACAAATCCGCAACGTACTTAGCATCACCCACAGCGCAAGCCGAGAATAGCTTTTCCATTTTACGCTTAGGGTCTTTCGGAATGTAGCCGTTATCGTACAAGACAAAATAAGCCACAGAAATCAAAAGCGCAGCACCAATCAACGTAAAAAGCAAGCCCCAAAGTCTTACTCGACGGGCTTTTACCAAAGCCACCTGCGAATACATCGCTGTTTCACGCGCTCTCTGTTGCGTAGAATCGCGCTCACGCTGCAGAGTTGTAATCTGCTGAGTCAACCCAACAAGAGTCCCCTCCAATGTCGGCACAACGACATTCTTGACAAGCCCCAATGCATACGCATACGAGTCAATCACATAATCGCTCATCACGCGGTCAAGCTTGGAATTTTCGGCAAAAGACTGTTTCTGCTTGCGAATACAGAGGTTCAGGTCACTACGATTGCTTGCAAAGCCGAGCATGGAACTCCCCACGCCCAGCTGCTCCGCAAGCACTATTGACGAACGGTATTCATAAAACGACTCGCCAAGTTCATCGGCAAGCAACCCCCGCAATCTATGATCGCAGACAATGTCGTTACCATAAGTATCGACAAGCTGACGCATGATAATATGTAAGGGGCGCTTATTCATTTACTGTTCGTTTCCTTTTTTGTTGATGATCCCGGCAAGGCTCATGTCGTCCTTGCTGCCGTGCAAGCTCATATCGCTGAAGCCTTCGTCCATACGGGCGACCGCCTGCTCTTTACCGATATCTAAATACATTTGCAAAAGCCGCATATAGAACCGGTTCAGACATTCAGGAGCCAAATCGTAATCGCCTACAGAATCCTCGATTCCATCGCTACACGCAAACACAGCAAACGGGAAATGCCCTGTACCGTCAAATGCGTAGCGGAACGAGTCCGCGGGATTCTTATCGCAAAGCGATGTCGTGTAGTTCAAGAAACACGTTGAATCCCACGGCACTGGCGGAGTCCAGTTTTCGTAAGGTTCGGCGCTATCGTTCAGGCAAAGCAGTCTGCCATCGCCCACGTGAATCGCAAGCCAGCCCCACCGCGTCTGCACATAAGCCATCAGCGTCGAGCCATAAGCCTTTACCAAGTCGTTTTTGCCCAAGAGTTCCTTCTCAGCATCGGTCAGCGGGTTTTCTTGAGCGTCCTGCCGGATGGCGGCAACCCACTTTTCGCAAATTCGACGACACACGTCGCGGATTAGCTTTTCTTGCGGCTGGATATTCCCAATCTGTTGCTGATACAGCATTGCTTGCTCTTCGCGAAGCTTCGCTGTTTCGGATTTTTCCTCCGATTTTTCAGACCAACAGGAATCCCCCACATCCGTGCGGGCTGTCACCGCCCCCGTCCGATTTCCAAGAAACTTGCGGGCATCTTCGGATTGCATGAACTGCATCAGTTCATCCTTTGCAATCCCAGCCGCAAGCCTTGCCCCAACATCACTCCGGACGTAAGACGGTGAACCATGCCCATCGCATACCACGATCAACTGGATTTCGCCATCATTATATTCTAGCGAGAAATCCTGGCACGGGATATTTGCAGGCAAATGCTTCGCCCCGACTTTGCTCACCGCAAACGTTTCAGCATTTTGCATACACATCTCAGACTCCCTAGTTCCAGCCCGACCAGTCATCGGAACCGGAATTCGCCTTGCTTGAACCCACATCGACTCCAGAAAGCGAGGCGTCATTAGCAACCGTATTCGAAATCGACTGCGCGACAAGCTGGTTCTGCGTTACCATTGCGGCGCCGACAGATGCACTTTGGCCTGCCACCGTTGTCGCAGACACGCTGACCGTATGAATCATCTTCTTGAGCTGATCCACATTGTGAACCGTGATGACCGATTCCGAACTGCCCGTAAATTCCCGGAGCACGTCATTATTGGCATCGTCACCGATGGCGATAGCCACCTTCACACCAGCCTTGAACCAGCGATTCCCCTTGAGCTTTTCCAACTTACGGACATAGCCATCCGTCGGAGCGCCGTCCGAAAGGAGGACAATGGCAGGTGCGCGGCATCCCGTTTTTTCGCCCATAAAGCCATTGGACCTGGAAAGTTTAGCGTCCAGTTCCGCACAGGCGCTGCCAAACGATGTCGTACCACTTGCGCTCAAATCCTGCCACTGAAACTTTTCGGCTTCAAGCGGCTGTTCATACATCCAGTTGACAGCGCTACTGAACTCGAGCACGGCAATCTTGATTTGCGAATCGCCGCAATTCTTGGAGATGTCGCCCACATCGTCAAGAGCGTCACGAACCGCCGTATTGAGCGAAGCAATCTTTGAACCGGACATACTGCCCGACGTATCCACCATAAAAATCAGATGCGTGACACGACGCGGGATCGGTTCCAACGCAAACGGGTCTTTTGTAGCCATATTCTATTCTCCTTTTATTCAATAACGGCAGTTTCGCCTTGATTTCCAAACTTGATCTTGTAACCTTTGCGGGCAGGCATGCCCTGACCATCCGCAACGACTCGCTGAGTGCCGTCCAAACACGTCACCGTCCAGGATTCGCCAGAATTATTGCAAAGCCCCACCTCATTGTTCTTGACGACGGTTCTGCCAACGACCTTGTCGTAATCGGTCGAGCCGTGGACTAGACATTCATGGAGCTTCTGTTCCGGCATCAGCGGAATTTTAAACTTACCTACGCACAACATTCTATAATCTCCAAAGGACTTATCGCAGTAAGCACACTTTTTGTCAACACAATCCGGGTCCGCAAATGAAAATTTTCCGCATTTCGGGCATTTGACAAAATCCGCACGCACCTGCAGCAAGATATCGCGCCATTCCTTATCCTTCACGCGGAGGTCTCCATTTTGCAGAGCCTCCTTGCTGAACGTCTTGCAGAAAGCATCGCGCAACACCTTCGGATAGATATCCCAACGGCGCATCACATTCTTATGCAGGCTCGGATCCGGCGCATTGCTCTTGTCGTTTGGATCCATAATAAATACGGCGTTATACCCCAAAAGTTGCCTTGCCATTTCCGGGTCGTTATCGCACGGACAAGAGAGATAACGCCTCCCCTCAAACGGACGGTTCATATAAATCAAGATGAACAGACAAACCGCAAGCGAATGGTAATCCGTCACTTTGCGCGGTCGAGACTTTCCTTCGACAATTTCGGGTGCCATATACCCCGCCTTGCCAAGAATGCCAAGGTCGTCGGTACCATCGGGAGCCACGTTGTCGTTATCGCAAATCAGCACGTCACCCGTTTTAGGGTTAATAAAGAAGTTGCCATCGTTCATGTCCTGGTAGCTATAACCGTCGCGATGCAGGTCCAAAAAAGCCTTCACGAGTTGCATACAGGCGTTCAGCTGGGCATTCACATCGGCAAAACGGGCAGTCACCAAGATGAACTTGCTCATATCCACATAGCCTGCGGGGCGGATTTTCATCAAATAGCCAAATCCACCATTTGGGTCTTCGGCGACAGCCATCGGCCAAATAAAATGTTCGTTCGGCGTCTGGCGATTCGCATTGCGCTTCAGATTTTCACGGAAACGCTCACTCACCTTTTGCGTGTACCATTTTAACGCATACTCACTACCATTATAATTGACAGCGTAAACGATTCCCTGACCGCCGCGCCCCAATTCACGGACAACTTGACAAGTGTCACCGCCAGCGATCGCGACCACATCCCCTTTTTTCAATTCGGACATAAAGCCTCCCAAAAATTTTTTCTTCATACTTATCGACTTGAGGGGGCAAAATGTCAAATGTTTTTCAAGAAATAATGGATCCTGCTCCTCCGAACCTAACTCCACTAAGGGACTGAAGCCCCAAGTCTCGTATATCGCTTCGCTCAGGATGACGAGAGGCGGAGCCTCAGGATGACGAGAAGCGGAGCCTCAGGATGACGAGAAGCGAGTGTCAAGATGACGCGAAACGCGAGTTTTTAAAATTTTTCAAGAATTTTTAGAACAACCCCTTGCCATGTGCAATTTTGATTGATATTTTTGTGTCATGATGAATTTCGTAACAAGTGCAACTATGAACCGTCGTTGGTGGCGCGGACTCTAACATAGAGCCCGGTATTTGTTACAAATCACCCAAGATTTTTAGGCAAAGGCTTCCGGACTCACGGAGGCCTTCCTTTTTACCGAAAATTGACGAAATCCTCCGGGAAATAAAGCCTTTGTGAACCTTAAACGAAAAGGCAAACGAGTTTTAAAACTAGAGGATTAAAATGACTAAGATTACTCACATCACCGAACGCCCGGGTTACGCTCCGCGTACCGACAGCATTTACGTCGCTCTCCCCGGTGAACGTTACACCCCGTTTTCACTCGCCAAGAAGCTCGGCGCAAAGGCCATCTTCGAATCGGCAAGCTTTGACCACGGTCGCAGCCGCTATTCGACCTTGATGGTGGACGAAGGTTTCCGCCTGCGCCAGAACGACAAGAACGTAAGCATTGTCGTGGATGGCAAGGAAAGTGAATTCTTGGCTGAAGGTGATGGCGATATTCTCGACGCCTTGCTCAAGATTTCCGCCGAAAATACGGTGCCGCCCAACCAGATTCCTATTCCGTCTTCGGGCGTGGGCTACCTCGGCTACGAATTCTGCGCCCGCTGCGATACGATTCGCCTTGCCCCGCAGGTGGATGAGCTCAACATTCCCGAAGCTGAATTTTTGGTCGGCCACATTTACATTGTGTTTGACCACTTCACCGAAAAGCTTCACTTGTTCGCCCTGAACTACGAAGAACACCAGATTGACCTGAAGGCCGCAATTGAAAAGGTGAAGGCCCGTCTTGCAGACCTCGACTTCAGCTATCTCGCTCCGGAAAAGCAGTACAGCAAGGGCATCACGATGACCGACCTCGAACAGTCCCGCAAGGAATACGTGGAAAAGGTCGCCGCATTGCAGAAGCACATCGTGGCAGGCAACATCGTTCAGGCAGTGCCGTCCCGCCGCATCCAGTTCGCAAGCGATATCGAAGCCCTCGACATTTACCGCCGCCTCCGCACAGTGAACCCGTCTCCGTACATGTTCTTCCTCGATTACGGCACGCACCAGTTCATCGGCGCATCTCCGGAAAGCTTGATCCGCGTGCGTGAAGGCATCGCCACCATCCACCCGATTGCAGGTACCCGCCGCCGCGGTAAGGACGACGCAGAAGACGAAGCATTGATGAAGAATTTGAAGGGCGATCCGAAGGAACGCGCAGAACACTTGATGCTCGTAGACCTCGCCCGCAACGACCTCGGCCGCGTTTGCGATGCCGGTACGGTCGAAACGACCAAGTACATGGAATGCGAAAAGTTCAGCCACGTGATCCACCTGGTTTCTGACGTACAAGGTAAAGTTTCCAAGAACAAGAAGGCCATTGAAGTGCTGCGCTCCAGCTTCCCTGCTGGTACGGTGAGCGGCGCTCCGAAAATCAGCGCCATTGAAATTCTTTCTGGTCTCGAAAAAATCAAGCGTCGCTTCTATGCTGGCGCCGTGGGTTACATTGAATCGGACGGTGACTTGGATTTCTGCATCGCTATCCGTTGCTGCTTAAAGCAGGGCAAGACCATCAGCCTCCAGGCCGGTGGTGGCATCGTGGCAGCATCGAACGCTGACCGCGAATTTGAAGAAACGAATGAAAAGCTCGGAGCAATCAGGGCTGTACTGGAGGGTGACAACTAGATTGCTTCGGCTTTCAGCCTCGCAATGACGTAACACCCCAAAACTTTAAAAAAGAGATTACAACCATGATTATCATTATCGACAACTACGATTCTTTTACTTACAACGTTTATCAGGCTTTAGCCAAGATTACCACCGAAGAAATCCGCGTGCTCCGTAGCCGCGAATGCACCATTGCAGACATTGAAAAGTTGAACCCGAGCCGCCTCATCGTGAGCCCGGGTCCGGGCCGCCCCGAAGATGCCGGCATCTCTGTCGAAGCCATCAAGCACTTTGCAGGCAAGCTCCCGATTTTGGGAGTGTGCCTCGGCCACCAGGCCATCGGTTACGCTTTTGGCGCAAAGATTGTGCAGGCCAAGTTCATCAAGCACGGCATCGCCGAAGAAATCGACCTCGACGGCAAGGGACTTTTCCGCACCATCGGCAAGAAGAACATCTTCACGCGTTACCACAGCTTGGTCATCGACGAATCTACGCTCCCGGGCGATTTCGAAGTGACCGCCCGCGCAACAGACGGCGACATCATGGGTATTCGCCACAAGACGCTCCCCATTGAAGGCGTGCAGTTCCACCCGGAATCCATCGCTAGCGGCCGCGCCGACGAATTCTTCAAGGCATTCCTCAACTACCGTCGCGAACCGCTCGATATCCGCGGAATCTTGAACACGCTTACTGCAGGCAAGGACTTGAGCCGCGAAACTGCAGAAATGTTCATGGAAGACTTGACCGACGGCATCATGGACGAACGCCAGATGGCTGCAATCCTTACCGCACTATCCAGCAAGGGCCCCGTGACCGAAGAAATTGCAGGCTGCGCCAAGGTGCTGAGCAGCAAGAAGCGCAAGTTCCCGTACAGCGGTGACGAACTCACCGATATCGTGGGTACCGGTGGCGACGGCAAGGGTAGCTTCAACGTGAGCTCTCTCTCCGGCCTTATCGCAGCAAGCTGTGGCGCCAAGATTGCCAAGCACGGCAATCGCGCGGTTTCGAGCAAGTCCGGTGCCGCCGACTTTTACACAGCTGCAGGCTTCAAGCTCGACATGACTCCGGAAAAAGCAGCAAGCGTCATCGACAAGACGAACTTTGTATTCCTCATGGCTCCGGTTTACCACAGCGCTATGCGTTTTGCAGGCCCGGTTCGTGGCGCACTCGGCGTAAAGACCATCATGAATTTGCTCGGCCCCCTCACGAACCCGGCCGAAGCCAAATACCTCATGCTCGGCGTTTACAGCAAGTCGATTCTCGAACCGTTCACGAAGGCTGCAAAGTCCCTCGGTGCCAAGCGTGTCATGGTCGCCATCTCCGACGACGGTTACGACGAAATCTCTCCGTGCGTCCCGACGACCATTGCCGAAATCTTGGAAGACGGCGAGTATCGCGAATACCGCATTGACCCGAAGGAATTCGGCGTCCCGGCTGTGGACCCGGAAGACCTCGCAGGCGGTACGGGCGTGGACAACTTCAACCTCGCTCTCGACGTGCTGAACGGCAAGGGCCGTCCGGGCATCAAGTACGCTTGCGCATTGAACGCAGGCGCCGCTCTCTACATCAGCAACAAGGCTGCAAGCATCAAGGAAGGCTTTGACAAGGCGATTAAGGCTATGGAAGACGGCTCTGTTCTCAAGAAGATCGAGGAAGTCAAAGTCGCTACAAACAGCTAGAGATAAATCTTTTACAAAAAAATCCTGAAGCATTTGCTTCAGGATTTTTTTTATAAAAACTATTAATCATTTTTTAATCAAGATCATAGTAACTTGAGCCACCCATTTCAGCACAAGACTTTCCTCGAGAATTCAATATAACAATCACATCACCACTAATCACAGGTCGAATGAGACGCCACGGCCAAAAGCCAAATCGTTGAGATTCATGATAATTTGCAACGGCATTACCACCCCTATGCTTTGCCTTGTAAGCAAAATCATCCCTAATACTAGCAGCAGAACCATAAAAGCTCTTACCCATAACAAGAGGCTTCAATACCTTAAATGGAACATTTTGAGGAAAATCTTCAAAATAGCAGAATTCTGTAGCAGGGGTTATTTTTTCACCTTCAGCAAGAGGGATTTCTGTATAAAATTTTCGAGTATAATTCGAGCAAGCCATGAGAACAAAGCAAGCTACAAAAAGAACCAATAAGAATGCTTTTTTCATTTTTTTTCCTAAAAAAAATTTTGGAGAAATATAATATTATTCTTATCAAAAAACAAACAACTAGACAAAGCGCTCCGAGAATTCGGAGCGTTTTTCGTTTACGGTCTAAAAGTTTTTAAGGCGGCAATCGTGCGGGAAATGAGGTCGTTTAATTCCCAGCCGAGCAAGTTTGCGCCGCGCTTGCTACCTTTGGGAGCGAGCGCAGGCAACGTCCTTTGTGATAAGTGCTCCGAGAAATCGGGGCTCTTTTTTTATCAGATTAACATTGTAAAAATGGTTACAAACTACGCTTCTAACTGACTGCGAAGCACAACAACGTCTTCTAGGGAAATATCCGTGGCTGCGGCAATTTTCTCGTCAGAAACGCCAAGCTGTATCATCTTCTTCGCGATTTCGCGGGTACGTTCTTCAATCTTCGCGTTGATGTCATCCGCGAATTCCTTGAAGATTCCCCGTCTCATGGCGTTATGGTCCCAGACCTTGTGATACATATTCCGATAAACCTCGAATTCTTTCTTGTTGAAGTTAGATACTTTCGCGCTTTCTGTCAAGTCCTTGAACTTTCCCTCGTCCAGTTCTTCGGGGAGTTCCTTGAGCCGGTTCAAATAGCGTGACAATCCGAATTGACTAGGTTGCCGAGGCTGCAATCAGGGGGATTCCTCCCCCATCCTTCATAAGCTATCAAAATTTTCAATAACACATTTTGACATTCCTTTTTGAACCTTAAAATGCGCCGGACGAAATTACTAATAAAGTAATTCTATTAGTAGCGATATTTTTTTAGTATTGGACAAAGGGTTTTGAGTTCTCTATATTTGTTTCTCAAAAATGGGAGACATTCTATGGCAGTTGATTATTCTACTCTTAAAAAGGGCGGCTGGATGCGCCAGAAGCAGAAGAACAATTTCTCGTTGCGCGTTCGCGTTGTTGGTGGGAACCTCACTGCAACACAGCTTGCCAAAATCGCCGAAGTCGCTGAAAAATATGGCGAAGGTTACGCTCACTTGACTTCGAGGCAGAGCGTCGAGATTCCTTTCATCAAGCTTGAAAATATTGACGATGTGAAAAACGCACTTGCCGAGGGTGGCGTTGAACCGGGCGTCTGCGGAGCCCGCGTGCGTACCATTACGGCGTGCCAAGGCGAGGCCGTTTGCCCGAGCGGCTGCATTGATACTTATGCAATCGCGAAAGAGCTTGACGATCGTTACTTTGCACGAGAACTTCCGCACAAGTTCAAATTCGGTGTGACGGGTTGCCAGAACAACTGTCTCAAGGCCGAAGAAAACGACGTGGGCATCAAGGGCGCCATCAAGGTGGACTGGCTCGAAGACAAGTGCATCGGTTGCGGGCTTTGCGCAAAGGTTTGCCGCAAAGAGGCCATCAAGATCGAAAACAAGAAGGTCATTTTCGACAAGGAAAAATGCAATTACTGCGGCCGTTGTTACAAGTCCTGCCCCACTGACGCCTGGAGCCACATTCACGGCTACATCGTATCGTTTGGCGGGCTTTTCGGCAACAACATCAACAAGGGCGAAACGATTATTCCGTTTGTAGAAGACAAGCAGAAGCTCTTGGACATTTGCGATGCTGCGATTCAATTCTTTGCAGACAACGGAAAGAGCGGTGAACGTTTCAAGTACACGATCGACCGCGTCGGCCGCGATGTATTCGCAAAGAAAATCCAGGACGTGTACAACGGTTAAGCGTTGACATAACAAGCCAGTATTCTAGCCACTTATTAACAAATGAAGATTGAAAAAATTAAGACAGACCTGCTGATAATTGGCGGCGGGACCGCTGGCTGTTATGCAGCCATTACAGCAAGTACTTTAGGTGCAGCGAAAGATGTCGCAGACATCAAGATATTGGTTGTCGAAAAAGCGAACATCAAGCGGAGCGGTTGCCTCGCTGCTGGCGTAAACGCGCTGAACGCCTACATTACCGAAGGCCGTACGCCCAAGGATTATGTGGAGTACGCCAAGAAAGACGCCGACGGAATCGTTCGCGAGGATTTGCTGTACAGTATTTCCGAGAAGTTCAACGAGGTCACGGCGCACTTGGAAAAGCTGGGCCTTGTCATTTTGAAGGACAAGGATGGAAAGTATGTGACCCGCGGGAATCGTAATATCAAAATCAACGGCGAAAATATCAAGCCGATTTTAGCAGCAGCAGTTGCGAAGGCTCCGAACGTTCAGGTGCTAAACCACGTGAACATTTTCGATTACTCTGTTCACAACAACAAAATTGATGGCGCTTTCGGTTTCGGAATTGAGAACGATACTTTCTATGCCATCGAGGCGCGTGCTGTAATTATCGCGACGGGCGGTGCCGCCGGGCTTTATCGCCCGAACAATCCGGGATTTTCAAGGCACAAGATGTGGTATCCGCCCTTCAACACGGGTGCAGGCTATGCGATGGGAATCCGTCACGGTGCCGAGATGACAACGTTCGAGATGCGTTTTATTGCGCTCCGCTGCAAGGATACAATTGCCCCGACAGGAACGCTCGCGCAGGGAGTTGGCGCCAAGCAGGTCAATTCACTCGGTGAAGTTTACGAGACAAAGTACGGCATTTCAACTTCGGAACGCGTGTACGGAACAGTGGCAGAAAACCTGGAAGGCCGCGGACCGTGCTATTTGCGCACCGTCGGGATTACGCCCGCACAGGAAGACTCGCTACTGAAGGCTTACCTGAACATGGCTCCGTCTCAGACGATTCGCTGGATTGAAAACGGCACGCCGTCGAAAGCGAATGTCGAAATCGAAGGAACGGAACCCTACATCGTGGGCGGCCACACGGCAAGCGGTTACTGGGTCGATACCAAGCGTGCAACGACAATTGCCGGGCTTTACGCTGCAGGCGATGTTGCCGGTGGAGCCCCGCAAAAATACGTGACGGGCGCGCTTGCCGAAGGCGAAATTGCGGCAAAGTCGGCAGTGGAATATATCAATGCGGTAGATTGCCGCACCCCCTTACAGGGAGCTCGCAATGACATTGATGCAGATCCTCGCGAAGACGTAGACGCCAAAGCAACCATCAAGGAAGCAGAAATCGCCCGACATGTCGCAGAAATCGAAACATATTTATCGCAGAAAAACTCGCTGTACACTACAGAACAACTTGAAGAAGCCATGCAAATAGCCATGGACGAATATGCAGGCGGAATCAAGACGGGCTATGGCTACAGCGAAAAGCATCTCAATATTGCCAAAGAAAAAATTGACGAAATTGAAAGCCTTACAGACAAGCTTAGCGCAGCCGATTTGCAAGAAGTGATGTACATCTACGAACTCAAGGAACGTCTAACAGTTTGCAAGAGCGTGATAGCCCACCTCAAGGCACGTCACGAAACACGTTGGCATAGTTTTGCAGAAAACCTGGACTACCCCGAAAAGGACAACGCAAACTTCCGCAAGTACGTCAATTCAAGACTCGAAAACGGCAAAATCAAAATCATCTTGCGCGACCTCACCGCAGAAGGGCAAAAGAACTATGAGCATCAGCATTGATCAAAGCAAATGTATCGGCTGCAGGAGATGCCACGACGTATGCCCCGGCACGCTAATCAAGATAAATGAAGACAAAAAAGCATTTATCAAATACCCCAAAGATTGCTGGGGTTGCACATCGTGCATCAAGGAATGCCCTGTTCACGCCATCCAATTTTTCCTCGGTGAAGACATTGGCGGCAAGGGAAGCAAGGTACATACCGAAAAAGTAAACGGTCTAATTCGCTGGATTGTGGAATTCCCAGACGGGAGCGTCAAATCCATTGACATTGACCCTAAAGAATCAAATAAATACTAGGAGTTTCACAGTGAGCGAATTTTCACACCTCGACGAGCTGGAAGCCGAAGCCATTTACATCATCCGCGAAGTCGCCGCTGAATGCGAAAAGCCGGTGATGCTTTATTCCATTGGCAAGGACAGTTCTGTCATGCTGCATTTAGCCATCAAGGCCTTCTATCCCGAAAAGCCTCCTTTCCCGTTTTTGCACGTCAATACGACCTGGAAATTCCGCGAAATGATTGAATTTCGCGATAGGATTGCAAAAAAGTACGGCATTGAAATGCTGGAACACATCAACCAGGATGGCGTCAAACAAGGCATTAACCCATTTGACCATGGTGCCGCCTATACTGACATCATGAAGACGCAGGCATTAAAGCAGGCTCTCAACAAATACGGTTTTACGGCCGCATTTGGCGGAGGCCGCCGCGACGAAGAAAAGTCCCGCGCCAAGGAACGCATCTTCTCGTTCCGCAATTCTGCACACGCTTGGGACCCGAAAAACCAGCGTCCGGAAATGTGGAAGCTTTACAACACCAAAATCAACAAGGGCGAAAGCATCCGTGTTTTCCCGATTTCGAACTGGACCGAAAAAGATATTTGGCAGTACATCAAGCGCGAAAATATTGACATAGTCCCGCTTTACTTTGCAGCCCCACGCCCAGTCGTTGTACGCGATGGCAACATCATCATGGTCGATGACGAACGATTCCCTTTGCGTGAAGGCGAAAAGCCCGAAATCAAGTCGGTGCGCTTCCGCACGCTCGGTTGCTACCCGCTTACAGGCGGCATAGAATCAACAGCTACAACGCTTGACGAAATCATTGACGAAACTTTGAGCGCCGTATCTTCGGAAAGAACATCGCGCGTGATTGACAACGAAGCCGCCGGCAGCATGGAACGCCGCAAGAGGGAGGGATATTTCTAATGAAAGGTTTATTGAAGTTTATTACTTGCGGTAGCGTTGACGACGGAAAATCAACCCTTATCGGTCATATTCTTTACGATTCCAAATTGCTTTACACCGATCAGGAAAAGGCTCTGGAATTAGACAGTAAAGTTGGTAGCCGCAGCGGTAAAATCGACTATTCACTTTTGCTCGACGGTCTCATGGCTGAACGCGAACAAGGTATCACTATCGACGTAGCGTATCGCTATTTCACGACGGATCACCGCAGCTTTATCGTGGCAGACACGCCGGGGCATGAAGAATACACACGCAACATGGCTGTGGGCGCATCATTTGCCGACCTCGCCGTGATTCTCGTGGACGCTTCGCAGGGAGTTCTCGTACAGACGCGCAGACACGCTCGCATTTGCAGACTGATGGGCATCCGCCACTTTGTCTTTGCCGTGAACAAGATGGATCTTGTGGGCTACAGCGAAGATGTATTCAACAAAATCAAGGTACAAATCGCAGAACTTGCACAGACTCATTCCCTGAGCAACATACAAGTTATTCCGCTTTCGGCAACAGAAGGCGACAACGTTACCATCAAATCGAAAAACATTGCATGGTATCAAGGTCCTGCATTACTTGAATACCTTGAAAATGTCGATACATCAAGCTCTGCACTAGAAAAGGGATTTTACATGCCCGTGCAGCGCGTGAGCCGCCCCGACCGTACATTCCGCGGATTCCAGGGGCAGATTGAATCAGGAACTGTTCGAGTCGGAGACGTCATCAAATCCCTCCCGAGTTACGAGAAAGCATCCGTCAAAAGCATTCTCTACACAAACAGGAATGTCAAAGAAGCCCACGCTGGCGAACCGGTCACGATTACGCTAGACCGTGAAGTTGACGTATCGAGAGGTTGCGTGCTCGCTAGAGATGCAAGCATCGGTAGCTACAAGAAAATCAAGGCGTCACTTTTGTGGATGGATGACGAGCCGCTTTCGCTAGGCAAAGACTACCTCGTCAAAATCGGGACAAAGATTATTCCTGGAACACTCACGAAAATCGACTATGCCATTGACGTGAACACAGGCGCACACTTAGAAACAGAAAGCATTTCCAAAAACGGGATTGCCGTCTGCGAACTTATTTTCGCCGAAGCCATTGTCGTTGATCTTTTTGAAAAGCACAAAACGCTTGGCGAGCTCATTCTCATTGACATCATAACGCATGCAACAGCCGCTTGCGGCGTTGTTGAAGGGCTCTACGAAAAGCAAATTCAATCCAACGAAAAGGCAGCCTTTGTGCAAGGCGAGCGCCATGGTCGCGGAGAAATTTTTGAAGAATTTTTCTACGACACATCAACGCTCTCTGTCGTAAAACAGCAACCCGTAAAGCAACACTACACGGTTGGCGACGAAATTCCCACCACAGGCGAAAGCTACCACTACCCCGACGATTTCGACATCATCATCTTGCGCGATAGTATCGCTGTCAAGGTGCGTGGCAAGCACATCGCCGAAATCACGGCCGCGGACCAGTACCATTACGGAAACGTTCCGGTCATCAACGGTCGCGGTTTTGAAATCAAGGTCCATTCCGATGAAGACGTTAAGCAGCTGCTTAACGAATACGAAAAAGCAGGTATCGCAGGTCGCGAAGAATTCTTCCGCAAGTGGGCTTCATTTAATACATATCGCAAAGTCGTATTACACTAAATCACTTTTGCTTCTTCACCACCATAATGCTCGGCACACCGCCGAGCATTTCTTATTTTAAATAAAATAATCAAAAATTACAAATAAATTTCACAATAGCAAAAATCAATATCTCAGCATAAAAATTTAGTATTAGACAAAGTGAAAAACGCGTTCTATATTTTGCCGCACAAAAAAAAAAACACACAACAACAATAAAAAACAATAACAAGGAGTTACGAATGAACCAGACAATATCCAAGATTTTGATTACAACAGCACTGGTATCATCCATTTGCTCTGCTGCAGAATCTGCTAACGAAAGCACATTTAAGCTGACAGGAAATGTTCAAGCACAGGCAATCAAATCACTTTACGACAACGATGCCGACAACACGCTCGACAATTCCTTCTTGCGTGCAAATATCGGTGCAAAGTACAACTCTGAAAATCTCAGCGCCGTAATTAACTTGCGCATTTTCAGCCCGGCTTTCGGTAATACGATTGAAGGCAAGAACTACGACAAGATTTCTGCAGATACATACTATGCCAACTACAAGTGGGATACCGAATACGGCAAGTTCAATGTTCAATTCGGTCGTTTTCGTACTGATTGGAGTGTTGGCGGTAACTTCGGTACTTATGTTGATGTCGCCCTCAACAAGCGTGGATTCCTCGCCCGCGATTACCAACATGATGCAATCGCTTTTGGTCACGAAAACGGCATTTTCACATTCAACGCCTTGCTCGGTACTTATGATGCCAAGTTCAACACGGGTTACATCCGCCTTGAAGAAACGCTTAAGTTTGGCGACGCCAAGGTGAGTGCAGCCTATCGCGCGAACGCACTTGATCCGATTCAGCATACGGCTCAGGTGACGCACCGCGTTGCAGGTCGCGCAAGCTACTACTTCCAAAAGAATTTTGGCCTTTACGGTGAAGTCGCTTTGATCGCTACCGGTGATGAAGAAAATCTTAAGGCAGCAAACGCCATCAAGCCTGAATACGCTCAGGATTCGCGATACATTCCGTTCTTCGTCGGTTTGGAAATTCCGACCGCAGGTTTCTTGAGCAATCTGTACGCAGAATTGGAATACCTCTCTAACCGAGACGAATTGCAGGCCGGTGCCGATGGAATCGCATGGACCGTAAGCTTCATCAAGAAAATCAACGATTATTCTAAAATCCAGGTGAACGTCTATAGTGAAAAGAAGGCTTCTGACGTTGCTCTTGCCGCACGATTCACTGCATCGCTCAAATAAAACTTAGCACATCCCCGAGCGCCCTCAGCGCAGCATAACAGCTTCTTTGATCCATTCCGCTGAGGGCGTTTCTAAAAAAAACAACCAAAACATTTAAACAAAAAGAGGTTTTAAACATGAATTTCAAAAAAATTACTATAGCATCCATCGCTCTTCTCTCCATCGCTTTCACCGCCTGCTCTTCTTCGGACAGCAAGACCGAAAGCACAAAGCAAACCCTCACCAACGTGTCTTACGACCCGACGCGTGAGCTCTACGCCAACTACAACCAGGTCTTTGCTAAGCACTGGAAGGAAAAGACCGGCAAGGATGTGGAAATCACGCAGTCCCACGGCGGTTCCGGCAAGCAGGCTTTGGAAGTCGCCAACGGTCTCGAAGCAGACGTTGTAACACTAGCCCTCGAATACGACGTGAACGCTGTGCGCGATGCAGGCCTTATCGAAGATGGCTGGGTCAAGGAATTTCCGCTGAACAGCGCTCCTTACACCTCCACCATCGTCTTCCTCGTTCGCAAGGGTAACCCGAAGAATCTCAAGGACTGGGGCGACCTCGTCAAAGACGGCATCGGAGTCATCACGCCGAACCCGAAAACTTCTGGCGGCGCACGCTGGAACTATCTCGCCGCTTGGGCATGGGCCGAAAAGCAGTACAACGGCGACGAAGCCAAGGTCAAGGAATTCGTGAAGAAGCTCTACAAGAACGTGCTCGTACTCGCTTCTGGCGCTCGCGGCTCTACGACGACATTCATCGAAAACGGCCAGGGCGATGTTTTGCTCGCTTGGGAAAACGAAGCATTCCTCTCGCTCAAGGATTACCCCAAGGACTACGAAATCGTCATCCCCAGCGTGAGCATTTTGGCTGAACCGTCTGTTGCAATTGTAGACAAGGTTGTTGACAAGCGCGGCACCCGCGAACTTGCCACCGAATACCTGAACTTTCTCTACAGCGACGAAGGCCAGCACATTGCAGCTAAGAACCACTACCGTCCTTCCAACAAGGCCATTCTTGACCAGTACAAGGAATTTGACCAAAACGTGAACCTGATTGACATCAGCTACTTCGGCGGTTGGGACAAGGCTCAAAAAACGCACTTCTCCAACGGTGGCATTTTCGACCAGATTTACGAAAAGAAGTAATCTATCTCCATAGAAACAGTCCTCGCTCACAAACAGGCGAGGATTTTTCATACAATCAGGCAATTACTTTATCTATTATAAAAAAATTTAATAACAGACGCTAGAAATAAAATATTGGACAAGCTGAAAAGTGCGTTCTATATTTGAGCCCAATTATGAAAAGAACAAATAGAAGTGTTATACCAGGTTTCGGCCTTACTACAGGCATCACGCTCGCCATTTTGGGCGTTGTCGTGCTCATTCCGCTCGCATCGCTTGTGGTGTTTACGGCGCAAATGAGTTTTGACGAAATTATAGAGACCATTACGCGCGACCGAGTGCTCTCTAGCTTTCGTGTGAGTTTTACAACTGCATTTATCGCATCGCTCATCAATGCAGTAATGGGCATCGTTCTTGCGTGGGTTCTTGTAAAATACACATTTCCACTCAAACGATTGATTGACGGAATGATCGAACTTCCATTTGCCTTGCCGACAGCTGTGGCGGGCATCGCTCTCACGGCACTCACAGCAGATACAGGCCTTGTGGGCGGATTCTTTGCAAAATTCGGCATCAAAATTGCCTTTACGCAAATCGGCATTACGGTTGCGCTCGTGTTTATCGGCATTCCATTTGTAGTACGTGCAGTGCAGCCCGTACTCGAGAAACTGGACCCTGCATACGAAGAAGCCGCAGGCGTGCTAGGCGCATCACGGAGCCGCATTTTCTGGAAAGTGATCTTCCCAGAGATCGTGCCAGCCGCATTGACGGGATTCGGGCTTGCGTTCGGGCGTTGCCTCGGTGAATATGGCAGCGTCGTTTTCATCGCAGGCAACAAGCCATTCGAAACAGAAATTGCACCGCTAATTATCATGTCAGAACTGCAGGAATACGATTACGCGAGTGCGACGACAATTGCGCTTGTCATGCTCGTAGCCTCGTTTGTAACGCTTTTCCTCGTGAACTTAATACAAACAAGAAATACCAAAATTCTGAAAGGAGGCGCTTAATGTACAAAGAAAAGACTTCTTCAAAGATTGTCAAATGGTCCTTGATTGGCATAAGCATCGCCTTTGTGATTCTCATGCTTTTGCTCCCGCTGATTACCGTTATCGCCGAAGCGTTCAAGCAGGGTTTCGACATTTACGCAAAGGCCGTGAGCGACAACTACACCATCAAAGCCATTTGGCTCACCCTCGAAGCGACTTTACTTGCGGTCATCATCAACACCATTTTCGGCTTGAGCGCAGCATGGTCACTCACCAAGTTCCATTTCAAAGGCAAAAAAATCCTTACGACATTGATAGACTTGCCGGTAACGGTTTCACCGATTATCGCAGGCCTTATCTTCTTGCTCACGTTCGGACGCCAAAGCCCCATTTACCCGCTATTGCAAAGTTGGGACATCAAGATAGTCTTTGCCGTACCTGGCATTGTTCTTGCAACGATTTTCGTCACATTTCCATTCATTTCGCGTGAATTGATTCCCGTTCTGGAAGCTCGCGGAAACGACGAAGAAGAGGCCGCCGCGCTGATGGGCGCTAAAGGCTGGACCATTTTCCGCAAAATCACATTTCCGCATATCAAATGGGCTTTTCTGTACGGCGTGGTGCTCTGCGCCGCCCGTGCCATGGGTGAATTCGGTGCTGTATCCGTGATTTCAGGGCATTTGCGCGGAAAGACAAATACGCTTCCCTTGCATGTAGAAATTCTCTTCAACGAATTCCAATACGTGCCCGCCTTTGCAGTTTCGTCAATTCTTGTGATGCTAGCCATCGCCATTTTGATTGCACGAAGCGCGATTGAATATAGAGGTCGAAAGAAAATATAAAAGGAGATTGTATGTACGTAGAATTAAAAAACATCAACAAACACTTTGGCAATTTCAAGGCATCAGACAACGTTTCTTTCGGCATCGAAAAAGGCAAACTCATCGGCCTCCTGGGTCCGAGCGGCTCTGGAAAGACGACCATACTCCGCATGATTGCAGGACTTGAAAATCCCGATAGCGGAGAAATAATCATCGACGGGAAAGTCATCAACAACGTCCCCGCCAGTAAGCGTGGCATCGGCTTTGTATTCCAAAGCTATGCGCTGTTCCGCTACATGACCGTTTTCGAAAACATCGCATTTGGCCTTCGCGTGCTCAAGAAATCCGAAAACGAAATCAAGGAACGCGTCGCCGAACTGGTAAAGCTCATCGGCCTTGAAGGTCTCGAAAACCGCTACCCGAGCCAACTTTCGGGCGGCCAGCGCCAACGTGTCGCATTTGCACGCGCCCTCGCGCCAAATCCACAGTTACTTTTGCTTGACGAGCCATTTGCCGCCATCGATGCGAAAGTCCGCCAAGAACTGCGCCACTGGCTCAAGGAGATGATTGCAAAGCTCGGTGTCACAAGTATTTTCGTGACCCATGACCAGGACGAAGCCATCGAAGTCGCCGACGAAATCATCATCACAAACAAAGGACGCATCGATCAAATTGGCAAGCCTCTAGAAGTTTACAGCAAGCCCAAAACCGCTTTTGTAGCCTCGTTCTTTGGACAACCAAGCATTTTTAAAGATTACAACAAGTTCCAAAGCTTTGACACAATCCCGAATGTTGACCAAGCGATAGTCCGCCCTGAATTTGTCAAGGTCACCAAGAAAAACGAAGTTCAAAAATTCAAGAATTCTGCCGAAGAAGGTGTCGTGACAGACGTCGCATTCCGCGGGAGTGGCATCGAAATCACAGTACTCGTCAACGGAGAAACTCTTACCGCGCGCCGCTCTTTCGACGAGCCTAGTATTTCCGTTGGAGAAAAAGTCGATGTATTCATTTACCGTCTCTTTGTGACCGTAGGCAATTACGCGTTCTTACTTGAAAACAAATCTATTCGCGAACCAATCGTCGTCATTTAGCAATCCAAAACAACCAAAAACACAAGACGCTCCGATTTTTTTCGGAGCGTTTTCTGTCATTTTTAATCATACTTTTTTCTGCTTTTTTTAAAATTCCCTTGATTATGTAGAAAAAAGAAATATCTTTTGGCATCAGGAATATCAGCTATGAAGAATTTTTTGGTGTCAACAAAAGACAGAATTGTAAAAAAATTACAAAGTTTTTCATTCAGAACAGGTATAATCGTTTTACTGCTCTGCATTCCCTTTTACATATTGTCATTTGCGCAAATGACACTCCCCATTTCAGCAGAAGCCAAGGGCGTGTTATGGGTTGTACTTTTTGGACTTGCCAAGACTTTTCAGTACAGCGGGCTTTCCATTTTGGGCGTTGAAGGCGTAAAAAGGCTCAAAAATTTTTTCAAGAAAAAATCCGCCGCTTAAATCACGGCGTAAAAATCACGGTCTGAAAGTCTTCAGCGCAGCAATCGTGCGGGAGATGAGGTCGTTTAATTCCCAGCCGAGCAAGTTTGCGCCGCGCTCAATGACTTCGCGGGAACAGCCTGCCGCAAATTTCGGGGACTTGTACTTTTTCAAGACGGATTTCAGTTCCAAATCCTGCACGCTTTTGGACGGGCGCATCAAAACGACCGCACCAATCAAGCCCGTGAGTTCGTCAACGGCATAAAGCACTTTTTCCATTTCATGTTCTGGCTTGACATCCACCGTGATAGACCAGCCATGGCTCGTTGTCGCGTGAATCAGCTCTTCCGAAAGGCCCGCCTCTTGCATCAATTCGCGTTCCTTGATGCAATGCTGTTCCGGCCACAATTCAAAATCGAGATCGTGCAAGAGACCGACAATTCCCCAGAATTCTTCGTCTTCGCCGTAACCTAGTTCACGAGCAAAATAACGCATCGTATTTTCTACGATTTCGCCATGTTCAAGGTGGAACGGATCCTTATTGTATTTCTTAAGGAGTTCAAGCGCTCCTTCGCGTGTAATATTTGCTGATAATGCCATGGCTCGAAATATAAGAATTTTATGGGGATGATTGACAGCATTCGCCCACGGATTTTTGCGCTTTGAAACGCAATATACGGCGAGTTATATTTTTTTCTAATTGCTGATAATTGCTTATTTCGATAGACACCCCGCGCACACCAAATTACTAATAAATTAATTCTATTATACACAATATTAATTAAGTATTGGACAAGGTAATAGTTGCGTTCTATATTTTCGCCGTACAAATAGAATTATTCGAGAGCAAATCTTTTGCTAAAGAGGAGTTTTAAAATGACAAAGAATATATCAAAAAAGAAAATTGAATCTGCAAAG
The DNA here is from genome assembly GCF_900177805.1 of Fibrobacter sp. UWB13. NCBI lineage: Bacteria > Pseudomonadati > Fibrobacterota > Fibrobacteria > Fibrobacterales > Fibrobacteraceae > Fibrobacter > Fibrobacter sp. UWB13. The sequence continues at coordinate 312,877 of NZ_FXAX01000001.1, read as the reverse complement.
AATACCGCTAACGTTACCGATCCGAGCACATGGAATTTTGCAACAAAGTGTTTACAAGCAGGATGGAAACCAAAAATTGGCGAGCCGCGCGTGCTCCCGATTTTCCAGTCCACGACTTACAAGTACGAAGACGTTGACGAAGTGGAACGTCTCTTTGCGCTCAAGCAATCAGGCAACAAATACACCCGCACAGGGAACCCGACCGTAGCGGCATTCGAAAGCAAGATTACGGAACTCGAAGGCGGCGTGGGTGCCGTTGCAACCGCATCGGGGCAAGCCGCAGTCCTCCTTGCGATTTCAAACCTCGTGAAAGCAGGCGACCACATCGTTGCAAGCAAAACCATTTACGGCGGCAGCTACACATTACTCAGCGTAAGACTTTCCAAGCTCGGCATTGAAACGACATTCATCGACCCGGAAGATTCCATAGCAGAACTCCGCAAAGCATTCCGCCCCAACACCAAGCTCATTTTCGGCGAAACGATTGGCAACCCCGCCTTGGGCATTTTGGACTTTGAAAAGTTTTCCAAGCTCGCCAAGGAATTTGACGTTCCCTTCCTCGTTGATAATACACTCGCAACGCCATTCCTCGTGAAACCTTTGAAACTCGGCGCAAACGTTGTCATTCATTCGGCCACAAAGTACATCGACGGTCACGCCGTTGCGCTCGGCGGTGTCGTCATTGACGGTGGCAATTACAACTGGGAAAACGGTAAGTTCCCAGACCTCGTGGAACCGGATGCGCAATACGCAAACACCTCCTATACTCAAAAATTTGGACGTGCAGCATTTATCGCAAAGGCTCGTGCTCAATTCTTGCGCGATTATGGTGCCGCATTAAGCCCGTTCAACGCATTCCTTTTGAATTTGGGCCTTGAAACGCTCCATTTGCGAATGCCGCAACACAGCAACAACGCCCTCGCATTGGCAGAATTTTTGTCCAAGCACCCCGCCGTGAATTGGGTCAGCTATCCGGGACTCAAATCTAGCCCATATTTCAAGCGCATCCGCAAATACTTTGATTATCAAGGCGGCAGCGGCGTACTCACATTCGGCCTCAAAGGTGGCAGAGCAGCCATCCGCTCGTTTGTCAAAGCTTTGAAAGTCGCAGCCCTCGTCGTTCACGTTGGCGATGCACGCACAAGCGTTTTGCACCCGGCAACAAGCACCCATTCGCAGCTTTCGCCGAAGGACAGACTCGCCGCAGGCATCCCCGAAGATATGATCCGCGTATCCGTTGGCATCGAAGACCCGCGCGACATCATCGCTGACTTCGAACAAGCTATCAATGCAAGCACCAAAGGCGGTAAGTAATGAGTATCGTTGTAGATGTCAATAAATACCTTGCATTAAATGGTGCGACAAAGCACATCAAAGATTACCTCTCTATTGAAGTTGCCGATCACGCCTACCTGCCGAAAACAGAAGACATTAAAAGCGACTGGGTCGCCTACATTGCAGCCCCCGCATTCAAGCTGATTCGCGAAAAATTGGGTCACGATATTGATTCATTCGTTTCCATCGGCACAGGCTCCGGCATTGACGTGTTGACCGGCATTGAACTTTTGGGAGCAAAGCGCGTAGGCTTCACGGATTTGCAAAGAAGCGTTGTCGCCGCCGCTGCACAGAACGTTCGAAGCAATATCAAAGAGACCTCCAAAATCGAATTTGAATTCGGCAACGGCGACCTTTTGCAACCGCTCCAAAACGGCAAGCGAAATTACGACGTGATTTACGAGAACCTCCCCAACGTGCCGCTCGCAAACAACACAAAGATTGAAGACAAACGCAATAGCGGCCATTACTTGGAAAAGCGCGAAGAAGCTATTCCCGAATTCGTTCACGAGCAAATGCTCGACTTGCATTACCTCGCACTCAAGCAGGCTCGCGATTATTTGGCACAAAACGGCGCCGTCTATTCCACGCTCGGCGGGCGCGTTCCACTCAGCGCATTCATCAAGCTTGGCGAACTCGCCGGACTCCGTTCTGAAATTTTCACGTATTCCTGGAAAGTCCAAGCCGAGCCGGAAGATGTGATTTCGGGATACGCCGCGCAAGAAAAAGCTGGCCTCGGCCCGTTCAGATTCTACCGCGCTGAAGACTTGCAAAAAGCATTCGCAAACATTTCTGTCAAGGATTCCGGCAAACGGGCTTTTGAAATTGAAAAAACTCTCGATTCCGTAAAGCTTACCGCAACCGCCGCATACGAAGCGTTCAAAAAAGGCGAAGTCATCGGCCATACCGTCGCCGTGTTAAAATCAAGTTTAAAATAGAGGTTCCATGAAAAATGTTATCCACAATTTAATTGAAGAATCCCAAAAGTTTCTTTTCAAGAGAGCCAAAATCGACGACAAAATCGGGCTTGAAGCCGCCAATTTTGCAGTCCGAGACATTCCAAAGCCAATTGGAAAATTTGAAAAAAACGACTCGCCGCTAATCCGCTACATTGGAGAAGCTATCAAGCACGGGAACCCTGAAACTGCAGATTTGCTAAAAGCTTTGGAGCCCGCCCTCCCCTATTTGCCGTGGAAATACAATTACGAGCCGCGCCCCGACATGCCTGATTTGGCCGATCAAATGGGATGGGGAGAAATTCTCGGTCCAGAAGCGCCCTATCACGACGAGCATTTTTGTTTCGGTTTTACGCTCCTAGGCAAAAACACCTTTTACCCCTCCCACTTGCACCCCGCCACAGAACTGTACGTCATTTTGTCCGGACACGCCATCTGGACATTAGACGGAATCTCAAAAGTACGCGGTCCTGGAGAGTTTGTACTGCACCCGTCCAATCACATTCACTCCATGCAAACCGAACACGAACCCATGCTCGCGCTCTACACGTGGAGCGGTAAAGACGTCAAAACGCTTTCAAAATATGTGTAAAAAAATTACACTTTTTCTTAGCGCTAGATATCAAAATTTTCAATAACACTTTTGATAATTTCTTTTTGTACATTGCTTTACGAAATGGAGAATAAGTCAAACCCATAACAAAAAGGATACAACATGTACTCTACTCACTATATGGATCTGCTGATGAATTCAGAACATGGATTGACGTCGTAGCCATATTCTCTTATATCCTTGCGGGCATCCCGATGATATTGCTTGCACTTTTGAACTTGAAACTTTTATTCCGCAAAGTTGTTGAGCAGAAAAGAACGACATACGCTATTCTTCTACTCGCCGCATTTCTCGTGCTATCTCACATTGCCATGATCTTCGGGATGGTTGACCCGGGAATTGCTGGCTACAAGCCCAAGGCGAAGGCAGTTTCCGAGGTTCAACCCCCTGCACACCACATGGATTCAATGCACGAAGGTCACCACCATCACCATTGAGCATTCAATTTCTTGAATAACGCCCCTACAAGCCATAGCTTTTTTGTATTAGCCAAGCATTAACTTGGCTTTTATATTTGTCACCAAAATTCAACAAGCTCAATGACGGTAGTTTAGGAATGACAATTACAGATTATTTGACAAAAGACTGGGACGAAAGCAAAACCCTTACTCGCGAAGAATGTTTGCAAATTTTAAATTTTCCAAACAACCAGCTAGATTTGTTAATCGAAGCCGCATTCAAATTACGCACGAAATACAAAGGCAACCGTGTCAACATCCAGCTTTTGACGAATGTCCGTAGCGGCAACTGCACTCAAAATTGCGCCTATTGCGCCCAATCTCGCGATTCCCAAGCGCCCATTGAAAAATACAAAAGCGTTTCGGACGACAAGCTCTACAGCGACAATAATCTTGTTGATGAATTTCACCTGTCTAGGCATTGCATCGGGCTTTCGGGCATGGGCTTCACAGACAAAGAAATTGAAGAACTCGCCGAACGCATTGCGCACATGAAGAAATCGGGCACGCACATTTGCTGTTCCATCGGATTCTTGACCGAGCACCAAGCCCGCATTTTAAAGGCGGCAGGCCTTGACCGCATCAACCACAACTTGAATACGAGCCGCCGTTTTTACCCCGAAATTTGCAGCACCCACACATACGAGCGACGCATCCAAAACATTCGCATGTTGCAGAGCATCGGCTTTGAAATATGCTGCGGCGGAATCATTGGCATGGGCGAATCCAAAGAAGACGTGGTCGATATGCTTTTTGACTTGGTCGCCATCAATCCAGAATCCGTCCCCATAAACTTTTTGTTGCCGGTCAAAGGCACACGCCTCGCCAACCGCGACATTTCCGGACTCACATTCGAATACGGCATCAAAATCCTTTGCCTAGCCCGTCTATTGCTCCCGAAATCGGACATCCGCTGCGCCGCCGGTCGCGAAGTCTATTTCAAAGGACACGAAAAGGAACTCTTCAAAGTCGCCGATTCCATTTTCGCTTCGGGTTACCTCACCGAAGGCGGTCAAAGCCTAGAAGCCACATTCCGCCAAATCGAAAACGCAGGCTTCACGTGGGCTATAGAAAGCAAAGACGAATAACCACTGAACAGGTCGCTTAGTGTCATTAGAAGTAGCACTTTCTTTTTTACTATACGCATTCGTCTCGGGAATTACCCCGGGACCCGCGAACCTCTGTTCACTCTCAGTAGCGATGGGAAGCGGGAAAAGCGTCGCCATAAAGCAATGGTACGGACTTTTCACCGGATACACAATCGTCTCGCTAGCATCTGTTTTTATAGTTTATTTTATCAGTAGTGCTTTTGAAAATTTCATCCGGGTATTTGCTTTCGTCGGAGCAATTTACATTGCATATTTGGCAATCAGCCTTTTAATTCAAGCGTTCAAGCCTCTCGAAGAAATCCGCAACAGCCGCACAACCGGCAGCTTCCGCACAGGTCTTTTCGTGCAACTCACGAACATCAAAATCATGGTGTTCTGCCTCACGGCAATCACAACCTACATTCTCCCCTACCACCAAGATTTTCCGCACTTGCTGCTGTTCGGCATACTATTGCCGCTTACAGGCCCCATCTGCAATTTGGCGTGGCTTTTCGCAGGCGTTTTACTGCAAGGGCTTTTCAAAAAGCACCACAGAATTTTCTACACGCTCATGGGACTCTCGCTACTGTATTGCGCCATTGGGATTGTGAAGTGAGGAAAATTCTATACCGACACAACAATTCAAATTTGCTTTTTCCGAAAGAGCATTCAGTTCTCTGCCTGAAAATGGAAAATCTTCAGGATGCAAATTATGCTTCATTTCGGATTCCCAAATGCTAACAGCACTATAATAAATCGAATGTATGCATCCAAACAAGAATATGAGCATCAACCAATATTCTCATTTATACCCCAAAAGCATCTGCAATTTCATCATCATGCAAATTGATATCATCAGGGTATTTCCACTTTCCCTTCGCAAGTCCTAGAATTGGGCGTCCCTTATTTTCCTTTTTTACCGTAGAATCCTTGGATAAAGTCAAAATAATTTGTCTTTTAACAAAAAATAAAACAGACGCTAACACGCGACTGATTCCTTCACTAAGAGAAACCTGAGGTTTCCATCCAAGATGCTCTATGGCAGTCGTATCTAAAGCCGTGCGGCGATAGGCGCAGTAGCCTTTCTGTTCGCCTTTATTTATCACCACCTGAATAGACTTATCACTTCTTGAACTGGCCAACATTTGAGCTAAATCCTTAACACTGATTGGCTCGGATTCATTCGCCAAATTATAGGCCGCACAAGCATTCCCCTTAAAAAGTACCGTAAACATACCCAAGACTGCATCAGTCACATAAAGGAATGCGCGAACAGCATCACCACTGCTTTTCAAAACAATATCCCTGCCCGCCACGACATCGCCCAACAGGTCTGCCATCACTCTTCCATCATTTTCCAACTTCATCGTCGGGCCATACGAGTGCGCAATACGAACGACGTTATAAGGGACACCATATTGCAGAAAATAGCTTCTCAGCAAAGTTTCTGCAGCACGCTTGCATTCAGGATAGCACGACCTGTCATCTAGAGGATCAAGCGTTCCATAAGCATGCTCATCCAACAGCTCGGTGTCTTCGTTCTTTCCATAGACCTCACGTGTGGAGGCAAAGATGACTTTTGCGACTTTCGATTCACGAGCCCAATCAAGCACATTCATCGTCCCTAGCAAATTACACTTCATGATTCCAACAGGATCAGAATTGATGAAATGCGGGCTTGCATTCCCCGCCAAATGGAATACGTAGTCTACCCTTTCCTTATAAACGATAGGCTCACAAACATCCTGAATCAACAAATTGAAATAAGGCTTATCAAAATACGAGCCAAAATATTGCTCTGCACTCTGGCGATTTCTGCAAAGAGCTACTACAGAAACATTGATGCCCACATGCTCATGCAAATAAAGCAGCAGCCAAGTCACATACGAGGCCAACATACCTGTCGCCCCAGTAACAAGAACCGTTTTTCCGTCAAGTTCACGCCAAGGCAACCCAGCCTCACACATCCCCTGCAAATCATTTATGACAATTTCGTCTTTCACTATACACCTTTTTAAAGACCAAATACAGCTCCCTCTTCCCTAGCCTCTATAATAGATTTAAACATAAAAAAGTCAGCAGGCGTCGTAATCTTGATATTCTCGGCAGTTCCAAGAATCGTATGCAACTCATAACAATAATGTTTCATCATCGAAAAAGTATCTACGAAATCATGCAAGCCATCAGCCAAAGCCTTTTGGTGAGCCTCCAGCACATCTTTCAGTACAAAACATTGTGGAGCCCGAACCATCAGAACAGAGTCTCGCTCAGGTTCCTCCAGCGAGCCATCATTCTTCTTAATTACGATAGTCTCTGTCGATGGCACACAAGCAATGCTGTTACCTTTCTTCTTGGCAACTTCTATACATTCAATAATCGTTTTCTCCATCGCTAAAGGACGCACACCGTCATGTATCAGCACCAAAGAATCTTCTGGGAAATGTTGCTTAACGCACTGCAGTCCATTATAAATGGAGTCTTGTCCCTTTTCGCCACCTGGAACAATATCTATAACTTTAGTCAATCCATATTTTTCCACCTGACTACGCAGATAAGGAATCCAGTCTTCCAGACAGACCACCACAATGGCATCAACTTCCTGAATATGCTGAAACACCTCGATGGTATAAACCACGATAGGTTTCCCACGATACTCAAAAAACTGCTTGGGGCGACTATGATTATAAAGTCTGTGTCCTTGCCCACCTGCAAATATTACTGCTATGTTCATATCGATTGCGTTATTTGTATTGGATAATCATTTTGCCATTCTACGGTCTTGCCATCTAAGAACTCTGCCATTTTCTCTGCAATGTCCTTAGCCGAATGGCCAGTCTCGTTAAGTCCCATTCTCACAGCAAAGGCGTCCCACTTTTTCAGATAGCCATCCATGTCGAAAGCCTTCACATTTTGTTCCATCTCGTCATTATTCTTGGCGTATGGAAACGGAAGTTCATCCATTTCGTAATACACGCCGCGTTCTTCATTCTTATACTGTTCGAAGTCTGTTGCGTATGCAAAGCAGGGAATCCGCCTCAAGGCAGCATCAAAAATACAGCTCGAATAGTCACTTACCATCACATCCGTCGCCATCAGTAACCGTTGCATATCCTGATAGTCCGTCACATTCTTTACCTCTGGATGCGCCTCTTGAAAGTCTTTGGCATAGAGGCGCTGCAATGGGTGGAATCTGATGAGCATCATCCATTCACCGCCAAATTTGTTCGCCAGAGTCTTCTTCAGACGCTGTATATCCAAATCATATACATTCATGTCGATATAATGATTTTCTGCAAAGCGCAATCGCCAAGTAGGCGCATAGAGCAGCACTTTATGATCAGAAGGAATGCCTAAGTCCTTACGAGCCTTCATTCCCTCCTTAGGGTTGTTCTGCACCAGCATATCGTTTTTCGGATAGCCGCATTTCCAGATAGGCCCATGATAATTGAATGCCCTGCGATAGATAATCGACAGGTGGTCGGAATTCGAGATATACACGTCAGCCAAAGATGTCCCTTTTAGGTATCTGCGGTCGTTCCTGATCTTAGCCAACGCACCAACTTCATCCATCGCCACTTTCTTGATTCCTAGCCCACCATGCCAGGTTTCTATATACATCTGTCCCTTACGCTTAACAAAATAGTCAGGCAATGTACCATTATCAATCCAAATCTTTGCGGTCACATATTCATACAGCCATTTCCAACTGCGCCAATTTACGGACCTCATCCACGAAGGCAACTCGTAATTATAACGACGCCTTCTCACCCAAACAACATCCATATCAGGCCGAAGCTTATGCAACTCCTCCATAATGAATTTTTGGTTGTCGTCATAGCGTCTACCCTCAAAAACACTTACCAACACCTTGTTATTCTTTATAGGGAACATGCGTAGCAAATAGAAGAGGATCTGCACGCCCTTCGCCAACACAGGCCTGACCACAGGCTTTGCTATTTTCCACAACTTTGAATTCATTTGAAATGTTTACGTTATGTATTTGTAATACAATTATAACAAATAACTAAAATGCAATGCTCCAAAAATGGAAATAATGTTATTTTTTGAAAAAATCTTTACCCGCTGTTCCTTGTCGAGTCCATAATATAAGGTATATGCACCATCCCAGCCATTTTTTTAAGTCACGCAAAAACATAGATGGATGTTCCAGCCTCATCCAAACCTTCCGTAGATTCCACACAGTTTTAACAGCCCAAGGAGATGACACACTTAACAACCATCTGTCCATGGGCCTCCATACACCTGACTCATCCATATAGCGCTTTATATCTTTGACAAACGGATGGTGGGAGTCGCTGTGATATCGAACATCTTTCAGAGTCAGATTAAAGAACACCATTCGTTGTTTCATTTGCAACAATGGAAACCTATTTCCCCAAACTCCCATTACCATATTATCAGCTAAACCACATATCTTTTGACAATAGTCAAAGGTTAGAGAATTTATGTGCATAGTTGATAGGGGGTTGTATCTTCTATAATACATTGACTGTTTATATACTCTTATATCTTCCTTATTATCTATTGCGATTTGTAAATTCATTAAATAATCCTCTCCAAGGACATAGTAACGGGGAAACGCTAAAGTTCTTTCATTAAATAATGATTTGTGAAACAGGCGACCAAATGGTGCCACATAAATGTCCCTTGTATAAATCATTTTTAAATACTCATCTTTACTTATTATATCTGGAAGCTTTTGGATTAAATTGATGTTATGTGTATGTCCACTAAGAACAATGTTCGTTTTTTCAGATAGTTCAACCATATACTCTAATCCGTTATCCAAAAGTATATCATCAGAATCCACGAACATAATCCACTCACCATGAGATTTTTCTACACCCCGTCTTCTTGCTGCTGTAGTTCCAAGGTTATCTTGCTCAATGTATATCACATTGGGACGATTCTCATACTTCTTGCAAATATCACCAGAGCCATCTGTACTTCCATCATTCACAAGAATCAGCTCAATATTCTTGTATGATTGCGACAGAACAGACTGAACACATTCTTCAACGTATTCTGCCGTGTTATATACAGGGACTATTATACTGACTAACGAATTATCCATAACCAGAAAAAGTATATGTATAATAGCACTTGATATATGATAGAATGCCCTTTACGCAGGTCATTTAGTGCTTTCAATTTTGAAGGATATATTTCGTCAAGCTTATAAAAATAATATTTGAACAACCTTCGATCCTGTTTTAACATCCTCCATAGATAAGGCTTTAACCTACGTTCTCTATCATATTTATTTCGTATCAAAAATCTGTCAGCCATAAAAGCCACCTCCGCCCTTATCTCTAACTCTCTAGGCTTAGAACAAAAATCATCTGCTAATGAATTAGGGCGGGAAGTACTAACATAAAGGATTTCATTGATAACTTTAATGCTTTTAGCATAATAACCAGATTGCATAGAAAATATTATATCATTACCATACATTACTTCGTCAAATCGAATATTGTATTTGTTTATCAAATCCCTTTTCATCATTTTGCCCCATGGAACATCCAGCCTAACTCTTATATACCATTCATCACCATCCGAAAGATATTGATCAATTCTCCTATTTATATGAGGATCCCTAACTGTTTCTATATTAACATTATCAGAAAGAACCGACTTCTTTTTGAAGAAAATGATATCTGCTTCTGAATCAATATCGGATAATATCAAATCATACATATCTTCAACAAAAAAGTCATCTGCATCTGCAAACAGGAGCCATTTTCCTTTTGCATGATCTAAACCGATATTCCTGGCATAACCAGCCCCTCCATTTTTAGGTGCACGAATAAATTCGAGGAAAGGACGGGAAAGTTCTGGATATCTTTCCAAATATGTGTCTGCATCTAGGCTATCATCATCCACTACGATCACCTGAATGTCTTCAGACACAGGGATGGATTTCAGACAGCGCATCAGCAAGTCTGGAATATCGTAATGAGGAATTATGATACTAAACAGCGGCTTATCCATATTTTAAACGAATAAAAATACAATTTGATTTTGAATCTACAAGAACAACCTTTAGTGATGTCTTTGAGCGCGGCTATCTTTGATGTATAGATTTCGTCCAATCTTATGAAGTAGTACTTAAATAAATTCCTGTCCTGGCTTAACATCCTTTTTATGTAAGATACAATTTCTCTTCCTTGGCTCATATTGTGTTGAAATAAAAAAGAATCATATCTGAATGCAGCTCCTGCTCTAATTCTTAATTCATCAGGTTTTTTACAAAATTCATAAGTCGCTGAACCTTCATGATATGTCACGACATATAGAACAGTATCAATGGCTTCGATCTTCTTTGCTAAACAACCTACATGTACGGAAAAAAGAATGTCATTAGAATACTTGATTTCTTCAAAACAAATGTGATGATTCTCTACCAGACTTTTCTTAATCATTTTACCCCATGGTACATTATATCTGGTTCTTACTGGCACCTCATCACCCGTTTTGAGATAAATATCCATTATTTTATCAATATAGCCACTTCTGGATGATTTGCAGTTCAGATTATCAGAATAAACTGCCCGTTTCTGGAAATAGATAACATCGGCGTCAGATTCTACATGCGTATTAATAATATCATACATATTGCCCACAAAGAAGTCATCTGCATCTGCAAACAACAGCCATTTCCCTTTTGCATGATCTAATCCGATATTTCGGGCATATCCAGCCCCTCCATTCTTAGAAGCACGAATAAACTCTAAGTATGGACGAGACAGCTCTGGATATCTTTCCAAATAGGTATCTGCATCAGGGCTGTTATCATCCACTACAATCACCTGAATATCTTCAGATACAGGTATTGACTTCAGACAGCGCATCAGCAAGTCCGGAATATCGTAGTGAGGTATGATGATACTAAACGTAGGACACATAGATTTTATATTTGCCATAATACTTACAGGAGTCTTGTCCATACCAATAATGAATATAAATAGAATTTAATCTTGAATCTTCGGGGACTATTCTTGCAAATATCCCGTAATGCCGATAACTTTGACGGATAGATTTCTTCCAACTTGAAGAAGTAGTACTTGAACAACCTCCTGTCATGCGTTAACATCTTAACTAAAAAAAATTTCAATCGATGCTCTCTACAAAAATCATTTTGCAGCATAAATTTGTCCATCCGAAAGGCTGCCTCTGCTCTAAGTTTCAACTCATTGGGCTTTAAACAAAAATCTGACATCTGGGAATCAGGACGAGAAGTGACAACGTAAAGGACCCTATTAACAACCTGAATTGTCCTTGCGTAATAGCCTATCTGTAAAGAACAGTAAGCATCATCAGCATACATTACTTCGTCAAAACGGATGTCGTGTTTGACCATCACATCTCTTTTAACCATTTTACCCCATGGTACATACATTTGTGCTCTAATAGGCCACTCGTCACCGTCTATCAGGTATTGATTAATTATTTTGTTTACATGAGCATTCCGTTTTGCTTCTCTATTTATATCTGCTGAAAGAACCGAATTAGATTTAAAGTATATAACATCTGTTTCTGAATCAACGTATGAGCAGATGATATCATACATGTCTTCAACAAAGAAGTCATCCGAATCAGCAAACAATATCCATTTCCCTTTAGCATGGTCTAATCCTACATTCCTGGCATAGCCTGCACCTCCACCTTTTGTCGTTCTGATAAACTCCAGATAGGGGCGTGACAGTTCCGGATACCTCTCCAAGTAGGTGTCAGCATCTGCACTATTGTCGTCTACCACAATCACTTGAATGTCCTCAGATACAGGGATTGACTGTAAGCACCGCATTAGAAGATCCGGTATCTCTTTATGAGGAATGATAATACTAAATGTAGGATGCATTGTTTTCATGTTTGTTGAATATTCACAGAATCCTTGCCCATATCAGCAATGAATATATATACAACTTGATTTTAATAAACAGAGATGTACCTTTGCTAATATCAAGCAATGCCAATAGTTTTGATGGATATAATTCGTCTAATTTATAAAAGTAATATTTGAATAAAGAATGGTCTTTCTTCAACATTATCAATAAATATTTTCTCATAGACCTAACTCTACAGATATTATGCCTAATCAAGAATTTTTCTTCTCGGAAAAACACTTCTGCCCTTGTTTTCAATTCACCTGGCTTGGTGCAAAATTCTGCACTTAATGATTTGGGACGAAAAGTCACGACATATAGGGTTATATTTGCAACCTTGATGATTCCTGCATGATAACCAACAAGCATGGAAAAATATACATCAGCCGAATACACTACTTCGTCAAATCGGATATTGTATTTAACAACTAAATCCCTTTTTACCATCTTGGCCCATGGAACAAACAACTTAAATCTTACAGGCCATTCATCACCATCTTTCAAACACTGATCAATCTTTCTATTCATCCAAGAACATCGATTTGATTCTATGTTTATATTCTCCGAAAGAACCGCCTTGTTTTTGAAGTATATGACATCTGCTTCCGAATCAACGTATGAGCTGATGATGTCATGCATATCTTCAACAAAGAAGTCATCCGCATCGGCAAACAGCAGCCATTTGCCTTTAGCATGCTCCAGTCCTACATTCCTGGCATAGCCAGCTCCTCCGCCCTTAGTCGTTCTGACAAACTCCAGATAAGGGCGTGACAGCTCTGAGTATCTTTCCAAATAGGTGTCAGCACCCACACTGTTGTCATCCACCACAATCACCTGGATATCCTCAGATACAGGTATTGACCTCAAGCATCGCATCAGCAAATCCGGAATGCCTTTATGGGGTATGATGATACTATACGTTGGAGTCATCGTTTTAATATTTGCGACAATACTTACAGAATCCTTGTCCATACTAAAAATGAATATAAATAGAATTTAATCTTGAATCTTAGGGGTTTGTTCTTGCAAAAATCCCGCAGTGCCGATAACTTTGACGGATAAATCTCATCAAGTTTAAAGAAGTAGTATTTGAACAGTTTCCGGTCATTATTGAACATGAGTAACAAATATTTTTTCATGGACCTTTCCTTACACATTTGATGCTGATGCAAAAACAGATCAGAACGATAATGCACTTCTGACCTTATTCTTAACTCATTTGGTTTTGAACAATAATTAGCCACTAACGAATCGGGGCGGGAAGTCAAGACATAAAGGACTTTATTAACTACCTCAATAGTTTCAGCATGATATCCTACAAACAAAGAGAAAAACACATCATTTGAGTATCTTATTTCTTCAAAGCGGATGTTATATTTATTAATCAAATCTCTTTTGATCATCTTGCCCCATGTAGGACAATACATAAATTTTAAAGGCCATTCGTCACCATTCGCATAATAATTATCAACTATCCTATCAATATTAATATCCCTATCTGTTTTTTGGATAATATTTTCTGAAAGTACAGATTCTTTCTTGAAATAAATGACATCTGCTTCTGAGTCTGAATTTGAAGTAATGATATCATACATGTCTTCCACAAAGAAGTCATCGGCGTCAGCAAATAGCAACCATTCACCCTTTGCATGATCCAATCCTATATTGCGAGCATAGCCAGCGCCTCCGCCTTTTGTCGTTCTGATAAACTCCAAATAAGGACGCGACAGTTCTGGATATCTTTCCAAATACGTATCGGCATCTGGACTGTTGTCATCCACCACGATCACCTGTATATCTTCAGATACAGGTATTGATTTCAGACAGCGCATCAGCAAGTCTGGAATATCGTAATGAGGAATTATGATACTAAATAACATCTTACTCATTTATAGGTAGACTTATTTATATAGTTTATCTAGGGAAGACCGAAAAGATTTCATCTTTCTTCTTTTCAACAACAGAAGGCTCTATGCAATAATCATCTATAATAGACTGAATAGTTGGCCAAGTGGTTGTCGTCACATCTATAGGGTTGTCTTTCAATCCATATGATGAATAATAGTCGGCAAACTTAAATCCGTCACCCAACATTCTCTCTCCATAAGGATACAAGAGTATATGCTTATTGGGGATATGAAAACTATCTGCTACTATCAATCCATGCAAACTACTTGACAATATGGTTTCACATGATGCTATTTCCTTGACCACATCTATTGGCTTCTTTCCCAAATCAATGATTACTGAATCAGAATATTTTTTCTTCATTTCACCAACAAATGGCGAATCCTTTTCTTTGTAATGAGGAATAATTCCTAAACGATATTTCTTTGGCGGTTTTTCACCAATCCATCTGTCAACAAGCAATCCTCCATCACCTGTAGGTATATTAAGATCTTCTCCTAAAACTCTCTCAACTCTATTTTTAGAAAGATTTCCTCTCAATGATAAAAACTTAAGATTTCTAAATTGAACTATATTCTCTTCTTTAGTATTATAATCCATGAAACCAGTTCCCCAAATATAAAAAGGATCAATATTGAATAATTTTATTATTACTTGTTTTATTTGTCTTTTAAAATTGACTGAATACAGCGCACGAAGTCGAAGTGCAGATGATAAAGAACTGCCAATGGCAAATATATTACTTTCTTTTTTACTTACTCTTTGAACTTTAATTTGAAATAAAGACTCAAGCATGTCTTTATTAAGCAAATCACCCATGTTTGGTATTTGAGGATAGTAAATTCTATATTCCATCACTAATGTCTATCAAATTATTAATTATACTGATTCCAGGCCCCAAAAACCATCCCTTGAAAGGTTGATTGGGTGCGCAAATTGGTCATAAAAACCTTCAACACGGATGGTCTGGCAATTGGGCGCTTTAAAAAACACCTGACAATTGGGTTCGTATAAAGCCATGTCTATGGTATAAGCGCCATCAGCCATGTATTTGGGAAGACGAATGTGGCGCTCAATGGCAAATTCACTAGGTGGAATATCGTTAAGATGCCCTTTATAACGACCTTCCATATAACATGCCATTGGAGTTCCATCCAACTTTTTTATGACCAACTTGATGTCACACCTCATGGGTTCACTGGTATTACCCTTGACAAGCACATCAAATACTTCCTGACCATGGTTGAGGGATGTGAAGTTATATGGCGTGTTGTTTATCTGGATTTCGCTAATTTTCAAGAAACTCTTGCATTCTTGGATGCAATCGGTCATCAGTTTCTGTTCCTCCGCTTGAGAGGTAGATGATTCCATATAATGATTGACGGCTTCATCGACTGTGCCGATGAAAGCCGTCATGCCATCGCGAAGGACGACACCCTTCTGACAGAGACTACGGACTGCAGCCATATTATGACTTACAAAAAGAACAGTCCTTCCTTGCCCTTTCGACACATCCTGCATCTTGCCGATAGCTTTCTTCTGAAATTCGGCATCGCCTACGGCCAGTACCTCATCAACTACCAGAATCTCTGGCTCCAAATGAGCGGCAACAGCAAACCCTAAGCGCACCTTCATACCCGACGAATAGCGCTTGACGGGGGTGTCGATATAACGCTCGCAACCAGAGAAATCAACGATTTCGTCGAGTTTGCGGGTAATCTCTGCCTTGGTCATGCCCATGATGGCACCATTCATATAGATGTTCTCACGACCTGTCATCTCTGGGTGGAAGCCTGTACCTACTTCAAGCAGTGAGGCAATACGACCGCAGACGTTAATCTCGCCAACGGTTGGAGCAGTCACACGAGAGAGTAATTTCAGCAAGGTACTCTTACCTGCGCCATTCTTGCCAATGATGCCTACTACATCGCCTTGCTCCACACTGAAATTGATATCCTTCAGCGCCCATACAAAATCGCTGTCGCCCTTCGTGGAACGTATGTTGGTATCGCCAATCTTCAGGAAGGGATCTTCCTTGCCCAAGACATTCATGGCCCACCAACGACTCAAGTCATTTTTGAAGGTACCTGTGGATACCAGCCCCAAGCGATATTGCTTGCCTACATGATTAAACTCAATAGCCTTCATACAGTATCCATAAAATTACGTTGTACCTTATTAAATATAACGACGCTGAATAGCAGCAGTACACTCATAAACAAGAAACTATAGCCTAAGGCGAACCATGAGAAATAGCCCTGTCCCAACGTGGCATACTTGAAAGCCTCGATAATGGAGGTCATCGGGTTGGCCATAATCAGTGTGCGTAGGGGCCCTTCTTCCACCATGCTGAGTGGATAGACAATAGGCGTAGCATACATCCAGAGTTGGACGATAAAAGTGAAGAGAATCGTGAAGTCGCGATACTTCGTGGTAAGCGAGGAGATCAGAATTCCAAAGCCAAGACCAAGGCCAGCCAGCATCATGACCAAGAGGGGAGTAAGCAGAATAGTCCAATTAGGGGCAATCGGAGCACCCTTCACAAAGAAATAGAGATAGAGCACCACAAAGAGTCCTACCTGAATGACAAATCGCAACAGATTGGATATCACCACAGCGATGGGCACCACCAAACGGGGAAAATAGACCTTGCCGAACATATTCTGGTTGGCTACGAAAGTGTTTGACGACTGGTTCAGACAGTTAGAGAAATAGAACCAGCAGATGTTGCCAGCCATATAAAACAAGGCCTGGGGCATCCCGTCGGTACTCATCTTAGCAATATTTCCAAACACCACCATATTCATGATAACGGTCAAAATGGGTTGTATCAGATACCAAAGCGGCCCCAGTATGGTCTGCTTATACTGCACCACGATATTGCGCCTGACGAACAGTTCTATCAGGTCGCGGTAATGCCAGATTTCCTTGAAATCAATATGCCACAGTTTTTCATGTGGCTTAATTTTCATTGTCCAGTATTGTTTTTGCTCTGTTTCAGACATAATTGGATTACAATAAAAATAAGAAAATAATACACATTTTGTTACCATGCGCAAGAAAAACAAACATATTGGGAATAAAATATTACTATCATTCTCAATAAGAAGGAATTTCACTATGAATCTGCATTTTTTCAAGACGGTTTTTGCGGTGGCGCTGGTGGTGGGCGCGGGTTGTTTTTTCGGTTGCAGTTCGGAAAAGGCTCCCGAGATTGAGAACAACTCGCTTATCAACGTGTCTTACGACCCGACGCGTGAATTCTATTCCAATTACAATCATATTTTTATGAAGCATTGGAAAGAGGCTACCGGCAAAGATGTGAAGATCACGCAGTTTCATGGCGGTTCGGGCAAGCAGGCGCTTGAGGTGGTGAACGGGCTTGAAGCGGATGTGGTCACGCTCGCGCTGGAATACGACGTGGACATTGTCCGTGACGCAGGGCTTATTGAAAACGGCTGGATCAAGGAATTCCCGCGCAACAGCGCTCCTTACACTTCGACGATTGTGTTTCTCGTGCGCAAGGGGAATCC
Organism: Fibrobacter sp. UWB13; assembly: GCF_900177805.1. NCBI lineage: Bacteria > Pseudomonadati > Fibrobacterota > Fibrobacteria > Fibrobacterales > Fibrobacteraceae > Fibrobacter > Fibrobacter sp. UWB13. Next base: position 295,079 of record NZ_FXAX01000001.1, on the reverse strand, counting down.
CAAGAAAATCAAGGACTGGAACGATCTCGTCAAGGACGGCATCGGCATCATCACGCCAGATCCCAAAACTTCGGGCGGTGCGCGCTGGAATTATCTCGCGGCCTGGGCTTATGCAGAAAAGCAGTTCAACGGCGACGAAGCGCAAATCAAGGGATTCATGAAGAAGCTATACCAGAATGTTCTTGACCTCGCTTCGGGGGCGCGCGGTTCTACAAATACGTTCATTGAAGAGCACAAGGGCGATGTGTTGCTATCTTGGGAAAACGAGGCGTTCCTTTCGCTCAAGGACTATCCTAAGGATTACGAAATCGTGATGCCGAGTGTGAGCATTTTAGCAGAGCCATCTGTCGCGATTGTAGACAAGATTGTAGACAAGCGCAACACACGTAAACTTGCGACGGAATACCTGAATTATCTATACTCTGACGAAGCGCAGCATGTTGCGGCAAAGCATCATTACCGTCCGACAAACAAGGCGATTCTTGACGAGTACAAAGAATTCGATCAGAATGTCAATCTGATTACGATTGAGCATTTTGGCGGTTGGGAAAATGCACAGAAGACGCACTTTTCCGAGTATGGGATTTTCGACCAGATTTACGAGAAAAATTAAGCATTTCAAAGCGCAAATAAAGTAACAAAATCCTAGTTATAGAAGCACCTCGTTCAATAGCTGAGCGAGTTTTTTTTATAGCAACCAAAAACCTCTTTCCTATAGAAAATACCTATTAAAAGCCATATAAAATTAGTATTGGACAATTACACATTTGCGTTCTATATTTACCCACAAAATTTATAGGATTATGTACGGAGAATGTTGAATGGATTTTAATACGACTTTATTGCATCATAATTTTGAAAGTGAACGAAGTACCGGCTCTACGCTTACCCCTATTTATCAAGTCAGTGCATTTTCGCAAGAATCCGCAGAGAAACTCGAAGCTGTTTTTAACAATAGGGCTCCGGGTTTTGCATATACGCGCATTGGAAACCCCACGACAGATTCTTTCGAAAGGCGCATTGCATCTCTTGAAAAGGGCATTGGAGCCATAGCCTGCTCGTCGGGCATGGCTGCCGTGACGATGTCGCTCTTGAACATTTTGCAGTCCGGCGACGAAGTTATTGCAAGTACGGCATTGTTTGGCGGCACGATTGACTTGTTCCATGATTTGGAAGCATTCGGCATTAAAACCCGTTACGTCACAGAAGTTACCGCTGAGAGCGTTCGTTCGCAATTGAGCGATAAGACCAAGGCAGTTTTTACAGAACTTATCGGCAACCCGAAACTCAATGTCGTTGATATTCAAAGCGTTGCAGATGTCGCACACGAAGCAGGCGTCCCGCTGATTGTCGACAGCACGACGGCAACTCCTTACCTTGTTCATCCTTTTGACTTTGGCGCAGATATCGTTGTCCACTCCTCTTCCAAGTACATCAACGGAAACGGCAGTGCCATCAGCGGCATCATCGTCGATAGCGGAAAATTCAAGTGGGATTACACCAAATACAAGGGCTTGGAAGAATACAAGCGCTTTAGCAAGTTTGCGTACCTCGCGAAGCTCCGCAACGGTGTCTGGCGCAATATTGGTTGTTGTCTCGCACCCGCTACCGCATTCCTGAACTCGCTCGGGCTTGAAACTCTCGGACTCCGCATGGAACGCCTTTGCGATAACGCCTTGCAACTCGCTGAATTTTTGCAGGGTTTCGAAGGCATCAAGGTCAACTACCCCGCATTGAAAGGCAATCCCTATTACGATCTCGTTCAAAAGCAGTTTAACGGCAAGGGCGGCGCCATCATCTCGATTGACGCAGGCTCCAAGGAAAAGGCTTTCAAGCTCATCAACAACTTGAAATACGCTACAATAGCCACGAACATTGGCGACTTGCGCACACTCGTCATCCACCCGGATAGCACGATTTTCACGCACAGTACCAAACTGCAAAAAGAAAACGCAGGCGTATTCGAAGGTTCCATCCGCATCAGCGTAGGCATCGAAGATATTGCCGACCTCAAGGAAGATTTCGAACAAGCTATAAAGCAAATTTCGTAGAAGGACAGCCCCCAAAAGGTGTCATTCTGAGCGAAGCGCAGCGTAGTCGAAGAATCCGCGAGCAACCTATAGAAAATTTCAATAACTCAGCATAAAAATTAAGTATTGGACAAGTTAAAAAACGCGTTCTATATTTAGCATCAAAATTAAAGTACGGAGATAAAAAATGTCAGAAGAAATTAAAGTAGACGATACCGTCGACGTCACCGACGTCAAATGCCCCACTACATTTGTCAAGGCTAAAGTCGCTATCGAAGAACTTGACGAAGGTCAGATTCTCGCAATCCGCCTGAACGACGGCGAACCGGTGCAGAATGTGCCGCGCAGCCTCAAGGAAGAAGGTCACGAAATCCTCAAGCTCAACGACAATCAGGACGGAACCTTTACGCTCTTTGTGAAAAAAGTCGGGGACTAACCAATAATTTTTAACCAAAAAGGAATTTCAAACATGATTATTACTGTTGCAGGAAACAAGAAAGAAGTTAAAGACGGCCTCACCGTCGCAGAACTCATTGAACAAGAAAAGGTCGAAACACCGCAATACGTGACCGTTTCCCTGAACGATGAATTTGTTGAAAACGACAATTTCGCAACAACCGCCCTCAAGGACGGCGACAACGTCGAATTCCTCTACTTCATGGGAGGTGGTCAGTAATGGCTTTTACTAACGAACAACTCGAACGCTATTCCCGCCACATCATCCTCAAGGAAGTGGGCGCAAAGGGCCAGAAGAAGCTTTTGAACGCCAAGGTGCTTGTCATTGGCGCAGGTGGCCTCGGTGCTCCTGTCGCTATGTACCTCGCTGCCGCAGGCGTTGGCACCATCGGCATTGCCGATGCAGACGTCGTTGACCTTTCCAATTTGCAGCGCCAGATTATCCACGCGACAAAGGACGTGGGCAAGCCCAAGGTGCAGTCCGCCAAGGAAACGATGGAAGCGATGAATCCGGATGTCAAGGTGATTACGTACCACACGTTCGTCACTAGCGAAAACATCATGGACCTCATCAAGGATTACGATTTTATCATTGATGGAACCGACAACTTCCCGGCAAAGTTCCTCATCAACGACGCTTGCGTCATGGCCAAGAAGCCGTTCTCTCACGCGGGCATTATCCGCTTCCAGGGGCAGCTCATGACGTACGTTCCGGGTCAAGGTCCGTGCTACCGCTGCGTCTTCAAGGAACCCCCTCCGAAAGATGCCGTGCCGACTTGCAAGCAGGCAGGCGTGATCGGCGCTATGGGCGGTGTTATCGGAAGCCTCCAGGCCATGGAAGCCGTCAAGTACATTCTCGGTGTTGGCAATTTGCTCACGGGCTACTTGCTCACCTACAATGCGCTCACAATGGAATTCCGCAAGATCAAGCTCCCGACGAACACGAAGGATTGCGCAGTCTGCGGTGACCACCCGACGATTGACCATCTGATCGACTACGAACAAGCCGTCTGTGAGATGAAGCACTAAGGAATTTCAATGATTACAATTTCAAAAGATAATTATCAAAAAATCCTGGAGCATGCCCAGAAGAACCTCCCCGAAGAGGCTTGCGGGCTGATTGCCGGGAAAATTGAGGGGAACGACAAGCATATTGAAAAGATTTACCTGCTCACGAATATTGACCATTCCAATGAGCACTTTTCGCTTGACCCCAAGGAACACTTAGCCGCCATCAAGGATATGCGCCAAAACGACCTATCCCCGCTTGGTAACTGGCATTCCCACCCCGAGTCCCCGTCGCGCCCGTCGCAAGAAGACAAGCGCCTCGCTTTCGACAGCAAGGCAAGCTACTTGATTCTTTCGCTGATGGATCGTGAAAATCCGGTGCTCAATTCGTTCCATATCGAAGGCGACAACGCCACGAACGAAGGCTTGGTGATAGGGTAAAAGGTCTCCGTACAAGTGGCGCCCCTGGGATCCTTCTGAAATTCCGATTCCGGGGGCGCTTTTTTATAGGGGAAATTTTAATGATGGCCAAATATAGTAAAAACATTTATGAACAAATGGTTTTAGCAGCCAAAAAAGCATATCCGAACGAATGCTGCGGCATTTTGGTGGGTAAAAAGTCCGAAAGGGGCGAAATCGAAGTCACCGAAATTCGCGAAGCCGAGAACCAGTTTCAAGGGCAAAAAGCAGTCCACTTCAAAATAGACCCGCTATATCTTTACCACTTGGAGCAAGAACTTGAAGTCCGCGGCCTTGAGATTGTCGGCATTTACCATTCGCACCCCGACTGCCCCGCCATTCTCTCCAAAGAAGACGAAAAATACATGGTCCCCGGCCTCGAATACGTCATCATGTCTGTGCAAAACGGCGAAGTCGTGGATGTGAAAAGCTATAGGAAATGAGTTAAGAGATTCTGTTGTAAAAATATTTTTCCATCATTCTTGCTAACGGTTGGTTGCAAAATTTAGGCTGATTCCGTTTTTTGAGATTTCCGTTTGTAGATTTACCTCGAACTTAAAAAAAAGAGGTCTAAAAGGATAATGCCAAGCAACACCAAAGTTCACGCTCAAGGGAAAAAATATATTTTAATGAAGTCTGTTTTTCCGGAGGCTTTTATGACATATTCTGAAATCGAAGAAAAAATCAGAAAAGTGCCTGAGGAATATCTTGCCATCATCGACGCCTTTATCGACGGATTGATGATTCAGCATCAAATGAAAAAGAAACCATCCGATGAATTAACCGCCGCCATCAAAGAAAGCGAAGCCATGCTCAACGATCCGAACGCAAAGAAGTTCGATTCCGTAGAAGCTCTATTTGCTGATCTTGATGCGAAGGAATAGATGGCATATCAAATCGAATACACCTCTCGTTTCAAGAAAGAATACAAATTGGCAAAAAAGAGAGGACGTGACATAAATTTGTTGCGAACCGTCATTGAGATTCTTGCAAAAGGCGAGCCTCTCCCAGAAAAATACAAGGACCATCCACTGGTATCTAATTGGAACGGATACCGAGAATGTCACATTCAAAACGACTGGTTACTGATATACAAGTACAAGGACAATGAACTCATTTTGAGTTTAACAGCAACAGGCTCACATAGCGATTTATTCTAAAACATTTAGGATAGCCCAAAGGCTATCCGTTTTTCTAATGGACTCCTGTGGAGTCCCTTGTTGCTAATCCTTCAGGCAACGAACTGAAAACGCGTTGTCCTTGAGGCTTAATTCCAGGTACGCACCGACATTGTCGATGCTCAAGTATATGTAGTAGGCGTCGTTGCTATCGTGCTCAGAGGCACTCCAGAAGCCAGCGCAGTTGTTCCCGCCGCTGAATCCATAGTAGCGCCTGTAGCCTGCAGGGAGTGCCGAGAAACCGAAACCATCCGTGCCGTTGCCATTATTATACCAACCTGATGTAGACTTGAGTTTTTCCCCGGCTACCGATGATCCGCCCACCACCGTGAACAGGGTGTTCCATTCCGTTTGGGTCGGCAGGTGCCAGCCGCTAGGGCACACACCGCGAACAGGGTATGTCGGCGAGCATATCTTGCCATATCCGCAACCCTTGCCGGTCGTACTCCATATACCAGCACTGTCCATGGCCGCCGCCCACGTGTAAAGGCGGCCGTACTTGGTGCAACTGCCGGCATAATTTTCGTAGCAGTAGCTGTCGGCCATTTCGTAGTTCAGGTTCTGAGCCATCCAAACCTGCGAACCAATTTTCACAATCTTGTATTTTTGCCCGTCACGAGAGTCCGTCATGGAGTTCCCAATCACATCAGCAACCTTGTCTGACGATGACAAAACAGACATTTGACTGCTACTGGATTTAGATGAAATATCATCATTCGAATTATTAGCCGAAGTTGACGAATCGTTACCGCAAGCAACAAAAAGCAGAGCGGGCAAAATAATGAACAAGGTATTTTTCATAATTGTAAATATAATACATTTCCAAAAAAAATACAAGAAGGCGATGCCGGAAAGATCCGGCTTGACACCGCAAAAAAAAAACGTCACTGGATCCTTCGACTCCACTACGTTTCGCTCAGGATGACAACTTCATCCCATCCGCCAACAACAGTAATAACCTACGACAACAAAAAGCCTCCGAGCTATAGAAAAAATCAATAAGTCCGCATAAAAATTAAGTATTGGACAAACGCGTTTTTACGTTCTATATTTCAGCACGAAAAAATCCTACAACTATTGTGGGAAAATTTGTACGGAGCAAACACTTTTTAATGTACGGAGAAAAAAGTGAGAATTTATATATCAGCAACCCTTAGGAATTTCTTCGGGAAAAACGAGCAAGTCAGCGTCCCCGAAAACACGGTTAGAAAGGCTCTCGCCAATTTAATAAGTACTTATCCAGAAGGAGAAAAAGTCCTTTTTGATGAAAACAACAAGCTCAGAAGTTTCATCAAAATATACCTCAACGGCAAGAATTTGAACGTCGATACACTCTGGGACGCCACACTTGAAGACGATTCTGAAATTTTGCTCTTGCCCGCCATCGCAGGCGGCGCACCGATTGAAGAATCGCAAAGCAAACACGTCGAAAGCTTGATTTCTGACGAAAGACGCAAGGAAGTCGCTTTTGACGATAGCGAAATTGAACGCTTCGGCAAGCACCTGATGCTCAAAGACATCGGCGTCAAGGGCCAAAAGCGCATCAAGGCCGCAAAAGTCGTCGTCATTGGCGTTGGCGCACTCGGCTCTCCGGTGATCCAGTATCTCGCCGCCGCAGGCGTTGGCACCATCAAGGCCATCGACTTCGACGAAGTCTCGCTCGAAAACTTGCAAAGCCAGGTATTGCACGGCACACGCGACGTCAAGCGTCCGAAGGTCGCCTCTGCAAAGGACAAAGTCAAAAACATCAACAAGAATATCGTCTTTGAAGCCGTCAGGGAACAGCTCGACGCATCGAACATCGAAGCCGAAATTGAAGGCTACGATCTCGTTATTGACTGCACGGACAACTACAAGACTCGCTACCTGATCAACGACGCTTGCGCTCTGCACGGCATTCCGCTTGTGTTCGGCGCGATTTACCAGTTCGAAGGCCAAGTCGGCATTTTCAACTTGGATGGCGGTCCATGCTTGCGTTGCCAATACCCATCCCCTCCGCCGGCAGGGCTCATCCCCTCCTGCGCAGAAGGCGGTGCCATCAGCCCGCTCCCGGGAATCATCGGCAGCATCCAGGCAAACGAAGCGCTCAAGCTCATTTTGGGCATCGGTGAACACCTGAACGGCAAAATTCTCCACGTGGATAGTTTGTACTTATCTTCGAGAATTTTCAAGGTCGAACGCGATTGCCATTGCCCGATTTGCGGTAACAATCCGACAATCACAAACGTCGAAGATATCGACTACGAAGACCTTTGCGGATTGAAGACCACAAACGAAACTCCAGTGGAAGGATTCACGCCCGAAGAACTCGCCAAGCGCATCGACAACGGCGACGACATCACAATTGTTGACGTCCGCGAGCCGCACGAACGCGCGATTTTGCGTTTCCCGAACGCCATCGTGATTCCTATCGGACAGCTCGTTCGCAGACAAAAGGAACTCGATCCAAATAAGGATACGATTTTCATTTGTAAACAAGGCAAGCGTAGCGAACTTGCCATCAACACCTTGCGCGAAGCGGGTTACACCGGTCCTCTGTACAACTTAAAGGGCGGTATCGACGCGATGAAAGATATCATGTTCTCACACGAAGGCGCTTGGTTATAACGTAGGGCATTGAATAGGGAAAAGCTATGTCAAAAAAATTTTTCGACAAGGGCAGATTCTCGTAACAACAAAATAAGCTTATTATTTTCTAATATTCACATCTAAATACTAGGAAAATAGTTTTAAACACAACTAACAATAAGAGGTAAACCATTATGGCAAATGAAGCAGAAAAGAACACGGGCATTAATGCCCTCGGCGCCAAGGCCGCTTACAACCTGGCGAACGTCACCAAGACCAAGCCGCAATTTGGCGCGCTCACGCCCAAGTGGCTCACCAAGTTCCTTGAATTCAAGGGTCTCGAAACAGGTCTTTTCCGCGTGAACAAGGTCGTCGAAGGCCAGACACCGCTCGACGTTCTTTGCAGCGCTACCAAGAAGTCTGACATTATCCCGGAAGGCTACGTCGAATACGAAACCGAACCGCGCGAATACAAGCTCAACTCCATCTCCACGATCATCAACGTCAACACCGCTATCGAAGACGTTTACAGCTCCCCGTATGATCAGGTTCAGGAACAGCTCGGTCTCGCTATCGAATCTCTCCGCGAACGTCAGGAAAGCCAGCTCATCAACAACGATGACTACGGCCTGCTGAAGAACGTGGCCGATTCCCAGCGCATCCAGCCGCTCCGTGCCGACGGCCGCCCGACTCCGGACGATCTCGACGAACTCATCTCCAAGGTTTGGAAGGAACCGTCCTTCTTCCTCGCCCACCCGCGTGCTATTGCCGCATTCGCCCGTGAATGCACCCGCCGTGGCGTGCCGCCTGTCGTTGTAGACCTCGCCGGTAGCAGATTCCTCACCTGGCGCGGCATTCCTCTCGTTCCGACCGACAAGCTCCTTGTCGATGGCGTGAAGAACCCGAAGTCTCAGGGTGGCAAGACCAATATTCTCCTCGTCCGTACTGGCGAAGCCAAGCGCGGCGTTATCGGTCTCTTCCAGGCCGGTCTCAAGAACGAACACTCCCGTGGCCTCTCTGTGCGTTTCCGCGGTATCGACAACAAGGGCGTTGCATCTTACCTCTTGTCTCTGTACTGCTCTGCCGCAATTCTCGCAGACGACGCTATCGCCGTGTTAGAAGATGTCGAGGTTGGCGAATACTATGACTACGAATAATCCAGAAACCAGATCGCTGGAAGAACTCGCTGGAGTTCCCAATGCGGCTGAACTGGAGCAATTGGCAAATGCGTATTTCCCGGATTTGACGGATAGCGCATATGCAGCACCCCCCGCCGCTCCCGAAGCGCAGAATGCATCTGCCGCTCAGGGCGTCAGTGCAGCTCAGGGTGCCGCAGCCATCAGCCAGACTCCAGCCTTCGACTGGGAACACCCCTTTGCGACCTATGGCGACCAGCCGACATCCTCGGCTCCGTTTGCCTATGGCGGAAGTTCTACAGACACCTGGCTCAACACGGTTGAAGCTCCTGCGGTTCCCGAATCGCAGTTTGCATCGCAGCTGAGCGATATTCCGACAGCCCCCGCACCGGCTCAGGGTTACTCCCCGAAGGTCGTGTCCAAGACGCAGGCTGCCCAGAACGCGCGCCCAATCGACGCTCCGACGTCCCTCGGTGGCGATTCTGTGAAGACGGGTTCTGCAAACAGCGGCTCGAATTCCCGCAACGAATCGATCCGCATCGGTTCCAAGACTCTTGCCCAGATCCGTTCGGACTTCCCGATTCTTTCGAAGCAGATCAACGGTCATCCGCTCGTTTGGCTCGACAACGGTGCAACGACGCAGCGCCCGCAGGTCGTCATTGACCGCCTCAAGTACTACTACGAAAACGAAAACTCCAACGTTCACCGTGGCGCTCACACGCTTGCTGCCGCATCGACAGACGCCTACGAAAATGCACGCAACATTGTTCGTGACTTTATCGGAGCTCCGTCTTCTCAGGAAGTTGTTTTCGTTCGCGGTACGACCGAAGCCATTAACTTGGTTGCAAACGCCTACGTGAAGCCGACGCTCCAGCCGGGTGACGAAATCATCGTCTCCATTTTGGAACACCACGCCAACATCGTTCCTTGGCAGCTCATTGCCGAAGAAACGGGTGCCATCATCAAGGTGATTCCGTGCGATTCTACTGGTCAGCTCAAGCTCCACGATTACGAAGCTTTGTTCACGAAGCGCACCAAGTTCGTTTCCGTGACGCACGTCTCGAACGTGCTCGGCACTGTGACCCCGATTGAAGAACTCATTGCCATTGCTCATAGACACGGCGTGAGAATCCTCATTGACGGCGCTCAGTCCATCGCTCACATCCCGGTAAACGTTGCAGCCCTCGATGCAGACTTCTTCGTGTTCTCTGGACACAAGGTGTTTGCACCGACCGGTATCGGCGTTGTCTATGGCAAGAAGGAATTGCTCGAAGCGGCAAGACCTTACCATGGCGGCGGCAACATGATTGCGGACGTAACGTTCGAACGCACGATTTACAACGGAATTCCGAACAAATTCGAAGCAGGTACCGGAAGCATCGCCGACGCTGTTGGCCTCGGTGCAGCCCTCCAGTACCTCACTGAAATCGGGATGCCCTGCGTATTCCGCTGGGAACATGAACTGTTGCAGTACGGCCTCAAGGAATTGAAGACAGTCAAGGGTCTCCACCTTGTGGGAACCGCACTCAACAAGGCATCTGCGCTTGCCTTCAAGCTCGACGGTTATTCCGACGAAGAAGTGGGCAAGAGACTCGACGCATATGGCGTTGCCGTACGCACCGGGCATCACTGCGCTCAGCCGGTTCTCCGCCATTTCGGCTACGAAAGTACCGTGCGCCCCACTCTCGCATTGTACAACTCACCGGATGACATCGACGCCCTCGTAAGAGCGTTGAAGACATTCGCGTAGGTTAGACAAAGACGGCCCTTCGGCAGGCTCAGGGACCTAAACAAGTTCACTGAGCTTGTCGAAGTGAACGCCGTAATACTCTTTCAACAAATTTGACTTATGCACGAACTTATCCAAGAATCTGAAGTTGAAAAAGCCGTACAAATTATTTTCGACGATTACAATCGCGGCAAGCATATCGACAATATCGATATTTACAATCGACCCGACCAGGCCGAAATCCAGACAATTTTGCAAAATCTGATTCGAGTCGTTTATCCTGGACACTTCAGAGATCGTTCGCATAAGATTTACAATCCCAAGAACAGCTTTGCAGTTCTTATCGAAGATACGTTCTACCACCTCCACAAACAGGTGGCAATTGCGCTGGATTACTGTAAATTGCGCGGTTCCATGACCTCGGACGAGCGCAAAATTGAAAGCTATAGAATTTGTAAGGAATTTTTCGCCAAGATTCCGCAAATTCGCGAATTCTTGGAAACCGATTTACACGCCGCTTTTGACGGCGACCCTGCTGCCGGTTGCCTTGACGAGATTATCCTTGCCTACCCCGGTCTCATGGCGACAACCATTTACCGCATCGCCCACGAACTTTATCTTTTACACGTTCCGGTTCTCCCGCGACTCATGACCGAATATGCCCATTCCAAAACGGGCATCGACATCCATCCGGGTGCAACCATCGGCAAATACTTCTTTATCGATCACGGCACAGGCATCGTGATTGGCGAAACCGCAGTCATCGGCAAGAACGTCAAGATTTACCAAGGCGTCACGCTCGGCGCACTTTCAACTCGCGGCGGACAAAAGCTCTCCGGCAAAAAGCGTCACCCCACCATTCAAGACAACGTCACTATTTACGCGGGAGCATCCATTCTCGGCGGAGATACCGTTGTTGGCGAAAACGCAATTATCGGCGGCAATGCCTTCATCACGCGATCCATCGAGGCCAACACTCGCGTCAGCCTCAAGAATCTTGAAATGGATTACGTTTCAACCACCAATAGCAAGCACAAGACAGAAGAGCTCCAGCAAAGCGACGAGTGGTACTATATTATTTAGTAGGAAGTAGGCGGTAGGAAGTAGTTAGTAAATAGTGGTTAGTAGGAAGTAAAAAGGACAAAACCCGCACTCGAACGAGCACGGGTTTTCAATTTATTTTAAGATAAGATTATCGAACAGTTATGCGTCGCGTCTCGTTACCGACTCGCAAGAGGTACATGCCCGCACGAGGAACGGTTATCGAGCAATCGCCACTCAAGGACTGTTTTGCCATAAGCCTGCCCTGGGCATCCAGGAGATACGCCGCCTGCGTTGTTCCTTGTACGGTAAGAACTCGACCGTCGACAGTGACATTGAAATGCGGAGCAATCGTAGCGACATCCAACGAAGTCGTGCCCTGCTCCGAGCTAGAGCTTGATTCGACTTTACTAGAGCTAGACTCTGCAACCTCTCCATTTGCACCAATAACCGTAATAGTTCCGCTCTTGGTTGCATTTGTCGTAGCCCCAGTTGTCGTTATGGTAAAGTTGTACGCCCCCACAGCAGCATTTTGAGCGACCTTACCTGAGATGTAGAAATCACTACCCTTCATTGTTCCCACAATACCTTCGGGGAGTCCCGTAACAGTCGCACCCGTGGCGCCAGCGACAGTAAAGTAGAATTCTTCGATAGATTCACCTTGCTTGACTTGTTGCTTGGCGCTACCCGAGCCGTGCTTAGTAAGCGTCGCCGTTCCAGAAACAACCTCCCCCTGCGAGGAACTAGATACAGCCTGCGAGGAGCTGGACTGCGCGACACTGCTGCTGGATTTCGCAATACTTGAACTAGACACAGCCACGCTGGAACTAGACTGTACTTCGCTCGAAGAAGATGCGGGCGTTACCGTCTGAGATTTCCCCGGATCTGGGAGCGTCGCTCCTGCATACAGCTTAATAGAATCGCGAAGGGCATAAGCCTTTGCCTGCGTACTCACATCAGTCAAGCTCATAGAATAAGGTGGCGTAAATGCGGTTCCCGTACCCGCCTGTTGCTTTTTCACATTTTCTTCGTAGTTGCTAATCATCTGGGCAGCCGTAATAGCGCCATCGCTCGTGTACAAGTCAAGAGCCTTCTGCACACCGATAAACACATTTTTCTCAATGCGAATATTCGCCTCGATAGCGGCTCGCACGCAATAGCTCGCATTCTTGCTGTCGAAGAGGTTGTTCGCCACATGTACCTTGCCAAATCGCACACGCGGCATGCGTTCGACCACGCCGTCAGCCCACCACGTATGGTGAATCGTCACATTCAGGTGTCCGCGGTCGCTCGTCTTTGTCTTGCTGTTACCAATCAGGTTGCTGAACTGATGACCACTCGATGCCGAAGTGTAGCTGAACTTGGTCCACGAAATCGTCACAAAGTCCGAGGCGTTGGTAATATCCAAGTTGCCGTCGTGACCGTCGTAGACATCCACGTGGTCAATCCACACATTCTTCGATTCGTGATTCACCTGGAGGCAATCTTCGTCATCGTCATCGTGTGCGCCCACACCCTTGAATTTCAGGTTGCGGATGATGACGTTCTTCGAACCGCTCAGTTTCATGGCACTGCCCGAAGTAGGCTGCGCGATAATGGCGCCCTGGTAACCGTAAATCGTCACGTTGCTACCGACTTCCACCGGCCCCATGTACGTGCCCGGCTTCACGTAGATAATCTTGTTGCCCGCCTTGGCGTAGCTCTTGAGGTCATTCACGTTGTCGACCGTGACCTCGGAGTAGCCCTTGCCGCCCGTAGTGCCGCCATTCTGCGTGGCAAAACCCGCCATCGGAAAATCCGGCGAAGTCACCGCAAACGCAGGAACCGCAGCCGTTGTGACAGCCAAAGCCGCGAAAGTTGCGGCCACACGTATCGTTTTAGAAAGCAAATAATTCATAGCACATCCCTTTTTTCTTTAAATTTAAGCCGCCGAACTAGAAAACGCATCAAAAAAAAGCCCCACACAACTCAAAGTGTCCTCTATAGACAACTCCAAAACTCCTACTAAAACAGTATTTTATTAGAACGCGCCTTAAATTTTTCTACAATTGGCGTAGAGGAATTATGAGCGAAGATATTTTGCAAAAAATCGTGCGGATGCGCCGCGAAGACATCGATAGACTTGGACTGAATTTCAACATTGATATTCCCGAGGCGCGTCGCGTTGGTCATACTGAATTTTTGGGTAACGCAGGAGCCATCCTTGAGGTCAAGAGGGCTTCGCCATCCAAGGGAGACATCGCACCTGACTTAAATCCGGTGGAACTCGCCACGACTTACGCCGAAGCACACGCTCAAGCGGTCTCCGTGCTGACCGAAATGAACTTTTTCAAGGGTTCGCTGCGTGACTTGATTGCCGTAGCGGACTTGATGGAACGCCGCCGTCAGCAAGGTTTGCACACGTGCGCTGTTCTCCGCAAAGATTTCCTTTTATTCGAAGACGAAATCGATATCGCTTACCGCTGTGGCGCCGATGCCGTATTACTCATCGCCCGCATCCTCGACGACGAACAGCTCGTGAAAATGGCACAGCGTGCTCAGAAGTTCGGCATTCAGGCATTCGTTGAAGTCCGCGAAGCTGACGATTTCCGCAAGCTTGCCGTTGTGACAGCCGCTCTCGGTGATGCAGCCGCCAAGACGATCGTTGCTGGCGTCAATTCCCGCGACCTCGCCACATTCCACACGGACCCGCTGATTCCCGCAAGCGTTCGCAGCAAGCTCCCCGCCAAAGCCGTTTTTGAATCTGGCATTCTGAGCGCCGCCGATGCGACATACGCCCGCAATCTCGGATTCACGGGAATTCTCGTCGGTGAAGCCGTCGCCAAGAATCCGCCGCTCGCCAAAGACGTGGTCAGCGCATTCGAAAGCGGATGCGAAAACGCCCGTGGACAGTTCTGGAAGAAATTCGCCGAACGCAAGTTTGCCAACAACGAGACTCGCGCAGCCTCATCACAAGATGCGCGCCCACAAGATGCGCGCCGCCCGCTCGTGAAAATCTGCGGCATCACACGTGAAGAAGACGGTCTCCTCGCCGCCGAACTCGGCGCCGACATGCTCGGTTTCGTGTTCAGCACCACCAAGAGACTCACCACCGAAGAATTCGTGCGAAACTTCGCCGCAAAAATCCGCACGTGTCATCCTGAGCCCTTCGACAAGCTCAGGAACCTAAATAAGGTTGGTGAGCCTGTCGAACCACTACTCGTTGGCGTGATTACCGACCCCAATTCCGTCGAAGGCAAAACAGCCATCAAGCTCGCCCAAGAAGGCGTGCTCGACGCCGTACAATTCCACGGCGTTGATCCGCACAATTCCGACGCACTCGCGGAATCTTGCAGCGCAGCCCTCCCCTACTACTGCGCAGCATGCGTAGGCGCCCCCGAAGACTTCGATTACGTCGCAAGCCTCCGCAAAAACGGCGAACCCCGCATTTTGCTGGACGCCAAGGTCGAAGGCATCCCCGGCGGCACCGGCAAGACCATCCCCGAATCGCTCCTCCGCGAAAAAGCAAACGGAGCCCCGCTCTGGCTCGCCGGCGGCATCAATCCAGAAAATGTCGCCACAATCTGCGAAAAGTTCCACCCCGAACTCATCGACGTATCTAGCGGCATCGAAGACGCCCCCGGAATCAAGAATCATGACAAGATGAAAGCGCTGTTTGCGGAATTCGCTGCAAAATAGCATTCAAGAAATTGCGATTACAAGTAAAGCCTATCCTCCAAGATAGGCTTTTTCTATACCGCACTAAAATCGTACCAAAAATTTACAAAAAAGCTATCGTAACCTATTGACAATCAACGAATTACAGTGTATATTGATATACGTAAAGGTGAAATCGGTAATCCACTCAGACCGCTTGCGGGAGGGGTTCCCGTAAAACGGAACGGATTCACTGGTTTCATCAAGTGTTTGATTCAATGGCTTCCGGAATGTGCCGGAAGCCTATTTTTTTGCATCTTCATTTTGCAGCGCCTCTGCAACCGCAAATGAAATAAAAATTTACAAAATCCCGCAAAAAGCGAAAAAAACTATTTTTCAGCTTATGAACAAACAAACTATTTTCAACAACATTCTTTCCGTTTGTCTCTCAAGTGCACTTCTTTGCGCTTGCGGCGACAGCACTTCTTCTGACTCAAACAACGAAGGAGAAGAATTCAAAAACACCGTCAACGCCTTGGACTGGGGTTCCGACACCACATTTGTCATCGGGCACAAGACTCCTGATGTCGATGCCGTCACTTCGGCTATGAGTTACGCTGCGCTCATGCGCGCCTTGGGCCACAACGCCGTAGCCAAAATCGTAAGCCCCATCAACCGAGAGACCGCCTACATTGTCGAAAAATTCGGTTTCAAAGTTCCCGAGGAAATGAAATCCGTAAAAGCCGGTACGCGTCTCATCCTCACCGACCACGCCGAATCCGCGCAATCCGTCGAAGGTGTCAAAGAGGCTAAGATTCTCCAGATTATCGACCACCACATTCCTGGCGACCTTGATGAAAAAGTCACCTCCGACACTTACGTGAACCGTCAAATTATCGGTTCCGCCTGCACCATCATTTGGGATCTCTACAAAAAGGCCGACGTCAAAATCGATAACGACATGGCCAAGATTCTTTTGGCGGGCATCCTTTCTGACACGCGCAACTTGACCAAAGTTGCATCCTCGACTTTAGATTCGTCTGCATGGAAAAGCCTCATCGAACAGCTCAAGCTTTCCCCCGATAGCGTCGCCAAGCTCTCCCGCGAAATGGACGATGCGTCGCACGATTACTACGGCATGACGGACAAAGAAATTTTCCTCTCCGACTACAAGGATTACGAAATCGAAGGCGTCAAAATCGGAATCGCAAGCAACGACTGGTATGTCGATTCGACCAAGAAGGATTTCTTTAAACGTCTCGCCGCCGTGATGCCCGAAATTGCCAAAGAAAAGAAGCGCGACATTCTCTTTGCCAAGGTTGACGGACACGACCCGAATCCGGATCCGGAGACCGCGGCCGAAACACCGTTCATCGAATCGGGCTCCTACACCATCATCTACGCTACAGGCGATTACGAAGCCACCGCTAAAAAAATCGCCGAAAGTGCATTCGGAGAACTTTTCAGCGAAGGCGTTTACTTCTCCGCCGAAAAAATCAGCCGCAAGTCGCTGATGGTCCCCAAAATCACGGAATACCTCGAAGGCAAGAAAAAATAAAACCACCCCTTGCCAAATTAAATTACCATTCCTACATTTATAGTATGAAGATGAACGCAGTAATCCGTTTCAACCGTTGGTGGTGGGGCTCTACGAAATAGAGTCCGGTTTGCTGATTTCATCAAGTGTTTGTAAAAGGCTTTCGGGACTCTCCGGAAGCCGATTTTTTTGGTTTCTGGACTCGCAGCGCCTCAGCAGGCATAGAGACTTTAACCCTTAACTAGATCCTTCGACTTCGGGCTCCGCCCATCGCTCAGGATGACAGAACAACAATGACCTCTACAACTTCTAACAACGGTTTTTTTGACAAGTTCGGCGGCAAGTACGTTGCCGAAATCATCCGCCGCCCGCTCGACGACCTCGAAGCGGCATTCAACAAGTACATCCACGATCCGGAATTCCTCGAAGAACTCCGCATCATCCAGCGCGACTACATTGGCCGCGAAACTCCGCTGTACTTCGCTCCGACAGCAACCAAGCTTTTGGGCGGTGCGCAGATTTACATCAAACTCGAAGGTCTCGCCAACACGGGTGCCCACAAGATCAACAACGCTATCGGTCAGTGCCTTTTGGCCAAGAAGATGGGCAAGACCCGCATCATCGCCGAAACAGGCGCCGGTCAGCACGGGCTCGCCACTGCCGCCGCTTGCGCAAAGCTCGGCCTCGAATGCGTGGTGTACATGGGAGAAGTCGATGTGCGCCGCCAGCAGCCGAACGTGGCCACCATGGAAATGTACGGTGCAAAGGTCGTTCCGGTCACGAGCGGTAGCCGCACGCTCAAGGATGCCGTGAACGAAGCCATGCGCGACTGGGCCACGAATTTCAAAAACACTCATTACGTGCTTGGTTCCGCACTCGGCCCAGCCCCGTTCCCGGATATCGTTCGTACCTTCCAGTCGATTATCGGTGAAGAAGTCAAGCGCCAGGCCGCAGAACGCAACATCGACATTGCTGCCGTTGTCGCTTGCGTCGGAGGCGGTAGCAATTCCATCGGCGTGTTCACGCCGTTTATCAACGATGCGAACGTGCGTTTGATTGGTGCAGAAGCCGGTGGCGTTGGCCCGAACGTTGGCGAAAACGCAGCCCGCATGACGGGTAACGCCAGCCGCGAAGGCATCGTGCAGGGTTACAAGAGCCGTTTCCTCATTGACGAAGACGGTCAATCTATGCCGACGCGCTCCATTTCCGCAGGCCTCGACTACATGGGAATCGGCCCGCAGCTCGCCGCCCTCGGCGAATCTGGCCGCGTGGAATTCACGGCAATTCTCGACAAGGAAGCTCTTGAAGCCGTCAAGTTCTTTGCACGTAACGAAGGGATTTTGTTCGCCCTCGAAAGCGCTCACGCCGGCGCCGCCGCTATGAAAATTGCGAAGGAGCTCCCGAAGGACAAGGCTCTCGTCATCAACATGAGTGGCCGCGGCGACAAGGACATCTTTATCACGAGCCCCGTGTTCCGCCCCGAAAAGTGGAAGGAATTCCTCAAGGCCGAACTTGTTCGCCTCGAAAACAACGAAGACATCCACGACGCCGAAATTATGACAAGGAAGTAATCACCATGAATTTAATGTCTCATCTTATTGCGGGTTTTCCTGACGCTGAAACTTCTATCGCCATCGCCGACGCACTTGTGAAGGGTGGCGCCAACATCCTTGAAATCCAACTTGCCTTCAGCGACCCTAGCGCCGACGGTCCCGCCATCCAGACGGCATCCACCATCGCTCTCGAAAAAGGCTATTCTACCAAGCAGGGCCTTGCCATCGTGAAGCAGATTCACGAACGTCACCCCGAGACGCCGATTTACATCATGACTTACGGCTCCCTCGCCTTTACGCCGGGCGTCGAAAACTTCGTCAAGATGTGCAAGGACGCGGGCGTTTCCGCCTGCATCATTCCGGACTTGCCATTCGACCATGATGAAGGTCTCACCGAAGCTTGCAAGAAGCACGGACTCGAAAACATCCCGGTGGCAGCACCCAGCATGACCAAGGAACGCCTTGAAACAATGGCTTCAGCCGGTTTCAAGTACATCTACGCCGCCCTTCGCGCAGGTACAACCGGAAGCGAAACCACCATTGACCAGGCAACACTCGACTTTATCGACACGGTCGGTAAGCACGGCGCCAAAGTTCTCGGCGGCTTCGGCATCCGCAACGGCGAACAGTCCAAGGTGCTTTCAAAGCACGTGTACGCTGTGGTCGCAGGTTCCGTGTTCGTGAACATCGTGCTTGCCAACGAAGATACCGCCGAAGGCCGCGCAAAAGCCATCGCCGCCATCGAAGCAAAAGCCAAAGAAATCGCCGGCAAGTAAAAATCCGCGCATTTCAGGAGCGCATCGCTCACGCATTACTTATAAAGCTCACCAAAATCCATTGGTGAGTTTTTTATGTTATTTATTTTTCTAGACTTTAGCTGAAAAACATTATGCGTAAAATCATTCTTTTATTCATCATTTTTGCATGTGCGATCACATGGGCTGAAGACGATGTCGTTTTAGCCCCCAGCATAGTGCCCCCTGCTATGGCAGCTAAGCAAATCGCACCTGGAGTAAGATACCTGTTTACCATAGGAAACTCGCTTGGAGCATGTGACCCATCCACCCCAAAAGCGATGCATTCCGATTTTTGCCGAAGCGAACGCGAATACGGAGAAGATAAAATCAGCGGATTCAACGCCCGCCTTGACATCAACTTATACAACATCACTTGGCCCAAAACAGAAAACACCGAAGGTGCAGAAAACTGGTATGGTCACACCTTTGGCGGAGGGATGTTCCTGACCACGCATTACTCCATCCCGTTAGAAATTGGAATCTCCCCCATCATCGTGCAATGGCTCGGACCAATATACGTTGGTGCCGCATATGATCTGTCTTTCGGTCATTACTTCGGCTATAACAGAGAAAGAAAAGATTATAACGTCAACTACACTTACCATTTTGATGCAGGGGCCAGCACAAACAACTTCTCCGGTTCGCTCAATTTGGGTGGCGGAACCATGTTTTTCATGAATAACCATGGTCTAGCCTTTGGCGCTCACGCCGGATTACGTCAATTGCACATCATCAATGCCGGCGAAAATCTGAACGGAAATCCTGCCACCAGATTTTCATATGGCTATAAATTACACAAATGGATATTCTATTACGGTCTTGAATTCGCCAATTATTCAAATTTGCCTTTACTAAAAGAAGCGAATCAAAAACAGCACTTTTTCTCTATTATGTCATACGAAATGGGACTTCATACAGAAACAAATCCCGTCATTTACTGGTCCTTTTCGTTTAGTTTACTCCTATGAAAATAATCTTAAATCATTGGATACGTTCTTTTTTAGCAATCGCATTAGCGATATTCCTTGCTAGTTGCAGTTCTATCACGCGCCCGCCTCCAGCAGCCGCTTTTATGGACAGCTATGGAAGAAACGATGTCATTAACAACGTCAGTTTTTCATATTATGCAGGGCAACTTAAAAATGGCGTTCGCGATGAAGACGGTCACAACACGGAATGGTGGGGCGACGCCTCTTTCGAAAGATTTATCAGCGGCGATTACTTCACTTTCGGATACGGACTGCAATCACTCACTCCAATCGTGCAAGCTGGTTTTGCCTCCCCGTATTTCGGCATCACAGGATGGGGCAACGCATTTGCAATTTTGTACGCTCCAATGCATGATTCCAGCACATTTTTCACCCGCTATTCCGGCGGAGGAATGCTTATCGAGCAGATTCCGATCAATGACAAATGGAAATTAGGCTTTACGCAACATTTGTCAAGGAACGGTCGCGAAATCGATAACGGCGGTAGATTTAGACAAATATGGATTCCGAATCCTGAGCCTAAATTTTATACAGAAGTTGGCGGAGGCCTTTTTATAACCGGCGCTGTTGGAGAAAATTGCAAAATGTCGTTTGAGCTCCGTTATGGCAGAGACCTCGATGAAAAGCGTAATCGTTTTGCAATAACGATAGACTTTTGGGGATTTTCCTCGCCATTCTCATTCGGCGGAAATGACGAAATAAGGAAAGCAGCTGCAAAGAATCTCGAAAAAATGAAAAACATAGAAACAGCATCTATCGACAGCGCACGAACAGATACGCTACATACGATAAAACGACGCTGGTTCCGTTTCAGCGACAGCTCTCAAACGATTTCAACCATATACCACCCCGTTAAAAACGTTACAGCTAGCACCACCAAAGGAATTTGTTATAACGAAAAAAACAATACCGTTTGGCTCAAGCAAGACTACGGCAAAATGTTGTACCAAGTATCCGCCGATTCGATTGACTATTGCCAAGAGATGGAACGCAAAAACCTGTTGGGAACAACCCTTTTAGAAGGGCTTCTCGGGTTCTTGATTGCAGCTCAAACTACGGGGAATTTCCCTGCTGCCATTGCAATAGGAGCCAGTTTTGGCACCGGAATTTGGGCACTTTTTAACTTTGGCTTTGATCCAGAAGAACTCGCTCCGAAAGTTTATCCCGAACTCTGTTCCGAAAAGCACCCCAAGGAGCAAATTATTGAGTGGCTCAAGCAATACCCGTGCGGTGGAGATTTACAACAAACCGCCCCATAAAATAGCGGTTTTCACAAACAAAAAAACTTTAATTTTTCACACAGCGGACAGAAAATGCAATATCCTTGTTATCGCCAGGGAGAACCTTTTGGGACGTAGATATTACAGACATGATTACATTGAAAATATAAAATTGTTCCCCAGTGCACAAGTTCCATCAAGTTTATTTGCATAAAATACGTTCATCTAGAAAAAAAAGTCTATCAACACAAGATTTATGTCTCTTTATCATAAACTACGATTCCACATCACAAATACAGTTTAATTTTTTTTTAAACTTTAGCTGAAAATATGCGTAAACTCTTCTTTTTTTTAATTCTTTTGGCAAGCGTTATCGTCTGGGCAGGCGATGTCATCTTGGCATCAAGCTATGTTCCTCAAGCAATCTTGGCCAAACAAATCGCACCCGGAACGTCGCATTCAATTACGTTTGGCGGTTCCTATGTCTTATGCGACCCCCAAAAAGATTCAGACTCCCATATTGGCGACTGCAAAACACCGCATCATTTTGTCAAAAGCGAAGACATTGATGGTGCTCAATTTCTTATAGACTTCAACCTTTTCAAATGGACATGGCCCAAGACTCAGAATCCCGAAGGGGACGAAAACTGGGACGGACATTTCTTAGGTGGTGGGCTATTTTTAAATTCCCATTACGCCATGGCACTTGAAGTCGGAATTTCGCCCACGATTGTGCAATGGATCGGCCCGTTTTATCTTGGGGCTGCCTACGATCTTTCTTTGGGCCATTACTCAAGCCAAAATCTGTTTACAGGTTCTTTCAATTTGGGAGGCGGATTCATGGGATTCATGAGTAATCACGGAATAGGCTTTGGAACCCACGGCGGAATTCGCCAAATGCATTTTTTGAACGTAGGCTACAAAGAAGAATATTCGAATACCGATAACAAAATCTTCAATTCAAGCACACCACAATACAGCGGAAAACACAATATCGAAGAAAATATATTTTATTACGGACTAGATTTTTTAATTTACTCTAACTCACCTTTATTGAATGAATCTAACAGAAAAGGACACTACGCATTTTTAAGTTCTTTCGAAATGGGAATACGGACCGACAACAATTCTTTAATGTACTTTGCCTTTTCTTTTAGTGTACTCCTATGACATTTAGAACAAGATTATTTATTATAGCATTCGCACTATTTTTGGCAAGTTGCAGTTCCATTATGCGGCCTCCCCCGGCAGCATCTTACATGGACAGCTACAAAAGCGACAATGCCGTAAACAGCATTGCATTTTCTTATTATGCAGGACAACTCGATAACGGCAACCACGAAAGAAACAGCTACAGCCATAAAAGCCATGCCGAATGGTGGGGCGACGCAACATTTGCAAGATACATCAGCGGAGGCTATTTCACCTTCGGGTTTGGACTCCAGACATTTACGCCCTTTTTGCAAGGCGGTTTTGTCTCGCCTTACTTTGGCTTGACGGGATGGGCAAATACACATGGCTTATTTTGGGCACCACTCAGCAAAACAGAAGACAAAATGTTCTTCGCTAATTACACTGGAGGAGGCATGCTTATCGAACAAATTCCTATCAACAATACATGGAAAATTGGATTCACAGAACACATTTCTAGAAACGGCAGAGAACTTTATTATGTCGATGAAGAAGGAACGAAAATAGACCGTTATCCAAGACCTCGCCCCAAATTTTATACCGAAGTTGGCGGAGGAATTTACACCACCCGTCCCATTGGCGAAAAAGCAAAAATATCGTTAGAATTCCGCTATGGTCGCGACATTGATGAAAAGCGAAACCGCTTTGCCTTTACTGTCGATTTATGGGGATTTTCAGGAGCAATACCAATTGGCGGAAATGATGACAT
Organism: Fibrobacter sp. UWB13; assembly: GCF_900177805.1. Classification (NCBI taxonomy): domain Bacteria; kingdom Pseudomonadati; phylum Fibrobacterota; class Fibrobacteria; order Fibrobacterales; family Fibrobacteraceae; genus Fibrobacter; species Fibrobacter sp. UWB13. The sequence goes on along the minus strand of NZ_FXAX01000001.1, from coordinate 271,842 downwards.
AAGAAAAGAGGCAAACAAGAACACAGAAAAAATGAAAACCTTAAAAACAACTTTGGCCGATACAAATTCGTTCCATACGATAAAACGCCATTGGTTTCATGTAGCAGGCAGTTCACAAACAATTTCCACAATTTTCCGCCCAAACGATTCGATTATTGCAGTAACTTCCAAAGGAATTTGCTATAACGAAGAGAGCAACACAGTATGGCTAAAGCAAGATTACGGCAAAATGTTGTATCAAATTTCAGTTGATTCGCTGGATTACTGTCAACAGATGGAACGAAAGAATCTTCTTGGGTCGTCCATACTTGAAGGAGTCTTATTGTCTTTAGTCGGAATTCAGGTTACAGCAAATCCTTTAGCAGGCCTTGCAATCGGAGTCGGTTCTGGAATCGGCTTTTGGGCTGCCATGAACTTCGGTCTTGATCCAGAAGAAATCGAACCTAAAATCTATCCGGAAATCTGTTCCGAAAAGCACACCAAAGAGCAAATTATAGAGTGGCTCAAGCAATACCCTTGTAGCGGAGAACTGAAAGAATAAAGCTTTCATTCCGAGGGCGTTGCGGGGGTGGCCCCCGCTGTGGGGGTCGTGTAAGACTTGCCCTAGACCCATTCGACTCCGTGCTTTGCACTCCGCTCAAGGTGACACAATGTACGCACGGAATGACACAGGGCAAGGCTGGAGCGAGGGGGAACCCTCCCCCCTTTTTATGCTAAAATTTCTATCTTTTTTGTCGTTAAATTCATGAGGTAACTATGCTTTTTAATTTCGACATGATCCAGGCCACATACGCTCGCATTCCTGCACGCGTCGCTGTTGCCCGCAAGCAGCTTGGCCGCCCGCTCACTCTCGCCGAGAAGATTCTCTACAGCCACCTGATCGATGGCGCAGAAAACAGAACCTACAAGCGCGGCGCTGATTTTGCCGAATTCCACCCGGACCGCGTGGCCATGCAAGACGCAACTGCCCAGATGGCCCTCCTCCAGTTCACGACTGCAGGCAAGTCCCGCGTGGCTGTGCCGAGTTCCGTGCACTGCGACCACTTGATTATCGCTCGCGAAGGTGTCGAAAAGGACCTCCCCCGCGCCAAGGAAGAAAGCAAGGAAGTGTACGACTTCTTGCAGTCCGTCTCTGCCAAGTACGGCATTGACTGCTGGCTCCCGGGTGCAGGCATCATCCACCAGGTGGTGCTCGAAAACTATGCCTTCCCAGGCGGAATGATGATTGGTACCGACTCCCACACCGTGAACGCCGGCGGCCTCGGCATGCTCGCGATTGGCGTGGGCGGTGCAGACGCCGTGGATGCCATGGTCGGCCTCCCGTGGGAACTCAAGTACCCGAAGATGATCGGCGTGAAGCTCACCGGCAAGCTCCAGGGCTTCGCTACCGCCAAGGACATCATCCTCAAGCTCGCAGGCATCCTCACCGTTAAGGGTGGCACCAACGCCATTATCGAATACTTTGGCGAAGGCGCTCGCAGCCTCTCCGCTACCGGCAAGGCAACAATTGCCAACATGGGTGCCGAAGTGGGCGCAACCTGCTCCACCTTCAGCTACGACGATTCCATGAACCGTTACCTCCGCGCTACTGGCCGTGCCGACGTCGCTGACGCCGCCGACAAGATTGCCGCCGACCTCAAGGCCGACCCGGAAGTTGAAGCCGAACCGGAAAAGTATTTTGACCGCGTTGTGGAAATTGACCTGAGCACGCTCGTGCCGCACTTCAACGGCCCGTTCAGCCCGGACCGCGCCTACGCCGTGACCGACATGGCAGAATCCCTCAAGGCTACCGAAACGAAGCCGGAATCTACGCCGGTCGTGAGTGCCGCCCTCATCGGTTCTTGCACGAACTCCAGCTACGAAGACCTCTACATGGCAGCCAACATGATCAAGCAGGCTCTCGCCAAGGGTCTTTCCCCGAAGTGCCCGCTCCTCATCAACCCGGGTTCCGAACAAGTTCGCTACACTGCTGAACGCGATGGTCTCATCGACTTGTTCAAGCAGTTCGGTGCAACAATCATGACAAACGCTTGCGGTCCTTGCATTGGCCGCTGGGACCGCGCCGGTGCCGACAAGAAGGAACTCAACACCATCGTCCACAGCTTTAACCGCAACTTCGCCAAGCGCGCTGACGGCAACCCGAACACGCACGCTTTCGTTGCCTCCCCGCTCATGGCTGTGATCGCCGCCCTCTCTGGCGACATCCGCTTCAACCCGATGACCGACACCCTCGTGAACAACGAAGGCAAGGCCGTGAAGCTCGACCCGCCGGAACAGTGCGAACTCCCGCCGAAGGGCTTCGACGTGAAGGACGCTGGCTACCAGGCTCCGGCTGCTGACGGCTCCAACATCACCGTTTCCATCAACCCGACAAGCAAGCGCCTCCAGGCTCTCGCCCCGTTCGCGGCTTGGGACGGCAAGGACATCGCGGGCGCCCCGCTCCTCATCAAGGCGAAGGGCAAGTGCACCACCGACCACATTTCTATGGCTGGTCCGTGGCTCAACTACCGCGGTCACCTCGAAAACATTTCGAACAACATGCTCATCGGCGCTGTGAATGCCTTCAATGGCGAAACGAACAAGGTTCTCTGCCAGTGCGGTAGCTACAAGGAAGTTCCGGAACTTGCCAAGATTTACAAGGCCAAGGGCACGGGCTCTATCGTGATCGGTGACGAAAACTACGGTGAAGGTTCCAGCCGCGAACATGCCGCCATGGAACCGCGCTTCCTCGGCGTGAAGGCCGTGATCGTGAAGAGCTTCGCCCGCATTCACGAAACGAACCTCAAGAAGCAGGGCATGCTCGCCCTCACCTTCAAGAACGCCGCCGACTACGACAAGATCCAGGAACAGGACGTGTTCGACATCGTTGGCCTCACCAAGTTCGCTCCGGGTTCCGAGTTCACGCTCGTTGCCCACCACAAGGATGGCTCTGTGGATAACATCGCCCTCAGCCACACCTACAACGAACAGCAGTGGGCATGGTTCAAGGCAGGCTCCGCCCTCAACTTGATCCGCGCGAACAATAAGTAAGCGCATATCGCCATTAACCAAAGCGCAGACTCATCCGGGCCTGCGCTTTTTTTTATCCCCCCACACGTAACATTTTTCAAAGTTGCCATTTTTCGAGGAATAACTAAATTTAACACGATATTCACTGAGCTTCGGCTCAAATTTTAGGAAAAGAACATGGCAAATAATCGTGAAAACTGGGGTTCCAAACTCGGGGTCATCCTCGCAGTCGCTGGTTCCGCAGTCGGTCTTGGCAATTTTCTTCGATTCCCTGTGCAGGCGGCTACCAATGGCGGCGGCGCATTCATCATCCCCTACCTCATTGCGTTTGTGTTCCTCGGGATTCCGCTCGCCTGGATTGAATGGACGCTTGGCCGTTACGCAGGCTACCACAATTACGGCACCTCCCCAAGCACGTACCACGTGATTTTCCAAAAGAAAAAGAAGTGGGCAAAGTACCTGGGCTCGCTCGGACTCCTCCCGCCGATTTTCATCATTTTCTACTACGGATTTATCCAGTCCTGGATTTTGGCATTCGCATTCTACTCGGCAACAGGCACGTTGATGGACGTTGTCGCGCAGGGGCCGGAAAAAATGACGGAATTCTTCGGCAATTACATTATGCTCAAGACTTGCGTCGGAGGCATCCCGGTCGCCATCATCTTCTTCCTCATTACATTTATCGCGAACATGATTGTGCTTTCGTTCGGTGTGCGCAAGGGCATTGAACGCGCCAACAAGATTTGCATGCCGATCCTCTTGATTTTGGGCCTTGTGCTTGTGGTCCGCGTGCTCACGCTCCCAGGCATCGGCAAGGGACTTGCCTTCATGTGGAACCCAGATTTCTCGGAGCTCGCTAGCCCGAAGGTATGGATGGCCGCTGCAGGCCAGGTGTTCTTCACGATGAGCCTCGGTATGGCCATCATCTTCTGCTACGCAAGCTACCTCAAGCCAAAGGAAGACCTCGTGCTTTCTTCGCTCACGGCAAGCGCAACGAACGGATTTGCCGAAGTGATTATTGGTGGTACGGTCGTGATCCCGATGGCAGTGCTTATCGCAGGCGCAAACATCGAAGAATGCGCCAAGCTCGGCACGTTCGGTCTTGGATTCCAGACGATGCCTTACGTTTTCGGAACGCTCCCGTTCGGTGGCGTGCTTCAGACGGTTTGGTTCACGATGCTCTTCTTTGCAGGCATCACGAGCGCCATTTCCATCATCCAGCCGCTCATCAGCTTCTGCGAAGACGACCTCAAGTTTACGCGTAAAAAGTCCGTCACGACGGTCAGCACGATTACCTTTATCGGTAGCCTCACCGCTATTTTCGGCCTCGCCGCAGGCACCGTCGATGAACTCGACTTCTGGGGCGGTACGTACCTCATCGTGTTCGTGGGCATGATCCAGGCCGTTCTCTTTAGCCTCGTGCTCGGACGCCGCAACGCCAAGAAAGCCCAGGAAAATGGCGACCTCCCAACCGAAGTGGTTGTGGAACCGGGCGAAAATGAAGCTTTTGCCACCATGAACGATGGCTCGCTTCTCAAGCTCCCGCGCTTCCTCCGCCCAATTATTCTTTACGTCTGCCCGATTTACCTGATTGTGCTCTTAGTTTCGTTCACACTCACGGACGGTCTCCCGTTCATCACGCTTAGCAACGTGGACCCGAACGCAACGGTCACATTCCTCGGACACACGTTCCCGCAAATCGGATTCACGTGGGCATTCCGCGGATTCTTGCTCGTGCTTTTCTTGCTTTTGAACCTCGCCATCGCCTATGCCTGGCGCAAGGGTGGTCCCGCAGAAAAGGGCCGCAGCAAGAGCATCAAGAAGATGGAAATCGGTAACTCTGACGAAAACATGGAGGGCTAAAAAATGGACGCTGAATTCACTACAGGCGGACTCGTTTTCATGATTTGCGCTTGGGGCGCCATCATCGGGCTCTGCGCATTCTGCTTCTATAAAGTGTTTAAGAAGTAGTTGTTAGTCAATAGTCTTTAGTCAATGGTCATCAGCCATTGGTCGTTAGTATCATGCCCGCCACCGCGCGGGCATCGCTTTTTTTACCCCCTCTAATCATTACTATATTTACCTCGCATTTTTGAACAATTTTTATACTAAACAACCTATATGAAACGTACTACTTGCCCTGGCGAAGTTCCCTATTACATAGCTGTATTTTTAACATCTTTTATGCAACTGGGTTTATTCATCCACTTCCAAAGATGGATAACCTTCAACTCCGAGGGTGCACGGTTTTTCTGGCTGAGCCTTCTACTTCAGTTCGCCATGTTCTCGCCGAGCATCATCATGATGCATGTGGCAAGTTACTTCGCCGGCCGTTTCCCCAAGAGCAAAGTCATGGGTTGGACCTCCATCGGCATGGCAATCTCCGTTTTGCTCATCGCATTCTTCTTTGGCGATAGACTCGACTTTGGCGCATTTGCATTCCTGTTCCTGTACGGCATTTTCCTCTCGATTTTCAATCCGGCAAAAATCGGCCTCATGAAAGAAATCACCGACGGGAACGACCTCGTGAAAATCAACGCCAAGCACTTGATTTTCATGGCGCTCGGTATCACAATTATATCCTTCCTCACGTTTGACTACAGTCCGAACGACAGCTCGACCATTAGCTACTCGCTCCTCCCATTCATCCTCTCCGCTGTTGGACTTTTCGCTGCAATTTCGTCGTTCTGCATTCGCATCTGCAAGCAGAACAAGTTCGTGAAGCTTCGCTCCCCCATGCGCAATTTCTCTTCGACCTGGTCGAACCCGATGCTCAAGCTCTCGATGCTCGGTATTGCCGCTTTCTGGAGCGTGACGCAGTTCCTCATCATGATTTCGCAGAACATGACGGGCACGCAAAGCACGACACTTTTCCAGTGGACGTTCATCTTCACCGGAATCGGTTACGTCATTGGCGCTATCAGCGCAGCCAAGTCCTCCAAGAACTTCGTGGAAACAGGCCTTATCCCGCTTGCCGCCATTGCGTCTTCCATCACGATGATTATAACGCCATTCATCAATAACCAGTACGTCCTTGCGTTCCTCTACGCATTCATCGCCTTCTGGGCAGGCTCCGCATTCGTCATCCTCCGCACGGTCATCCAAAACGTCACACGCCCAGACACATCTGGCCGCATCCACGCCGTTTCGTTCATGATTCAGATGAGCTTCCTGTTCATCTTGCTCGGCTTCCAAGTCATCCTCTTCCTCATGACCGAACTCAGCCTCCACAAGCAGATGTTCTTCCTCGCCGTAATCCTCGCCCTCACGTTCGTGTTCACGCTCAAGCGCACCCCGATGACGCTCCTCCGCGCCGGGCTCCGCTTTGCATTCTCATACGTGTTCCGCTATAAGGTCAAGGTCCACGGCATCCAGAACATGCCCGAATCCGGCCCGCTCCTTTTGGTGGGTCCGCACTTTAGCTTCATCGACTGGGCCGTGCTCCAGATGGCCTCTCCGCGCACGCTCCTCATCGCAAGCAACAGGAACACGTTTGCAGATTGGTACTTGCGCTGGTTCTCTCACGGCAAGTCGGTCATCAACATCAACCGCCGCGACCCCAGCGAAGCCATGGAAAAAATCCACGAGGCGCTATTGAAGGGCGAAGCGGTGGTCATCTTCCCCGAAGGCGAAGTTTCCAAGACGCCATTTGTTTCCAAGTTCTCGCTCGACTACAGCAAGGCAATTGAAGGCACTAACGCTCAGCTCGTCCCGTTCTACATACAAGGTCTCTGGGGCAGCCGCTACAGCCACGCCTCCGAATGCGTGAACCGTCCGCAGTATTTCAACCGCGTCATCAGCGTAGGCTTTGGCAAGGCCATGCCCGCCACCACGCCCGAAAACGTCATCCGCAAGGATCTGCAAAACTTGGGCACGGATATTTGGAACATGGCTATGGACCATTCCGCAAGTATCATTCCGCTCTGGTACCGCGCCATGCGCAAGCGCCGCTCCCGCCCAATCTTGATTGACCCTGCCGGCCGCCACGTGAACGGCTACGAGATGATTCGCCTCTGCCACTACTTCGGCAAAAAAATCAAGTCGCTCACCAAGAATGACCAAAATGTAGGCTTCATGCTCCCCACAAGCCGCGACGCAGCCCTCGGCATTATGTCCATCCTCGGTTGCGGAAAGACGACGGTCAACTTGAACTACACCTCGCCCGTCGACACGCTTATCGGCTGCATTGACAAGGCTGAACTTTCGACAATTGTCACGTCCCGAGCCTTCTTTGACAAGCTCTGCGGCAAGAACCCGGACTTCAAGCAGCTTGCCGAAAAATGCCAGATGTTCTACATCGACGAAGAAGAACAGAAAATCAGTACCTTCTGCCGCCTGCTCGAATCGTTCATCGTCCTTACATTCCCCAAGAAGCTTTTGAGAGATTTCTGGTTCACCACATCTAAGTTAACCGATGATGCCGTTATCTTGTTCAGTTCCGGTTCTGAAGGTACGCCGAAAGGTGTAGAACTCACGCACAAGAACGTGATTTCCAACGCCCAGCAAGGAGACCACGTCATCAGGCTTTGCCGCACCGACGTGATGACTTCCCTCCTCCCGCTCTTCCACTCGTTCGGCTTTACGATGACGTTCATGATGCCGCTTTTGGACGGTGTACCGATGGTGCTCTGTCCCGACCCAACTGACATCAAGACGCTTGCTCGCGTGTGCGCCGAATACAAGGCAACCATCCTCATGGGCACCCCGACGTTCCTCCGCGCCATCGCCATCAACCGCTGGGTACACCCGATGTGCCTCGACTCTTTGCGCTACGTGATTGCCGGTGCAGAAAAGCTCCGCCCCGAAATGCGCGAGACCTTCAAGCTCAAGTTCGGCAAGGACATCTACGAAGGCTACGGCTGTACGGAACTCACGCCGCTTGCCACGCTCAATGCTCCGAACGTTTTGCTGGATGACTTCTTGACGATGGAAAAGTGCTGCGACCACTCGAGCATCGGCATGGTTGTCCCTGGTTCAACAGGCGCCATTATTAACCCCGAGACAAACGAATTCTTGGCTCCGGGTGAAGAAGGCATGCTCGTCATCACAGGCCCGCAAGTGATGAAGGGTTACCTCCGCGATGAAGCTAAAACTGATGCCGTCATTTTTGAAGTGGATGGTCGCCGCTGGTACAAGACCGGAGACAAGTGTACCATCACCGAAGACGGCTTCGTCAAGATTCTCGGCCGCTACAGCCGCTTTGCAAAACTCGGCGGCGAAATGATTTCGCTCACTGCTGTGGAACTCCGCATTGCAGAAACGGGCATCATGGGCGACCACGAATTCGCCATCACCGCCGTTCCAGATTCTGTGAAGGGCGAACGCATCGTGCTCCTCGTCAAGGGCGACGCAACGCTCGACACCGAAGAAATTTCGAGAAGCCTCCGCAAGTCAGGCATCCCGCCACTCATGCAGCCGGGTTCCGTGTTCTGCGTTGAAGCCATCCCGAAGCTCGGAAGCGGCAAGTGGGACTTCAACGGAATGAAGAAGCTCGCCACGGAATTAGTCGAGAAGAAGTAATCGCCACTAATAGCCTTAAAATATACCCGCACACAAAAACGTGTGCGGGTTTTAATTAGCGAGACATAAACGCTCCAAACGCATCTCAATTATTGTATATTAAAGGCGCAAAAACAAGGAGATTACATGAGTCAAATTGTCTCTAAATTCCAAGAATTGGGGCTGACGCTCCCCGCCTGCCCCGCACCAGTTGCCGCTTATGTCCCGGCAACGCGCTTTGGCGATACGATTATTGTTTCTGGGCAGTTGCCGTCTGTAAAGGGCGACTTTTCCGCTTTTACAGGCGTCGTCCCGAACCAGATTTCTGTGGAAAAAGCTAAGGAAGCCGCACAGATTTGCTTCTTGAACAACATTGCCGCCGCCCTTACGCAGTTGAAAGCCGGCGAAACACTCCGCCTCGTTCAGATCCAGGGTTTTGTGCAATCCGCAAACGATTTCCACGACCAGCCGATTGTACTGAATGGCGCTAGCGAACTCGCTGTACAGATTCTCGGAGAAAATGGAAAGCACGCCCGTACGGCAGTCGGCGTTTCGACACTCCCGAAGAATGTCGCCGTCGAAATCAGCTGCACGTTCCAGGCAATTAAGGAATAATTAAAGCACCAATTTGCGGATCCACTCGCGCATGTGGAATACGGAATAGCCCGAAGTGAGAGACTTCTGGGCTATTTTTGCACCCCATTCCGTCGCCATCTTTTGGGGATTCAGCGGGAACCCGACACGGCCCAAATCCAGACGGTCCGCATCAAAGCACGTGTCTATCGTAACAATTCCTGTACGCGGCTGAATCGTGTGGAGGCGGCAAGCATCATAGAGCCAGCCAAAGCGCTCATCGTCCAGCTCAAAGCGCTTTTCTTCACGACAGCGCTGTGCAAATTCTGCGCCGCGTGCACCATGTTCACGGTCGTACGCATCATCCAAACGCTGCGAGTCGTGGAAAATCGCAAACAAGCGCACTACGTCAATGTCGGCGCCAGTCTTTTTCGCCAGGAGGAGCCCATTGTACTCCACCTGATGCCAATGCTCAATGCCATGAACCTCGGACTCGTAGAGCCGATTTTCAAAAGCAAAGTTCATTAAAGCCGCGAAATCAATCATATTTTAGTTGTTAGTTCTTAGTCATTAGTCAGTAGTTTTATTATTGCAGTTTCGCTGCATTTATCTAAAGACCATTGACTAATTTCTATTTCCCGTAATTTTCCTTCAGGTCCATGAGGCGTTGCAGCGCTTGCATCGGGGTCATTTCCTCGGGCTTGAGCCTGCGAATTTCATCCTTGAGCAAGAGCGTGTTCTCGTCTGGCGGTGCAAACAAGTCCATCTGCGGCTGCGCCTTGATTTTTTTGTTTTGCGCCTCGTCGCTCGGGTCAATCTTCTGCTTTTCCAAACGGAGCAAAATCTTGCGAGCTCGGCGCACCACGTTAGGTGGGAGCCCCGCCATCTCAGCGACGTGAATACCATAGCTTGAATCGCAAGCGCCTTCTAGAATCTTATGCAAGAACGTGAGCTTGTCGCCCTTTTCCTGCACGGCAACCTGGAAGTTCCCGGCGTGTTCCAGCGATTCCACAAGCCCCGTCAATTCGTGATAGTGCGTTGCAAACAGCGTGAGCGCCATGCGGGCAGGCTCGCTGTGGAGCGTCTCGACAATCGCCCACGCAATCGAGAGGCCGTCAAACGTACTCGTACCGCGACCGATTTCATCGAGCAGCACAAGGCTATGCGGCGTCGCATTGCGGAGGATATTCGCCGTTTCGATCATCTCGACCATGAACGTACTGAGGCCACGGCTCAAGCGGTCGCTAGCGCCCACACGCGTAAAGATGCGGTCCACCACGCCAATGCGCGCACTTTCAGCCGGCACAAAGCAGCCAATCTGCGCCATGAGCACAATAAGCCCCGTCTGGCGCAAGTACGTCGATTTACCGGCCATGTTCGGACCTGTAATGAGCATCAGTCGCGTACCGTCCGGCGAGAGCGTAACATCGTTCGGGACAAAGTTCAAATCGGGGTTCACCGCAACAATCACCGGATGGAAACCGCCACGAATTTCAATACCCGTCCCTTCAAAAACTTCCGGGCAAACGTAATTGTACTTGCGGGCCGCGCGGGCAAAGCTGTACAAGCTATCGACTCGGGCAATCGCATCGGCAATGCCCTGGAGTTCGGCACGCCAGCTGTTCACGCGTTCGCGAAGTTCGCAGAAAATCTTGTATTCTAGCGCATGGATGTTGACTTCAGCATTGCTGATGACGGATTCGCATTCCTTCATCTCAGGCGTGATATAGCGTTCGCCGTTCACCGTTGTCTGCTTGCGGATGTACTCGTCCGGAATCGGCTGCGTGGCCTTAGCCATCTGCGCCTTCGTGATTTCGATGTAGTAACCGAACACGCGGTTGTAACCGACCTTCAATGACGGGATTCCGAGGCGTTCGCGTTCACGTCCTTCCAACGAAGCAATCCATTCACGGCGTTCCTTGATGTCCTCGTTCATCGCATCAAGTTCTGAACTTGCACCCGGGCGGATCATACCGCCTTCGCGCACGGTCATCGGCAAGTCATCATTGAAGTACTTGAGCAAGTCTTCGCCACGGCCCTTTGCTGCATTCAACGTTTCGCGTAGACCTTCAAAAAGCGGCGCATGCAAGCCTTCCAAAACGTCAGCGACCTTTGATGCCTGCGAAAGAGAACGTCCCATTCCCGCGAGGTCACGCGCATTTGCACGACCGCTACCGACACGGCCCATCAAGCGCTCCATATCGAGAATCGACGTCAAGGATTCCTTGAGTTCATCAAGCGCCACAGGATTCTGGACAAGTTCGCCCACCGCTTCTTCGCGTTCTCGGATGCGGTCCACAGCAATCAACGGATGGCTCACCCAGTCCTTGAGCGTACGCCCACCCATTGCCGTCACCGTAAAGTCAAGTACCGAGCAAAGCGTGCTGGAATAATCGTCAGCATTCAGCGGACGAACGAGTTCCAAATTGCGAAGCGTGCTCGGATCGAGCGTCATGTAATCGTCCAGATTCAAAATCTCGAGCGTCGTAAAGTGCGACAGTTCGGACTTTTTCTGGTTGATCAAATATTGGAGCAAAGCACCCGTCACGGACGTTTCAAAAACGCGGCCATCCAAGCCAAGGCCATCGAGCGCTTCGACCTTGAAGTGCGTAAAGAGCACATCCTTTGCCTGGTCTTCTGCAAACAAAATCGCCGGGAGTTCAGTGACCAAGACGTTTTCGGCCTTGATCAAGTCCATAATCGCAGATGGAATCGTCGTCCCTTCGGGAATCACGATTTCCTTGGGCATGCGACGGCTGAATTCGCATTCGAAAGCCTGCACACTGCTACGGCACGTCGCCAAATAACCCGTCGTCACATCAGCAATCGCAAACGCAGCCACATCTCCGTTTCCGCCCTTGCCATCATCACTTGTCGCAGGCACATAAGCGCAAAGGTAATTCGCCTCTTTCGCATTGAGGTTTTCTTCGTTCATCGCCGTGCCGGCGCTGATGATTTCAACAATGTCGCGCTTGACAATGCCCTTTGCAAGTTTCGGGTCTTCGACCTGTTCGCAAATGGCGATGCGGTAGCCGGCAGCCACCATCTTTGGCACATAGCGTTCGGCAGCGTGGTGCGGGAACCCGCACAAAGGCGTTGCACCGGAGGCACCGTTATTGCGGCTCGTGAGCGTTAAACCTAAAATTTTCGAGGCGATTACAGCGTCATCTTCAAAAAGCTCAAAGAAGTCGCCCATGCGGAAAAACAAAATGCAGCCAGGATTTTCTTTCTTGATTTCGTAATATTGCTGCATCAACGGAGTAACGGCCATTAAGCATCTCCCATAGACAATTCAATCTGATCAGTCGATTCTTCGAGCGGAGTCGGTTCTTCCGGAGCGTTATCAGGCTTGGAGTACTGCGGCACCAAAGCGCCCGCTTCCAAAAGTTCACTGAATTCGCGCAAACGCGGCAAGTCTTCTGGAATGCGATTGATACCAAAGTATTTCAAAAATTCCTGCGTGGTCACGTAAGTATAAGGGTTACCAACAGTTTCGGCTCTTGCACCCAAAGTAATAAAGCCTTTGTCAAGCAAGTTACGGATCGGACCATCCGCAGACGAAACGCCACGAACCTGTTCAATCGCGGCCTTTGTAATCGGCTGCTGATAAGCAATCACGGCAAGCGTTTCAAGAGCCGCCTGGCTAAGCCTGCGGGCATTTGCTTCCGGGAAGAGCTTGCGCACCCACGGATAATACTTTGCACGTGTTCTAAAGCGGTAACCGCCCGCCTGTTCCACAATTTCAAACGGAGACTGAATCTTGTTCAAAGAATCGTTCGCGGTAATGAGCGCATCCGCCACAGAACGAGCATCCAAAAAATCGCCGAGAATTTCGCGAAGCTTCTTGAGCGTCACGACATCCGGAGACGCAAAGACGAGCGCCTGTATAATACGAGCCAGGTCTTCCCTACTTTCAACTTTCGGGAGTTCCGCCGATTCTTCGGCCAGTTCTTCGACATTCTGATCTTCAGCCATACGTTTGATCCTTTTGTCTAAAGCGGTCTAAAGTCACCTAATTAGAATACAACCAAGTCGTTCTTGTGGATAAGTTCATCCGGAACATTCTTGCCCAAGATTTCGTGCACTTGGGCAGTCTTCTTGCGGAGCACAAGCTTGAGCGTTTCGCTATCAAAACCAGCGACACCGCGCGCCACAGGATTCTTCTTTTCGTCCTGGACTTCAATCAAGTCGCCCTTGTCAAAATGCTTCTGTACCGCAATCACGCCAACCGGCAACAAGCTCGAATGATTTTCACGCAAAGCCTTCACGCCACCTTCATCGACAATCACGCTTCCACGCGGCGTCGTAATGAAACTCAGCCAGCGCTGACGGCTATTGAGTTTTTTCTTGGAGCCTGCGAACAAAGTTCCTGTTGCATTTTCAAAGAACACCTGATGCGGGAGGACCTTCATACCGCTAGCGAGGAATGCATTCGCGCCACTCTTCGTCACATTGCGAATGGCTTCGAGCTTGCTCCTCATGCCGCCAGTACTGACAGCGGAACCGGCTTCGCCGGGCTTTCCGGCCAAAGCCAAAATCGCAGGCGTGATTTCAGGAACAAAGTTCAACAAGCGAGCGTTCGGATTCTTCTTCGGATTGTCATCGAACAAGCCATCTTCATCCGTAAAGATGAGGAGCAAGTCAGCATCGAGGAACAGCGCCACATCGCTTGAAAGCTTGTCGTTATCGCCCACCTTGATTTCGGCAACGGCCAAGGAGTCGTTCTCGTTAATGATCGGAACAATCTTACGTGCAAGCATTGCTTTGATGGTGTTCTGCAAATTCTTGTAACGCGCGCGGTCGCGGAAGTCTTCTGCAGACAAGAGAATCTGACCGACGGAGAGTTGCACCCAGCGGAACATTTCGCGATAAGCGTACATGAGGTCAATCTGACCCACGGCAGCGCAAGCCTGCTTTTCGGCAAGCACGGTCGGCTTTTGAGCGTAACCCAGTTCAGCCATGCCCGTACCCACAGCGCCACTCGTGACAATGACGACTTCCTTGCCTGCATCCATCAAGCGAGCCACGGAATCCGCTAGCTTCTGGATGTAACGCGTACGAACGCCACCACGCTCGGAATCCACGAGAATGCGAGAACCAATCTTCACCACCACGCGGCGAGCTTCATCTAAAATGTTCTTTCTTAATTCACTCATTTTTCAGTCGTTAGTTATTAGTCAATAGTTTACTTGCACACCACCAAGCGAATGGCATCAAGGCGGAGCTGCGGATTAGCCACAATTTTCTTGCGTTCCTGCACGTTCTTGCGAAGCTGCTTCAAAGCTTCGCTCGTACCCGCCTTGCCACGCATCGAGAGCAAATGGTTCATGCGCTGGTATTCCTGTTCCGAACGCGCTTCCACGGCATTCGCCGCTTCTTCAGCATATTTCTTAGCCTGTTCAGACACAATCAAGCGAGCCTTAGCAAGACCATCCTTAGCAAAGTAACGGAGCGTCATATCGACAGCCGCATTGCCCTGCGGAACACCAACATCCTTGAGCGCCGCATTCGAAAGCGCATCGAAATGTTCGGACATGTTTTCGCCCTTCGCATTCACCAACACCTTGAAATACTTCGGCCCTGCAATATCGGCACAGCCCCATTCTTCGGACACCGGGAGTTCCACAGCAAAGTTGTACTGCATCATGAGCCCACGCAAACCGGAGTTCGGCCAAATGGCACAAGACACCGTTCCACGACCAAAGCTCGTTTCGTAATCGAACACGCCCTGAGCCAGCGGATGGTCCAAGCTGATAAATTCAATATCGTCGTGCGTCATCGCGACATCGCGATCGAACGTGACCGTCATGCAAGTGCCACCGCTCACGCGACCATCGCCGTCACCTTCTCCACTACCTTCGCCACAGAGATCCGTCTGGCTATTCACGCGGCCACCGCCAGCACTCGCCGCAGCCATTGCCAAATCAGGCATGCCCGGCACAGAGCCCGCTTCAACCTGCGGTCCCATCGTAATGAGGAAGCAATCCTGCACAGAGCTCTTTTCAACATCGAGTCCGCGATTCATCAAGGAATCAAACACGAGATTCTTGAGTTCCGGCTCGGCATCAAGTTCACGAATTTCGTCCGTGATTTCCTTTGCCTTTTCAGGATTGCGGGAGTTAAATTCCAGCAAGCGGTCACGGCCGTTTTCGATATGCTTACGCATCTGCTCGCAGTCTTTCTTGACCTGCGGGATGACGTTCTTCACAAAGTTTTCAAGGCTAGCGCGCGGCGTTGCCAAAGCTTCAATCAAGGATTCCGTGTACTTGAGGAAGAGTTCACCACCGCTCATGAGCGGAGCGCCAAACGAATTCAAACCTTCGTTGTACCAGCGGAACATCACTTCCTGGCCAGAGCCCTTCACGTACGGCACGTGGATGATGATGTCCTTGTCCTGACCAATGCGGTCCAAGCGGCCAATACGCTGTTCCACAAGAGCGGCATCAAGCGGCAAGTCGAACAAGACCAAGTGATGCGAGAACTGGAAGTTACGGCCTTCAGAACCAATTTCAGAAGCGATGAGCAAGTTTGCGCCATCGGGCTTGCTGAAGTTTGCCGCAGCCTTGTCACGCGCCATGATGCTCATATCTTCGTGGAACATCACAAACGCACCTTCGCCCAAGAATTCAAGGAGCAAAGTTTCAAGTGCCTGCACCACCTGGATGGATTCGCAAATCAGCAAAACCTTTTCGTTCTTGTATTCCTTGAGGAATCCCTTAAGCCACACAAAGCGTTCGTCCATCGCCCATGCGTCGGAGAACCTCGTGCAGAGGAGGCCATTTTCCTGAATGTCGGTCGATGCTTCCAAGTCGCGGTCGGCAGCGACATCCACCATTTCACGGTAAGCCGGATTCGGTTCGAGCGGAATTTCATCGAGCACACGCTTCGGGAATCCGCCCACGCCCTTACGCGTATTGCGGAACACCACAGAACCCGTACCCATGCCATCGACAATGCGGCGCATCCATTCGCCTGCGGTCATCGACTTTGAATTTTCCTGTTCCAGCCACGGGCGAATTTGCGAGTTCTTCGGAACGCATTCGTACAAGTCGTCCCAGCTCATGTGGTGGTTCGGGTCGGTCGGAAGCTTATTTAAATCTCGCACAAGCTTGAGGTAAGCTTCCTGGTCCTTGATAAAATCGTTATAGTCTGCAAAGCGCACCGGGTCGAGCATCTTGAGACGGTTGAACTGCGATTCCGGATGGAGCTGCAAGGGCGTACCGGTCAAAAGCAAAACACCCTTAGAGCGACCAATCACCCTATTTGCGAGCATGTACTCGTGGCTCGTAAAACCATCCTCGCACACCAGATGGTGTGCTTCATCGATGATGGTCATATCCCAGTTCGTCTTCAAGAGGTCTTCAATCAATGCAGGCTGAGCCATCAAAAAGTCGATGGACACGATGATGTCATTACTCTGCATGAACGGATTGGGCTTCGTCTCGTCTTTTGCGACACCCACAAACAAGCCACGGATGTAGCCTTCGTCCACCAGCGTAAAGAGCTGGTTGAAACGGCGCTTCATTTCAATCATCCACTGGTGCTTCAGCGTTTCCGGAACAATCACGAGCGTACGCTGGATGCGGCCTCTCGACTTGAGAGCATGCCAAATCATGCCCGCTTCAATCGTCTTACCCAAGCCCACTTCGTCCGAAAGCATAAGCCTCGGGAGCGTCGAGCTAGAGCAGGCACGGTAGCAAAGGTAATACTGATGCGGGATCATGTTCACACGCGGGCCAATCATGCCACGAACCGGCGAAGACGTCCACTTGTAATACATTTCCATCGCATCTTCATGACGCAAAAAATCACGTGACGAGCAAACTTCGTCATCAGCCAAGGCCTTAAACAGCACTGCCGGTCGAGCGGTCGAAATCTTCGAGCTCAGCTCGGATTCCTTCATCTCTTTGCCATTACGCCCGACATAAACCATGATACCCGCATCTTCGCGAACGGAGTCCACCACGAAGGAGACACCTTTTTCGCTCTTGACGGTTTCACCCACTTGCAAAACAAAACGTTCAATCGGAGCTTCATCGGTCCTGTAAATACGAGCTTGACCGATAGACGGGAACAAAATTTTAACAGTACGGCCCTGAACTTCAGATACAATACCAAGCCCCAGGGTAGGTTCGGCTTGGCTTACGTAGCGCTGACCAATTTTAAACATCATCATAACCTGTAAATTTAGGATTTTTTCGAAAATTCGGCTTGCGAACTTTTTACTAAATTATTCCTCAACATGAAATGGTTTTATATCGATACATCAATCACCGACGGGGATAGGCGTCAAGGTCCTTATTCTATCGATGAAATTAGAGATTTTGTCAACGAAGGCAAGATAAAAGACGAAACTTTAGTCTGGCACTCCGGCGAAACTAATTGGAAAGCATGGAAGGATTTTCCCGAAGCAAGCGAACCCCCGGAGCCAACCGAAGAAGAACTCCTCAAGCAGACGATTGAAACGCTTCTCCAGAGCAAGCTAAACCGTAAACGCTACGCAGGATTTTTTGTACGCGCGAACGCGTTTATTATAGACAACTTAATTCTTTCTATAGTCGGTGCGTTGTTCCTTTACGTCATGAGTTTGGCAGGAATGCTGGACTTGAACGCCGTTTCCGAAATCGTAAACCAGTACATCGACAACCCCGCCTCCACGGAACTCGTTTCCAAGGCGCTCGAACTCCCCGGAATGTCCACGTTCTTTACGATTTGGAGCGTTGTACAGGCAATTTACTTTATCGTTTTCCACGCGGTTTGGGGCGCCACACCGGGCAAAAAGCTCTTGCGCATTCATGTCGAAATGGCAAATGGCGAAAAGCTCTCTTGGGCTTTCTCATTTTTCCGCTTTGTGGCAAGCATCGTCACGCAAGCGACACTCATTTTTTATGGTCTGGGTTACCTGATTGTCCTTATCGATCCGCAAAAGAGAGCGTTACACGACTTTATCGCACAGACTCGTGTCGTTCATAATGCCATCGAACAAAAAGAAAATAAAGAGGTTTAATTTATATGGATCAGTTTATTGTTCCGCAAGTGAAAGCACCGGTCAATGGTGAAGTTGAAATTTCTGGTGCCAAAAACGCCGTGCTTGCCGTGATGGCTGCAGCGCTCCTCGCCGATGGCGTTTCTGAAATCACAAACGTTCCGCACTTGAAAGACATGAAGACCATGTCCGATGTGCTCCGCGTGATCGGTTGCCACATCAACGGCGGAAGCCACGTCCTGAGAATCGACACCCGCGGTGTAGACCATCTCGAAGCTCCGTATGAACTTGTGAAGACCATGCGCGCAAGCTTCTACGTGCTCGGCCCTCTCGTCGCCAGATTCGGACGTTGCCGCGTTTCGCTCCCCGGCGGATGCGCCTGGGGCCCGCGCCCCGTTGACCTGCACCTCAAAGGTCTCGAAGCGCTCGGTGCAAAGATTACCGTCACTCACGGCTATGTCGAAGCCACATGCGAAGGCCGCCTCCCCGGTGGTAACTTCAACTTCCCGATTTCTAGCGTCGGTGCAACAGTCAACGTCTTGATGGCAGCAACACTTGCCAAGGGCGTGAGCGTCTTGCAGAATGCCGCCCTCGAACCCGAAATTGACAACCTCATCGACTTCCTCACAAGCATGGGCGCCAAAATCCAGGGCCGCGGAACGCGCACCCTTACCGTCCAGGGCGTCGAATCGCTCCGCCCGGGTACAGGCGTCACCATCCCGGACCGCATTGAAGCAGGCACGTTCCTCTGCGCCGCCGCCATCACGCGCGGCCGCGTGAAAGTCACTCGCATCATTCCGGAACACATCGCCTCTACGCTCGACGCATTCCGTGAAATCGGTTGCAAGGTGAACGTCGGTGCCGACTGGGCCGAAGTCGATGCCCGCCAGCAGGAACTCAAGCCGATGAGCCTTGTGACGCTCCCGTTCCCGGGATTCCCGACCGATATGCAGGCCCCGTTCATGGCAACGCTCCTCTCCATTCCAGGGAACAGCCTCGTGCAAGACACGGTTTATAACGACCGTTTCAAGCATATCGCTGAACTCGAACGCTTGGGCGCATCTATCCAGCTGAACGGCAACACCGCTACAATCAAGGGCGGTCTCCCGCTCGAAGGTGCAGACATCATGGGTTCCGACCTCCGCGCAAGCGCTGCTCTCGTTCTCGCTGGTCTCATTGCCGAAGGTGAAACGACCATCAGCCGTATTTACCACCTCGACCGCGGTTACGAAGATTTCGAAGCTAAGATGGCTAAGATCGGTGCGACCGTCAAGCGTTTCAACCCAGACGCCCGCGACGATTAAAAAATTTTGTCACCCTGGAGGAGCCGCAAGGCGAACGATAGGGTCCAAGCAATTACAAAAGCCGGCTCCCAGCCGGCTTTTTTCGTATTTATCGCATCTGCTCTCTGCAAATTTCCGTTGCCGAGCGCCCATCCGGAGACTTAAAGTCAAGCATTTCCTGCAACGAAATCGCGGCCTGCTCCAGTTCTGGAGTCGAAGCACACGTATTGTTCGAAAGGATCATCTGCAAATACTGCTTTTTACGGTCCAGATTGCATTCATTGCCGTAAATCGAAGCAAGCTTATACATGCCCGCGCAAGCCTTCATCCCATTCGGATTAGAATCCACGAGATTCGTGAGGAGCGTCTTTGCCTTTGCCGCCTGATTCGCTTCAATCAAACAAAGCGACATCCAGTAGAGAGCGCCTTCCGCCATTTCGCCCTTTTTCACAAGCTCATAAACCTGCTTAAAGCCATTGTACGCAAGCTTGTATTCACCTCGGTGATAATCCGAATGAGCGGCATTGAACATCGTTTCCGCTTCAATCATCTTTTCTGCATTGGCGTCCGGTTCCATCACAGCGCTAGCCACGCCGTTGTTCACCACCACCTTCTTTGCCAAAATCTTGTCAGACTTGCCAAGTAGCAAATCCAAGCGGTAGATGATTTCTTCCTGACGCGTATCGCGACGGACCGTTTCTTCACTCATGCGATTCGAAAGCACCGTCACTTCGGCCTGCAAGCGCTTTTGCGCCACTGCAGAAGCATCAAGCTGCGCCTTCACGCTATCGAGTTCTGCACGGAGCGATGCATTTTCAGCAGAAAGAGCCTTGTACGCCGAGTCATTTTTGGCAATGACATCGTCTCCGACTGCACGCATTTCTTTTGTGCGCAACATCGTAATGCTACTGCACCCCGAAAGCACAAACGAAGCCAAAACAACGCCAAGAGATAAAGACTTCAAATTCACAATCAAATCCTCCCCAAACTATTGATCAATGGACACGCGGAAATGAGCTCTGCGATTCTTGGAATACGCCGTTTCGTCAGTTCCCTGCACCTTCGGACGTTCCTTGCCATAGCTTACCGAAACAAGCCTGTTGGCATCCACGCCGTACGCAATCAAGAACTCACGCACCACCGTCGAGCGGCGAGCGCCCAGAGAAATGTTGTAGTCTTCAGTACCGCGAGCATCCGTATGACCTTCGACCGTCACGATAAAGCGATTTTCATTGACCAGAATTTCAGCCACTTGCGCAAGCAAGCGCTTTGCATTTTCGGTCAATTCGGAGCGGTCATAGTCAAAGTAAACATCTTCGAGCATGATGCGGTTGATCAATTCTTCCAAGCGTGCACGTTCTGCTTCAAGGCGTTCCGCTTCCAAGCGTGCCAAAGAATCCGCGCTCAACGTATCCGTCACAAGCGTATCGAGGTTCAATGTAGAATCCGCAGGAGCTTCCGGCGCCGTCTGCGGTTGCGGATCCGTTTCAGGCTTTTCCTTGCTGCAACCCCAAGCAAAGAGTGCAACAGCCGTACCCATCAAAGCGAGTTTAATTACCTTACCCATAATTCACTCCTCTATTTAAATTTTTTATCGTCAAAGAACCAGGACCAAGTCGGTGCGGTATTTTCGACACCATTCGTAATACGAGTGACGCCACTTCCATCTTTACGCATAATATAAATTTGATAATTGCCACCGCGGTCGCTTGCAAATGCAATCAGCTTGCCATCGGGCGACCAAGTCGGGTGTTCGTTATTCCCCGCGTTCGATGTCAGCTGGATAATATCCGTACCATCAAGAGCGCAAGTATAAATGTTCATCTTGCCATCGTCCATCGACGTGTAGACAATCCGATCCCCTTCTGGGGACCAGCTTGCACGTTCATTGTAATGGCCCATGTACGTAATGCGTCGCACGTCCGTGCCATCCTTCCCTACCGCGTACACTTGCGGAGAGCCACCACGGTCACTCGTAAAGAGCACTTCGCTTGCAAACGGGCTCCAAGAAGGGCTCACCTGATTCGATTTCAAGTGCAAGAACTTCTGCGCAGAACCGGTCTTCATGTCGCCGCGATAAAGTTCCGTCTTTGCACCTTCCGTCACCGAGAAAAGGAGTTCACCGGTCTTCGGGTTTACAGCCGGGCTAAACGTCTGCTTGAACTGCGTAAAGAGCGGAGTTTCCTTGCCGCCAAACGTGATGGCGTAAAGGTTCGGGCGTTGCTTGCGGAAGTTCACATACACAAGGCCCTTGTTGCCCTTCTGCCAAACCGGCATCATATTGATTGAAGAATCACGCGTAATCTGACGACGGGAGAAACCATCGTAATCCGAAATCACGACCTGTTTCACGCCATCGATTTTCGAAACATAAGCAAGCTTTGTCGAAGCGACACCGCGTTCCCCGAACAAGCGATAAACGACCTTGTCAAAGAACGAATGCACCGCCTGACGCACGTCATAAGGCTTCACGGTATAGCTTTCGCCAAGCAATACGTCCTTCGTCTCGGAAGCATACAGATAGCAATCAAGCTTGATTTTTCCGTTCGGGAGCTTGGTCGCATTGCCGGTCACGTACTGGCGAGCGCGTTTCTTGCTAAAAAGCACCAAGTCAAACTTATCCGAACTCACAGCTTCAAAACGCCCCGTGAGGTTTGCATCACGCGTCAAAATCAAATGCGGAGCTTCATTTGTCCACTTGATGTTTCCATTTTCTTCAAAAGGCACAACGCCAATCGGCATCGTCTGGAATACCGAAATTCCCACATCCACAGCAATCGTATCAATCACCGCAAACGCAGGCACCGCAAGCGCCATCGCAACAAACACAAAAAGCAATTTTATTTTATTCATATTAAATTTGCTACACCCAGCCAGGTCCCTGAGCCTGTCGAAGGGCGGGCATCTCCTTTTTCTAGTTCGGCGTAAAGTTAAATTGCAACACAAGACTTGAACCCTTGTACGTCGGCGGGAGTTCCGGCAACTTCGAAATCTTCACCGCACGCATCGACAAGTGGTCCCATGCGCTATTCGACGAAGAACGCTTGAGGAACACACTAGTAATCGTACCAGAACGTTCAACTGTAAACTGTACCGTCGTTTTTGCATCACGATTAATCGTCAGTCCATTTGGCGGATTGAAATTGCTCATGATTTTTGCCTTCGCGCGTTCCAGGAACACCTGCATCAGCGGGTCCATATCAATCGGATTTACCGCCTTGAGGCTCGGCAATTCAAACGACTTCTGCAAATTCAAATCGTCGATATCAAAGTCGTCGTCATCCTTCGGCTTTTTCGCAGGTTTCTTTTCGACCTTCTTCTTTTCAACCGTTTTCTTCGCGACCTTTTCCACCGGCTTTTCAACAGGCTTCTCAACCGGCTTTGGCTTTTCGACCTTTTCTTCCGGCTTCTTTTCTTCGGACTTGGGTTCCGGCACAGGCACAGGTTCCGGCGTATCCGGCTTCACTTCGGGAGCAGGTTCTTCAGGAACTTGCGGAGCTTCCGGCTCTAGCGTTTTCACAGGAGTCGGCTCTGGAGCGGGTTCAGGTTCAGGAGTCGTTTCCGGCACCGGCTCGGGCTGTTTCGGAGGAGGCGGTTCCACCTTCGGCGCTTGCTGCGGTTCAGGTTCCGGCTTCGGGGCATGAGCCACCGGCTGCTTTACCGGTTCATCGACTTGAACCATTTCGAACACGGGAATTTCTTCGGCAGGCTTGCTCAAATCAATATTGTGCAAAGCCATCAAAGTCCCGACAACCGCCAAATGAAACACGACAGCACACACGATGATCTTGAATAAAGATCCATCGTTTTCCGTCTCGAAATATTGGATATGGTCCCTATTTCTTTTCATTTACCAGTTCGTCTTTTGGGGTCATTGTCAAGAAACCGAGCTTCGTTACACCGAGCTTTTGTACCAGCGTCACAACCTTCATCACAAAGCCGTAACTTACTGCTTCGTCCGAATTGATGACCACAGCCATTTCGCCGTTCCACAGCGACTTGAAAATGCTCTCGAAGCTTTCCATGTCCACCTGCATATCGGCGATGAAAATTTCGAGATTCTTGGTGATGGAAACTTTCAAAAGTTTCTGCTGTTCCATCGTCGGAGCCTTGACCTGCGGGAGATTGACCTTCACGCCCTGGCTCATCAACGGTGCACACAAAATAAACACAATCAAGATGGCGAACACGATGTCAATCATGTTCGTGAGGTTGAGTTCCTGCTTTAAGTCCTTACGGCGGCTGCGTTTCACGCTTCCTCCTCGGCAACTCCTTCAACAGCGAGCATGTCACCTCTCTTGAACAAGCTCAAAACTTGCGATCCAAAGTTGTAATACGAAGTTTCATTACTTCCATTTTTAGAGGTAAAGTAATTATACCCGGCAGAGGCAGGTATTGCCACCAAAAGGCCAGCCACCGTAGTGATAAGAGCCATGGCAATACCCGGAGCGACAACCGTCAAGTCCGCAGAGCCATGATGACCAATCTGGAAGAAAGCGATCATGATGCCCCAAACGGTACCGAGCAAACCAAAGAACGGCGCGAGGTTAGAACTTGTGGCAAGGAAAGTCAAATAGCGGTCCTCGCCCATGCGGATGCCTTCAATAGAACGCTGAATTGCGTCTTCGAGCAGGGAGGAGCGGTGCTGAATGGATTCGTAAGTTACTTTACCCTTGAACTTGGACACTTCGTTCAAGACTTCGACGCTCAACAGGCGGAGCGCGCTATCGTTCGAAACCGTACAAAGTTTTTGGAGTTCCGAGAAATGTTTAAGCTTGCAGAAATCCTTAAAGAATTTAGCGTTCGCACGCAAATTTGATTTATGCTTAAAGAACTTCACGATGATGATGCCCCAGGAGCCAAGCGACATAAAAGCGAGAATCCCGAGAATAACCATGGTCACAATATCGGACTGCGTAATCATTTGCAGGACGGGTACTGTATTGTTCAAGACAACCTCCAAAATTTTACAAAAATATACGTACTATATTATAATACAAAAAAGCACTATCGAAAGTGTCATTCCTTACGTTTAACAACACTTTTTTTGACAAATGCTGCAAAACTGCTTCTTTGCATGATATTTTTTGTATATTAAAATCACAAAACAATATATCTGGATTTTAATTCCAAGGAGAAAACAATGAAAAAACTCATCGCATGTTTCGCTCTTGCAGCGCTCTTCGCAGGTTGCTCTAGCAATCCTCCGCAGACCCCGCAAGAAAAGTCTGCAAGCATCCTCGTCGAAATGCAGATGCAGAAAAAGAACTACATCAAGCAGCACATTCCGGCAGGCATCGGTATTGGCGAATCTGCTGATGAACAGATTGCTCTTGAAAAGGCAGACCAGAACGCTCGTGTAGACCTCGCCAAGTCTATCGATGCACAGACCAAGGCTCTCATCAAGAACTTCAAGGAAGACGTGAGCGACGAAATTGCAGAACACTTCCAGAGCACTTCCATGACTTCCGTGAACCAGCGCCTCAACGGTGCTACGCTCAACGACGTCAAGGTTGAAACCACTGCCGACGGCAAGTTCAAGGTCTACGGCGTGATGACGCTCGATTCTGACCTCGTCTCCGAATACGTCAAGATGCTCGAAGAACAGGAAAGAAAGGACGAAGCCGAAAAGGTTCGCGCCGCTGCAGAAAAGGCATACGCCGAACTTGATGAAATGGAATAATCATCCTGCTTAAGTTTCAAGCAAAAAGACATTGGCTTTTAAAGCCAATGTCTTTTTTTTAATCGCGCTACGCGCCCATTAGTACGCGCCAATTAACGGTGTTCGTTCGTCGTGGGCTCCATCCCACGGAAAAACGCGAGCCCGTCAAAATCGTCCTTGAGCGCCTGCACAGTCGCCCCAATCATGTAAAGGCTACCTGTAATGAGCACTGGCGAACCATCCGTAACGCTCGCACAAACTTCATTGAGATACTCGCGGGAAAACTCCCCCGAACTAGCGACATTCAAACCAAGCTTTTCAAGCTCGCCCTGCAAATCAATGAGTTCGCGGAAACGCGGATACGGCGTACGCGTGATATGCCAAGCGCTCACATGCGGAGCCATGAGCTTGAGCATTTCGCCCACATCCTTGTCACGAAGCGCTCCAAAAACGCAATGGAACTTTTGATTCGGGTAATACTTGTCAAGCGTCTCGACCAGACGGCGAACCGCGTGGGAATTATGCGCACCATCTAGGATAAACTTCGTTACGCCGTTAGCATCGATAAGCTTTTGCATACGTCCCGCCCAAGAACGCGTCGTAAGAGTCTTGAGCGCAAGTTTATCATCAAACTTTTTCAAGAAAAGTTCCGCAGCCTTAAGCGAAAGGCTCGCATTCTCGATATAATGTTGTCCTAAATTCGGAAGTTCAATATCGTTACGGATTTCCGGAACAACACAAGAGCATCCATGCGATGCCGCAAATATTTTGGCTTCAGCAATCAAAGCATCATTCAAGCCACCCAAGACAAAAGTCTTGCTATGGCCATTGGAAAGAATACTTTGTGCAGAACCCGCTACCCCCATCTTTTCCTTGAGAATAGCAGATTCCGTGCTACCGAGAACTTCAGTGTGCTCCAGCCCAATGCTCGTGAGCACAATCAGTTCGCCATCAGCAACGGCAGTGCTGTCCAAACGACCGCCCATGCCCGCTTCCAAGACTGCAACATCGATGTTCTGTTCTGCGTAATAGAGGAACGCAACAATCGTCAAAACTTCAAAGAACGTCGGTTCCACTTGCGTTTCTTCGGCAGCGGCCTTGACCTGCATAATCAAGCGGTCGAGCGATTCATCGTCAATCGGCAAATCGTTCTCGCGGATGCGTTCGCGCATGCTCACCAAGTGCGGGCTCGTATAAAGTCCCGTCTTGAGACCGTGCGCCTGCAAAACACCCGACAAGTAATAGCTCGTCGAGCCCTTGCCGTTCGTGCCAACAACATGAATCGTCTTAAACTTTTTTTGAGGATTTCCGAGAGCTTCGCAAAGTTTACGGGTAGAAGCAAGACCCGGCATCATCCCGAATATGAGGCGGGAATTCAAATATTCCAATCCGTTCTGAATCATGGTCTACAATATAGAAAGTTAGAGGTTCGTCATTAGTTATTAGTCGTTAGTTACTAGTCACTAGTCTTTAGTCATTAGCTATTTCAGCATACATAGACTAATTACAAAAACTACAGACCATTGACCAATGACCAAAATGATTACATTTCTATCACACATAAAAAGAGGTTTTGTTTATATGAAAGTTTCAGCAAGCGCTGTCGCTTTGATTCTTTGCGTTTTCGCAACTTTTTCGTTTGCGAAAGTCGATCCCGAGGCAGCACCTCGTCATTACAACTACCGCGATGCAGGCAAGCAGATGAGGCGCATCTACTACGGCGAACTCCAGGAGACAATCTACTGCGGTTGCCGCTACCTCGACAAAAAACATGTGGACTTTAGCACCTGCAACTACAAGCCGCGCGAAAACCCAAACCGCAAAAGCCTTGAACGCACCAAGCGCATCGAGTGGGAACACATCGTGACCGCCCACAACATGGGGCAACACCTCCCCTGCTGGCGTGACGGCGGCCGCAAGAACTGCAGCGCCAATGACTCCACGTTCAAAATCATGGAAGGCGACCTCCACAACCTCTACCCCGCCATCGGCGAAGTGAACGGAGACCGCAGCAACTTCATGTTCAGCCAGTGGACGAACAACCCGGTCCCCATGTACGGCGAGTGCGAAACCATCGTCGATTTCAAGGAAAAGAAGGTCCAACCCCGCAAAGAAGTCCGAGGCTTAATCGCCCGCGTGCATTTCTACATGGAAAAGACCTACAACATCAACATTTCCAAGCAAGACCGCAAGCTTTTCGAAGCCTGGGACAAAATGTACCCCGTCACCGAACGCGAATGCGAGCGCGACCGCCGCATTTTCAAGGTTCAAGGCGACCACAACCCCTTCGTCTTCGAGAAATGCCGAGATTCTGTTGACAAGTAGTGAACATTTGACTAAATTTGAAGTCCAAATCTCGCATGTCGTGCCAAGCTCTGCCAACTTGCGAGCGTAACCAAAGAGCTTCCTCAAAGAGGTAAATATGTCCTCCTTCCGCGGACCTAAAGGTAAAGTAGCACGCTCTCTCGGCGTTGCCGTTTCTCAGAAGACTCAAAAGGCTCTCGACCGCCGCAACTTCGCACCTGGCCAGCATGGTCAGACCCGCAAGAAGTCTGCTTCCGTTTACAAGCAGCAGTTGGTCGAAAAGCAGCGTCTTCGTTTCACCTACAACATTTCCGAAGCTCAGCTTGCCAAGGCATACAAGGAAGCTAACCGTCGTGAAGGTTCTGCAGGTGATAACCTGATGATCTTGCTCGAAACTCGTCTTGACGCAGTCGTCTACCGCATGGGTTTTGCCCGTACGATCTTCGCTGCTCGTCAGTACGTTGCACACGGTCACTTCACAGTGAACGGTGTTCGTAGCTTCTCTCCGAGCCGCCTCATCAAGGCTGGCGATGTGATCGCTGTTCGTGAGCAGTCCAAGGAACACGTGCAGATCAAGGAAGCAATCGCTTCTGCAGCTGCCGCTCCGGAATACTTGTCTGTCGATCTCGGCAAGATGCAGGGTACTCTCGTGAAGCTCCCGCTCCGCGACCAGATCCCGGTCAAGCTCGAAGAACAGCTCGTCGTGGAATACTACTCCAGGTAGTAAACCGCTTAGAGCCAACAAGACTCAAGCTTTTAAAGACGCTCGCAGTAATGCGGGCGTTTTTTATTTTATTATAAAAGCAAGTTTTTCTTCGTAAGACAAATCATTTATAGATTTGCCAACTTTTTGGGCATATGCGACAAGCGCACGATGATCATACCTACAAGATGGAGCATCTTTATAAGGATTCGGGAAACCCAAATATTCGCTTTGAATATCCGCTAAATTCATGGTCTTTTTTTCAATTCCACTCATAAGTGTAATTCTCCAAAAGCTTTTGGGCCGCACAAGGTTCTATCAAAAAATGATACGGATGAAGAATACCAACGAAAGAACATCCGAGAAACGCAATATAGTGATTCAAAAGCTCCCTATTAAGAGCAAAGCCGTAAACAAATCCATCAAAGCCCCATTTAAAAGACATATCTACAGCAATAGCAAAAAGATGACCACCGACACCACTATACTTTTTCTTTCCAAATAAATATATGTTATTTCTAGGCGCCGTACAAGTCCAATGCAAATACACGGCTCGAATATCAGAATCCTTTTTTAGCGCAATAAGTCCCTGTACTTCATTATTTCTCTTTAAAGCAAGAGCAAACACATCAACATTTAAAGGGACTTTAACCCAATCAATTCCCCAACCATTGGACGAATTATATTTTCTAAGAACAGAACGACTTTCTATTTTAAAAACGAAAGTTTCTTCAATTGATCCTGTTTCCAAATCCTTGAGGCAAGGAACCATTTCATCTAGCCATATATCAACGCAGCCATTTAATACATCATTCATTTTTTTCTCCTTCCCCGTCTACATGCAAAAAAAACGGGATTACTCATTTTTTATAAATATAGATTCATAAAATGTCAAATCATGACATTTTCAATTTTATTCAAGTTTTTTTCACAATTGCCACAATTTTCCAAGCGCACTAAGAAACACTCATAACACTTTTAAATTATTTCATCTACAAAACAGGACGGGAGCCCAATACATTTCTATTTTAGATGCCATGAGAAACATTTTTGAAGAAATTGGTAAGACTCCCGCCGAAATCGAGGCAAAACTCAACAAGGCTTTCACACAACTATTCGAAGGCAACCGCGAAAATGAACGCATTTGCTTTGACAAAGGCAATGACATGGCGTACATCGTGGATATCGGCCACAACGACATCCGCTCCGAAGGCATGAGCTACGGCATGACGGTTGCCGCACTCCTCGGCAAGCAGGACCTTTTCGACAAGCTCTGGAAATTCGCCAAGACGCACATGAAAAACACCGAAGGCGACCTCGCCGGTTATTACTCCTGGCAAGTCTCGACCGCCGATTTCACGATGATGGATCCGGGTGCCGCCCCGGATGGCGAAGAATACTTTGCCGCAGCGCTCCTATTCGCCGCCAAGGTTTTCAAAAACGAACAATACAAGCACGACGCCGTCGAGCTCATCAACGACATGGCTCACAAGCCGCAAGCTGGCGATGTGTACACGATGATGGACGTGAATGCAGGACTTGTGCGATTCTCGCCCATGAAGGGGAACGATTACACCGACCCGAGCTACAACACGGTTGCCTTCTACAGAATGTACGGTGAAGCCAGCAGCGATGAAATCTGGAACAAGATTGCAGACAACAGCGTTGCCTACTTGAAAAAGGCTTGCCACCCGGTCACGGGACTTGCCGCCGACTACAGTGAATTTGACGGAACTCCAAAGAAAACGCCGTGGCACCCGGAAAGCGATTGCTTCTGCGGGGACGCTTGGCGCGTCGTGTGGAACATCGGTCTTGACGCTGCGAAATTGCAAGACAAGGGCGAACGTACCGACGTGAGCGAATGGGAAGTTTCCGCAGTCCGAAAGATTCTCGGTTACCTCCACGGGCGTCGCCCGTATCTCGCCGACATGCGTGTCGACGGGAGCGCGTTCCCGCGCGAGGCAAGGCCTGCTACGGGCGGCCTGATTGCCATGAACGCCGCATCGACTGTCGCACTCCCCGCAGGCGATCCGCTCATCAAGCCGTTCGCCGAAGACCTCTGGAATATGGAAATCCCGACCGGACTCTGGCGCTACTACGACGGACTCCTGTATATGCTCGGGCTCCTCGCCTGCTCCGGGAAATTCAATGTTTGAGCATAGTAGATCCCGCCCCGGAATAAATCCGGGGTGACAAAGCGGCCGAGATGACAACTGCGTTTAGTGTTTCTCGACAACTCTTCCTAGCGGTGTCTGCATTTGGCGCCGCTGTTCTGCATATATGGTCGGCGCAACAATGTGGTAAATTGCCTCTTTCACCATCGTCCCGACATTGAAGGCAAACGAATCAAACACGTAGCGGTAACTTTCAATCGTATCGTCAAAGCCCACCACGTACGGCGATGGCAACTTTTTCGCCTTGAAGTAATCAATCAACGAAGCTGCCACCCAATCATTTGAACACACAAATTTATCCAAAATCGCGTTCTTCAAAAGCGATTCCAAAATGTTGTCCAAAAGAACCTGGCGTTCAACGCCCTCGTGCGCAGCCGCATCCGCCAAATCAAACGGAGATGCATAGCGTTCATCGACAAGCGGGATTACATCCGTACCCGCATCCAGCAAGCCCTGCAAACGAGCCTTCGACCAAAAACTAGCGTGGTACGGCGAGAGGTAATGAACAGGCCCCATATCCTTGCTCTTGAGGTAGCGCCCAACAATCACGCCCGCTTCCTTTCCAAAAGCCACGTTGTAGAAAGCCCACTTCTTTTTATTGCGCGCAATCACCGGAATCACATCCGGCGCGTATTCCCACCAGACCGAAATCGGATTCTTGAACGATGCAAAATGCGCAAACAACTTCGCCGCATCATCCACCAGCCACGTCGAGAGGAACACACCCAAGCAGTGGGTATCGTTCTTTACAACAAACGTTTCGCCCGACGACAAATAGAACTGGTTCGAAGATTCGTGATACCCGATAAACTTCACCGCAATTTTCTGTTCTGCGGCAATCTGCGCAAACGTGCGGAACACATCGGATTCGCGTTCGGACTCAATCTTCAAACGCCCGAATTCATCCGAACGATGCACAAACAAAATGTAATTAGACTTTTCGACAGGGCGCTCTTCGCTAAAGAAAAAGCGGTGCCCCACATGGCGCAAAATCCCTTGCGCACACTTTTGCATCAAAAACTTTTTGACAATGTAAAGCGAAACATTGTAACGGTTCGAAAGCTCCTTGCACGAAGGGAGCTCATCAAATGCATTCAGATACCCACTATCCAAATCGTTCTGGAACTGACGTTCGACTACCGAATAAACACTCTCTTCTGCCTTCACCTCGAACGACGGAGCCGTGCCCCAAAAACAGCCCTTACCATGAACGAGCTGCACGAGTTTTTCTTGAGCTAAAATCTTGTAAGCGCGATGAACCGTATTGACAGAAAGACCAAGACGTTCTGCCATCTTACGCACAGAAGGCATCTTTTCGCCATCGTGAAAACCGGCATCCGCAATCGATTTTTTTACATCTTCAATAAGCAACTTTAAATCCTCTTCATTTCACAAAATAACAAAATTTTCCATCATGAAAATTTCTAAATTTGTCGTCATGAGAATTGGTTTAGTATTTATGCTTTTGGCAGCCTGCATCGCCGCAGCAGCCCCCTCCAAAAAGGCCTCCGCGAAAAAGTTCAAGGATCCGCGTGACGGCCACACCTACAAGATTGTGAAAATCGGCAACCACAACTGGCTCGCCGAAAACCTCACCTACAAGACGACCAAGGGTAGCTACTGCTACAACGACGACAAGGAAAACTGTCACAAATACGGTCGCCTCTACACGTGGAAAGCCGCCATGAAGGCATGCCCAACCGGTTGGAGACTCCCCGACCGCAAAGACTGGAATTTCTTGAGCAAGTACCTCGGCGCAAGCAAAAAGAACGGCTTTAGAGTCAAGCAAGCAGGCCAGAGGATCTGCTTCGGCAACAACGACATGTGGAGTCCTTACTGCGAAGAAACCAAAGCATCATTCAATGCGTCTGGCAAAAGCGACACACATTTCGCTTACGAAGACATGGAAAAATCCGCCTTCTTCTGGACAGCCACCGAAGAAACGACCTACATCGCAAACTTCGTGACCATCGGCGGTTACAACGAACGTTATGCGGAACGCGCCATCGAAGAGAACAACGCTTTCTCTGTCAGGTGCATCCAGAAGTAATATAAAATAGTTTATTAAAAGAGCCTCCCCAACGGGAGGCTTCTTTTGTTTTAATTAAAAATCCTTTGCAAGTCGACCTTCACCGCTTTGTAATAGCTCGGTGAGGTAATTCTTTGCCATTTGGCAAGCTTCAGGGAGCGTATGTCCAATCGCTAGGTTTGCAAGAATTGCCGAGGATAAATGGCAACCGGTGCCGTGTTTACCATTGCCCGGAATTCGCGGACTCGTGAACTTGTACTGTTTACCATCCCTATCCCACAATGTATCAACGGCTTCGTCATCCGTTGAATGGCCGCCCTTCAAAAGCAGGGCGAAATCCTTCCCGAATTCAAACTTTCCACGAGAAGCAGCCTGTTCAAATCCCAAGAATCCAAACTCATCCAGATTCGGAGTGACCAAATCAATCTGCTTCATCACCGGCATAAATTCATCGCGTTCAGCCGAGCGCATAAAGTGGAAACCCGCTGAAGCGCTAGCAATCGGATCCCAGATAATGTAGGCATCCGGAGATTTTTCACGGACAAATTCTACAATTCGCTGTAGCACCTTTGCTTTTTCGACAAGTCCGATTTTCACGAACTTGAACTGTCGCTTAGCAAACAACGTTTCAAGTTGCGCTTCGATGCGTTCCCAGATAACCCATCCAGGCGCCACAAATTCATCTTCATTTTGCTGCGTGAGTGCAGTACATACAGATTCGCAGAACACGCCAAAATGCGCCATCGTCTTAACATCCGCTAAAATTCCAGCGCCCGCAGAGCCATCAAAGCCTGCGATTGTCAATGCAAATTTCATTTTTTCAGACATTTTATACCACCGAGTAAATTCCAATTAATACCACGGACACGCCGCAGATAAGCCCCACCGCCGGGAGAATCGGGCGTCGCATGGACTTAGACCCAAGAAAATACACCATGCAGCCCTTAGTAAGCGTATTGGCAAGGCTCGCAAAAAGGAGTGCCAAAATCAAGTTGTGGTGTTCAAGAGTCGCCTTTCGGCACATGTCAATGAGCGAGAATGCCACAGCATCCATTTCAGCCGCACCGCCCAAGAAGCTACAAATCATCAACGCGCCCGAGCCAAAGTACGCATGAGCCGCATTCGCGATGAACATGACCACCGTAAAGACCAAGCCAAACTTAATTGCCGGCAACAGCTTGAACGGGTTGTTAAAATCGGTCGTCTTCTGGCGATGATCCTTAGATTCTCGAAGTTTCAAGTACGCCGCATAGCCAAGCCCCGGCACCACAGGCACAAGCAGAGGCGCCAACAACGGGAGCGCAAGTGACGGCATCAGGAATATGCAAATGAGGTAGAGTCGCGCATACATCACCGACCAGCTGAGCACAATGCCGAGCGTAAAGTCCGCCGCATACTGTTCGTTATCAACGCTACGCCCCGCCAAGTTCAGCGTGAGCGCGGTACTGCTCGCAAGCCCGCCCAAAAGCCCAATAAGCCAAATGCCTTTACCCGGACCCACAAGTTTGATGAGCACATAACCTACAAAGCCTATGCCGCAAATGAACACGACAAAAAGCCAAATCGTATGCGGATTCAAGACTTCAAGCCCCGCCGGGCCAAATGAGCGATTCGGCAAGAACGGCAAAATCATGAGAGAAATCACCGCAAACTTGACGGTCGCGATAATGTCTTCGGTCGAAATCTTTTTCGCAAAATCGTGAAGCTGCCGCTTGACCGCCAACAGCCACAAAAGCACAATCATGAGGATACACGCTTCTAAGAGCCGGTTGAACCAGCAAAGCGCCCCCAAGAAATAAATCATGATAAGCGCCGCACTCGTCGTGACCCCCGCAGGCCCTCCATTATTCTGGTTCGAAAGGCCGTACGCAATATGGCTTGCCACAAGCAAAAGCCCGACAATCACAAGCCCTACAACAAAGGGAACAATCGAACCCATCAGGTCGCCCAAATAGCAAGACAAGGCGCCACAAAGGCTCACAATCGAAAACGAGCACAGCCCAGCGGGGTGCCTTGAATTATTGCGGGAATACGAGTTTTCACGCTGCATACCGATAATGAAACCGATACCCAGCGCCGCCGCAAGCTTATAAAAGATATTGAACTCAATCATCATTCAAAATCTAATCAAAAAATTGCGGAGAATGAATATTTTTGTGAATTTATGCCATTCGCTGTTGCTTAGAGGCGAGCTTCATGGCGTACATATTAGCATCCGCCATACGGTAAACGTCCATTGCAGTCACGGCATCTCCGCGACGGCGCACAGAATAACCATAAGCAACATTCAATTCAATCGGCAACTTGGCTTCTTTTTCCAAAAGCACCATAGTCTTCAAAGCGGTATTCAAATCCGAGAGGTGTTCTGCACGGACAATCGCCACAAACTCGTCACCGCCCATGCGAATAGTCGTCCCGATGCCGTTAAACGCGTTCTTGAACACATCGGCAAAAGCACACAGGAGCTTATCACCCGTCGAATGTCCAAAGTGGTCGTTCACGTACTTGAGCCCATTCACGTCGATACTCACGATAGCGTAGTCGCTATCATCGCGGTTGAGCACTTCAAAAATGTGATCGCACTTAGCGCGGTTATAAATGCCCGTCAAAGCATCGCGATAGGCAATCTGGCGGAGCACTTCTTTCTCGGTCTTGTCCATGAGTTCCTCGTACATGTAGACAAGATAGCCCACCATCAAGAACAAGATGAACAGGAGCGTACCGACCGGGAGGCAAGTCGCATCCAAGAAGGATTTTTCCATGCCAAACAAGTTCTGCACATTATAGCGGAACAAATCGGCAATGCCAAACAGCACAAACACCACCGTTCCCGACGCAAGAATTTTCTCTTGCATTCCGGCACCGCGGTCATAAAGGACCTTGAAGAACACCATGAACAGGAACGAAACAAAGATATAGCTATGGTAAATGAGCAAGAACGTCGGGTAATGCGCAATATCGGTCACATGCAAAATCGTCGTCACCAAGAAGAACAGCGCACCAAAGCCGACAATGACTTTCAGCACGTTCAACTTCCAGGTCGAAATCTTGCCCGCACGCATATTGATAATCAAAAGACCAAACGGGATTGCTGCAAGGTAAAGCGAAACGTATTCCAACGTCGTATCCAGTGCATAGTTCGTGGAAACAATCTGGATACCCTTCGCGTAATTCAGCGTCCAAAGTCCCATCAAACCAGCAAACAAGCCAATCAGAACAAGGCGGTAATAAGCCCTGTCAAAGCCGACGGCACAGCAGCCTGTAATAAAGGCAATCATCCCGAAAAACATTAGGAATATGCCAATGGTAATGGAATCAGAATTTTGCGAAAAATAGTCAGTCATGCTATTTGAACGCAAAAGTTCAATCTGCGCCACAGATTTTGCGGCCGCTTTTTCGGTCACAATCGTCACCACGCGAATGACATGGTCGTCAAGAAATTCCGGCATATTTACAAGGTGGATGCCGCTACCGACCAGTTTTCCCTCTTTAAAGCGTTCAAAACCATAACGGTAATAGCAAACACTGTCAACATAGACAGCTACTGCAACGTGATACGCATGGAATCGAAGCGTTGTCGGCAAGGGAATTGAATCGTTCCGCATGTCGCGCTCGTAGATAATCGTATCGCCGGGCTGAATATTTGAGGGAACTCGGAAATCGGAGACATGTTCCA
Source organism: Fibrobacter sp. UWB13 (assembly GCF_900177805.1). Lineage (NCBI taxonomy): Bacteria > Pseudomonadati > Fibrobacterota > Fibrobacteria > Fibrobacterales > Fibrobacteraceae > Fibrobacter > Fibrobacter sp. UWB13. The sequence goes on along the minus strand of NZ_FXAX01000001.1, from coordinate 235,944 downwards.
TCGGCGGAAGATGAATGCCGCCAAAAGAAATGGACCAGCCATCGTTAAGAGCGATGACATTGTTGCACGAACCATGACGGCACATGCCATTAAAACTGACAACAAATAGAACAACCACTACAGCGGCAAGCACTGCAATGAGAAGTCTAAGTATTTTCTTTCCATTCCTCAACAACATCTCTAGTATATAATAAGTTATTCTAAGGGCAATAGAACCTTATTTTTTTCGTACCCAAATTTCAAAGGTTGTCGGGAAGTCGTTTTTTTCGTCTGCCGGGAAGGATTCTGCGCTCTCTTTCTGGAACTTATCGTTCCACTCCGGGAAGAAGACATCGCCTTCCACGTGCGACAAAACTCTCGTCAAATAGAGTTTTTCGACCAGTGGCATCGCTTCGCGGTACACGGCGGCACCACCGATAATGAAACATTCCGTCTCACCAGCAGCGCGAGCGGCCTCAATAGCCTCACCGAGCGAAGAGCAGACAATGCAGCCCGGGGCCTGGAAATCCTTGTTGCGGGTGAGCACGTAGTTCGTGCGGTTCGGGAGCGGGCGTCCGATATCGTCATAATTCTTACGACCGAGGATGATGGCATGCCCCGAGGTAATCGCCTTGAAGCGCTTGAGATCGGCAGACAGGTGCCACGGCAAGTGACCGTCACGCCCGATGACATTGTTTTCAGAAACAGCAACAATTGCAGAAATTAACATACCGCCTCCTACCTATGATGATATGGGTGGTTTTGCATGACCATCTGGACGCGGTAGAGCTGCTCCACCGTAATAATCCTGGCGTGGTCGTGGGTAAAAGTCAATGGAGAAAGGCTCAAGAGCAAGTCGGCGGACTTTTTTAAGTTCTCGTCGATGCCGTACGCGGAGCCAATCAAAAACACAATATTTCCCGTAAAGCGGGCCTGTAACGTATCGGCAAGCTTCACCGTCGTCATGAGCTTGCCCTCTTCGGAGAGGATCACTCGGCGGTACTCGTTACGCGGGAATTTTTTCTCAAAAAGAGCGGCTTCTTGAGCAAGCGCCTGGGCATGGTCGTCAATTTTCGATTCCTTGAGCTCCACCACTTCCAGAGGCATCGCAGAACCGCGCAAACGCTTCACATACTTTTCCACCTCGTCCGCAATGAACGGGGAACCAGCCTTACCAAACACCGCCAACACCCACTTCATCTAACGCCCCACCGATAGTCGGTCAATCAAAAACGAGGGCATTCCCTGCTTTTTCATGCGGTTCTGCGTCTCACGAATGTCGTATTCCACTCGAATGAGCCGCACGCACTTGGTCTCGGTATCGAGCAGACACCAGCAGGCCCTCGGGTCGCGGTCGCGGGGCTGCCCCACACTGCCGACGTTCACCAGCAAGCGTTCGGTATTCGCAATCACGTACTCGTACTCGTCCAGAATCTTCGGGATCGCCAAGGGGCGGCTAGCAATGATAACCGGGCTATGCGTATGCCCCACAAAGCAGTAGCGCTCCGAAAAATGGTCAAAAGCGTTCAGCGCATCCTCGAGATCGGTCACATAGACCCAATCTGCCGGAGACAAGGGCGACGCATGCACAAAGCAGATATCGTTTTCTTCCTGGATGTACGGGAGCGAGCGGATATACGTCACGGACTCCTTGGAAAGGTTCTTCTGGGTCCATTCAATCGCCTGCTTCGCGTACGGGTTGAACCCGGCGCTGGATTCGTACCGGACCGCCACGCTGTCGTGGTTCCCGATCAGGCACACATCCATGTTCTCTTTAACCAAATTGACGCACTCATCGGTATCGACGCCATATCCCACAATATCACCAAGGCACACTCTCCGTTCCACACCATTTTCGCGCATGGACTGGAGCACAGCCTCGAAAGCGGTGGCATTGGAATGGATATCTGAACAAATACCGTAAAGCATGTCCGTAATTTAGAAAAACAATTTAATATAAGTGGTGAAATTGACCAATTTTACTACATTTGGGCATGTATGGTAGTCATTCAAGACAAGATGAAGGTGAGCATAGCCTACACCCTCAGAGAAGGCAAGCGAATTCTTGAAGAAGTTCCCGCCTCCCAACCGTTCGTGTACATCCACGGATACAACAATATTATTCCCGGACTCGAAGACGCATTGACGGGGCGTCGTCTGGGCGAAAAGTTTACGGTGAGCATTCCGGCAAATCTCGGTTATGGCGAATACCGCAAGGACCTTATCCTCACGGTCCCGAAAGAAGAACTCCGCGACGTCGGAGAACTCTGGCTCGGCATGGAACTCGAAATGTACCAGGATAACGACATGCGCGAATTCCAGTTGCCGGACACCGCCGAAGAATTTGTGAACGACTTGAATTTGGATGGCGATGATGACCAGTGCGACGGCATTTACACCATCAAGGAAATTCTCGAAGACACCGTGATTGTGGACGGGAACCACCCGTTTGCAGGCAAGGATTTGATTTTTAACGTCGAAGTTGTAGACATCGTCGAGGCAAGCTTCACCGAACAGGAGTCCGGCTTCCCGGATGAAGATGAATTTAACGACGGATACGATAACTACGACAGTTACGACAATCGCATGGGCGACGACAATTTTGACTCAAACGAAAGGAGATGGCGCTAATGGCATCGATGGATGAACTCAAGAAGGCTGCAGGCGTTCGTGCCGCAGACATGATCAAGGACGGAATGATTGTCGGTCTCGGCACAGGCAGCACGGCAGCTCACATGGTGAACCGCCTTGCCGAACGCATCAAGACCGAAGGCATCCATGTGACGGGCGTTTCGACCAGCTGGAGCACCACACTCCAATGCCGTAGCCTCGGCATCCCGCTCAAGGAAATGGGCGAAGTGAGCCACCTCGACATGGTTATCGACGGCGCCGACGAAATCGACCCGAACCGTAACCTCATCAAGGGCCGCGGTGCAGCTCACCTCCTCGAAAAGATTGTCGCCTCCATGACGGATAACTACGTGATTATCGCAGACTCCGGCAAGGCCGTGCAGCAGCTCGGCACCAAGTTCGCCGTCCCTCTCGAAATCATCCCGGGTGCTATCGCGGTCGTGACCGAACGCGTGAAAAAGCTCGGTGGCGAAGTCAAGGTTCGCATGGGCGCTCCTGGCAAGGACGGTCCGGTGATTAGCGACAGCGGTAACCTCATCGCCGACGCAAAGTTCGCCCCCATCGCAGACCCGGACAAGCTCGCCCGTGATCTGGAACACATCGTGGGTATCGTCGGACACGGCCTGTTCATCAACATGGCAACGAAGGTCATCCTCGCTGACGAAGCCAAGGGCTTGATTGAATTCTAGTCATTGGTCATTAGTCAATAGTTATTAGAATTGTCGCCCCGCACACTGTTGCGGGGTCTTCTTTTTTTTACTTGAGTTTACACGACGGAAAAAGTATATTGTCGAGAACTCTGGTGTAATTGCCCCCTCGTATGAAATTTGCAAAGATATTCTTGCCCTGTTTATTGCTCGCGCTCGTAGCGATTGTCTCATTGGTGAGCGTCGACAAGCGACCCGTAAAAGAATATCAAATCGAGGGCATGCACGTTTACGAGATGGCGGCCGCAGACGAAACCAAGCCCGTCATCCTCTACCTCCACGGCGGTGGCTACAGGCAAGGCATTACGCCATCCCACTGGAAGATTCTTTCTGAAATTTCAAAGGCGACTGGCTGCGGTTGGGTCATGCCGGACTACCCCCTTTTGCCGGAACATACGGCGCTCGAAGCCCATACACTCGTATTAAAGCTCTACAGCGAACTCTTGAAACGCTTCCCCGCAAGCAAAATCATCATTATGGGTGACAGTGCCGGTGGCGGTTTTTCACTTGCGCTCGCTGAAGAAATCCAAGAGCAATCGCTCCCCTCGCCCATGCACCTCATCCTGATTTCACCGTGGGTCGACATCACGGGTGGCGATGAATCCATAGCAGAATACGACAACTGGCTTCATATTGACGAACTACATCAATTTGGTCTATCTTGGGCAAACGGCATGGATGCGCACGACCCGACGGTATCGCCTCTCTACGGCAACATGCAAGGGCTCCCGCCCACCGACATTTTCGTCGGCACCTGGGAAGTATTCTACCCCGACATCGTCAATTGCGGTGAAAAAATGAAGGCGGCAGGCGTATCCGTCACGCTCCACGTTGGCGAAGAACTGGGACACGTGTTCCCCCTCTACCCCGCCCCCGAAGGCGAAGAAGCCCGCCAGACGATTGCGGACATTGTCAAGAGCAGCACCGAAAGAACGACGGCGCTTACACTGACAAACGCGGTGCAATAACTATATTATGTTTGCATAAACTAAAGAAGGAAAAAACAATGGAAACAGAATCCAAATTACAGCCCAAAGTGCAACCCAAAATACAGCTTCCCCAAAAGAATTACACAAAAGCAATCATTGTCGCGGTCATCGTTGTTATCGCTCTTATTTTGCTCAAGTGCAATATCGGTTACAACAGTGCAACGCAGCTTCTTGTGAAGCAGTCTCCGTTTGGTACCCTCTCCTGCATCGACCACGCCGGTTTTTACTTCAAGGGATTTGCAAGCATCTACTCTTACGACAGAACCAAGGACTTCTACTTCAACTCATCTACAGACAAGGTAAAGGGCGAAGGCTGGGAAGGCGGCGACGATGACGAGGACGATATTTCCGTTACCTTGTCCCGAAACGCAAACGCCGAAATCAGTGGCTACCTCAAATACCAGCTCCCGACGGACTGCGAAGACCTCGTGAAAATCCACCGAGAACAGCGCTCCGACAAGAAGCTCAAGCATGACCTTGTCAGAAACTCCGTGCTCTCCGCCGTTAGAAAGACCGCACCGCTCTTCACCGCCGAAGAAGCCAAGGTGACAAAGATTGCCGAATTCAGAAGAATCGCCGAAGACCAACTCACGGAAGGTGAATACCTCACCACGATCGAAGTGCTTACCGAAAAGGCCGGCGAAGACGAATACGATTCCGAAGGCAAAATCATCAAGAAAGCCGAAACGCAAGAATACAAGGTCACAAAGCTGAAACTCGATAAGAACGGCAACCGCATCTTGACAAAGCCCTCGGCACTCCGTCTTTACGGCATCAGAGTGGTGCAGTTCGAAATCCAGAACGTCCGCCTCGACCAGAAGGCTCAACAGCAGCTCGACATCGTGAAGGACCGCGAAATGAAGCGCGTATCAAACGCCACCGCCGCTGAAACCGCAAAGCAGGCCGCCATCACCGCCGAAGCCGAAGGTAAGGCTCGCATCGCCCAGGCCAAGGCCGACCAGGAAGTGGAAAAGATCAAGGCTGTGACGCAGGCTGAAAAGGAACGCGACGTGGCCGTTCTCCAAGCTCAGAAGGAACAAGAAGTCGCCCGCCTCGAAGCTTTAAGAGCTCTCGAAGTCGCTAAGAAAATCAAGGCCGAAAAAGAAGCTGAAGCCGCCGCAAACAGGGCCCTCGTCAGCGCCGGTTTGACTCCGCAAGAACGCGCCGAATGGGATTACAAGACCAAAGTCGGTGTTGCAGAAGCTCTTGCCAAGTCCGCACACCCGCTCGTCCCGGAAATCATGATGACCGGCGACTCCAAGGGCGGCGCAAGCACTGCCATGGACGCAGTCGGCTTGAACATGCTTATGGGACTTACTGAAAAACTTTCGAAGTAAACGGCACGTTACTGATTAATAGTCATTAGTTTAAGATAGGCGGCTTCGCCGCAAAGAATATTCCCCCGGCCAGTTGAACTGCGCCGGGGTCGTTTTTTATCAACGATAATCAATCAAAAAATGTATATTAAGAACATGGTCAATTCAAAAGCTCTATTGTCAAATGACGGGAGTTACATATCCTTCTCATTTAACGGACGAACAATCCGGTTTAAAGGACCGTATAGTCTCGTCAGAATTGCGAAGGTCAAAGAATGGGACAAAGGCTATATTGTGGTCGAAGCCGTTTATAGTCATAACCAAGATAAACTTGTCGAAGACTACATCGACCTAATTCCGATACTTGAAAACCTTTACATTGACCCGAAAACTTTTTTGCAACCGATAAAGTCTGTCGAGGTAAAAGATGTCCGAGCAACAGCTTAAAGAAATTGCAGACAATGCAGACATGATTATCGCCAATTATTCGTTCACAGTTACAGAAAACGGCGATATCAAGATTCTCTATCTAAGCAATCCCGACCAAGCCTGCGTACTCAACAAAGATGGAGATATGGTTATGTCGTCAATGGACGATGCTCGCCTAGCCCTCGTCCAAGCCTATTACCTTAAAAACAAAGACTTGATTGGTAACGACTAATGCCTAAATATTTTCCCTTCAAAATTGCAGGCTACTATCTCTATTTCACGATGGCATGTATCGTCGAATGTATCCACGCTCATGCTAGCGATACAAAACTGACAGAAACTGGTTCTGCGAAATTATTCATTAAATCGAATGGCGATACCATAGTCCAAAAAAGAGGAACGCTTTCAGACAAAGAGCTATCGACCATACAAAAATACATCAAGAACAATTACTTAACGATGTTCGAAATGTGGTCTCAGTATTCCGATCACGGTTTCTATGGCGATAACAAATAAGTTGCAAATCCGTTTGCACACAAAATGACCGCATCAAAGCGGTCGTTTTTGATAAGTTATTCAAGATACTACGCTCTTGACACTTCACTTTTAAAACTGTCAAAAACAGGATTGACTTCTTCTTTGTAAAATTTCTCAGCAGCCTCGTTCGATGGATTTTCGCCTCTACAATCGCACCAGACTTTAAAATTGAAACTCGCATAACAAGGATATTCAGCGTAGCGTTCAAAATCTTTATCTAAAACAACTTCCAACGAGAGCTTTTCTATTGGCTTTTTGGTGATTAGGGCATTCCCTGTTGAGCGAATCTTTGAAACTTTAATCAGCTCCTCAATTTTACCTTCAAAATCAAAAATTCTCAAAGTATAAATTCTTTTCTCAGAGCCTTCCTTCGAATACACACCAGGATCACGTTCTTTTAAAGAACTACTTCTACATTCAAATATTTTGATTAATTTCATTCGTTTGCATTTAGATTCTATTACGACACATAAACATTTGAAAACAGCGAATAACACAACAAGCAATACAACCATTTCTACAAGAAACACTATTACAGCAATCCAATCAGAATTGTTTTCAAAAACACCAAAGCAACCAATCAAATGACTTGCCACAATTAACAACCAAAACACCAATGAAATTTGCCCAATGACAATATTTATTTTTGAAGATGAATAGCAACCACCCTTTGTAGAAAACAAGCAATCACAAAATTGTGGATTATCTGTTTTGCTAACACGCTTATACCCCGGAAGTCTATGTAACTTAAAACCCGCACCGCATTCCAAAAGTTCCCTGTCAAAAATCCAATCCTTTTGTGTATCCATCGCAGCGATGGCGCGTTCATACACTTCATACCACGCCTTAGACCCCTTCATCATGCGAATCCATAATATAGAGAACAACACACCCATAATAGCTATAGCCATTGCAACCACATGTTTCGCGCAAAAGCCCGATTCAATGAACTTTACTTCAGACCCATCAATAAAACATGTTGCAAAAAAAGCACCATATCCGGTAAAAACCAGAGCCAATATAGGTCCTAAAAATACGGCTTTCTGCCACAATGTCGTCAATTCAAAATCACGGCACATCCAGAATCGTTCATATAAATCTAGCTTAGTAAGATGTTTTTTCTCGTCACTCATTTTTAAACCTCTTGGTTATAATAAAAATCTTTTTGTGGAAAAACTTTGCCACAGGCAACCTAGTCCTGGAGACAACGAACTGAATACCCGTCGTACTTGAAGTTGTTGTAGTTCAGGAACGCATTGTCGTAGTTGCAGACCAAGCGCATGCGGTACGCGAGGTCGCTATCGTCCCCTGTAGAACTCCAGAAGTACGCTTCGTAGCCCTTGCGGTTGTAACTTCCATCGTCGAGCCTGTTGCCAGCAGGCAACGCCGAGAACGAGAACGCGTCCGTGCCGTTGCCATTACTATACCATCCGGACGTGAACTTGAGCACCCTGCCCTCAGCAGAATGTCCACCCACCGCCGTGAACAGGGTTTTCCATTCCGTTTGAGTCGGCAAATGCCAGCCTTCGGGACAAACTCCTCGCACCGGGTAGGTCGGCGAGCAAGTCTTATTGTATCCGCAGCCTTTGCCATTCGCACCCCATGTACCAGCACTATCCATTGCAGCGGCCCAAGTGTAAAGGCGACCGTATTTGGAACAGTAAGACGAGCTGTCATTATAACAATAGCTATTTGCTGTTTTGTAGTTTAAGTTTTCAGCCATCCAAGTCTGATTACCTATTTTCACAGTTTTGTAAATTTGACCGTCTCGTGAATCCGTCATAGTCCCCTTAACAACAGTCGATGGATCTACGGCATTTTGAGAAGAACTGCTACTAGACATTTTTGCCGAGCTAGAGGAAGACGATGTTATTGTCCAAGTTTTATTCTTGCAGATGTAATAGGTGTTTCCATACAAGTCAATTTCACCTTCTCGTTTAGCAGTACACCCACCTAAATTTTTTTCGATACCAGTTGCGGTTGTCCACACGCTTGACTTGCAGACATAATAAGCATTCCCAGACTCACCTACTTCGCCTTCACGACTCGTAACACACGCACCAAGATTATTTTCAATCTCTCCACCCGATGCCCGCCAAGCGCCATTTTCATACACATAATATTTATCAGAATTCACATTACCGGCTTTCACAGAGCCTTCGCTTCCAGCTTTCCAGCCATAAGTATCATATTCCAGCACAGTCGCTGTTCCCCAAGCATTACTCTTGCAGATGTAATATATTCCGTTAAACTTACTCACCTCACCAGCGTTCTTTGATCCGCAAACGCCAATGGTAGTTTCCCTCGCAGCAACCTCCCACTTGGTGCCGTTATAAGTATATATGGTATCAGTCACATTACCTTTCTTGAATTCGCCAGATTTCCCAGAGGCCCATTCGTAAGTGTCTTTTTCTATTGTAGTTGCAGACACCCAGCTATATTTCGAGCCATCTACTTTACAAATAAAATATTCGTTATAATATTTACTCAACTTATTGCTATTCGGGGCAACAGTCCCCTTACGGATTTCAGAGCATCCGCCTAAGCCATAAACATTGTTCCAATAGACATCCAAGTAAGTTTCGTAATCCGGGATATCCAAAATGTTCCAGCTCTTTACAGCAGCACGAATGGTGCCGTATTTAAAATCGCGGGCCCAGTCCGCCATGTTGGTTTTCGTTTGCAAATCGTTCCATTCGCCGTCCGTCTTGACGTCTTCACGGAATTGGTCGATGACGCTTTGAATTTCAGCGTCGCTACGGTTCCCCATAACAAGTGCAGAAATAGCGAGAAGAGTTCCGTTGCCCGCAATAGTTCCCGAGCCTACACCATCGTTCTGGAAGATGGCAAAGTCTTCGGAATAAGTCACAGCGGTCGCAAATTCAAAAGCCGTCATGATCTCCTGAGCGGCCTGTTTTTTCGCGGCATAGACGCTGTAGCCCTTTTCTTGCACCAAATAAAGGGCTCGGTCATATTCCAAATGGGTAAGCAAATTTATATTGACCTGCACACGCTCATCTGAATTCGTTTGTGCTCTCTTATCCGAAAAATCGGTCAAAGCAAAAAGCGTCATAGGTTCCTTGGACCATTCGCCAGTCACCTCGTTTCTGTAGAGGCCAGTGACTTCAAGTTTTGCGTATGGGTAAGCAAAGCTCACCTTCGGTATGACGAAATCACCCTTGTTACTGTTGATTTCATCGTTGTACACACGACCAGAGGGATTCAAATTTTTTTTCAATTCATACAAGTTTAGCGGCGAACCGAATTTGAACGGTCCCTTCTGAGCAACACCTGTCACAGAAATATTCTCCCGAATGAATCCCTGAGCCGGATCCGATTCTTTGCCTGCCGAAGTTCCCGAAACAGAAGTAGCAGAAGATGTCCCCTGAACGGCGGAGGAATTACCGGAAGCTGCAGACAATGTGCCCTTTGCAACGCTTGACGAGGAAAGCGTTTTCTCGTCGTCAGAGACCGTACTCAAATCCACCCATGTACGATTCTTGCAAAGGTAGTCCGTCATTTTTTCTGCGACATAAACAGTATCGCCTTCACGTTCATTAGTGCAGCGTCCCATGTCAACAACAGTTGCCACCTCACGACCATCGTCGGCGGGTTTCGTGGAACTACCGGAGTCGCCTCCGCAAGCGATAAGCAAGATGTTCACCATTGCAAGAACAACGGCACCAACTGCATAACGATTTATGGAACATCTTTTCATGCTGTTTTCCTCGATTTATAAATACAGAAAAGCACCTCGCCAATACGGAGTGCATAAATTTGACAATGTAAGTTTAGAAAAACGGGAAAATGCGTTTTACAGGCGTGCAAATTGACCAACCTGTTTAAACATATAAATTGAGCATTCCCCAACATCGTACAGCAAAAATAACTTAATACGCAATATTTGCCAATAAAAAAATACAGTAGAAAAAATTTTCATAACGAGTATAAAGGCTTTTCTAACGAAGATGCTTTTTTCAAAGCCTTATCAAAGGCTACATCAACGTTTTGCAAACTTTTCCTCTACGGCAGAAGCCCAAGCAGAACTTTCCTGCGAACGCAATTCGGGATTCGCATACTTCGAGAGACCGCCACGCAAAGCCTTGATGCTCGCTTCAGTATCAAGAAACCGTTGATTACGTTTCAACGGAATAATGCTATTTTTACGCAAAAACGCCATTTTCGAACGAAATCAAACCTAGTCTTTTACGCAACGAACAGAATGCCCCCAATTTTTCTTAGGGTTCTGTATAGTAGCCACATCCTGATAGTCCAAGTGCATGAAGTACACCTTGTCAGAATCAGACACGGTGGAACTCCAAAATGATCCTATAAGACCATCAAGAATAATATGATAACCAAAATCCGGATAAGAACTTCCAAAGCCGCCAGGGAGTGCATTAAAGCCGACGTCGTCTGTACCATTTTCATCATTGCGCCAGCCGGTTTTACTCTTCAGCACCCTGCCTGCAATCGAATCTCCACCAACAGTAGTTATCAAAGTTTCCAATTCAGCCTTGCTCGGAAGGTGCCAGCCTGCAGGGCAGGCATTTTGCGCAGCCTCCCATGAGTAAATGCGACCATATTTAGCGCAATATGTTTCTAAGCGATTCTTACTACAATAGCTACCGCTCATTTCATAGTTCAAATTCGCCGCCATCCAAACTTGCAAACCAATGTTAACAACCGGATACGACTGATTGTCCCTTGGATCGGTAAAATTATGCGTAAGGACCTTACCCCTATACTCATTATGAGTATCGAGTTCCTTACAAGCAACAAGGCACAAAGCCGACAAAGTCAATACAGACAACCACGGGAGTTTTGAGAGTTTCATAATAATAGCACGCGTCTTTGAAATTAGGTCATTTGCAAAAATAGCAATCATTCATCCAAGTTTATCGAACCTTAAACAAAAAAAATCCCAGTCCGGTTGGACTGGGATTTTTTGCAAATTCTCGTGAGAATTAAGCTTCTTCGGAGAGTTCCGGAGCCTTCTTGATCACGTTGCGGCGGCCATAGCGGACCTTGGACGGATCAAAAGCGGTTTCTGCAGCAGCTTCAGCCGGGGCTTCAGCAACCGGAGCGACCGGGGCAGCTTCGACAGCCGGAGCGGCCGGAGTTTCAACCGGAATGCGCGGAGCGAGCGGGCGACGAGCTTCGGCGACCGGAGCTTCAGCAGCCGGTGCAACCGGAGCGGCCTGTTCTGCAGCAGCAACAGGAGCTTCAGCGTTAGCTTCACGATGCGGGCGTTCCGGGCGGCGTTCGCGGCGCGGGCCACGTTCCGGACGCTGTTGTTGTTCATTGCGATCACGCGTTGCAGGGGCATGAGCCTGAGCCTGCTGCTGATTGCGGTTGTCCTTATTATTGTTGTTCGGACGTTCCTTGTTCTGGCGATTTTCCTTATTGTTGCCACCACGCTGAGCCATTTCCTGTGCGCTGATCGGGCGACGGGCGGACGGCTTCAAGTTCATGTCCGGGGTGAGCTTCTTGAAAATCGGGGTACGAAGCATCGTGAGAAGCTTATTAACCTTAACAAGGATAACAATGCACAGAATCACTGCGAGGAGTGAAAGTGCGAGAGCGATTATTTCCATGTGGGCACCTCATAAAGTAAGGGTTGAACCACACGAGCAGGCTGGAAAATAACCTGCAAGCGGGGTGACTGGAATGTGTGGGTTAATTAAAGACCATCTTACTAGCGCCTCCTTGGAGACTTGACGGTCGCGGGGGCTTCACGTGGGAAGCAAAAATGGTTTTCGCCGTGGCGACAAACCGGGGCCAGTCACGAGCGCAAATTTAACAAATTTTTCGTGCAGAAAATCGGTTTATTGTAAGAAAATGAGAGAAAATTGTATGTTTTTTTGAGCACATGAGCCCAAAGTTTCTCTTATTTCATGTCCAGGGACTTGAGCGAGTGATCCACAGCCTTGTTGTGGGCGTTCAATGAATCCAAAGTAGCCTTGAGAACAAGGACTTGACGTGCCAGACGGGCATTTTCTTCGGTAAGAGTTGCAATTTTGTACTCAGCCTCCTGGTTGGAGCAGCCCGAGAATCCAAACATTGAAATGCAAACTAAAGACGACAAAATAAGGGATTTCTTGAACATAACGCAAAATTAGATTATTTTTTGAGGGAATTATGACAGTCGGACAAAAATGGTTGAAATTTAAACAGGATGGCTATTGCGGTTCACTTACAATCCGCAGCCGTTCCGAACAATCATTCGAGAGCGATCCGGGCTATAACGACAAGCATATCCACGAAGCAATCCTTGAGATGGATCCGGAATACACTTACGTGAAGGTCATCCACGAGGGTTACAAAGGTTCGCAGGACATACCCACCATTGAACTTGGGTACGATGCGGCGCAAAATCAGGACTCGCTCGACAACGCCATCCTCGATGGGCTCGCCCACTTGCGCATTTTCCGTGAAGCCAATACCGGCGCCATTGTGCAATTCGGCTACAATTTAGACGAAGTGTAAATTCTATTTTTGCGGGTATGAACAATCCTGAACTGCTTTTGCCTGTCGGTACGCGCGACATGCTGGAATCCGCCATCAACAACGGGGCGGATGCGGTTTACTATGGTGTGCCCCACTGGAACGCACGCGGTCGAACCGAAGATTTTTCATTTGAAGATGTCGAAGAGATGATCCGCTACGCAAGGCTTCGTGGCGTAAAGACGTACCTCGCGATGAACATCCTCATCTTCGAGCGCGAAATTCAGGAGTTGCCGGAATTTTTGGAACGCTTGATTGCGTTAAAGCCGGACGCGTTCATCATTCAGGACATCGGGCTTGCAAGGCTCATCAAGGCGATTAGTCCGGAACAGGAAATCCACGCAAGTACGCAAATGACGCTCGCGAGTTCCGAAGCCGTGAACTTGGTCAAGGACATCGGATTTTCAAGAGCGGTCTTGGCACGCGAACTTTCGGCTAAGCAAATTGCGCAAATCAAGAGCCTCACCGACCTAGAACTGGAAGTTTTCATCCACGGGGCGCTTTGCGTCTCGTACTCGGGCCAGTGCCTCACCAGCGAAAACTTTGGCGGGCGCTCGGCAAACCGCGGGCAGTGCGCCCAAAGCTGCCGCCTTCCCTACCGCATTTTTGTGGACGGCAAGGAATGGAAAGACCCTAAGGCCCGTTACTTGTTCAGCACGCGAGACTTGTGTGCACTCCCAAAGCTTGAAGAACTTAGGGAAATCGGCGTGGAATCGCTCAAGGTCGAAGGGCGTTTGAAGAGCCCAGAATATGTGGCCGCCGTTTCGCACGCCTACCGCAAGGCGCTGGAAATACTGAGCGAAAAAGGTTATAAAGAAAATGCCGAGTGTGCGAATGGAAATGCCGCCGAGCTTACTGCGCAGGACTTGGAACCGCTGGAAGTCCTGTTCTCTCGCGGACTCAATACAGGCTGGCTCGATGGCGTAAACCACCAGGAACTCGTCGACGGATCGTTCTCGAACCATCACGGTGAATTTATCGGAACCGTCGTTCAGGTAGACCGCAACGGCGTGATTGTAGAACTTGAAGACAAGCCAGTTCCTTGCACTTTATTGCCGGGCGACGGGATTTTATTTGAGGAATATAGGGCTGAGCCCGAACCGCGCCAAACGGGAAGTCGACTGTACAAAGCGACATTCGCCAATCGCGCCGGGAAGTCGCAAGTTCGTCTGGAATTCGGTCGAGAATTCAACTTGCGCAAAGTCAGCTACGGCATGAAAGCCTACCGCAACGACTCCCCCGCTCTCGAAAAAGAACTGCACAAGACTTTTACCGACAAGAGCTTCGCCAAGCACATCCCCATTTGCATGACACTCGAAGGCAAAATTGGCGAACCACTCAAACTCACGATTTCGGAAACACGCACCGCAAACGAGACGCACGCGGTCACCGTCGAAGGCGCCATTCTCGAAGCAGCCCGCAACGAAGTCGCACCCGATGCACTCCAAGCCATCGCAAAGAAAGAACTTTCCGGATTGAGCGCGACCGCCTACGTTCTCGACAAGCTCGAAATCAAGCTCCCGCAAAACGCATTCCTCCCCGGCAAAGTCTTGCGCACGCTCCGCCAAGAAGCGGTACAAGCATTTGACGAGAAACGCTTGCAGTGGAAAGAACTTGCTCCTTCTGCAGACAACGGTCGCGCATTCCTACACAGCATCGTAAGCAGCACAAGCACGGTCGCGGGCACTCCCGGCAGCACCACGAGCACTTCCAAGAATCGTCGCACAATTACCGTTCTCGTTCGACGTCCCGAACAAATCGACGCACTTCAAGGGTTCGACATCGACAAAGTCGTCATGGACTTTGACTGGGGCGTCAAATACGACGAACCGCTCGAACGCATCCATAAGCTCGGTTTTGAAGCAGGCATCGCGACCCTCCGCATCCATAAGCCCGGCGAGAACCATTACATCAAACAAATTCTCATGCTCATGCCGGAATTTGCACTCGTGCGTAACCTCGGTTCGCTCGCGCTCCTCAAGGATTCCGGAATTCCGATGGTTGGCGACTACAGCCTGAACGCCACCAACAGCGCCAGCTACGATTGGCTTTTGGCACAAGGCCTCGAAAAATTGCATCCGTCGTGGGACCTCAACAGCACCCAGCTTTTTGACTTGCTCAAGAACATAGACGGAAGCAAGCTCGAACTCGCCCTACACCAGTACATGCCCGCATTCCACTCGGAATACTGCGCCTTCGCACGCGCCCTCACGACAGGCCGCCGTTTCCCCGAATGCAAAAAGATTTGCACACAACATAAAGTCGAAATTCTCGACCACAAAGGCGAACGCCACTTCTTGCAATCCGATGCCGAATGCCGCAACACGCTCTTTGTCGGCAAGCCGCAATCCGCCCTCAAGCTATTGCCAAGGCTCATCGCACAGAACGTGAACAGCTACCGCCTGGAACTCTTGGACGAAGAACCCGAATCTGTCCGCCGCAAAATCGACATTTACACGCAAGCCATCCGCGGCAAGCTCGACATCGACACAGCCATTTCAAAAGCCGGCGTCGAAGAAAAGTACGGACTCTCCGAAGGCCAGCTGTTCAATCAAAGCGTCTGGCAAGATAGAAAGAAAGGGTAAAAATTATTTCTTATCGCGGATGCGGGCGTAGAGGGCTTCGGCTTTTTCGGTATCGCCTGCGTTCGAGAAGATGTGGCCAACGTTTTCAGCACCGATGCGGCCCTGAGAATTGCCGGCACGCCAAGCCTTCATGTAACATTCAAATGCTT
Organism: Fibrobacter sp. UWB13; assembly: GCF_900177805.1. NCBI lineage: Bacteria > Pseudomonadati > Fibrobacterota > Fibrobacteria > Fibrobacterales > Fibrobacteraceae > Fibrobacter > Fibrobacter sp. UWB13. Next base: position 220,115 of record NZ_FXAX01000001.1, on the reverse strand, counting down.
CATCGTAGCGCTTTTGCGTAAAGTAAATTTGTCCTAAATCAAGATTCAAATCCGCAATTCCCTTCTTATGGCGGAGGCCTTCTTCAAGCGTGAAAATAGCCATCCACGGGGATTCATTCTTGACATACATCTGTGCGAGATAGCGGCGAGCGGAAACGTTTTCGGGATCCATCATGATGCCGTTTTCCATTTCATTGAGCGCAAGCCGCGTAGAATCCATGCTGCGGTAGTAATACGAGAGCGTGTAATGCACGTCGGCGCCAGCGGTCGCTGTCATCTGGAGCGCATTCTTGAGCGTCTTCACTGCATATTCGTAATCGCCAAGCTTTTCATAGACTTCGGCAAGGCCGTACCAAGCATCCATGCGGTCCGGGTTCAACGCCAAAGCGCGTTCAAAATGCTTTTGCGCAAGCGTCCAGTCGCTACCCTTCATATAACATTCCGCAAGGGCAAAATGGATGTGGTCCGTTTCCGTCCCGAGTTCAATCGCACGGTTATAAGCGACAATCGCATCGCTCGGAGATTCAGCGAGGTAATACAAATCACCAAGAAGCATCCAGGCCTTCACAAAGTCCGGAAGGAGTTCGACAGTACGCTTGTAAGCAACCATCGCAACTTCTTTTTTGCCAAGCTGCACAAGGGCATTGCCCAAGTTGAACCACGCAAACGGCTCGTAACGGCCATCGTCAATCGCCGCACGGTAATACTTCACCGATTCCTTGTAACGCCCTTGATCGTAAAGCTCGTTCGCCTTGAAGAAGAAATCATCCGCAGCAAAAACATTCAACGGCAGGAGCAAAAGCAGCAAACAGTAGACAAACTTACTTAACAAAACGGAACTCCTTTGTAGCTTTTTGTGCTACTGGGAAGCCGCGTAACTGCGCCGGAGAGAACTTCCACTGGCGAATAGCCTTGAGCGCTTCGATATCAAAGCCATAGCCTGCCGGGTCCTGCGTCAGCACCTGAGCCTGAGCCACGTCACCGTTCACATCAATCACAATAAATACTTTCACGTAACCCGAAACGCCCATTTTCTTGGCGCGTTCCGGGAACTTCGGCTGGATTTCACGCAACACTTGCGCCTGTTCATCCACTTCGCCAGCCTCGTAAATTACGTTTTCCATCGAACCTGCATCCACGGCAACGCCATCGCCAGCGGCACCGCGAGCAAGCGACAAGTCCATCTGGAAATTCTGGCTACGGGATACGCCCATGTGCGCCGAAACCTTGAACGTGTTCGGAGTTGCCACCGTACGGATGACCTTCTGCTTCACCTCAGGCTTTTTCTCACTCACGAGAACTTCAACTTCGGTCACTTCTTCGAGAACTTTTTCGGACTTCACGCCTTTATCGAAGAACAGAACGTTGATGACCGGGATCGCAAGAAAGAACACTGCGCCCACGACAAACGAAAGCACAAACGCCACCGGGAATCGGAAATATTTCGCACAAAAGTCAAGCATGAGAGCGAGAGCTACTCCTCCTTATTCGCGGAAATGGAGACTTTTCTCACCTTCGCCAAATTACATTCATCAAGGATGTCGACCACGACTCCGTTGGGGGCGTCACGGTCGCTCACGATAATCACCGGACGGTCCGGTGCTTCGGCCATCATCTGGCGGAGCACGGTCTGCAAAGTCGAGAGGTTCACCTGCGTCTCGTTGATGTGGATGGTCCCCTGACGGGTGACACCAATCAAAATGCTTTCCTTCGCGAGTTCCTTTGCGGTACTCGCCTTCGGCTTCGTCACATCCACACCCGTTTCGCGCGTGAACGTCGAAGTCACGATGAAGAAAATCAAAAGGATGAACACCATATCGAGCATCGGAGAGACATCAATGCCTCCACCGCTTCTCGAACGTTTACGGATAAAACTCATTCAACCTCCTTGGCAAAGCAACGTTCTTCGAACTTGAGCGCTTCGCCCCAGGCAAAATCACCAATAGAATCTACTCGACTTTCGAGATAGTTATAAACGAGCATCAACGGGAACGCAACAAGCAAGCCCGCCTGCGTCGTGAGGAGCGCTTCGGAAATGCCATCGGCCAAGAGCACCGGGTTTCCAAAGCCAAACTGCTTAATCGTCTCGAACGTATGCACCATGCCTGAGACTGTTCCCAAAAGTCCGAGGAGCGGAGCAATCGAGGCGCACGTCACAATCGTCTTGAGCGACTTGGAAAGGCTCACGTCCAGTTCGTGACGCGTCGCGAGCATCGCATTGCGTACAGCCACAGGACCATCTTTACGGTATTTTCGAACGTTTTCGACCAGAGCCAAGAAGTAGCCAAAGCGGCGCTTGCGGAGTTTTGCAAAAGCAGCCTCCTCGCCCACCGTGTCCAAATCCTTGAAGAACTTCGAAGTCGAAGTGCCTTTCAGCATAAAATAATAGCCGTATCGTTCAAACATCAAGAACCAGCCCAGCCACCCAATCAGGAATAGCGGGAGCAACACCCAGCCGCCGCGCAGCAGGATGCTCATGGTCGCTTCGATGACGGAATATTCGTCCATTACTTTTCCTTAATCCAGATAGCGTTGAGGACGGCAAGGCCCGTCTTTTCCATGCGTGTACGGACAGAATCCGAGATGTTCACGAGGAGCGTATGCAAGAGCTGGAGCGGGATAGCCACGATAAGACCTGCTTCCGTCGTCACGAGGGCGATGGAAATACCGCCAGCCAAAAGCTTCGGGTCACTCGTACCGTGCATAGTAATGACATTGAAAAGTTCAATCATACCCATAACGGTACCCAAAAGACCGAGGAGCGGAGCCGTCGAGGCAAACACGGAAATCCAGCTGAGGCCCATTTCGAGCTTTGGCACTTCGCCTGCGAACAAGACTTCGAGAGACTTTTCGGCACTCGCGCGGTCCTTGAAATTCTTGCCAAGCACAGAGCGCAACACCTTGCCCACTTCGCCATGAGCCTTTTCAGATTCAGCGGTTGCAAGTTTCAAGTCGCGATTCGCGAGAGCCTTTGCCGCATTGCGGGCACCACGACCACCAAAGCCAAGGACGAGGAGCCAAACGAGGCGCACGAGGAAGATGATAAGACCGAGGATAAAGAGCGTTGCAATCGGGTACATCAGGATGCCGCCGTTATGGAAGAATTCAGCAAAGTCTTCTTTCCACGTGGTTTCCTGGTGGTTAGCCAGTTCGCTCGAAAGTTCGGTACTGAGGAGCACATCGACCGGCACCATCACGAAAGCGGAATCATTCGCACCAGCAAAAGCCTTTGCCACGTCCTTGCGCGTTTCGGGAGAGAGATTTTCTTGCCAGCTATAGACGCGCTTCTTTTCGCCTGCAACCGGGAGCATCAAAGCCGACGGATGGAAACCGTTGATGTCTGTGACCTTCGCCATCTGCATGGCAAAGAGGCCACCCAAGCGCATGCGGTCGCCTTCGGCAACCGAGCTACCGAACATGAGGTCAGCCTTTTCGGTGCGGACTTCACGCGTAAACTTCATTTCTTTCTTGGCAACGTCGAGCATCGCGCGGGCAATGCGGAGCGGGTCATCACGGTAGAGGCCCATCTCTTTCTTGACCTTGTTCTGCGCTTCGACGCGATCGGCAACCTTGAACGGCACGCCCTGTTCCTGGAACTTGGCAAGCATTTCCAAGCGTTCCGGACCTGCAGCGAGCGAGAGGTATTCGGCACGGGCCTTTTCGGCCTGGAGCTTGACCTGTGCCAAGTCTTCGCGAGCCACGCGCACGTCTTCAAGCAAGCGGGTGCGTTCGGACATCAAGGCGTCCACGCGTTCCTTGCCGAGCTGATACTTTTCATTGAAGAGTTCACGTTCCTTGTTGAACGTTTCGCGGTCCTTCCATCGGGCGGCGACAGCCATGTCGCGCTTGCGGCGGGCTTCTTCGAGGTCAGCCTTTGCGCTGTTGAGTTCGGCGCGTTTCTTGACTGCATCGACAGTCACGTTCTGCTGAGCAAGAGATGCAGTCGGCGTGAGCGCCACGAGGCTTGCGGCAAATACAAATGCGGTAAAATTACGGAAGCTCATTAGTTAGCCTCCTTCGGGAAAGATACTGGGATAGTCACAAGTCTTGGAGCGGTCTTGCCTTCGGCGACCTTCATCACGTCCTTAAGGACTGTGCGCATCGTGAGGTCTTCGGAGACGTTCTTCCAGGAGTAGCCGAGACCGTTACGAGTGAGGAACAAGACATCGTTACCGTCATTGCTGACAAAGATCGAAGCGACTGCACCGTAGCGCAAATACGTTCCTGCCACGTTGCGAGCGTCCACCTGCAAAAAGCCCTTCCAAACTTCGGTGGTGTAACCCAGGCGGATGCGGTCGTAAAAGACTTCCATCGTGCGGTTCAAGGCGTCGTCCGTTTCGATCAAGCCCTTGTGCAACATGCTTGCGATTTCCTGGATGTTCTTGACTGCTTCGTCCGTGCGGTACGGGAAATCCGATTCAAAGAACGGCACGAGAGAATCGATGACCGTTGCAAGAGAATCGGCGTACTTCGTCTTGCGGTTTTCGAAGTAGCGGATCGAGCCGTTCGTCTTGGAGCGAGCTGCTGAAATTTTCTTGAGTTCGACCTTGAGCGAATCGATTTCGGCTTTCAAGGACTTGTTCTGGGCCGAGAGGTTCTGCACCTTTTTGCGACCGACTTCAACGAATTCGGCATGGCGCTTCTTTTCGGCTTCGTGCATAGATTTTTCGCGAGCGGTTTCGGCCTCGACCGTCTTAATTTGGCGACGAACGCTTTCTACCGTTTCTTGGGCAACGGCAAAAACGCCAGAAAGCCCCAGACACAACAATACTTTAGGAAGGAATGAAAATTTCATGTGCATAAAATACAAAGAAGTGCGCCAAAAATTCACGCACTGATTCAATTTTTATGTAAAAACGGAGCAAAAAACGCATTTTTTCGCGTTTTTGCGTTATTCTGCGAGGAGTTTTGCCATATCAGCAGGGTATGCGCGACTTTCGAACACACGGGGTTCTTTCCAATACGGGAGCTGGAGTTCAACCTTGTACGCAAAAAGCATCTGGTTGTGGGCGCCAAGAACCTTGATATCTTCGTCAGTGAGTTCACCACCCTGCGCGAGCTTCTGGTAAAATTCACTATCGCGGTAATACAGGCGGTCCCCCACGATCGGGTAACCCATCTCAGCGAGGTGAGCGCGAATCTGGTGTTTACGCCCCGTGATGAGTTCAGCCTCGACTAGCGAAAGCTCCGGTGCAACTTCAGGGCAATCCAAATGGCGCACAAGTTTAAAACGCGTAAAGCATTCCTTGCCATCGGCGCGGTGGTGCATGCGCAAGCGGATCGGGTCCTCCGGGTCTTCACGCAAAGGCATGTGGCATTCCACTTCGCCTTCCGGGAACTTTCCACGCACGACCGCGAGGTAGAACTTGCGGAGCAAAATGCGGTCCAAATTTTTCTGGAAACGTGCAGCCGTTTCGCCATACCTTGCAAACAAGATAAGTCCGCCCGTATCGCGGTCGAGGCGATGCATCGGCGTTGCCGTCTCAGAATCGAATTCACGACGGATGATTGCGGCAAACGTGTTGTAGAAAATGCGGCCCGTATGGTGTACAGGGACACCTGCAGGCTTTGCGACTAGAATAAATTCATCATCTTCAAAGACTGTTTCAAAATCAGTCGGGACTTCAGGCTCGCTGTAATTTTCGACATGGTAAACGACCTTGTCGCCACGATGCGCTACAGTCTCTACATTGGCTGTTGCACCATTAATCGTCACGAGTCCGCGCGTCAGGCGATCCACCCAGTCTTCGCGGCTGTGGTACGTGAAGCGGTCACAAAGGGAATCGAGCAAAAGGCGGCCTTCGTATTCCGGGCGCACTTCACTTTCAAAGAACATATCTGACGGAGCCTTGCCCATTTTATTCCCTGTACAAATCGTGCTTGATGATGTAATCGTAAACGGACTGTTCCAACCCCTGCGGGCAAACACCCCGGTTCAGCAAAAGCGACCTGCGGATGGCAGTGCTCGAATAAACGCCGTTAAAGCCCTGTTCCGGTCCAAGCCAGTAAAGCGGAGCATAGCCGTTGCGTTTATGTTGTTCCATATCCGGCTGTGGATAACCATTGCGGGCAAAGACAATCAATTCAATATCGCGGAGCAGCAAATGGCCGTTGTAGTTCGTGCCGTAAAAATTCAAGGGGTCACGCCAATGCGGGATGCCTTCGTAAGTATCGGCACCCGTGAGCAAGCGGAAATTGATATCTGGGAATTTTTCCTTGAGGCTCATCAAGAACACGTACGAGCCGCGATAATCGCCCTGCTGGATTTCCAGATCAGAAAGGAACAAACGCTTATCGCCCGAGAATGCAAGTTCGAGCATCGCAAAGCGGTCTTCTGGCGAAGCGTTCAGTTGCTTGTCCCAGCGGTCGGGACTCGGCATAAACCAGACTTCATCACAAAAACCACGATCCAGACAAGTTCTAGCCACACGCATGTGGTCTTTATGGACCGGATCAAAAGCACCACCCAAAACAGCAACATTCTTCATTACAAAACTCACCAATAATTACAAATTAATAGACAAACACAGAGAACCCAAGATTCATCTGCCAACGTCCACCAGTGACATCCCTATCAATGATGGGGTCATAATGTTCGCGCACCCAATGATAACCGATATCCAACGTCAAGAACGTTCTCGAGAAAACAATCCAAAACGTACCAAAGCCTAAGCTCCATTCGTTCCACGCAATGTCGCCATTTTCACTGAGAGCACTAGCTCTGGAATATGAACCCATTACATAAAATTCACTGAAAAGATGAGCGCCCACATCAACGCTAAAGTCCGAAGACTTGACTTCGCTTTTATGGTTATCATCATCCTTTTCTTCATAGTTTGAAAAACCGTAACCAAAACGGACAAAGGCAAGCCCTGGCATCCAAGCGCCAATCATCGGCTTAATTTGACAAATGCCAACACCGTGCCCCTCGCCTACGCCCGTTCCAGAACCCAGTCCAAAAGAGCCTCCCAAGAACAGAGGCCAGCGCATGTTAGTTCCGTTTCCTGTAGAGGCACTTCCAAAAGGACTAGAGACAGCCGGAGTCGATCCCATCGAAGTTCCCTGGGCAAAAGAAGAGGTCGCTCCAACAAAAGCAATGGCAAAAGCAACAATAACGCACTTTGCCCAAGCCCACAAATTTTCATTCAAACGTTTCATATTACAATACCAAAGCTAAAGCAAAGACAAGCCCCATTACCGCATTCAAAAGAGCATCGTACTTTGAGACAAGAAAATTCTTTTGAGAAAGCGTTCTGTCTTGTAAGACTTGAATCAAGACCTTATCCGAAATAAGCAACGTGATTAACAACTTGCCGACCACAACAGCCACAAGCCAAATCACAATATCCGAAAAATAAATCAGCACCGAATAGCCGATAGATAACACACTAGACAGCAAAAGATTGGACCTGCGCAAATCGGCATCAGAGGCGGCATTGTCTTTTGCCATTTGCAAAAACTGGCTTGCTTTTTCAGAAACGACCTTATAGCTAGCCACAAATTCCGAAATATTATAGCCCATCAGAATAATCGAAGCGATGAGCGCAATTTTTACAACATAATCAGACATTGAATTACTTTCCTGAATTCAAAATTCGTACATAGCTTGCATAACGGGCTTCGGAGATTTTGCCCGATTCCACAGCCTCACGCACAGCGCAACCCGGTTCCTTGAGATGTTTGCAGTTGCTAAACTTGCACGTAAACAAGTCATCTTCAAAGAATCCCGGAAAAATCTTAGCGAGCGTTTCGGGTTCCATGTCCATAAGACCTATGCTACGGATACCCGGCGTATCAATCACGTAACCGCCACCCGGGAAATCGAACAAGCTCGAAGAGGTCGTCGTATGACGACCCTTGCCGTCACGTTCGCGGACATCTCCCGTGCGCAGTTCGGCATGCGGAACAAGCTCATTGATGAGCGTAGACTTGCCGACACCGCTCATGCCACTAAAGACCGAAGATTTACCGACGAGTTCATTGCGCAGGACTTCGAGACCATCCCCGCTTTTAACGCTCACGGGAATCACCTTGTCCACGATTTTCATAAAATCACGGATATCCGTCGATAGGTCCGCTTCGCCATTCGGCAGCAAATCCATCTTGGTAAGCACCAGCACAAACGGCAAATCGTTCAAGTTTGCGGCAAGCAAAAAGCGGTCCATGAACCCGTAGTTGAATTCCGGCTGCGTCACGCTTGCGACAATCACAACCTGATCGATATTCGCGGCAAGCGTCTGCTGCTTGTAGAAGCTATCGCGCGGACCCGGGCGCTTGAGTTCGCTCTTTCGCGGGAGCACTCGCACAACGCAATACTTCTGCGAACCGACACCATCGCCTTCATCATCAGCATCATTCACGAGTCCGAGCAAAACACGGTCGCCCACGGCAGGGAATTCCCCGAGCGTTTTGGACGTCGTCGCACGGTACATGGCGGTAACAGTAGACGGTAGGAAGTCGGAAGTAGGAAGGTTGTCATGCCCGCCTTGAGCGGGCACCTCCTTCTCGTTTAATCTCACTTCACAGGTGCGGCGGTGGACTTCGAGCACAAGCCCTTCCACGCAATTTTCTTCACCGATGTTTTCGACCGGATTCTTGATGCGCTTGATTTTCGCCTTTTTAAATTCGCGACTGAAACGTTCCTTGATCGGACGTTCATCAACAACTCCCGATTCCAATTCACGCATCACGTCGATACGGCGGCTTCTGTGTTCGCGCCTGGACGTGCGAACACTCTTCAATGGGGCTTCATTTTCGTCGGAATCAAAATCGTTATTTCGCATCTTTCTTCAATTTAGAAAGTTTTTCGTCTTCAAGCTCCCGCGCTTCTTCCAATTCCTCTTCAGTCACCGGGCGTCCACGGCGAATTGATTCCATCAAAAAATGAATCGCCTTCAGGCGGCCATTGCACTTTTCGATGCAATTGTCATAAAAACCTTTCGTTTTCCAGTCACTTTCGGGAATATGTTCCGAGGCGTACAGAAAATGCTCAACACAAATAGAAAGCTGTTCCGCTTCCTTTCTCAAATCTTCCAAATTACTCTTCGTAAAAAAAGGCATAGTGTAAAGATAGAAATTAGAACTTAGAGCTTAGCCCCTATAGACGTCATGTTGAGTTCAAAGAACGAAACATCCAGTTATTTCTTGATAACTAGACTTTACTGGATCCATCGCTTCGCTCTGGATGACGTAGCAGTATAGTCGTACTGAACTATTTTTTCGCACATTTAAGGCAATTTTAAAGACATGACTCTTTTCACAGAGGTATTTTTTGTCTATTATTCTGCTATAATCGAAGGGAAAATCAATGATTTCTACGATCTATAAGCTTTTTAAGATGACTCGTCCCGTGAATATCGTGATTGCCATAATCACACTTCTCGTGGGCTACACTTTACTACAGCACAACCCCACCCTCCCTGTTTTAATCCTGCAAATGCTCGGTTTTGCCACCGCCATCGGATTCGCCAACATCCAAAACGACATTCTCGATTTGGAGTGCGACAAGCTGAGCCACCCGGAACGCCCCCTTGCTACCGGCGAAGTTTCGGTCAAGGCAGCCCGCATAACATGCTATACCTTGGCAGCTATAACACTTCTTTGCGGAATTGGCGATAGCGTCATACAAAATATCAGATTCATTGATATTGTTAAAGACCCAGAACACGCTCTTGATTTCGGCTGGATGGGCGCACTCATCTTGTCTTTCCCGATGTGGTTCTTTGCATTGCTTTGCGCACTACTCGTTGCATACAACCGCACGCTCAAGCGTTCTCCAGCACTCAAGAACATCACAGTCGCGTTCCTTTGCACAACTCCGCTACTGTATGCCGTTCAACATTTCTTTAACTTTTCGAACCACGACTTTCCTGAAGAACACATGTGGGCCATCATCCCCGCGATTCCATTTGCGTTTTTGCTGACCATCGCCCGTGAAATCTACAAGGACTTGGAAGACAAAACGGGAGACCTCAAGGCTGGCATTATGACATTCCCGCTCGTTGTTGGAGACAAAGTAGCAAGAAGACTTGCTGGCGATATCATCATTTTCACGTGGATTTCGCTCCCACTCCCGGTTTTCTTTTTAGACAAACTTTTCGACCACAATTATCCGCCGATTTTCCTCGCCATGACAGCAGCGACACTAACCCCTTGTTTCTTCATCGTCATCATGAGTGCAAGCAGCCAAAATTACCGTCGTGCACAGACATTCACAAAATTTGCAATGTTACTCGGGCTCATTTCACTCCTATTTTGCTCAATAGTCCAATAACAATCCGCGCTATTAACGATTTCCATGAATCTCCTCATTTCCGAGGAGATTTTCATTTTGTGTAATGTTTTACATTTTGTGTTTTACAATTTACGTAATATCATTCGTAGAAAGCGCGTTTTACGTTTATGGCACGCATTTTGCTAATCCGCGGCGTCCGCTTCCCCGCTTGCACCCGTATGGGTGAGCTAAGGCCCTCGAGGCAAGGGAGGCTCCACTTCAAAGAGGCGTTATGCTCGAAGAATTGCATGAAGAATGCGGCGTCATCGGTATCTATAACGGTGATAATGTGGCCCGCAATGTAGCCATGGGACTTTACGCATTGCAGCACCGCGGTCAAGAAAGTGCCGGGTTCGCTGTTTCTGACGGAGACAAAGTCCGAGTCCGCAAGTCCATGGGTCTGGTTTCCACCCTTTTAAGAGATTACAACATCGACGAACTGCAAGGTTTTGCAGGTATCGGACACGTGCGTTACAGCACAACAGGTGCCTCCACCCTCGCGAACGCTCAGCCGATTTTGATCAGCTGCAAATGGGGACAAATCGCAGTCGCCCACAACGGGAACATCACAAACGCTCCCGAACTCCGCGCCGAGATGGAAGCCGACGGTCATATTTTCCAGACCACATCCGATTCTGAAATTCTCCTGCACGAAATCGCCCGCACCAAGGCGGACACTTTAGGCGAAGCCATCAAGATTGCCATTACCAAATTTACCGGCAGCTTCTGCCTCGTATTCTTAAGCAAAGACACAATGTACGTCGCCCGCGACGGTTACGGTTTTAGACCTCTTTCGATTGCCCGCATGGGTAAATCCTGGTGCGTCGCTAGCGAAACTTGCGCTTTCGACTTGCTCGGTGCAAACTACGTTCGCGACATCCAGCCCGGCGAATTCTTGACCATTACCAAGAACGGTCTCCATTCCGAACGCTTTACGCAAAAAGACCGCCTCGCCCACTGCATTTTCGAATACATTTACTTCAGCCGTCCGGACTCCAAGATTTTCGAACAAAGCTGCGACAAGATTCGCCGTAAGATGGGCAAGCAACTCGCCAAGGAATGCCCGGTCGATGCCGATATCGTTATTTCTGTGCCGGATAGCGCCACCACAGCCGCGCTCGGTTACGCACAAGCTAGCGGCATCTGTTTTGAAATTGGACTTTTGAGAAACCATTACGTGGGCCGTACATTCATCGACCCGACGCAGAACGTCCGCGAACAGAAAGTCCGCTTAAAGTTCAACCCGATTGAAGGTGTGCTTAAGAACAAACGAGTTTGCGTCGTCGAAGACTCCATCGTTCGCGGCACAACACTCCGCATTCTCTCTAGAATGCTCCGTGATGCAGGCGCCCTCGAAGTGCACATCCGCATCGCATCGCCTCCAGTCGCGCACCCGTGCTTCTTCGGGATGGACTTCCCGAGCCAGGGCGAACTTGCCGCAAGCTCCATGACTCCCGATGAAATCGCTAAGATGCTCGGCGTCGAAAGCCTCGGCTACCTGAGCGTCGAAGGCATGAAGAATTGCACTGGTGAAGGCGAAAACTACTGCGCCGCATGCTTTGATAACTGCTACCCCGACTACATCGGCGCCCACGCCGAAAAGACGAGATGCGGGTAATTTAACTGGACCCTTCGCGTTGCTCAGGGTGACGAAAAAGCAAGGTGGCGGGCATGACAGAAAGACGAGAGAGGCGGGCTAAAGCCCGCCTTTTTCTATTGACCAAGGATCAATAACTAACAACTATCGCTTATGCGTTTTCGAAAGTCCAGCGGATGTGTTCGTCTAAGAAGTCGTGAGCGTCAAACGCAAGACCGAAGCAATCCTTGATTTTCTGAACATCATAGAGCATCGGATCGTCGCTCCAGCCCATGTCAGTTTCCACAATCTTAGAAGTACAACCCGGCTTGAGGGCAATCATCTTCTGCGCAATTTCCTTCCAGCTAATCCATTCGGATCCGAGTCCCAAGAAGATTTCTTCATTGTAGTCGGATTCCAGCAATTTCATATAAATTTGAGCCTGCTGGGAAGCATGGATAAACTGCGTGCCATCGTTCTTGATGATGTTGATATCGCGGTTTTCCTTGACGGCGTAAGCCATTTCAAAGAAGCGACGGTCCGGCTGCGAACAGCCATCGGGGAACGCCGGATTGCCAAACGTATATCCCGGACGAATGATGTTGCGCTTCATCTTGACTTCGGGGAACTGGCTTCCGTAACCGTGGCTAAAGCCAAGTACAAAAGCTTCGCCCGCCGCCTTGGTGGCGCCGTACAAGTCAATCGGCATATTGCTTGTGGTTTCGCGCATTTCGGAACGCACACGGCCCATAGCCGAAGTACTACTCGTCATGATAAACTTTTCACAGCCTGCACGAGCGGACATTTCCAAAAGAGCCACCGTTGCACGGGTATCGTTCATGAGCATAGCGCTCGGGGAATCGCCCCAGCCAAGAGCCACATGGATGCAAGCGTCGCAACCAATCAGGCCTTCGCCCATTTTTTCAAAATCCGTAAGAGCAGCCTCGACAAACGAGACGTTCGGATTAGCTCTTAATGTCGGCACCTTGTTCGGGTGGCGCGTTGCGACAACAACTTCGTGACCTTTCTCCAAAAGCGCCTTGACCACGTAATGGCCAATAAAACCAGTTCCACCCGTTACAAAAACTCGCATAAGAACTCCTTTTTCAACACCTATCTTTTTCAATATAGATTATGTCAGTTCAATCCGGCAAGAGTTTACGTGAAATTACTAGATTAAATCTCGAAATTTCTAGTGAGGTTTTTATGTCCCGTTTACGCGTTTTGGTATTGATGGGCGGTCCATCTACTGAACATGATGTTTCTGTCGTTAGCGGTACTGGCGTTGTGCGCGCCATGGATCCGGAAAAGTACAATATCCACCCGGTGCTCATCGACAAGGACGGCACCTGGCACTGGTCTTCCCGTGAACTTTCTCCATACCAGAAAGCAAATTTCTCGGCAAACTATTTCCACAGCCTCGAAGGTTCAGCCGCCAACAAGAAGAAGTCTCCGGCACTTTCGGAACTCCCGTCAGCTGACATCGCATTCCTCGCCCTCCACGGCAAGTGGGGCGAAGACGGCCACATCCAGGCAATGCTCGAAAACTGGAACATTCCGTACACGGGTTGCGGCCTTTTGGCATCGGCACTCGCCATGGACAAGATCAAGTCCAAAGAAATTTACCGTGCAAATGGCATCCTGACTCCGCCTTACCGCGTGATCTGGAAGCACGACTTTACCGGTGACACACTCGTAAGCGTTGCCGACGAACTCGGATACCCGCTCGTGATCAAGGACCCGCTGGGAGGCTCTTCCATCGGCATTGGCATCGCCAAGAATCTCGACGAAGCCGGCAAGATTGCACAGGACTTGTTCAAGGATTCTAACCGTTTGCTCTGCGAAAAGTTCATCGCCGGTGGCGAAGCGAGCTGCGGTTACATCGAAGGTGAAAAGCCGCTCCCGCCGACTGAAATGCGCATGACGACCCGTGAATACTTTGACTTCGAAGCGAAGTACAACGGCGAATGCCAGGAAGTCACTCCGGCTGAATTTGCACCGGAACTTACCGCTCGCATCCAGGAACTTGTGAAGAACGCCCACTACGCTTTGGGCGGCGCTGGCTATAGCCGCACGGACGTCCGCATCACGAAGGACGGCGAACTCTTTGCAATTGAAACGAACACGCTCCCGGGCATGACCCCGACATCGCTGTTGCCGCAACAGGCAGCTTGCGTTGGCATCACCTACAGCCAGCTCATCGACCTCATCATCGACAAGAGCTTGGAGATTAAGCGTTAGTCATGAACTACGATCTTTTTGTAGACACATCCCGAAAGGGTATTGCAATGGCGCTGTGCGCGGACTCCGTGTACGAAGAAATGGTCGATCCGTCTGCCAAGGGCGAAATTCTGAGCGCAAGCTTGGATAACCTTTTGGCTAAGGTCGGCGCCACTCTCGATGACGTGAAGCGCGTCATGGTGACTGTCGGACCGGGTTCGTTCAGCGGACTGCGCACGGGCGTTGCATTCTGCCAGGGGCTTTGCTTCAGCGGCAAACGCAATTTGTATGGTGTGACGACATTGCAAGCACTCGCCTGCTTTGCCGGCGTTTCCGATGAATCTGTAGCAGTCGTAATTCGTGCACGCAATGGATTCTGGTACTTGCGCTTGAACAACGAAGAGAGCTTTATCGAAACTGCAGATGTCGTTGCACGACTCCAGGCAAGTTCTGTGAAGAACGCCGTTGTCGATGCAGCTGCACTTGCAGACGAAGCGCTCGTCGCCGTGTTCAAGGACAAGGGAATCGCAACGACTCTCGACACCGATAAGAAGCTCAACATGTGGACTCCGCTTTTTGATACAGTGAAGCCTTCGCTCATTCAAGAAGCGAACTACATCCAGCCCTCTTACTTCGAGAAGCTGAAAACTTAGTAGGCGGTAGGAAGTAGACAGTAGGAAGAGAAAAGCTGGAATCACAAATGCAGTTGCGAAATATGACAGAATCCGATTTGCCACAAGTTCTCGAATTGCAACGGGAACTTGCGTTTCAGGATTGGAACGAAAAGCAATTTTCGTCGGAAATCCGTGCAAGTTACGCGTACTGCGTTGTTTGTGAAGAAGCCGACAAGCTTTTAGGCTACGCAATATTCCATTTGCTCGGTCCCGATTCCGAACTGTTAAGTATTGCGACACGCACATCTGAACAGCGCAAGGGCATCGGGAGCCAGCTTTTGAAAGCGGGCTTGGACAAACTCACCGAAAGTGGAGACCAATGCTTTTTAGAAGTTCGCGATGGCAACGCCAAGGCTCGCGCCTTTTACGAGAAGCACGGATTCAAGCTGTATAGCGTTCGCAAGAAATATTATTCCGATGGCGAAGACGCCGCATTGTACAAATTCAGCAGGTAATTATTTTGTCAATAATTCGCAAATCCGACAAGAACGATCGAAAGAAAAAGAACTTCAGCGTGGGCATAGCGCTGCTGATTTTATTTGTTATTGCAGTCCTCACATACGCCATTTTTGAAAAGAGCGGTCACTGGCTTGTCCAAAATGATGAAGTCGACCACGTCAAATGGGTTGCAGTACTCGACGGACAAACCGCAGATCTTGAACGTAGCGATTATGCGGCAAATCTCGTCAAAGAAGGCAAAGCCGATTCCGTATTGCTCCTTGGTCGCCGTGTCTACCGAGAACGCAGCAATTCCGAATTCTACGCCGAAGACTTTATGAAGCTCGGTGCATTTGATAGCAATGCCGTTTTCCTTGTTCCGCACAACGACCCCTCCACCATTAGCGAAGCCTACTCTATTATTCCTTGGTTAAAAAAGCATAATATCGATACAGTTCTCTTGCTGACTGATGCAGCATCGACGTATCGCGTCAAGAGAATTTTCCAAAAACTTTCGGGCAATAGCCCTGTTTACGTGACCAAAGACATCCATCACGTGACATACAATCCCAACTGCTGGTACAGCAATCGCGAGTCGCGCAAAACCTGGCTCCGTGGCTGGGCAGCACTCTTTGCTTCATACCTTGACCTGTTCAACACAGACACGCTTGAAGCAGTCGATTCCTCTTATTACAAGCCCATTAAATCTTACGCAGAATACAAGCGCGAGTTTCGTTCGAACGTCAACTTGCAAAAGCTCCTACCAAAGATTGAAGACAAGATAAAGACAGAATCGGAGAAAGAAACCGTTAAGGATTCCGTGAAAACGTCTGTGACAGAATCAAGCAAGACGCAGGAAAAAGCTCCTGAAAAAGCACAAGCCAAGGAAACGCCCAAAGCCACGGCTAAAGAAACGCCGAAGGATAAGGCTGCGGAAAAGAAGACTGATGCTAAAGCGCCTAACAAGACGCCAGCAAAGCAAGGCAAGAAATAACTAAATGGAGATGCCCGCATCCTTCGGCTACGCTCAGGACAGGCTCCGGCGGGCATGACAACGTCACTGAGCAAGACTATTTAGCCGCGCATTTCACGCAAGCAGCAATTAAGCGCTTAGCAATAAAAGTACAGCGGTCAACGGTGCACTCCAGTTAATAGCGACTTCATTACTCGCAAAAGAGCATTGTTCGTCAGCATAGGACATGCCACGAGCTTCGCCCAAATAATGCGGATTTCGATGAGTATCTTGGCGGTCTTCGTTAATGCCACCAACGACAAGTCCCGGCACAGGTTCATCAACGCCATCAGAATGGCTAATGCGATGGTGCGGGAACTTCGGAGAACTCCACGCCGAGCCTGTTACAAAGCTCACGTCCACAGGATTCTTGCCGTAAATAAATTCAATTTGTTCCATCGCCGCATTGCGATACTTCAATTCATCAAGCCATTCATACGCCAAATACAAAGTCAGCGCATGGTTCGCAATATCGCCATTGCTCCCCCAAATAAACTTGCGGATCGAAAGTTCATACGGGTCTTCATTTTGCAAATGCAAAATTTCATCGGCTGTGTACTTGAACGCCATTCGAGCACGGTCTTTCCACTTGCAATCAGTCGTTGCCAAAGCAAACCAAGCCAAGTTCTGAGTCGAACGCCATTGCAAACCATACGTCGGCAAGTACGTATCCATATCCACCAATAATTGACTTTTCAGGCGTTCAAGCATCCCGGCAACGCCCACATCAGCGATACTTTCAACATTTTTCAGTTCGCGGTACAGCATGGCTCGCGCCCAGAAAAAGTCATCGCCTAAATCAGAATCGCCATAGCCGCCGCTGCCTTCCGTATTGTGCGGCCAATCAACTTCGGGATTTTTCTCAGCCCAAAGGAAAGCCCGGATACTAGCAAACAAACATTTTTCTGCAAATTCGCTATCGACATTTGCGTAAACGTGATGCGCCTGTGCAAGCGCGCCCGCAAAATTCAAAGCCGAAGATGTAGACTTGCCAAGAATGTAGCGCTTTTGAGAAGCATCCGATTCCAACGGAGTCACAAAGCCATCCCAACGGTAAGGCGTTACCTTGAAAAATACGCCACCATCTTCGTCTTGCATGCGCAAGAAAAATTCCAGTTCAAAACGGATTTCATCAAGCAAGCTTACCGGCAGTTCGTACGTTTCCTTGAACGCCGCCCCACCAACAATCGAAGACTTTTGAGAATGAGCCTGCATGAGTTCGCAGCCAAGCATCAGCGTCGCCACGCTCACCCCACCATTCACAATGTACTTGCCGTAATCTCCAGCATCATACCAGCCACCATGAGCGTTCCAAAGCCCAGCACGTTCCATCGTCGGGTGGAATTCCAGCTTGTCATCCAAGTGCGCCGCCGGGCGAGCCCAAATCCCTGCCAAGCGTTCCGGCAATTCGACACCGCTCCGTTGGTAATAAAACGACTTGATATTTGCCTTGAGTTCGCGAACGAGCCATTCATCCGAGACTTCAAAAAAATGCGACTTCACATCAAAGTCTTCCAGGACAATCTGATATCGCCCCGGTGCCGTTACTGCAGTAAAAAAGCCTTTGTACAAACACTCGCCCGTATATGCGCAACGGGAAATTTTTTCAGTCTCGCCCTTATAGACTTCGCGAGAATCGCTGTCCAAAATTTTGAACTTGACCGAAGGCAAATAAACGTCCTCCGAAAAAGCCACCAAAAAAGTCTTGGAAGCCGAGGGAACGTAACCGGGATGACAATAATGGATTTTCGCGTTCATACCCTAAGAATAACTTTTTTCGGACAAAGACGGAAAACAAATCGCGACAGACGTGTTTACTATAGGGAACATAACATTTTCGTCACAATTATATTTAGATTTTATACTATGAAAAAGCCACTCAAAATTACCCTCATTGTATTAGGATCTCTGATCCTCCTCTACTTCGTCACACTACTCGTAGCGCCCAAGATTGCACGTAGCTACATCGAAGAGCACTCCAAGGAAATGATTGGCCGAAGCATCACCATCAAGGACATCAGCCTGAACCCGTTCACCTACGTTTTGGACGTAGATACGCTCGCGGTCATGGAAGCGGACGACAAGACCCGCTTTGTCGCGTTCGACAAGTTCAGCATGAACATCAACCCGCTAAAGCTCTTCACGAGAACGCTCGACATCAGCGACATCTACATGAAGGCGCTTTACGTTCGAGTCAAACAGCATGGCGAGCGCTTCAACTTTAGCGACATTCTGGATTTTCTAGCCCAAAAGGATAGCCTCTACTACGCCGAGCACCCCGAAGAAAAGAAAGTCGAATCGGACAGCAGCAAGAGCGCTGCAGAAATTGCGGCAGGCCTCCCCGTCAAGCTCAGCCTCCGCAACATCGTATTTGACAAAGGCAATATTATATATCAGGACACAAAGGTCGGCTCCAAGTTCCACCTCAAGGATTTCTCGATTAACATCCCCGCCATTTACCTCGAAGACAACTCGACCGGTGTCGACGTGAGCCTCAAGTTCGCAGACGGCGGTGACCTCAGCGTCAAGGTCGACGCCAACATGGCAACATACGACTTCAATATTTTCCTGAACCTGAACCGTTTTGCCCTCAGCTGCATCAAGCCGTACCTGAACGATTCCATCAACTACAAGGACTTCTCCGGTTACCTCTCCGCCAACATCGCTATCAGCGGAAACATCAACAGCATCCTCGCCTCGAACGTCAAGGGCAAGGTTTCGCTTGACAAGATTGACCTCACCGAAGTCAGCGGAAGCAAGCTCGGCGCAGAAAACGTCACGGTCGGCATCAACAAGGCAAACATCGTAGATAACGAATTCCTCATCGACTCCGTCATCGTGGATGGCGCATTTGCCCATATCGACTTGTTCAAGAACGGCAAAAACAATTTTGATATTCTCCTCTCCCCGAAGGGCAAAGTCGAAGAAAGCGCAACTGATTCAACCGCAGCCGAATCCACGCCTGCAGAACCGGTCGCAGAAACAGCAGAAAACACCAAACAAGAATCCGCCGACACGACAAAGGTCGCCGCAGATACAACTAGCGCAGCCACCGCAGAAAAGTCCGCCGCCGCAAAGAAGCTCAAAGCCAAGATCAACAAGCTCCTCGTCAAGAATACCGTCGTAACTGCAACGGACCACACCATCATCCGCCCGTTCAATTACAAGGTAAGCGCCATTACCGTTAGCGGTCAGAACATCAACTACGACACGCCTTGCGACGTGACCGTTTCCGCAGCATTCCCCGAAGGCGGTAGCCTCTCGCTCAAGTACCATGGTGCACTCAGCAACCTCAAGACGATGGACATCTACATCAGCATCAAGAACCTCGTACTTAAGCACTTCTCGAATTACTCGTTGCACTACACCGCCTACCCGCTCAAGGCAGGCACGCTCGCTTTCGCTAGCGAAAACAAGATTGTAGACCGCAACCTCGACAGCAAGAACACTATCGACATTTACAACATCACCGTCGGTGACAAGGTAGACGACATTGATCCGGAATACACCGTCCCGATGAAGATTGGTCTCTACATCTTGAAGGACAAGGACGACAAGATTCAGTTCGACGTCCCGGTCAAGGGCAATTTGGATGACCCGGAATTCTCTTACGGCAAGATTATTTGGAAGACCGTCGTGAACCTGCTCGTGAAGGTTGCCATCTCTCCGTTCAGACTCGTCGGAAACCTCGCCATGGCAGGCGCCAACGCCCTCGGCTTTGACCTCGGCAAGAACAACGAAGTGCTGATTGATGCCAACACCGAAACGTTCACTAGCGAACAGTACGCGAAAGCAATCAAGATGACGGAAATGCTCCAGAAGGATCCGAAGTTAATGCTGACCTTCACGCAGTACTACAACCCGAGAAAGACAGCCAAGGAATACAAGGTCAAGCAGCTCAAGATTGACTTCTACAAACAAAAGAACAACAAGACGGAACTGAACGAGCTCGACTACAGGGCCATCGAAGAAATCAAGGATAAGGACAAGGAGTTCCAAGCCTACGTCAAGGAACATTCCGCCGAAATCGACAAGAACTACATGATGAAGGTTCTCCCGCAAATGGCAACCAAGCGCAACAACGATCTCCTCAAGGTCTTGCGCGCACAGCCGGGAGTCACAAAGAAGAACCTGAAGGTCATCACGGCACCGAGAGACGCGCTCCGCGGCTACAAGGACAAGCCGATGTATAAAGTCAATGTAGACGTGCAATAAAGCAAAAAGGACATCGCTAAGCGATGTCCTTTTTTTAATACGCATCAAGAGTGCCGCGTTTTTCTGCGCTACGCCCTTCAAAAACTACTGGTGAATCACAGCGTCCGCAACTTTCTGGTTTGCAACCTTCACGCCTGCCCAAAGGATAGCATCGCTAACTTCGGAGTTTTCAATCACGCAGCCATCGCCTACCGACACGTTAGGACCAACCTTGGAATTCTTGATGACCACGTTCTCGCCAATATGGCAAGGCATAATCACTTCGGAACCTTCAAAAGCCTTCGGTGCAGATTTTTCATTGCGCTGCAGCACGTGAGCATTTGTTGCAAGCAGCGTTTCGACAAGACCACAGTCCAACCACTTTTCGACCGGAGCCGTGTGGAACTTGCAACCGTGCTGGATCATGCGTTCAAGAGCATCCGTCAATTGATACTCACCCTTCGTGCGAATGTCGTTCTGCATGAGGTAGTTCAAAGCCTCCTTGAGAGCCTTGACGTCCTTGATATAATAAATACCGACAATAGCTTCGTCCGAAACAAATTCCTGCGGTTTTTCGACAAGGCGTTCGATATGACCATCCTTGTCCGTAACAGCGACACCGAAACGCTTCGGGTCTTCAACCTTGAACGTGTAAAGAACGTTTTCATTCTCATTTTTCAAAATGGAAAGGTCGGCTTCGAACAGAGTATCACCGAGGATAATCAAAAGCGGTTCGTCATCACTGACATACGGGAGCGCAAGACTAATAGCTTCACCTAAGCCCTGAGGATTGGACTGAACCACCGTACGGACAGCGCCCCATTCCGGTCTCTGCTTCAAGAATTCGTCCACAACCGAAGCTTTATACCCCGTAATGAAAACCGTTTCAGAAGGTTTCAAGAACATGGTATTTTCGACGATCCAATCCAAGATTGTCTTACCAGCAACAGGAAGCAAGCACTTAGGCACATTTTCTGTATATGGGCGGAGACGGACACCGTTTCCAGCAACAGGGAGGACTATTTTCATTCAAAAACCCTTTTTATTATAGTGTAGCAAAACACCCACAAGTGAGGCAAAAGATAAAAAAAATGTAATAAAAAAGCAACTTATTTTGTCTTTTATCGTTATTTTGTACCACTTTTATATCACATGTTGATCAATTTCACATTGAAACACTCTTTTTAGCAATAGAGGACTAGCACGAGCGGACAAGTTTCAAAATTAAACACACATAGCAAAGTCAACACATAAACCTAGCTAAGATTGGTTTATTTATGATTTGGCACGGAAATTGCTTTAAAAGGGTCGAAACAAAAATATGGTCCAATTTGGAACAACTCCAACATCCAGTCGGATCAATCAATTTAACTGGGCACTGCCCAAAAGAGGATAAGTAAGATGATCAAGCCTTTAGCAGATCGAATCGTTGTCAAGCCGGCAGAAGCTGAACAGAAGACCTCCTCCGGTCTCTTCATTCCGGATAATGCAAAGGAAAAGCCGATGCAGGGTAAGGTCGTGGCCGTAGGTCCGGGTCGCAAGAACGACAAGGGCGAACTCGTCGCTATGGAAGTCAAGGTTGGCGACGTGGTGCTTTATGGCAAGTACAGCGGTACAGAAGTCAATGTCGATGGCGAAAACTACCTCATCGTCAAGGAATCCGACGTTATCGCAACGCTCTAATACAAAAAGAATTTTAAAAAGGAAAATCAAAAATGGCAAAGCAATTGAAGTTTGATGTAGCAGCTCGCGAATCCCTCATGAAGGGCGTTGACAAGCTCGCCAATGCAGTTAAGGTCACTCTCGGTCCTAAGGGCCGTAACGTCATGATCGCACGTTCTTTCGGTGCTCCGAACGTCACTAAGGACGGCGTTTCTGTCGCTAAGGAAGTCGAACTCGAAGACGCATACGAAAATCTCGGTGCTCAGATGGCTAAGGAAGTCGCTAACAAGACTTCTGACGCTGCTGGTGACGGTACCACGACAGCAACCGTTCTCGCACAGGCAATCACTCGCGAAGGCCTCAAGAACGTCGCTGCCGGTGCAAACCCGATGGACATCAAGCGCGGTATGGACGCTGCTGTCGAAGCTGTGATCAAGGAAGTCGGCAAGATGGCCGTCAAGATTAACGGCAAGGAACACATCGCCCAGGTCGCAACGATTTCTGCTAACAACGACCCGGAAATTGGCGAACTCCTCGCCAACGCTATGGAAAAGGTCGGTAACGATGGCGTCATCACCATCGAAGAATCCAAGACTGCTGAAACCGTCCTCGACGTTGTCGAAGGTATGCAGTTCGACCGTGGCTACCTCTCTCCGTACTTCGTTACGAACACGGACAGCATGGAAGTCGCTCTCGAAAATCCGTACATCCTCTTGTACGACAAGAAGATTTCTACCATGAAAGATTTGCTCCCGATGCTCGAACATGTTGCTAAGCAGGGCAAGTCTCTCCTCATCATCGCCGAAGACGTCGATGGCGAAGCTCTCGCAACGCTCGTTGTGAACAAGATGCGCGGCACTTTGAAGGTTGCTGCCGTTAAGGCTCCGGGCTTTGGCGACCGTCGTAAGGCCATGCTCGAAGATATCGCAATCCTCACTGGCGGTATGCTCGTCTCCGAAGACACGGGTGCAAAGCTCGAAGATGCTCCGGTTACCGTTCTCGGTAAGGCAAAGTCCATCACCATCACTAAGGACAACACCACGATCGTCGAAGGTGCTGGCGACGCCGCTTCTATCAAGGGCCGTATCGCTCAGATCAAGAAGCAGATCGAAGCTACCACGAGCGACTACGACCGTGAAAAGCTCCAGGAACGCTTGGCAAAGCTCGCCGGTGGCGTTGCTGTGATCAAGGTCGGTGCTGCTACCGAAGTTGAAATGAAGGAAAAGAAGGACCGCGTCGACGACGCTATGCACGCAACTCGCGCCGCTGTCGAAGAAGGTATCGTTCCGGGTGGTGGCGTTGCTCTCATCCGCGCAGAAAAGGCTATCGACGCTCTCAAGTTCGACAATGCCGACCAGAAGACTGGTGCTGCAATCATCCGCCGCGCTATCGAAGAACCGCTCCGCCAGATCGTCCAGAACGCTGGCCTCGAAGGTTCCGTGGTCGTGAACAAGGTCAAGGAAGGCAAGGACGGCTTTGGCTACAACGCTAAGACCGACACTTACGAAGACCTCATCAAGGCTGGCGTTATCGACCCGGCTAAGGTGACTCGCACGGCTCTCAAGAACGCCTCCTCCATCGCTTCGATGATCCTTACGACTGACTGCGTGATCACCGAAAAGAAGGAACCGAAGGCTCCGGCAGCTCCGGCTATGGATCCGTCCATGGGCATGGGCGGCATGATGTAATCAACCGCTGAATGCGCGCGAACAGCGCGCATCTAGGCTGCTAGAATTTCATATTCTAACTCCACTAAAAATCCCGACTCTGCAGAGTCGGGATTTTTTTGCATAATCTTGATTTATATGCTTAGTTCAAATAAAAACTTAAACCGCCAGTAAAGCCGTAATTTGCAAAGCCTTCATCAACAAACGTCGCTACAACTCCAGCACTCAATTCAACAAAATGGAACCTGTACCCCATCGTAAAATAGTTCGAATAAATTCCAGAAAGTCCCGGACTCGAGTCTTCAATAGTAGGACTTGGCACGTAGATGCTCAAGCTATAGTTTAAAAAGAAATCGCCAAGTATCAAGCCGGCAAATCCACCGCCAAATACAGTCGTATAAAGGCCATGACTTTCATTCGAAAACGAATCACATTTATCATCGCTAAAGATAAAGAGTTCGCAACGTTCACCATCATATTCGACATCGGAGTAGTGGTGGTAAAGTCCTATGAATAACCCATATTCAACATGCGAAAAGTTTGCACCAAATAAGAAGTGATGGTATATACCATTATTGTACCCTACACCCGTGCCCAAAATGGTGCCATTAGCCTTGTACAGGAAATCCGCTTTGCCAGTAAACTCGACACCGCCCATTTTATAAAGCCAATCCGCTTCGACCCCTTCTTTTGACTTATCTCTGGACTTAGAAACTTGAGGAGTAATCTCTACGTCTTTTCGCGTAGCGCTGTTAATTTTGCCAGTAACACGCCACGAAGCGGAATGAGGTTGCAGAGAAGTATTTCCTCCATGGACTTCGGGCGCTTCCGATGCCGTCGTGTGCAACTTTTGGAAATGCGTATTGATACACCCTGTAGAGACTAGGGCAAACAAAGAACAGAATAGCGAGAAAAGAGCATGCTTTAAATTCATACTTATAAAATAAGTAAAAATGAAGAAACAAAGCACGACTACACGAAAAAAGGAGCCGCGCAGGCTCCTTTAAATATTATCTAAAAACTAATAACCAAAGACTAATGACTAAAAACCATCATTAGAACATCTTTCTCGTATTGCGCTTAGGCGGCGGAGCGGCGTCCTTGCCCTTGCCTTTCTTCTTGGGCTGCGGGGCTTCGTAGCGGTTGTTCTCGACAACGCTCTTGTTGCTGAACAACGTTGCGTTATCAGCAGACTTTGTCTGCGACGAGAAATGGTTGCCATCGCAACGTTCCGTCGGGCCGTAGCCCGCCGTGTAGAGGCAGTAAGTCTTTTCAGAGCAGAACTCGCCAGCAATAAGACCCGTGTGGTTGCAGATGCCACGGCTAATCACGCCAGGCGGAACCGGGAACGGAAGCTTCGGCAAATCCTTGTGCAGCTTAGCCATCGTCGCCATCCAGATCGGGAGAGCGTCTTCGGTACCCGTATGACCGGCACCCATGGTCCCCGGCGTATCGGAACCTACCCACACACCCATCGTGTACTGCTTCGTGAAACCGATGTACCACGTATCCGTGTAATCGTTCGTCGTTCCCGTCTTACCACCGCTCGGGTGGCGGAAACCAGAAGCCCACACACGGCCAGCCGTACCGCGAACGTTCACGTCCTTGAGCATATCGACCATCAAGTAAGCCGATGCCGGGCGCAAGACTTCGTGTTCGACCTTGGAATTCTTCTCCACCACTTCACCATTGCGGTCCACGATGGATTCAATCATGTACGGCTCGATGCGGTTACCACCGTTCGGGAACACCGTGTAAGCAGACGTCATTTCCATAAGCGTTGCACCCACGGAACCGAGAGCCAAGCTCGGGACCGCCTGCAACGGAGCGCGCTTGATGCCGAACTTGCGAGCGTAGTTCACCACGTTGCTGAGACCGTATTTCATACCGGTCAAAATAGCAGGAAGGTTCTTGGACTTGTACAAAGCACGACGGAGCGTCATCATGCCTTCGAAGTCATGTTCGAAGTTACCCGGGCGCCAAACCTTGTTCGGGTTCTTGTCATCCGGATCCGGAATCGTCACCGGTTGGTCGTTCACAGAGTCGCAGGGGCTTGCACCATTGTCCATGGCGGTCGAATAGACAATCGGCTTGAACGAAGAACCCGGCTGGCGCAAGGACTGCACAGCACGGTTCCACTTGGACTTGTTGAAGTCACTACCACCCACCATAGCGCGGATAGCACCGGTTTCATTTTCAATAATAATTGCAGCCACTTCGGCGTGATGGTAACGGATACTGTCCGGGAAGCGAGCAAACTGGCCACGCTTGTTGCGGACCGTATCAGCAGAAAGGTATTCCTTCTTGAAAAGCGTATAGACGCTATCGAAGTGCGCAACAACGCTGTCTTCTGGCATGTCGTACTTCTTAGTGAGCTGGAGTCTGCGAGTAGCGCGATACTTGATGCGGCGACGGACACGTTCAACCTGTGCATAGGCGACACTGTCAAGGAACGCCTGGATTTCCGGATCAATCGTACTATAGACGGACACGCCATCGGCATAGAGCGAATTTTCACCGTACTTCTTTTCCATGTACTTGCGTATTTCTTCGAAGAAATACAAGCCCGTTCCAGTCACGTCTTCTTTCTTGGCAAGCACAATCGGTTCTTCGATATACTTGCGATATTCTTCGTTCGTGATATAGCCTGCATCGCGCATCGCATAGAGCACCGTATTACGACGGCGCTTGGAAGCCTTCGGATGACGGTCCGGACGGTACGTTTCAGGGCGCTGCAACATACCAGCGAGCACAGCGTATTCCGGGATAGAAAGGCTATCGAGAGGCTTGCCGAAATAGTACTTGCCTGCCGCCTGGAAACCGTAGTTACCGCCAGCAAGGTAAACTTCGTTCATGTAGAATTCGAGAATTTCTTCCTTCGTGTAAGTCTGTTCAATGCGGATAGCCGTCATCATTTCCTTGATCTTACGAGAAAGCGAGCGTTCCGGCGTGAGGAACAAGAGCTTGGTGAGCTGCTGCGTCAAAGTCGATGCACCGCGGAGCTTGTTGCCCGAGATGGCACTTTCAAGAAGCGCAGACGGAATAGCCCAAACGTTCATGCCCCAGTGCTTGTAGAAAGCTCGGTCTTCGGTCGCCATCACCGCATGAATCGCATTCACAGGGATTGAGTCAATGGATGTCCATTCGCGGCGTTCCACGAAGTATTCATGCGCAATTTGACCATCCTTGTCGTAAATGTTCGTCACGAGTCGCGGATTGATCTGCTCGAGCTGCGAAAGCGACGGCAGTTCCGGCGAGTAATGGATATAGACGACTAGCGCAGCGATAAACGCCACGAAAATCGGGCACATAAATATAAAGAACCAGCGGAAAATCTTGTTGGCAAACGCAATCTTTACCAAGCTCCAAATTTTCTGCCAAACGATCGAACCATATTTGACAATGGCCGCGCCTAAAATCTTCATGAATGATTTGAACTTATCCATTTTAAGTCACACTAAAAAAGTTTGGGGACAAAAATAGCTAAACGAGGCAATCTATTCAATTATACGGGAACGTAATTAGGGGTTAAATGGGGGTAATTCAGACGTACAAATAGTCAAAAAGACCGTTATAATGGCCAAAAACAGAACTTTCGAAACTTTTTTCAAAAAAAATCATTTTTTTTGCCTTTTACCCTTGACATAAATCTCGATTATTCTATATTTGTGCCCGTCGACGAGAGAAGACAACAAAAACAAAACGCGGATGTAGCCCAACTGGATAGAGCGTTTGGCTACGAACCAAAAGGCTCCAGGTTCGAGTCCTGGCACCCGCAGAAAAAGAGACTTGGCGAAAGCTGAGTCTCTTTTCTTTTTGTTTGCAAAAACGCACGAACAGCAAAAAAAAGCGCGCCGAGAAAGCGCGAGTTAAAAGTTGTTACAAGCTTTTTGGGTGGAAGCTTTTGCGGTGGGCCGGCGTGAAGCCTTGACGGCGGATGGCATCAAGGTGAGCCTTAGTGCCGTAACCGGCATGCTTGTCAAAACCATAACCCGGATAAAGTTCTTCTAATTTATCCATATAGCGATCACGGAAGACTTTCGCGAGGATTGACGCAGCCGAGATACTTGCAATGCGGCCATCGCCTTTAACAATAGGCATCTGGATGTTCTGCGGCATCTTGTCAATTTTGAGATTACCATCAACTGCAATGAGGATTTTAGGACAAGATGGCGTTCCCAACACTTCGGCGAAAGAGCCTTTGACTTCGATGGGGATTTCGGGGGCAGTTTCGTTCAAGCCCGGGAACCCAAGCGCTTGCAAGGCACGGCGCATCGCCAAGAAGTCCGCTTCAAGAATGTTGATTTCGTCAATTTCTTCGACGCTAGCACTTGCAATCGCATAGCATGCACAGGCGTCCTTAACCGCATCAAACATCGCTTCGCGCTTAGGGCGAGAAAGCTTTTTGGAATCGTTCAACGTCAGAAGCGCATCAGGCGACTTGAGCACCGCAGCACAAGCAACAACAGGACCCGCAAGCGGTCCACGCCCGACTTCGTCAATGCCCACGACAATTGCGGAATTTTCCGCAGCACTTTCAGAATGTGCGCCATTCGCACCCGCAGAAAACAAATCCAAGTCACCACCAAATGCGAGAGGATTAGCCGCGAACTTGCGCAGCGCCACCTCCCCTTCTACCGGGGATTCAATGTTTTCCAAAAATGCGGGCAGTTTAAATTTCATAGACCCAGCGAGGCCGCGTATTCCTTAATAGTCTTCCAGTACAAAGCGTGTTCTTGCACGAGGACGCGGGCGGCAAGCGTGTCGGGCGTATCGTCAGGCATCACAGGAACTTTGGTCTGCGCCAAGACGCGACCGCGGTCAATTTCTTCACTCACAAGATGCACCGTCGGGCCAGATTCCGTTTCATGCGCAGCAAGCACAGCCTCATGAACGTGATGTCCAAAGAAACCTTTACCGCCAAACTTCGGCAACAGCGACGGGTGAATGTTCAAAATGCGGTCCGGCATACGCTGGAGCATGCAAAGCGGGAGCGCCTTCATATAACCCGCCAAAATCAAAAGGTCCACATCGTACTTGTCGAGAACTTCAAGCATGGCTGCTTCGTATGCAGCCTGATCCGGATGAGTCTTACCCGAAATGTGGTAAACAGGAATTCCGTATTCCTCGGCATGATGCACAGCACCACAACCTGCGTTGTTCGTAATCAAAAACTTGCACTGGGCTTCGAGGTCACCCGAACCAATGTGATCAATAATCGCTTTGAAGTTGCTTCCACCGCCGGAAGCCATGACGCCAATTTTAAACATGGGCCAAATATAACTATTTGTGGTCGATTCCGGGCGGGGTGCGGAGATAATAGATGACGCACGGGACCGTTATGCAGACAACCCAGACTAAAAAATTGACGTAAACAAACCACGATTCAAAAGTCACGTGGGCTGGGATAACGTAAGCTTTCAACAGGGAAAACACGACGATGAGGAAAACGCCGGGGAGCATATGTGCAATCAACTTAGTCATACCCTAAAGATAATTCAAATCAAAAACGTTTCATGTAAAAAGACTGCAAAATACAAGACTTTACTAGATCCTTCGACTTCGGGCTACGCCCTTCGCTCAGGATGACAATTCAGCCCACCGTCTACAGCCTACTGCCTACTTCCTACCGTCTACTCATTTACTATCTTTCCACCCGTATAAACCTTTAAATATCGGACCTCATTATGAGCATTAAAGAATATCTTGCCGGTGCAAAAATGTCCGGCTCCGTCCAGAAGCTGATGACCCCGGGTCTCGCTGTGGAATTCATTCAGCCGTGGTACACCCCGCTTTCTACAACTCCTTCCACCACGGGTATTGCCGTGGGCGGTATCGGTTCTACGTTTACCGCAACGCCAGCAGGCACGACTCCCGTGATGAACGTGATGCCGGGCGTCCAGGTTCGCACCGAAAAGGCTTCTGACCTCCGCTTCAACAACTTCTTCTTCAAGGAAGCCGTCCTCAGCGCAAAGGCTGCGCTTGTGATTGGCAACTTCGCCGCATTCGGCATCTACAACAACAACTTCCCACTCCTCGATGCTAATGGCGCACGCGTTTTCGGCGACGCCGACATGAAGGACCAGAAGAAGGCCGAAGCCAAGCTCAACAAGGTTCTCGCCGACAAGACTTTCTTCGAAACGAACAAGGCCGCTTTTGAACGCTGGCACATCCAGTTCAGCGACCGCACCCAGGCTTTGATCGCCGCAGGCAAGGACTCTGCCGCCATCAACCGCGCCGTGCTCATAGACTTTTTCGACGGCATGGTTGGCGAAAAGGCAGCCCGCGAAGGCGCCCTCACCGCCGCTTGGGCAAACGACAGCGAATTCCTCGGCCAGCCGGGCTACGACGCCGCCAAGATGAAGTACACCGCCCTCTATCCGGTCAGCGAAACCGTTTACGAAGGCAAGGGTGTCGCCATCACCAAGACGCAGTCCAGCTACGTGACTCCGGGCGACGAACGCCTCTCCAGCCTCCCGGTGAACGCCACCGTCTTTACACTCGAAAACAACACCAAGGAAACCCGCGAAGTGACGATTGTCCAGATTCAGGACAGCATCACGGGCTACATGGCCAAGAAGGACCGCCAGGGTGTTCAGGACTCTAGCTTTGTGCTCGTTCCGGCAGCACGTTTCCCGAAGGGTGTGCAGTTCGACAAGGAACTCGAAGATGGCCGCTCTGTTCGCGGTATCGAATTTTATAACGAAAAGGCTCTCGTCGAAAGTGACTTCAACGGTTGCATGGGCGTGAGCGTAGCTTGGAACAAGAAGGACAACCTCAACGTTTCCGTGAAGCCGATGTTCTACCAGGACGACGCCAAGTCCGTCTTGAAGGCTGCTCTCCAGAGCGGTCGCGTTGCAAGCTCCTGGGTCAAGAACGTTTACAGCGGTCGTGAAACGATTGCCGGCGCCATAGCCGTTACCGCCGTGCTCAAGCCGAAGCAGAAGGTCAGTTTCCAGTTCAACATGGTGCTCGACTTCCCGGAAATCAAGCTGAACAAGCTCACCTCCGCGAAGAAATACACCGCATTCTACCCGGAAGCATATGGCCGCGTGGTCGCCCTCCTTACGGAAGCTCTCGCTGCCGACAAGACTTTCGATGATCGCCTCAAGGCATTTGAAAACCTTGTTCCGAAGAAGCCGGTTGCCAAGCTCTACAAGACTGCCGCCAAGCAGGCTGAATTCAAGAGCCTAGCCATCAACACGCTCAGCTTCCTCGCTGAAGCCACCGTGTGGGACAAGGAAGACCGCTTCCTCGTTCGCGAATGTGCCGACTATCCGTTCTTCAACTCTCTCGACGTTTACTTCTACGGCAGCTTTAGCTTGCTCGCCCTCATGCCGCGTCTCGATGGCGTTGTGATGAAGCGCTTTGGCGATGCAATCCTCGCCGTGAACGAAAACCGTCGCCGCCACCACGAATTTGTGAACCTCCCCTACGCCGACCTCCCGGACCCGAAGCTCGAAGGCCCGCGTGCAGTGCGTGGCGCAGTGATCCACGATCTCGGTAGCCCCTTCGACGCCGAACCGGATGCCTACGACTGGCACAACGTTAAGGAATGGAAGGACCTCGCTCCGAAATACGTGCTCATGGTCTACCGTCACTACCACAAGACGAAGGACATGCAGTGCCTCGCCGATTGCAAGGAAGCCGTTTACGCCGCCATGGAATACCTCGAAAAGATGGTGAACCCGGGCGAAAACTTCCCGCTCACGCACGGTACTGACGACACGTTCGACAACCTCTGCAGCTACGGCATCTCCGTTTACTGCGGTTCCCTCTGGATTGCAGGCCTCCGCGCTGCAGCCAAGATTGCAGAGCTTCTCGGCGATAACGATCAGGCAGCCAAGTGGAACGCCAAGTCCGAAGCTGCCAACAAGGAATTCACGGATTCCCTCTGGGACGAAAACGAAGGCTATTTCCGCTTCTTCGTGACCCCGATGGAAATGAAGGACTTGAACGTTGAAAAGTATGCCGAACTCCGCGAAGCCGTGAAGGTATCGCTCGAACTCCCGGAAGATCCGAACGCTGGCGTGAAGGCCATCAACGAATGGCTCTGCGCAGGCGAAATCCCGGACGGCGAAGACCTCTCCAAGAACGAACTCCGCGGCCTCAAGAAGGCTTGGATTACGGCTCAGTGCAAGGAAGCTTTCACCAAGAGCTGGGAAGCAAAGATAGCCAACGACTGCGACGACGTGTTCGCCGATACGATGCTTGCAGACACTTACCTCCGCTTGCTCGACCTCGAACCGATTACCGACAGCGCAAAGGCAAAGTCTAATTTGCTCAGAATTTTCAATACGAACTATAAGGCCAACAGCCCGCTCATCGGTGCTGCAAACCTTGTCCGTAAGGACGGTTCTCCGCTCGACGAATTCAACTTCCAGGCTCACGACGTTTGGATTGGTATTCAGTACAGCATCATGACCGCCATGATGTTCCACGGTTTGGAAAAGGAAGCCTCCGTGCTCGCTGATTCCATGATCGGAAACCTCTATGACGAAGCACGCGTTCCGTTCGCTGCACCGGAAGGATTCAACGGTTCTTGCCGCCTCCACCCGGAAGCACTCGTCGCAAAATTCGGCCTCAGCGCAACTGCCGCCGACAAGATGCTCAAGGAACTCCTGAAGAAGGGCGCACTCCTCGCCGACTCCCGCATCAGCCCGAAGCTCCCGCGCAATCTCGCCGCCTTCACGAAGGCTTTCGGCGCCATTGCCAAGAGCAATAAGGTCGATGTGAACGAGCTCTTCACGCTCCTCCACA
This sequence comes from Fibrobacter sp. UWB13, assembly GCF_900177805.1. Taxonomy (NCBI): domain Bacteria; kingdom Pseudomonadati; phylum Fibrobacterota; class Fibrobacteria; order Fibrobacterales; family Fibrobacteraceae; genus Fibrobacter; species Fibrobacter sp. UWB13. Next base: position 187,639 of record NZ_FXAX01000001.1, on the reverse strand, counting down.
GCACGGCATTGAAGTACACCGCTGGTAAGTACTTCCGTCCGGGTATGGTGTTCGCATTGCTCTACAAGTAAAAAGCAAGCTGCAGAGAATAAGCTCGCACGCTCACAGGTCCTCGCCTTCGGCTGCGAATTGTTCGCTTAGCGACTTATTCTCTTACGGATTAATGCAATTACTTGTAAGCTACGTTTTTGCATCCATAAACTTTAAACAGGTGTTCCAAGCGGAGCACCTGTTTTTTTGCCCTCCCCCATGCGACCGCATTTGTCGCACACAGGATGTACATTCTCCTGAGCTTTCCATTTTGATTATATTTTGAATTGAACAACCTCAGGAGTTTTTATGGCGGACATGACGCGTGGCGAACGGACTGTGCAACTTTTTGCAAAAGTGATTTCTAACCCGGAAAAGAAATTCACTATCAACGATTTGATGGAATCGTTCAACATACCCGCAGAAGAACGCCGCAATGTGCAGCGCGACATGCGATTCCTTTCGGAGATGGATGGTGGTCGCTACATCGCCGTCGATACTGTTGGACGCACGTCGTATTACACCTCGGCGCTCCGCAATGCAGAAAGGCTCCTGTTCCCGAATTTCGAAAACACGATGCTCCACTTCGTGTTCCTCAAGCGCATCGCGAATATTTACCCAGCGACAAGCGAAACCATTACACAGCTCCTAGAGCGTATCGAAAAAAGCCTGCCGAACAGCGAACAAAAAACTCTCAGACATCTCGGTGACGAACTCAACTCGAAGATTTTGTTCATGGGTACGCCGCCAGATTTCGAGGAAGACTCCAGCGAAAAACTGCGAATCATTCTACAAGCAATTCACGAGCACCGCAAAATAGATGTTTTTTATATGGGCGCGACGACGTTTATGGGTCCTTCTACGTCCGAAAGAAAATCTACGCGCATTCCCTTGATGATTATCGTCTATCAAAACGAAATTTATGTGGCCTGCGAATCGGAAAAAGTCAAGGGCGCCACCTACACGCTAAAATTCCGCCGAATTCTCCAAGTCAAGCTTTCAAAGGAAACGTTTGTCGAAAATCCAAAAGTCATAGACAAATTGCGTAGACAAGTCGCATCGGGAGCTGCGTTCATGAGCGAACAGGAACCGCATCTCGAAGATATCGAAATCGAATTTGAATGGCGGGTACGCAACTACCTTATGGAAAACAAGTTCAACCAATCCATGCACATGCGAGTATTGCGCAATGCCAAAATCTTGGTGACAATGAAAGCGGATGTCAACCAGCTCTTAGTAAACTGGATTACATCTTACACGACAGCCGCCCGCGTCATAAAGCCAGCGTCACTGCGGAATAGTCTCAGGGACTACGCTAAATACCTGCTTGAAAATTACGGCGAGTAATTTTTGTAAAAGACCGAATACACTAGAATCCTGCAGTATTTCTTACGTATAAAAAAAGTTTAAACAAAATCATTTGTTCAGCGACAGCTCCAAGCGAATCGTTGAAGCAATACTCGTGACAGTTATTTATTGAATTTTACTTCAATTTCGGGCATACCTGAAATGTACTTTCGCAGGACTTTATTTTTGGATTTTGGATTTATCATATAGAAAAAATCCCTGTCCTTATGGTTCTTTTCACTTACAGAATAATGCAATCGATTGTCGTCATTCACAGTTGTCTGATATAAATGGCATTGAATCGTTCCTGAGTTTGGCTCTACTCCAGATTCTTTGAATATTGCTTCCTTTATGGATTGTTTGATTTCTTTATCACTATAATCTTTATTTATCTCCATTTTATTATAGAAATCTCGGAAAAAATCAATAACGGGTTTACCGTATATTCTGCGTTCATGATTGGCATTTTTCTTTTCGATAAAACTGCTAAAATTGGCTCGAATAAAACCAATGAATGATTTTAAAAGGAATATGGATTCTTCAGATATGGGATCTATTTCGCCATTGCGTTCCAGCTCCAAAATAGCAAGGATTTTTTCTAATATTGAATTTTTTTCATTGGTATTGTCATTTTTCCAATACAGATGAATTTTTCTTTGTTGGTCATAAACAAAATTTTCAAAAACGTTATCTGAAGCTTCTGTTTTTTGGAGTGTTAGATAACAAAAGTATATATCAGTCCCCTTTTGAAACTGTTTTGTTATTCCTTTTGATTCATCATTTAGTTGATTTTTTTCAATAGACGCATCCTTGATTTTGTTTTCGAGACATAAAATTAATTCGGGAGCATTGAGCTTGTTTTTTTGTTCAGTTTTTGATTTTTTTTCTTTTTTCCAAAAAAGAATGACTATATCTATATCTCGATGTTTTTTATTCGATTCTTTATCTGTTTTGAGGACAGCATCATCAATGTCCACTTTGTATTCTGGATTTACTTCCACATCGTAATCTGAAAAATCTTTATCCTTTAAAGATTCGAAGTCGGAAAGAATACTTTTTAAAAGGGAATCTCCTAAACCATGGTCTTCATTGGGATCCAATAGATAGGCCAAAAAAGACGAAACGTTCGGCTCTTTTAATGTTCCATCATTGGATGATAAAATCTTAAAGATGTTCATAAGCAGAAATCCATTCTAAGTTCTGTTAATTATTTAACAAGTAATCTAATTCTTTTATTAAAGAATAGACTGCTCTTTCACAAAAATGATTAGGATTGTCAAAAAAATCTAAGACAATCTTTTTACAAAATCTCCTTGTTTCACGATAACAATCATGCATACATTCAAATACATGCATAACATCAAAACACGCACAAAATGCTAAAGACGGCAAAAAGGAGATTTTTATGTCCCAAACCATCAAAGAAGGGTTCACACAGTTCAGCAGACGCCAGCAAAAAGGCGTCTCACTTGTGACGGATGCCGTTAACCAAGAGGAATCGGAGCAGAAGTTTTACTCCGAGTGGCTCGAAAGGCGGCAAAATCGTAAGCGCAAGTTGCTGTACCAGGAACTTGACCTAATTCTTCGCCACAAGAATAAAATTCTCGCGACGCCCCGATATGCGGATATCGATGTCCATTACGCGTTGAGTGGTTTCGTGGGTTTTGCCAAGGCGTTGACCTGGAAGGATCTGAATTTCGGTAGTGCCCGAGTGACAATAAACTTGAGGCTAGCCTCACTCCTGAAAATTTGGGAGGAAGAACAGTTCCAAGTCGAGTGCGGCTGTGGCGCAACAGCGTACATCTACAGATTCGGAGGTTCGCACGGCTCGGGAATGAGCTACGCATCGGCATTCTGCCCCCATTGCAAGCAAGAAATCCACAACATCAAGAATCGTCCCCCCTGGAGGTATTACCACATCGTTACCGACGCCTTTACCGCAGATGCCAAAAGATTCGTTGAAAATTTTTTAGACAAGTGGAAGGTCGCGAACGAAAAGTATCAGGAAAACCTTAAAAACGAAAACCGTAACCCTCGTACTCAACCGGTGAATATGCTTCGTGACGATGATGCCCCCTGCCGCATAGAAACGCTGATACAAGAATTAAAGTTAAAAGAAGTCGGCAGCAATGCCGGTGAACATTCTTAACACTTTCAAATACGTCAATATTTGACGCATACGAGTTCTATATTATACGTTGGATAAACGTATGAGTAGCAAGATTATCAAAAAAGAAAGTTTTGAACAGTTTGCCCGCAAGTATTGGGAAAAACTGGTTTGCGGGCTTCTTGTTTCTGGAGAGCGTGGGTGTGCGCCTTCTGAAGGCGAGATCCTTTGCGCGTACAATGAGATGAAAAACCGCTTTCCAGAATGCAAATGCAATATAGTAAGGTCGGGCAGAAGTCAAGGTAATGCGCTCCAACGGGATATGTTCCAGCAAGGCGATAAAATATGTGGCATCAGGGTTATCTTTACGCTTGACGCATCAGCGTCCGTTGAATTCATTTTGTCGGATTCGCTGTACTATATGCATTTTAGCACCGAAGGAATTGACCCATATACTCACAGGATCGACACTTGTGATTTGTCGCTGACCATGAAGAACATTGAGAATTTTATCAACAATTTTTCCGCATATTTTGCCGCTCTCGAAACTAAAAAAGTTGAATTTGCAAAAAAAATCAAGCTTAAGGAAATGGCAAAATCAAGCTTAAAAGCGTGCGTTTCGCAGATGCTATCGCCATTGGGCTATGAATGGAATTTAACAGACAAAGGAAAATATTTTTCACTCCAAATTAAAATTAGCGAAAAGAGAATAATTGAAATATCGCTAAACGAAAAAAATTTCACTAAAAGAATTCCTGTTATACCCGAGATACTCAAGAATATCGAAAATTTGCTTAATACGCTACCGTTCCCAATAGACATTTCGATGACAAAGGAATTCTTAAAAAAATAGAGGTAAGCATGTCAGTACGTATAAATGCACAAGAATTGGAAAATTTATTGGCGGCGACGCCCACATCGCAGAATATCATGCTCACAGGCAAGCATGGTATCGGAAAATCGCAGATTCTAGAGAAATTCTTTACGGCACGTGGCGAACGTGTGGTAATTCTGTTTTTGGGGCAAATGAGCGATCCTGGCGATTTAATCGGACTCCCGCGACTTGACGAAGCTACGGGCAAAACGATTTTTATGCCGCCGTATTGGTTCCCGACCGATGGCAAACCTGTAGTGCTGTTTTTAGATGAACTGAACCGCGCCCGCCCTGAAGTGCTGCAGACCATTATGGACTTGACTCTGAATCGAACGCTTGCGGGTCGCAAGTTGCCAGAGGGTTCGCGTGTGATTAGCGCGGTGAACGACGGCGAAGAATACCAGTTGACGGATTTGGATCCGGCGCTTGTGAGCAGATTCAACATCTACGAATTTAAGCCAACCGCACAGGAATGGCTATTGTGGGCTTCGAAGGTAGGGCTCGACAGCCGCGTGATTGATTTCATCTCTGAAAATCCAGAAATGCTTGACGGTGCTGCGTTTACTCGCGAGGATCAAGGACTCGAAAAGTCGCCAGACCGTCGCGGATGGGAACGTGTTTCGAAGATATTGCAGACGAACGAGGTCTCTCCGCTTTTGAGAACCATCATTGCAGGCATCATCGGCATGCCTGCCGCAACCAAGTTCTTTGCGACAATCAACCAAAAACGCTTGCCAAGCGCGAAGGAAATTTTGCTTGATGATTTTGCAAAGCAAAAGACCACACTCAAAAAATGCTCTACACCGGAACTTGCCGCCGTGAACGAATCCGTTTTCCGCTTTATAGAAACGAAAAACTACGATGAGAAAGATACCGCAAAGGTGAATAAAGTGGCGACGAACTTTGCCGCATATTTTGAGTTTCTTTCAGGCGAAAAATTCCGTGAAGCGCAGGCTCATTTCGCAAACTTGTATTCGTCTTCGCTGTACCCGTCAACAATGATGTTCATCATAGTGCAATGCCCTGAATTGTATAAGAAGATAACGGCATTCGTCAAGTCGATTTAAAGGCAGAGTGCGCGCCAAAATGTTAATATAATATGACAGTACTGGATAGAATAAAGAAAATTGGCGAACGGTGGTTCTTGACTGAGCCGCTCTTGTTTGCGGTGTACTGCAGTCACGAATTCTACGAGAATGATTCGTTAGATGTGGCCATGCGAACCGGCAATAGAAAGGTCGAATTCGCTCCGAAGCTTTTAAAAAGTGTGCAGAATGCCACGCTAGCGGAATTTTTGAAAATTGAAATGTTCCGCATTTTGCTGAAGCACCCCTACCAGCGACAGCCTCCGTTTGCATCGAAGCCCCTACTCACTCGAGCAAGCGATATCACTATCGCCGATGTCTATGAAATCCCGCCGATACTCAAAAAACAAATGAGTGGAACGGAATTGAATTTGCCTCGCGGACTATGTTTCGAAGAGTATTACAACTTGCTTAAGGAAACTGCAGTGCCATTTTCGGGAATTTGCGGGGAGCCAAACAACGGCGATGGAAAACAGTACGATGGCGGAGATTCAGGTAAGCAGGGCGAAGAGTGTAATGCAATCAGTTCCGCGCAGGGCAACAGCATATCTGGAGAGCCAAGTGAAAATGGCGGCGATTCTTGCGGCACGCAAGAAAAACTAGATGCGCAAATTTCGGAACTTTGGGAAGAAAATGAGGAAGCCTGTTGCGACATAAACGGATTTATTGAAGTCGCCGAAGCCAGCAACAACTGGGGTTCAATTTCCGGAAAGATGCAAGGCATTATCAAGGCAAGCATGAAAGTCGATATGGACTACCGCAAAATGCTGAGCCTGTTTAAGACTTCGGTAATTTCTAGCAAGCGACGCCTTACCCGCATGCGCCCCAATCGACGTTTCAGCTTTAACGCCATGGGCAGCCGATACGAGCTTTCGACAAACCTGCTGATTGCAGTTGACGTAAGCGGATCCGTCACCGATAAGAGCTTGCAAAACTTTTTCTCGGTAATAAATAGGCTCTTCAAATACGGCATCGAAAAGCTCGACGTTTTGCAATTCGATGCGAAAATTCAAGGCGAACCCGAACCATTAAAAAAGGCGCGCAAGTCCATAAAAATCAGGGGCCGAGGAGGAACAAGTTTTCAGCCTGCAGCTGATTATTACTGCGCACACCCCGAATATGACGGAGTCATCTACTTTAGCGATGGTTACGCCGCGCCGCCCAAATTCAACACCAAGCGCCCAATCGATGTACTCTGGGTGCTCAGCGGAAAAAGAAGTTACGAAGAAAACTCCAAGTGGATTAAGAAGTTAAAACGGAATCGCGTCACATATATTCCTACGAGTGGGTAATTGTCCGCCCGTTTCATACGTCAGCAATTGTCGTATAGGCATAATATATTTACAAGCAAGCAAAGGAGTTTTTATGTTCGAAGACAAGATGACAGATAGTTTTGAATCGTTAGCAGAAAATGAAATCAACAAAGCTTTCCGCTACTACAATTACGTGCGAGAATTTTACGGTTATCTATGCGATTCGCTGGACTTGGTCTTTGAAGACGATTGCAATGAATTCGACCCGGCATACGCCCCAGCCGAAAAGGAATTTCCGTCCGCCGACGGAATTGACGAAAGCTCCACTGACAAAGCTAAATCGCTAGACAAGATGACGCGAGCTATTCGCGCCTACGAAACAATGCAGACAATCGTTGGTGCATTCGACAAAGATTGCATAGAAAATGCTGCAAAAAATCGAGGAATGCTACAGGACACGCACAAGTTCGCGCTTACAAGTATTGCACAGTGGTTCCCGAATCCTAGCATTTGGCGTGAATTTGACGAGCCTGCACAAAAACAACTAAACGAATATTCGGGTAACGCACAATGCGCCGCATTGCTGTTGGAGCCGCTTTCGCTCGAAGATGCAATTCATAAAATTTTTGTGAAGCAAAAGAAATGCCTCGAAAAAATTCTGCCGCAAAAAATCGATAATCTGAAAAAGTTGCAAGCCGAAATGGAACGCTCTTACACGGGTAAGGCAGATTGGGCAAATCGTCTTCGCAAGGGTGAATTGACGATTCTGGCATCGCGCCCAGGTGTCGGAATCAGGACATTCGCATTGAACGTTGCAGCGAGCGCGGCACTGGATGACGGCAAAGGCGTTGTCTATTTCAACTTGGATAACTGTGGAATGCGGCGTGGCGATCAGCTCCTTTGCCAGTACGCCAATGTAGACTATTGTAAAATTTGCGAAGAAGCCCTTGATAAAACCGAGACTCAAATGCTCGTGACGGCGGTGGGTAAAATTATGCATTCGCATCTACGAATTGAAGACGCTACCGATATGAGCCTTACAGAACTTGCCCAGAAAGCAAGACTCTATAAACAACTAAAATCATTAGATGTGTTAATCATAGATTACCTGCATTTGCTGAAAATTCGTTCTGGTTCAAACAAGGCGGAATCATTAAAGATGGCGACTTGGGCGCTGAAAAATCTCGCTATGGAATTGAACATTTCCATTTTACTTCTTTGCCCGCTAAGCCGCATAAAATCTGCCGAACAGTCCCCCGTTCAACAGTCCGACCTTAATGAAGTCACAGGAATTGCACAAGAATCAAATAACGTTTGGTTGCTCGACCGAGCCTTCCTAACAATCATCAAAATTGCAGACAATTCCACAAAAAAGATTCCTCTGCACTTCACGCACAAAAGCGGATTTACGGTAAAAGCTCAATAGATTCCATTAAGGAATGAGGTTTTCAATGAGAACGCTACAGCAAATAAAAAATGACATCATAGCCGTTCAGAAAGAACTGGCGTTTTTTGAAGACAAGCGCGCGATGTTACACAAGGCGCACCTTGAGCTGGTTTCTTTTTGTTGGTTCGATGGGATGGAATTTGATCACGATTCTGAGCCAACGACCAGCCCGAATCTTGATAGTATTGATAACAAAGTCAAGGCAGCGATAATCGCTATTGATATGATTAATCGGACAATCGGAATCATGGAACGCCTGCAACACATGGCTTCGGATGATTATGAAAAGACTTTTGCCAACAAGCAAGAAGAACTCGAATCCTTCACGAAAAACGAAAACGATTCTGAGGAAAAAAGACATCAAGCCCTCAAGGGTTTCCAGAAGATTCGGGATATCTTTCCCGCAGTCGGTGTCGAGTGTACTCTATGGTTAGGCTTTGCCGCCGATGGCAGAACCAAACTGACAAATTTATTGATGGAAGCAGATAGAGCAACAGCTAGTCACGATGTGCAGGAACTCAGGCGCGCTTTAACAAAGCTGTTCAAAGATCAGGCTACGTTGTTGAAAAGGCAAATTGACGAGCATCTTGAGCCTTTGAAAAATGAACGTGAACAACTGAAAATAGAACTGAAAAATCTAAGCCCTCACGAATTAATTGAAAAATGTGGCAAACCCTATTGGGTCGAGGTGAGCGGTTCCGAAAAGTTTTTCGTAAAAAGTGGAGCATTCCCGATTCCAAATATTTGTGCGATGGATTTTATTTCGCAGAAAAATGAGTCGCTTGACGTAGACGTCTTCCACTACAAGCGGATTTACGAATATCTTGAAGAGCCATCTTCGATGCGAATCTTTGGATTCGATTCCAGAGAAGAATTTGAGAATGTTGTAAAAAAGTGGGATGTAACCGATGAACAGAGCGGTAAAGCTGATTGGTTTCGGAGCTGTATCGCGGAAATAGACGAGAATATCTATTACGGATTTTCAAACGAGCTGCTGCCGCAGTGGAAGGCCGTACTTGAAAAAGCCGTTCCGATTCTCGAAAGGGAATCTGAAGAAAAATGGCTAATCGAAATGGGGGAAAATTTACTTCAGGAGCCTGTGATAGAACTAAGGTTAGCTCCGATCCCTGTGCCAGATTTTCTCAAAATAAGTGATAAACAGCTCAAAAAGTTTATAAGATCAGCGAAAAAGTAAGGAGCTAATATGAGATACACGCTAAAAATAGATTTAAAACCGAAAAAGTTCGTCATCAAAGAAATCAAGGGAATAGGCGCAGCTAACGCCTACGAATTCGATAAAACCATTCATCCAGAGACTGAACGTCAACAAATCGACAATCTTGGCGGAGTGATTACCTACCCGGCGGATTTGCAATTCAAGCCAGATTTGTCCGTTGTATCAAGTTTCTTGAGATACAACCGAGCACAGATTTTTCATCGCAGTTTCTGGGCGCGACTCTTCGGCAAGAAACGTGATGAAGTCGTTATAGACTACAACGATTTCAGCAACGATGGTATTTTCAAGGGGCATTTTATAAACCAAGAATCGGGCGAAATGTACGACAACCATTCCGCAACTTTAGAAATAAACGAACTTTCGTCGAAAGAACTCCTCACCCTGGCAAAATGTATTCTTGACAATCAACGAGGTCAAACCCGTGATAAGGAACTTTTGGTCAACGACTTGAATCAGCACAAGCATTATTTAGTAAGCATTCAAGACCAGCCGCAGAAGCAAATCCCAATTGCCATCGATGGCGCCGCTGTCGATAATATCTCAAAATATTTCGAACCATTCGAATGCGCTATTATCAGCAGATTCCCCCAAAACATTGAAAGCGTAAACGACGGTATTTTTAGCAAAATTCGAGAGTACGCAGAGAGCGAAGAATACAAAAATATCGGTTTTGTCCCGCTGATGTACCGGCGCTATTGGGATCGCAAGCTCTATGCGGTGGCACTCAAGTTGCGTTATGTCATAGCAACATGCAATGACTGCTATGTATTTATCAATACAAACAGTAAGCCTGACTTCTTCAAGAATGTACAGAAACTCGCCAAGGCGTTTAATCAAAAATCTATTATCGTCAAGGAAGCTGCTTCGCAAAATGCGTTCAGGGAACATGTCGATATTGACAACAAGCAACGAGAATCAGTCGGTCGTTTTGTGGAAAACATTCCGCTGACTGAAATTTTGCAGCAAACATTTAGCCAGTCGAGCACGCCATTGCATTTTAAGGACAATGACGAATTAAAGAGAACAATGCAGCTTTGCCTTGATTCTTGGGAAGGGCGGAATAATATGGGCAAATACATGATTTCGCAGATAACCAAGAAACTTATGGAAGAGCTTGGACTTGAATCATAACGAACGGCAACTATAAATTTGTGGGGACATTCACGGTAATGAATGTCCCCCATTTTTTCTACAGTCCCATCGTTCGACCTTCGCGACTGTCCTTGTAGGCGATTTCCGCCTTTAGAGCGTCCATGATGCGGTCTGCAGTGAGTTCGCTTTCGTCGTAGAAACGGAGCGTGCTGTAGACAGCGTTGAAATCACCCGGAGTGAGCATGCGCAAGTTGCGGGCTGCTTCAGGCATTTGTACGCTCGGGAAGAATCCGCTCCACAACGATTCAATGCCTTCCGGCTTGAGGTAGCCGAACTTGACTTTGAGCGCAAAGCGTCTGCGCGATGCAGTGTCGAGTTCGCCTTCGAAGTTGGTGGCGGCAATGAAGATTCCCTTGAAATTTTCCATTTGCGTGAGCATTTCGTTCACCTGGGTCACTTCCCAATTGCGCGATGCACCGCTGCGGTCACGAATCAAGCTATCGGCTTCATCGAGGAAGAGGATTGCCTTAGCTTCTTCGGCTTCCTTGAACATCTTGCGGATGGCTTTTTCGGTTTCACCGACGTAGCTGTTCAGCAAGTCGCTTGTGCGCTTGATGATGAGCTTGCGACCGAGCGTACGAGCGATGTGCTTGGCGAATTCCGTCTTGCCGGTGCCAGGAGCGCCGTAGAGGAGCATGTTAAGACTATCCGGGCGGTCACCATCTTGCATCTGTTTCCACTTTTCGTCAAACGCGCTCATGACTTTCAGCACGTTCTTCATGTCTGCATCGATGTTCAGCGCATCGAGCAGGTACGTGGGCGAACGGCTTTCCTTGTCGCGGTTGGCATAAACCATGTCCAAGTCCAACAGCTCCGATTGCGCTTCGGCAATGGTACGGATTGCCTTGATGGGATCAATCTTGCAACCAGATTCTACGAGTTTTTTAGCACCGACAATGGCTTGCGTGATGCCGCCTGCGGTAATTTGTAATTCTTCGGAGAATCGCTTCACAACATCTTGCGGAATGATGGACGATGCACCATGTTCGCTTACCACAGATTCCCAAACCTGTAAACGCTTTTCGGCATCGGGGCGGTCGAAATGGATGGAGTAATTAAACCTGCGGAGCGTGCTGTTTTCAATCCAGCGCGTGGTATTCGAAATCCAGATGACGGGAACCTTGATCTGTTCGAGGAAAAAGTTGAGACTACCTTTTTCGCAACAGTTGAGAATGACGTCAGATTCATCCACGAGGAGAATCGCCTTCTTTTTCTGGAACTTTGTGGCAGCATAAAGAATACTCCCCATGCGACTGCGGACGACAGAGTTTTCCTTGCTTTCGCGATGTTCACCGACAATGCTAATGTTCGTAAGCACGAGCGGGCGATTGAGTTTTTTCGCGATAGCTTTGGCAAGTTCAGTTTTGCCCGTACCTTCGACACCATAGAAGAAAAGGTTCAAGCCTTCACCAACATTGGCATGTTTGAGCATGTTAAATGCCAGTTCCACTTTCGGATTGCCGTTGCAGAGTTTCTTGAACGGAACAGCATCGCCTTCATAGACTCTAAAATAGAGGCTGTCCAAATCGTTACCGGAATGACCGTCCAGGAACATGCCGATGCGCTTGGAAATATCGAGGTCTTCGTCAAGAATGCCCATCTGCTTGAGCGTACCCTTGTTCGAAACAGCGTTTTCGAAGTCCACGTCTGGATAAAGCTGCGGGAAAATGTCCGGAAGCACTGCACCTCTGAACCTGCGGGAGCCGATCATCTCCAAAAGCGAACTGCACTGTTCCTTGTTGAAGAAAATCCACGAGAACATCATGATTTCCATTTCGTCATCGGTCAAATTGAACGACTTCTGCACGATTTCAAGGCGCTTGTAATAAGCGTCATGCACGTCTCTGTTCTCTTCCAGAAAACCGAGCAGTTCACGGACAATGCTATCGTAGAAAACCTTTTGCGACTGCTGGTCGAAAATGCCTTCGCCGCACAGGTAATTGCGCACGAAATCCGTAATTTCGCGGACAGAGCAGGAACGGTCAATGACGTCGTTGAAACGCACGACAGCCATTTGGCGGCGCTGGTAGGCAACGCTCATTTCTTCGCTCTCTTCGTTGCAGCGGAGCCTCTTGCCGGCATAATTCCCGTTCGATTCCTTGATAAAGCGCTTTTTTGCATGAAGCGGGAGGCGGTCTTCTTCGGCGTTAAGCTTTTCGAAATGTTCCGAGAGGTCTTTCAGCACGCGGGAGGCGCGTTCTTTGGAGATGATTGCAATGCAGTCGTCGGCATCCGGGTAGCTTTTGCAAATTCGCATCATGCGAATCCAGTATTCATAGCTCTTGAGCGTCACGAAATCGAGTTCAAAGTTTTTGCGGGTGCATTCGGTATTCAGGGAATTTAAGACACGACCGAAGTAATTATCTCTCATAAAACCTCCTTTCAAACGGCAATCTCATTTTAAGCCGCAATTATATATCGTTTTCTACACTAAATATGTAAAGAGATTAAATCAATCTTTCGATGACTCATATATAGAAAGCGCACGCGACAAATAAAGTCGTATAAACACGCCTGTCGAAAATTCACAAAAATAGGGTTACACCGGTCGAGAACGACAAAAATCACACTATAGTTTACATTTCCTGTAAAAAGCGCCGTTTTTGTACAATAAGATTTACATTTCGTCCCTAAAGATTTATTTTTACCTTGAAGGAGAACGAAATGACTCATAAGAAAACGATTCATAGAAGTCTTATTCTGGGTAGCGCCGTCTTTATCGCATTCATGTGCTTTCTACTTTCGATCCAGGCGTACCTCACCTACTCCCAGTCGCTTTATAAACGCTACGACGACAAGCTCAGCAACATCCTAAACTATGCCACCAACCGCATAGACATGGACGACCTTTACCAGAACACCATAACGGGCCAAAAGACTGAAAAGTACAACGACGTGCAACAGTTGCTCAACGGCATGGTCGACGATTTCGAGCTGTTCTACCTCTACTCCCTTTTCGTGCGTAACGATTCCATGTACAATATCTGCTCCGCCACAAGCAAGGCAGAACGCGAACGTGGCGAAGAAGACATGAAGTTACTGGAACCCACAGACGCGTATGAACTTTCTGAAATTCGAAAATTCGCCAAGGCAATGACCAAGGATGAAATTTCATACTTCGAAGAAGATTCCGAATGGGGACCCGCCTACACCGCCTGTAAACCGTACGTCAATTCGTTGGGTGTCCATTTCGGCGTCATCTGCGCAGACATATCCATTTCTGAGCTTCACAAGACCGTCAACAATTACGTTTTATACAACGTTACACTGACACTGGGTCTCGGATTACTCTTCGCACTGATTCTATTAGCCTGGTTGCGCCGCAACGTAACAGGACCGATTCTTGAACTCGAAAAGAGCGCCCGCAATTTTGCCGAAAAGAGCCGCGGCAAAAAGTCGCCCGACGAACTTATATTCGACGCCCCAAACATCCACACAAACAACGAAGTCGAATCGCTCTCGAACGCTATATCGCAGATGTCGCAGGACATGCGCACTTACGTCCAAGGTCTTCTAGAAGCTGAAGAACAGGCGCGCTCTGCCCAGGAACAAGCCGAAGACATGACTCAACTAGCCTTCAAGGATGCCTTGACCCACGTCAACAGCAAGGTCGCTTACGACAAGATGAAGGAATCTTTGCAAGAACAAATCGAAAAGGGTGGCGCCATATTTGGATTTGTCATGATTGACCTCAACGATCTCAAGGAAGTCAACGACCACTATGGCCACGACTGCGGAGACAAATACATCTTAGGTTGCTGCCATATATTCTGCAACATTTATAAGCAATCCCCCATTTACAGAGTCGGTGGCGATGAATTTGTAGTCCTGCTGCAAAACAGTGATTACAAGAATAGAGACAAGTTAATCAAAGTCATCGAGTCGGAATTTAAAAAGGCACAAAATAACAATTCACGAAAGCCGTGGGAGCGCTATTCTGTCGCTTTTGGTATGGCAGAATACAAGCCCGGCGATACAGTCGACAACGTATTCAAGCGAGCCGACGAAATCATGTACCACAAGAAAATGGAAATCAAAAATTCATCCAAAGTTTAAAAGCATGAAAGCCTCCCCGAAGGGAGGCTTTTTAGCACTGCTATCTTTGTTTAAAAATCACTATTAGAAATATCGTCAACGCGAATAACATCTAAATCGACAACTTCCATTTTATTGTCGAAATTGGTGCTACTGCCATCATTTAGAACAAGATATTCAGCCGTATTATAAGGAGGGTCAATTTTCACGCTGAATGTAATTTCCGAACGGCACAAGCACCTCTGCGCATTTGTGAAGTCGTATTTCGCATTGACATAAATTGTATTATCAGCCGTTGTGATTTCAAGGCTGTCAATGGAAACATTGCAAGTCATCGTAACATTCTTTATCGTAAAACCAACATTTTCTGTAGACACATAGCGGTAAGCGACCGGCGGGAGCGCGGCATCACTTTTTTCACGCGTAAACGACTCTGCAGACGCAGAACCATCGAGCATCGGGTCATCAAACGTACGACGGTCTTCGCACTGCGCCACTGCATCCGTAACAATCACACGGGACGGATCCTCCGCTGCAGAAGAAGACGAAACCTCAGACGACGAAGACTGCGCCACATCCGAAGAGGAAGCCACCTCAATTGAAGATGAGGACGGCGTCAAAAAATCACTCGAAGAAGACTGTACAGGAAGCGGTCCCGCCACGACTTCATAAACAGCATTCTGATATACCAAATACTTGATATCGGCATCCAATGGATCAATATTGAACCATACATCATTAATACACCTACATTCTGCAGGATTACCTTCAAAATTGATTTTTAACGTATCAAGTACACGTTGGTTATTGAATACAATGTTTTCATAACCGCAAGTTCCAGCCATGTCCAGAATAACCACATGATATCCCGCATCGTCGGTAACCAAATAGGCTTTGGGATTTTCCGCAGCCGTTTTTTTCAGGGCGTCATTATATGAATAGTCAAAACAACCCTTAAACGCGACAGATATATTGCGTGTGGAATCCAACGCGACTCCACCCCCTTGACCAGCGCCACCAGCAAGCGGAACAGCAGCCGTCACCGAATCATCACTACAAGCAACAAACATCAGTGCGGCAAACGCAGAGCAAGCAACAATCGAAAGCATTCTCATAATCTTCTCCTTTTAGGAAACCACCATGTTTTCTCATTCACAATATAGCCATTCTGTTTTGCAAAGTCAATATTTCACGCAACAAAATATTTAAATTTTTAATATTTTAAGCGTTTTATAAAAAATTCCACAAAATAATTTTCTATATGCAACAAAGCGTTTGATATAGCGAAACACGGCTCCACCCCCTAGCCACCCGCCACTAAATTGCTAAATTTGGGATACTATGAGCTTAAAATTCGAAACCCCCATTACCGAAGTTCCGCTGTTCCACCAGGGTAAAGTACGCGACATGTACGACCTCGGCGACAGCTTCCTGATGGTCGCTAGCGACCGTCTTTCCGCATTCGACGTGGTTCTCCCGACCCCGATTCCGGGCAAGGGCAAGATCCTGAACCAGCTTTCCCTTTTCTGGTTCAAGCACCTTGGCATGAAGAACCACCTCATCACCGCCGACGTGAATGAATATCCAGCAGTGCTCAAGAAGCACGCTGATTACCTCCGCGGCCGTTCCATGATCGTGAAGAAGGCTAACCGCCATTCCGTGGAATGCATCGTGCGCGGATACATCGTCGGTTCTGGCTGGAAGGACTATCAGAAGACCGGTAAGATTTGCGGTCACGTTCTCCCGGAAGGTCTCCAGCTCTGCCAGAAACTCGAAAAGCCGCTCTACACGCCGAGCACCAAGCCGGACGTAGGCCACGACGAAAACATCAGCTTCGAACAGACCTTCGATATCGTTGGCGAAAAGGTTGCAACGACTCTCCGTGACATGTCCCTCGACATCTACACGAAGGCTCGCGACTACGCTGCCTCCAAGGGCATCATCCTCGCCGACACCAAGTTCGAATTCGGTGAAATCGATGGCGAAACCATCCTCATCGACGAAGTGCTCACTCCGGACTCCAGCCGCTACTGGCCGGCAGACAAGTACCAGGTTGGCAAGAACCAGGAAAGTTTCGACAAGCAGTACGTCCGTGACTGGCTCGAAACGCTCGACTGGGGCAAGACCTACCCGGGTCCGGAAATTCCGCCTGAAGTCGTGAAGAACACGCTCGCCAAGTACGAAGAAATCTTCGTGCGCCTCACCGGCAAGCAGCCGGAATTGTAATAGTCTTAACTATTTGCAAAACGCGCAGACCTTCGGGCCTGCGTTTTTCTTTTGGAATACTACTCCAGGTAGTATTCCCGGAGTGCGTCAATGGTCGAGGTGGGCACGTGCATCCGCTGCGTGATGAAGTTCAGTAGCGAACCGTATTCCGCATTGATGCGATTGAGCGGAATTTCAAGATACTCGCGCTTGACACTCACCAAGAAATGTAGAATGTCAAGCTGTTCTTCCGTCATTCCCGATTCACGACCTTTGGCAGTCATCGCCGCAAGCGGCTTGCGGTACGAGTTTTCGGACTCGGCGTAATCATCTAAAATAGAGTTGTCGTCAGCACCGAGTGCAGCAAGCATCAGCGCAGAGCAAAAGCCACAGCGGTCCTTGCCCGAAGTGCAATGCCACAAAATAGGCGCCCCTTTTTGCGCAACAACAGTTTCAAAGACTTTCGCATACTGCGAGCTCGCATAATCGCTATCCACAAAGTAATTATAGAGTTTGTCCTTTAACGTATTTGCAATCGGATGGCGCGCAATGCCAAAAAGGAATTCCATAAAGTCCACGCCCGTCGCAGGCACCACCTGGTCCTTGTTGAATGCATCGCCATGCATGGAATCATCCAAAACAGGAATCAAAGCGGATTTCATTCCATCGAGGAGCTTGTCCGGCTTTTGCATGTATTCAAAGTCAGATCGCAAATCAATCACCAGATGAACGCCAAAATCATCACGCAGACGGTGCAAATCATGTTCCGTCGCTTTGGACAAATTGCTACTGCGAAAGAGCAAATTGTGCTTGACATGGGAACCGCCCGCCGGAATCCCGCCGAGCTGTCGCGCGTTATCAATCGATTCAAACTTTAAAACATTAGCCATAAGCTCCCCTTCTTACCGCTCTAAAATTATTTCTTTACGATTCTCAGAACACCCTGCTTGTTGTACTCAGGGGCATCTTTGGAGAAGAGCGTCTTCGTTTCTTGACGGAGCACGTATTTTTCGCCCTCGCCCCAGTCAATGACGCTTCCAGACTTTGCCGGGATACCATCGCCAAACAAGCTATCAGCCGCCATCAAGAGAGCCTCTTCCGGGTCTTCAATCGTGTTCGAGATGCACAAGTCCGGCAACGTAAACACAGCCAGACCAAGCGTGTAAAGCGAATCGCCAGAATCGAGAATGTTGATCCACGGATCCATCGGATAATCGCAATCGCCAAACTGTTCTTCAAAAGCCTTCGCGGTCCATGCCGTGCCAGACTGTTGCATATAAACGCCCGCGGCCTTTGCGTTGAGGACCTTCAAAATGGCGGAATTCACCATTTCAACATCGTCCATCGTCTTTACGTTCCCGAGCAAGAACAAGAGTGACTTGTGATCGACAATCGCCTTTTCTTCTTCGGCGGAAAGTTCATCACGTTCCTTGAAAATTTCCAAGAGGTCGGCTGATGCGCCCTGGCGAACCACATTAAACTGCACGCTGCAACCAGGAATCATCAAGGTCTTGGTATCGGCCTTCACCTGAACAGTTTCGGTAATGGCAAACGGTTCATTGACCGCAACGGGAATCGGGAAAGCTAAAACGAACTGGTTCATATCGACCTCTCTTTAAATTTTCGAACAACATCTTCAACCGCATCGTGAAGCAAATTTTGCTTTGCGACTTTCGGCATTTTCACGGACATTTCGAAAGCGCTTGTAAGCGTTTCAGCAGAAAGTTCATCTGCCGGAATTTCAACGGCATAACCCGCCTTCGACAAATCGTGAGCGAGGACAATCTGTTCAAACTGTCCTGGCGTCGGTACAAAGATACATTTTGCACCAAGTTCCGCCATGTCCATCACCGTACTGTAACCGCCTCGACTTACCACAAAATCGGCTCGTTTCACAGCTTCTGCAAAATCGTTCGTCGCCAAGTGCGTGTGGAACTCGATATTTCCTTCAGTCCACGCTTTTTGCTCCGCCGAGGGCTTCCCGAGAATCATCATGTGTTGGCCAGGGATCTGTTGCAACGCTTCACGCAACTGCTGTTCGAACTGCGTTCTTGCAGGTTCCACACCCGACACAACCGCCACGACCTTGTAGGCCGCGCGCATTTCCGCACAATTCATTCCAGCAACACGCTTTTCAGGAGCAGCGTCCCACTCCACGTTCGCCGAGTGCGCCATAAACTCCGACACGCTCATCAAGTCCACATCTCGTTCGAGGTCAACCGGCGCCGGCGCATTCCCAAGCGCGTTCCCAACATTCCCCATCTCCGAGAATCTCGAAAGCGTCCCGACGAAACGCATCGGCTTATCACCTGGCGTTGCGCCCGAATGCGAAAGCGAGCCCGCATAACCCGGATAAATTTCCAAATCCGGCACCCAGACTTCATCGAACTTGCGCATGATGTTCGCATGCCACATCACGCCAATGCGCTCAAACGCAGCAAACGCCCGCGGGAACGCAATCCTGCGCTGGTGCGTCATATAAATGCTAAGCGCGTTCTTAGAATAAAACGCAAATCTGTTGTCCGAAAACAGCACATCATAGCCGTGGCGTTTTACCATCTCTTCGGCAAAGTGGTGTTCGTAACGCATCACGGCATTCAAGTGCACACTGTTTTTGAGCAGCCAAAGCGCCATGTTGTAGCCGTGCTTCGGGTAGACAATGTTGTAGCTCGGAGCCAAGCGCTGTCGCAAATCCGGGAATACTTCACGGAAAAAATTTGCGTTCGCCTTGACTACCGCCAGTTCCACCTCGGCACCCGCCCGCAAGAATTCGCGGACAACAGGCACGCAACGAGTCGCATGCCCAAGTCCCCAATCAAGCGGCGCTACAAGGACTTTCATTTTTCAGCCTCAAGCCAGGCATGAGCCCAGTCGCCGTGGTCGCAGTCCTTGTCGTTGCCCATCAACACGCGCAAGTTAATCGACTTGGCGCCCTTGATATCCAGCTTCAAACGTTCCTTGTCCGTCGTATAAAGTTTCTTGGAACGATAAATTTCACGACCATCCGCTTCGACAGCAAAGTAGGCGCCATCGCCACAAGCACTTTCGTCATCAAGACCAATGACCACGTTCAACCAATCATAGCTGCGTGCAAGCGGGAATTCAATCGCCGAGTTTGCATGGCTACCAATACCATAGCGGAACGGTTCGCCATCAATCGTAATCTTGTGGTGATCGACCGTCTCGTTCATTTGCGGCTCACCCCATTCCTGGAAGAACTTGCCCATCTTGAGCTTCGAGAGGAGCGCCACATTTTCGCCATCGACAAAGAAGTCGCGGTACGTCACAAGCGTATCTTCATCCGGCATCGAGCAGCTCAGCACCACGCGATTCATACCTGCACGAATCTTGGCAGAGTCAAGCAACAGCGTATCTGCGCTATTCGACACAAGCATTTCGCCTTGATCCTTGTCATTCACCTTGTAATCGCAAGCAATTGATTCCGGGAAACGCTTGTTCACGACAATCATGCCATTCGATTCTTCGGTTACCATGAAATTCTGCGCGTAATGCGACACGCCCTTCTTCGAGATAATCTTGTAAATGGCAAGTCCATAACCAAACAGACGAGCTTCCATCAGTACACGTTCGTTCTTGTATGCACCCAAAATATCGTCAATCTGGTCGGTCGTCTTGAAGCCCACCACACGGCTATTGCGATTTACCTTGCCATAGCCATCCTGACCACGCACGAGATAAATATTGCCACCCGACTTTTGCATCCATTCAGCAAACTGTTCGGTACTCCAGCTCTTAAAGGAGCTTTCGCTAAACGAAGTGTGTCCAGACGCAAGCATCTGCCATGGTCTAGCGTAAATAAACACGGAGTTCTTCGGATACTTTGCCAGTTCCGTATTCAAGAAGTCTTCTTCAGCCAAGAGCTTGTTCTTGTAATAGAGCATGTTAGCCTTGTAACTCGGAGCATGGTAAACCATAAGCCCGATAGACAAAAGGCAAGCGACCCCCGCCACAATCTTAGCGGCAGCATCGCTCTTCATCTTCGTCGTAAACACAAGCGCATCATAAAGACCAAGAGCCATCAAGAGAGCAAACATCGGAAGCGCTACAAGCACATAACGCTGGTTGATGTCAATCGTAAACGTTCCAGACACGTTCAGGAGGATCACGAAAATCTGCACGCAGAACGTGATGCCCAAGATGAATCCGCGTACGTAACGGCGAGAGTAAATCATGCGGAACAATAGCCAGACCGTCGCCAAAAGCAAAATCACAGTAAACGTCGTGTAGAACGGATTTTCCATGATGCCGCCAAAAGACGGATCCGTCTTGAGATTCATCATGACTTCGATATTCGTCTTGAGGTTGTACCACAAGTTTTCAAACGAGTGCGCCGCATGCGTACCGCCCTGGAAGTCGTACCCGCGATAAGCTGCCATCGTGTTGATCGAAGGCCAGCTCACCGCAATCACCGATGCCACGAAGGCAGGCAAGCGATACGGTTTTTCAAGGAAATAACGATAATAGTAAAGCGCAAACGGAATAAACGCAAACACGGTTTCCTGGCGTGTCTGCGCAAAGAATCCAAGCAGCGGAACCGTCAAGAGGAAATGCTTCCACGTGACCTTGTTCGTCGGCACAAACGCGTACCATGCCATAAGTACCGCAAGCAAGAGGATGTAGAGGACTTCCGTCGATGCCGAGCGCGACTGCAACAGGTAAATCGGCATGCCGCCCAAGAACGCCGTCGCCGCAAGCGCAAGCTTATCGCTCTTGAACCACTTGCTAAGCGCAAGGAAGAACGCAATCAAGCTCAAGATGTAGAACGGGTAGTTTACCATCAACGCGGTATCGCGATTCGGCTCCATGAAGTTGAACACAAGCGAATAGACAAAGCCAAGCGCCTTGCCCTTGAAGTTGTTCACTTCGGTCTTGCAATCGAGAACGCCATCCGTCCAGATGCCTTCGTTACAGACACCGCCCGTGTGCTGGAAATACATCTGGAGGCCCATCGATTCCCAGCTCGTCTCGTCACTCAAGACACGGTGCGTATTGCCGATGTTCCCGAAAATGAACACCGAGAACACAATGAGCAAAAGCGCAAGCCCGCAAAAACTCTTGCCGCTCGGCAAGAACCCACGCACATGTTTTGCCACGAACGGAGCATTGACGACAACGCCCGCCACGAGCAACAGGAACGTGACGAGAATCGAGTAATACCCCCATTGGATATCCCAATGACGCGCATACGACACGGATAAATTGTTAAAGATAAGGAAAGCCGCTACGAGCACGAATGCCGTAACTGCCAACATGATATTCTGAGGTTTTTCCCAATGAAGAGAATTCTTCCATTCCATAAAGGACTGACGCAAAGACTTAGACTTTACACCGTCCCTTCCTAACGTTTCTTTTTTCATAGTGACCTAAATATAACTTTTATACGCAAAATCCGAGCGAGGCAGGGCGAATTTTTGACCAAAACAACTCCAAGCTTGCCTATATGCAACAGATGCAACAAAATCTTTTCGGTACACGGGTTTTATCGCCTTTTTGGAGCATTTCGAGCCTTATTTTGTATATATTTGTAGAAGTGAGGACCCTAGTGGGCACGAGGAGTTAAAAATGTTTTACAAACACTGGAAAAAGATTTCACTTGCAATTACCGGTTTTTTCTGGGCTAGTTGTGACAACAGTTCCACCACAGTGGAACCTCCCCTATACGGAGTCCCTCCACAGTATTCCAGTAGTTCAGAAACACTGAGTTCAAGCTCCAGTAGCGAAGATAATATATCTAGCAGTTCCGAACCCTTACCTATGCCCGCCTACGGTGTACCGCAAATGTATTGCGAAGTCACCTCCGAAAACGGTTCTACAGTCACTTGCGAAAACGGATACACCTGCATAGCCAAAACTGATACAATCCATGTTTCCGCCCCTGCATGTGAAACATTTAACGGCACAACAATATGCCCCGATTACGGTGTAGACGCAGATGTCTTTATAAAAAAATACGAATGCAACGACGGTTTCACCTACGACGATACAGAATTCAAAAAAATCTATAAGAATACAACATCCAACCAAACCAAGTAAAATCATGTTCTACAAGCACTGGAAAAAAATTTTTCTCGCCATCGCAGCATTCTTCTGGAACGGCTGTAGCGACAACGTTTCTTCGAGCGACGTGAGAGGGACCTGCACCTTTTCGGGTGGAGCATGTCCAGAATATGGCGTTGATATGTATGTTTGCGAAAACCCTGAAGATTTCCAATCTCCAGACTCGACCAAGTGTACCTTTTACAGACGCGACCCGTGTACATTTTATTACAAGTGCGATGACGACGTATCTTGTTACAAGGACGAAGACCAAACCGATTTTACTTGCTACGACAAACAAGAGCACGAAACGACTTACACTGAAGCAGAATTTAAAACAAAATATGATGTAAAGGAACCAGAATGAACATTCGCAAGCATTGGAAAAATCTTTTACTCACGACTACCGCCTTCTTTTGGGCGGGGTGTCACTACGTAGACGACGCACAACCCCTGTATGGAGTATACTGCCCGCCAGAAGGTTGTGGCGAATTCGAACAGAGCAGTTCTTCTGACGCACTCGCAAACAGCTCATCTGAAGCAGAAACAAGCAGTTCATCAGAGATTAACGTGCCAAGCTCCAGCAGCGTCGTCGAATCTAGTTCCAGCGAAAGCGTTTCGTCAAGTTCCAGCGAAGCCATATCTTCGTCTAGTTCCGAATTGGCAAATTCAAGCTCCAGTGCCGGCGAAGTAACTTGCGCGCCCGGCGATTCGACTGTATCGTATTACCCGCCGAGTTATTCAGCCGATATTGCCAAGATGAACGCTGAAGAAAAAGCAAAGCACGCAAGCGTTAGCAAAATCGACAGCATTTCAAATACATTGCAAACAGTCCCGCAGTGCCTTGCCAATTTGCGCCAGGAACTCGACATGTTTGTTGCGCTATACGGTGCTCCGGTCAGACTCCACAAAGACGAAGTTTGCAGCGACGGCACTACCCGTCCCACACAGGAATACCTCGATTACCTGAAAATGAAAGATGAATGGGAAAAGAACAAGCCCGCGCTTGACGAGGAATGCCAAAAGATTTACGAAGACAAGTTAAAAGAAATCGAGCAGACCGTCAAAGAATGCCTTGCAACATCAAACCCAAACACGGATCTGACGGTTTGCGATCTTGACGCCATGTGCCCCGAATACGGTGTAGATTCAAAATGCACTTATAAATACACCTGCAATGACGGAGTCACTTGCCGCAGAACCGAAGGCGACACCAATATGGTTTGCACCGACAAGCAAGGCGAAAAAACAACCTACACCAGAAACGAATTCAACAAGAAATATTACACCAAAGAAAATTATTAGGATTTATGCAACTTTCGCTTAAAAAGAAACTCGCTCTCGAAGCTTATCGTCTTTACCGCCACAACGAAATCAAGGCGCACCCGCTCACGTACTTTTTCTGGGAATGCACACTCCGCTGCAACTTGCATTGCTTGCACTGCGGTAGCGACTGCGTCAAGGACGCCATCCCCGACATGCCCCGCGAAGATTTTATGAACGTGCTCGACAAGCTCGCCCCGCACATCGACCCGAAGCACTTTATCGTGGTCATAACCGGCGGCGAACCGTTGATGCGCCCGGACCTCGAAGAATGTGGCCAAGAAATCAAGAAACGCGGCTACCCCTGGGGCATGGTCACGAACGGTCTTGCGATGACTCCCGAACGCTACTCGCGCCTCCTGAACGCAGGGCTGCGCTCACTTACCATCAGTCTTGACGGTCTCGAAGCAAACCACAACCATTTCCGCGGCGACCCGCATAGCTTTGAACGCGCGCTGCGCGCCATCGACATGGCCGCCCACACGCAAGGGCTCACCTTCGACGTGATGACCTGCGTGAACCGCGAAAACCTGAAGGAACTCCCGAAAATTCTCGACTTGCTTTTGAAAATCGGCGTGAAGCGCTGGCGCATTGCAACCGTGTTCCCGAAGGGTCGCGCCAAGGACAATCCGCTGTTCCAACTTACGAACCAGGAATTCCGCCAAGTGTTCGACTTCATCCGCGAAGTAAAATCGATGAACGTGATCAACGTGAATTATGGCTGCGAAGGATTCCTCGGCAGTTACGAGAAAGACGCTCGCAATTACCCGTTCTTCTGCCGCGCCGGCGTAAACGTCTCTTCCGTGCTTTGCGACGGAAGCATCTCGGCATGCCCGAGCTTGCGCGGCGACTACATCCAAGGCAACATCTACAAAGACGACCTCTGGGACGTGTGGCAAAACCGCTATCAGGTGATGCGCGACCGCAGTTGGGCTAAAATAGGCGACTGCAAGACCTGCAAGTACTGGCGATACTGCGAAGGCTCCAGCCTGCACCTCAGAGACGAGAAAACAAAAGAGCTCGCCTACTGCCATGTGCAGCGATTAGAGGCTGCTGGAGCATAATATTACAATGTCTCCCCGTCCCCATAACCAATAAAAACAAAAAACGCCCGGTTCCAAGAACCGAGCGTCTTTTAATTTCAAACGTATTCCGAATTACTTAGCTTCGAAATAGTAGGTCTGGAGAGTCTTTCCGTCCTGGGAGAGCTGAATAATCTGCTTGCCCTTCGGGAGGTTGCCGGTAATCTTGAAGAGGTTTTCAGCAACGTATTCGACCTTGAGATCGGTTGCCTTGTCCTTGACCGGGAACACGCCCTTCGTTTCGCCTTCGCCAAAGCCCTTGCAGTCCTTGTGAGATGCGATCGGAGCAACAACTGCCGGATAGGTCTTAGCAGTGATTGCGGTAGACACGGAAGAAGAGTTGTGGTAGAACACTTCGAGCTTGCCATCGACGACGCGCGGATCCGGGAGGTTCGTTACGGCAGAAGTAACAGCTGCCGGAGCGGCGGCCTTCTTAGCCTTCTTGCCCTTCTTGCCTTTCTTCTTGGCGCCAATCTTTTCAGCAAGGCTTGCCTTTGCATCACCAGCCTGCTGCTGCGGCATGGTCAAGCGGTAACCAGCGATGGATTCGTTGCAGTTCGTGGAGTAGACAACCCACTTGTTATCAATCTTGAGCGGACCTTCCGGAGTACCCTGGTACAGACCCGGATCAACCTGGGCGCTGTAGATGTAAAGAACGAGAGAAGCGTTCGGATTCTGTTCCGTCGTTTCAATCTTCATACGGGTCTTCACGTACTTGGAGCGACCCGCATAAACTCTATAGGCGCCAACCGGAACCTTGACAAACTTAAACTTACCCTTACGGAGTTCCTGATTAAATTCGTACTTCTTGGAAAGAGTGGTGTAAATCGTGGAGTCCATACCGACAGTCGGCATTTCCAACGGCTTGTTGGTGAATGCATCACGGACTTCACCTTCGATAGTACCAGTCTTACCGTTTTCGCAACCAGTCATAGCGAGAGCGATGATGGCAGCGGCACAAATGCTAAGTTTCTTTTTCATTTTGCGTCCTCTAGGGTTAATAAGAGAAAAGCCTCCCTAGTTAGGGAGGCCCCAAAATTTAAGAAGATTAAGCTTCTTCTTCAGCCTTGACCGGAGCAGCCTTGCGAGTCTTACGCTTTGCAGAGGTGATGTTAGCACCGCCGCCATAGCGCTTGTTGAAGCTGTCGATACGGCCAGCCGTATCCACGCGATGCTGCTTGCCCGTCCAGAACGGATGGGTATCAGCCGTAATTTCCAAAGAAATTACGCTATATTCAACACCATCGATAGTCTTCTTTTCGGCGGAAGACTTCGTGGAGCGGGTGATGTATTCTTTACCCGTATTCGCATCGACGAACACGACCGGTTGATAATTAGGGTGGATACCTTCTTTCATTATAAAACTTCCTGTGAAGTAATTGTTGAGAGCCTAAAATTTAGTTGTTTTTTAGGATTTTGGCAAGTTGCAACCTCATTTTTAGTATTTTTTATAGCATGAAATCTTTATTGTTGCTCAGTTCTTTGCTTTTGATTGCCTGCGGAAACGACCACCCGACTGCCAAAATCGTCGAGGTGAACAAACGCATGGTGCTCGAAGAATGGCCCGACAGCAACTACATCGCCTCGTTGGACTCCATTTTGAAGCTCGAACCGGTCAAAAAGGGCAAAGATACCGCCGACGTGAGCCTCAAGATGAACGCGTTCAAGGCACCTACATTCAAGCTCCCGCCGTCCGTCACCGGAAAGAGCACAAGCCGCAAATCCGGGCTGAGCAAACCGCCGAAACAGGTCAAGCAAGCTGCAGAAGCCTCCAAGCCGAGCAACAACGCAGAAAATTTCGTCGCCAAGTTCTCGAATGCGCTCTCCGCCTTGCAGTCCGACCCTTCGAACAAGAGCCTTTACAAGGTCGTTTCCGCTAACGATGGCGAAGACCTGTTCAAGTTGCTCCGCAGAACGTATGGTGCAGGCGCACAAAACCTCCCCCGCTTCTACGTGCTCTCGGCTCTCCAGTCCGTGAATCCGGGCGTCATGCTCGAGCACCTCAACGCCGGCGACAAAGTCCGCGTTCCGCGACTCTAGTTTTGCGTTTTCAAGACGCTTTTTCTAGAACAGCGTCTTCACGCCAAAGCCCAGCACACCATCCAGATAATCGCACATATTGGATGCAATTATTATTGCTGTTAGTGAGATGTTCTATAAAAAAGAACCGAATGATTAACAGAGTGAGAACATAGCGTCGGCCAAGGATGGGGAGGGTGCAGGGAGGGGCCCGTGCGGCCTTCGCAACTCCGAGCTGGGGCCCCGCCCGCATGACGTACTTTTTTTGCTTTTCTCAAAAGCTTTTTTCTAAAACAGCGTCTTCACGCCAAAGCCCAGCACACCATCCAGATAATCGCACCCATTGCGGAGCGCATAGTAAATGCTAAAGCTCCAAGACTTGCGGTACTGCGTAAACCCGATGCCATAATCGTGCTCGCGCGCCCACCCATGGAACGGCTTCATCCGCCTATAAAGCCCCGGCTGGTAGAAAAGCTCAATCGACAAATCGTAGCCATCTTGCCATAAAAGCGCCGCCTGCGAAAATCCGTACGCACGCGTCCGCATAAAGCCATACATCATCCCCTTGAACGAATTGATGCCGCCCAAGCTAAACAAGTCCTCACGCGCAAACGCACCACCCGACGGGAGCATAGCGCCAGCCGCTGCCGAGTAGCGCACAATAAAGTTCTTCCACAACGGCAAATAGTACACAAGCGACGACTGCAGACGCAAATAGCTATCGAGTGAATCCGGGCGATCCATCATCCACGCAAGCGACAGATCAAACGACGTTCCGCTTCGAGGCAAAACGCTTCGGTCAAACGAAATGTACGAAAGCTCCAGCGTCGAGCTTTTCTCGTCATTGCCAATACCCACGAATACCGCCACATCAAAGTTAAAGCCCACATTTCGCGACACGCCAAGTTCCAAACGCGAATCGCGCGACAGCGAATCATCCTCAAAGAACCCGCGAACAACAACATCCCAAGCGGTCCCAAAGATAAAGCGTTCGCGATACGAGCCTTCCAACCGCCGAGAATCATTCTGCGAATTGCCCTCCAATTGCAAATCGCGCCCCGTGCCCAAGATATTGTACAAAGCAAGATTGATGTTGCCTTCCCAGACATTTTCATCGCTCGAATACGTGAGGAATCCTTCTGCCGCAGAAATCGGAGTCGCCCTCATGGAATACGCCGGGATAATGCGGTTGCGCACCGGATCGCGGAACAAGCGCACTCCCGCCGTCTGCTCGTAATAGCCCAATCGCAAGAGCCTACGCTCCGAGCGTTCCAAATCAGAAAGTGAAACTTTTTCGCCAATTTCAAGTCCCGTCAATCGCCTAAAGACATCGATTTCCGTCGCACCAGAATCAAGATTTTCTGGTTCCGCCCACACCCACGCACTACCGCGTTCAAACTTGCAATGCGCCACCCCCGCACTATCTACATGAACCTGTAACGAAGCCCCAACAAAACCACGGTCTTCGTAATAGCGCAACAATTTATGTTTCGCCCCCCGCCAAGAATCGCACGGAGCGCCCACAATAACACTCATCGAAAGCTCTTCAAATTCGCTATGGTCGCCATTCCATTCCACGCGTTCTATACGACACGTCGAAGCAAAGCACAGGTTCAAAGCCGCTCCCAGCAGAAGCACAACAAAAGCGACGTACCGTCCATTCTTCACTTTTAATTCTTCATTTTTCATTAGAAAAACGCCTTCGCCTCGCTTGCAAGTTTCTGGAACACATTTTCTTCGGCATCGCCAAAACGCAAAATATACCGGAGCGAAAGAGACAGGAAATCATTGACTTCCACCGAAACCATCGTTTCAAGCCTGTAGGTCACGCCATCGCCAAAGCCAGACATCATCTGATACGGAATCGTACCGTCGTGACGATCCATTTGTATGGACGCAAATGAGATATGACCGTCGACAACACCATCCCTCTCGTAACCAACGCGAAGTTCTTCTTCCCAGAGATGCGCTCCAAACGTTGATTTTAAATCATCTTCGCCCGAACCTTCCCTATAACGGACACGCGGTTCCAAACTAAAGCCAGCCGGCAACTTCCAAATATATTTTCCGGTAATTTCCCAAATGTTCCAGTCCAATTTTTGCAGAGCCGTCAAACGGACCGTTTCTAAAACATTTTCAACACCAACGTAATGGTCTTCATTTATTTTAAATCCAGCCGTCAGTTTGTGATCGAACATGTCCTGATAATATCCAATAGAAGACATCTTCTTTTCATAACTTGCACTCGGGCTGTACATGGCAGAAGCTCCCGACGGATGATCCCAAGCAAGGCTCGTTTCCCACGAGACAGTTCCCGCCGTTACGCTCCGCAAGCTCGATGACAAAATCGGCGGAAAATAAATCCTTTTGCCCGTCGTATCTTCCGCTTCTGAATGGAAAGACGCACTCAACGTAATATCACGCAACAAGCCTTGCGTTATCCCCAGCGAAACACCCGGATTCCATTCCAGCGAAGCTTCAAAAGTCGCATTTGACGAAAGGACAGCACCCACGGAATCGTTACGCCCCATGCCTTCATAGACAAAGTCACCGTTATCGACACCTTCGATAAACGTTCCCGTAAGGCTATCATAGCGCACATCGCCCGTTCCCTTCGCCACTGCTTTATAAATGGCAGTGTAAGTCTGCTCCGAAGTCATCCCGAAACTATACGTGACAGAACCTTGCACACCCATATCGTCATCGCCAAAATTCGTCGTCAAGTCGCCCACCCAAGAATCCGAGGCGCCAAGCGAATCCGTCACCGCATGTGAATACTGCAACAAATGTGACAAGTTGAAATTGCGAAAGTTTGCTTCAGCCGACTGCGTCCACGTTACAGAACTCACAGAATCGCGCCAGTCTTCGTCGCGGGAACGCCCCGAGATATCATGCTTGCGCACGGTAAGCGTCCCGACCGATTCCTTTACATTCCACAAGTCTTCGTTCAAAGTTGCACCAACAGCAGTCTTCGCATAACCGCGCTCCGTCTTGTAGCCAAGAGAATCACGCACGGAATAGCGCACATCGCCACTGCCAAACGGCCTAAAGAATCCGCGCAAAAATTCCGAAGAGAATGACCCCTGATAGCGTTTCTGATCCACTTCCTGCGAGCTCGATACATACGCTGCCGTAAATTCACTTGCTGCATTCAAGTTGCGATGCACAAGCGAGAATTGAGACCGTGAAGAATTCCAGCGTTCATCATCGCCACGACGGTAACCCCATTTAGCCGTTCCAAACCAGTCCTTGCCTAAACGAATCCGGAGCGCAAGTTCATCATAGCGCAAGTCGCCTTTCAAAAGCGCACTATCCAAATCCCATTCATTGCGGAGCGCATACGCATCCCAGTCCCGTTCAGTACCGCTAAATTCAGATATGGCAAAGCCCTCTTGAACGTAATTTCCATGGACCAAGAGCGCTACCGGAAACGCATTCATGTTCTGCGTCGAATCAGTCGTCACAAACCATCTGAACGCACGCCCACTCGGGCCACCAACATTTTTAGAAACTGTATTCGAGTCCATGCGATTGAGCCCGAGTTCGACATCGGCGTAAAACCGATGTTCCGCCTGTAGGCGGAGGCGTGCTCCCAAGCGTTCCGACATTTTCGGGCGGTGCAAATCCTGATCCAGCGAATCCTTCAATTCTCCGCCACGATCATTTTTCAACTGCTCATACGCCGTACTGTCCAATGAACTTTTCCGCATGCGGTCCACATCATTTTCCAAATGGAATCCAGCCACATCAAAGAAAACATTTTCAAGGCGCAAGCTACCACGAGCCGCGTACATCGTATAAATATCATCGTTCAAGTACGCATCATATTCCACGCGGACATCATCATCTGTCCCTGGAATAATCCCGTTTTTGAAGTCCAAAAGACCGCCCGCATAATTCACTTCGTAATCGCGATTACGCACAAGCTCTACACCATTCAACCAGACTTTTTCAGAATTCGGCACCACCGAAATAAATCCGCCCGCCTCATCTAAATGGTAACCTTCGCGCTGCCCCTGCACACCGCTAAACGACCGCGAATAACGCGTTACCTCGTCCGTTCCCCACGCACCACTGACTTCGGAACCATGATAACGCAACGTCGCCATTGCACCAAGCGTTGAACGGCTAAACGACGTGAGCCCCATGGAATTATCCGTCCATGTCAAATCGCCTAAATGCAACATCGCATATGGAGATTCCACGCGGAAATAAATTTGGTCTACATCCTGGAGAGTTGCCGTTGTCTGGTCGCCCGCCTTGCGGTCCACATCCGACAACAGAGCGTCAATATAAACGCTATCCGTGAGGCGCCCTTGAATCGAAAGTCGCAATTCCTGATCGACCTGCGTACCTCCATCACCCACAGTCACTTGCATCGTCTTGTAGCCGTGCGTCTCGATTTCAGCATGCGAAGAATCCGATGCTTCCGGCGCATCCTTTGTCACGACAAGACTCGTCGCGCCCGACGCATTTTCCAAACCATTTTTTGCAAGAATTGAAGGATCCCAAACCGGGAGCGAATCCACATCCAAAGCAAAGGCTAAACTGGCAAGCAGCAGGCCCAGACAAGGAATAGACCGCATATAAAATTACCGAGAAGGCGTCACCACGCGGAACTGTCTGCTCGCAAGCAACTTACGCCCCGCCACCAGATCGACGCTCCATTCGCCAAGTTCGACCAAGTCCGAAGCAAGCATCGAACTGCAAACATCACCCGCAAGATTGCAAGTTTCAACAAAAATCGTATCGATTCCCAAGAACCAGATATGGAAAAGCGTATCCTCTTGGTAACGTGCAGAATTTGTAATAGACGAAAAAACGTAAAGTCGCGTATTCTCTTCGAACACGCTATCGGCACCAAATGGTTCCCCGTTCACAATATGACGGCAAACCACACTATTGGCGGGAGAAAGTTCAATATCGGAATTGTCCGTAAAGTTGACTTCGTCATCGATGAAGAACATGACAAAGCGGTGAACGAAAAAAGCAAGAAAGACGACTATCGCAAAAACAGTCGTCTTACGCAAATTTCTCAGTGGCGGAAACTTGCCTGCCACAAGCACCTCCTAGCGAACAAGACTGCTCGTATTCTGCGTAAATGCAGGAACGGCGTCCTCCAGCTTTTCGACCAGCAAGCGATTAAAGTCATCAATGCGGTTCGGAAGTCTACCAGATTTAAAGACCTGAACAAGCAATAGCGACTGGTCTACAGGGGAAATATAAACGGAACGGTTTTCGCCCGTAAATGAAACGGACTGGAATTTTTCGCCACCAAGCATCACCCCGATCTGACGAGAAGAGTCAAATGCAGCAATGCTCAAAACCGCAAGGGGAGTTGCATCCAAGTCAGAACCGAGAGAACCGACTTCGGCAATGATGTTTCCATCACGATGGCAAAGAACAACATATTCGCACTTGACGCTTGCCTGGTAGGCAGTCATCAAGCGACGCACTTTGTTAGCATCATCAGAATAAATTGTATAATCGCTCATATTACACCACAAACATTTATAAAACTACTGGTCTTTTGGCTTGTACGGACGCAAGACAATTTCATCGTCATCCGCCTGTGTCGGTTTTTCCACGGCACGACCAAACGTCGGCATTCTAGGTACTGCAGTCGCCACACGCGGGCGAGCAAACGGAGATGACATCGCGCCCTTCTGGAACAAACCAGAACCGGCACCGCCAGAGTTCCCTGCATTTGCCTGCGGCTTTGCGGCAAACGACGGCATGCGGAACGGAGAAGTCGGCTGTTGCGGAGCGGCTGCCTCATTCTGCGGTTTGCCCGCTTCGGCATTTTCAGCCGGAGTTTCGCTCGCAGCAGGAGCGGCCGCAACAGCAGCCTTACGCAAGAACCCCTGCTTCACGTTAAACTTTTCAATCACCAGCATGGCGATCGTCTTAAGCGTCGTCACAACGCCCTTACCATTATGGGCAGTCGCCGGGAAGAACTGGATCTTCTTTTCTGGATTGAGCATATCATTCATCTCATCCAGAGTAAAGACATTTTCCATATCGCGCTTGTTGTACTGCAACACGAACGGAATATCATCCAAGTTCATGCCGTAGTCCTGCAAGTTCTGACGCAAATTCTGGAGGCTCTCCAAGTTTTCAGCCTGACGTGAACGTTGGGAGTCCGCTACAAAAACAATCCCATCGACACCACGAAGCACGAGCTTACGAGTGCTGTTGTAATAAACCTGACCAGGAACAGTATAAAGCTGGAAACGAGTCTTAAAGCCCTTAATGTCGCCCAAGTTCAAAGGCAAAAAGTCAAAGAACAAGGTACGATCACCTTCAGTTGCAAGCGACACCATGTCCGTGCGCTTGTCTTGGGGCATTTTCTGATGGATTACCTGGAGATTTGTGGTTTTACCACTTAAACCAGGACCATAATAAACGACCTTACAACTAATTTCTCTTGTAGCAAAATTAATAGACGACATTATAATTCCTTGAAACCCAGTACTTAATCTAGTAAAAAAGTTCAATAAACCAAAAAGAAATTTTTGATTTTTGCCTTTTTTTAATCAAAATCACAACTTTTTCGTCTACAAACAGAAGAAATCTCCCCCAAGAACCACTCTGTCGTAATTTTATCGTAAGTTTTAAATAACAAAACTAACCGATACACATCCGCGTATCGGTTCATTTTGCTTAAAATCTTTTAGGATTCTAATTAAGCGAGGCCGTTGATGACCTTAGCAACCTTGGCCTTGTAGTTGGCAGCACGGTTGGCGCAGAAACCAGCGCGGTGAGAAACGGCAGCCTTATCGAGCATGCTGAAGAGCTTCGGCATTTCTTCGAGGGCAGCAGCTTTCGTAGCAGCAGTGCGGATAACCTTGAGGCTAGCACGGATAGCGCTACGGGTGGAACGGTTCATTGCGTTGGCCTTTTCGGCCTGGAGCAAACGCTTTTTGCAAGACTTGTGTTGAGGCACCTTAAATTCTCCGGGTGAAAACCTACTTAAAAAATGTTAGCACAAAGATAGTAAAAGTTTAAAAGTTGTCAAGGGGCGGGAAAATGCTAAATTGCACACCATGATTCCGTTTATCAACGTACGTGCGCAGCGCGAAGCCTATTTATCCGAATTTAAGCATGCCGAACAAGAAGTCCTCGACAGCGGTTGCTTTATCGGAGGACCTGTCGTACAAGCGCTGGAATCTGAACTTGCGGAATTCACAGGAGCAAAGCACGCCATCACCTGCGGTAGCGGAACGGACGCATTGACAATTGCCTTCCTCGCCCTCGGGCTCAAACCGGGAGACGAAGTCATCGTCCCAGACTTTACCTTTATCGCCCCCGCCGAATGCGTGATGCGCCTCGGAGGCATCCCGAAATTTGCAGATATCGACGCAGAAACGCTCCAGGTCAGCGCAGAAAGCATTGAATCGTTGATTGGCGAAAAGACGCGCGGGATTATCGCGGTCAACTTGTTCGGGCAGTGCGCCCCGTATGCGGAAATCCGGAAATGCGCCCGCGCAAACAACCTTTGGCTGATCGAAGATTCCGCTCAGGCGTTCGGGGCCACGCAAAACGGAGTCCCCGCTTGCACGTTCGGCGACATTTCCATCACGAGCTTTTATCCCGCCAAGCCACTCGGCTGCTACGGCGACGGCGGAGCGCTCTTCACCGCCAACGACGAACTCGCACAAAAGATTCGCCTCATCGCAAACCACGGCAGCCAGACGCGCTACGTTCACGAGATTTGCGGCATGAACAGCAGGCTAGACGCCATCCAGGCGGCAGTCCTCCGCGTGAAACTCCGGCATTTTAAGGACGAGCTCAAGAAGCGCAGCGAGAACGCAAGCAAATACAACGAATTTTTCAATGCTGTTCCGGGAATCGCGCCGCAAAAAATCGCAGACGGCAACACCAGCACCTACGCACAATACACAGTGCTGGCAGACGAACGCGACGATTTTATCGCTCAACTGGAACGCGCCGAAATTCCCTATTGCATCCACTACCCGCAGCCGCTACACACGCAGCCATGTTTTAAGGAACTCAATCAAGGGCGCGGAAACGCCAACGCCATTGAAGCCTGCCAAAAAGTCGTAAGCCTCCCCATGTGCGCCTTCACGGACGTGGAAGAAATTATTGCGAGACTTAAGAAAGAAATGTAAAAGCGAAATAGCTAGTTACTAGTTATTAGTTATTAGTCAATAGTTATTAGTTTAAATCTGGTGACTTCGTCGCGACCTTTTCAACTAGCGACCAACGACCATTG
Source organism: Fibrobacter sp. UWB13 (assembly GCF_900177805.1). NCBI lineage: Bacteria > Pseudomonadati > Fibrobacterota > Fibrobacteria > Fibrobacterales > Fibrobacteraceae > Fibrobacter > Fibrobacter sp. UWB13. The sequence continues at coordinate 152,150 of NZ_FXAX01000001.1, read as the reverse complement.
ACTAACGGCTACAACACAAATTTCTCAATAACTTCAGTAATTCCGGAGTGGTTGTTGTCGTGCTCGGTCACGTAATTAGCGACAGCCTTTGCCGCCGGTGACGCATTCGCCATCGCGACCCCAACGCCAGCCGCCTCAATCATCGGGCAATCGTTTTCTTCATCGCCCACGGCAATCGTATTTTCAATCGGCTCGTGATAGAAGTCCGCCATGTAGCGCACAGCAGCGCCTTTGTTCGAAAGCATGTGCGAGAACTCGAGCATTTCGGGCTTGCTAAACACGTCGAACAGCTTGCCCGCCGTAACCGTCCGCATCTCGGCGCGGAAATCCACGAGACTCGAATGCTCAAACGGTGTAATCACGTTTACCTTGATCGGTGGCTTGACCACAACATTGATTGGACCGTCATTGCAATTAACCCCACCATAATAATTGCGGATATCATCTACAACAACATAATCCATTTTCATCAAGCGACAATACGTCTTGAGCTGTTCCGTCTCGTATTCCGAGACCACCAAATCGCCCGCATACGTATGCGCATGCATCCCGCGCTTGTGAGCCTCGTCCATGATGAACTTTACCTGATCCACTGCGATGCGACGCGTCAAAATCGGCTGTTCGGTTCCGCAGTCGTAGATGAGCCCGCCATTAAAGCTGACCAGAAAATATCCCGGCTTCAAGAAGCCGTACTTTTCGGCAATGTGCTTTACGCTTGTGAGCGGGCGCCCTGTCGTCATCACGAACTTGTGACCAGCCCCGATCATCGCCTGGATTGAAGCCATGTCTGCCTGGCTAATATTCTTCTCGTCGTCGAGGAGCGTGCCGTCTAAATCAGTAAATAAAAGTTTCATCACGGCAAATATAGAAAGTCCATCAATTCAATCCAAAAATATTTATTTACATTTTTCAAAAAAGAAGGAAAGCCTTATGCAAATTGATGATTTACTGAAAGAAGCTAAAAGCGTCGCCATTTTTGGACACGTGCGCCCCGATGGAGACTGCGTGGGTTCTACGCTCGGTCTTTACAACTACATCTGCGACAACTACCCGACTACGAAAGTCCGCATTTTCTTGGAACGCTTCCCGGAAAACTACAAGATTCTCTCCAATTCCAACGCCATTAATGAATTTTACAACGATGAATTCGGCTCGTTCGATTTGGCATTCCTTTTGGATTCATCCACATTCGATCGCGTCGGCGCAAACGGCGAAAGCTGCATCAAGGCAGCCAAAAAGACATGCAATATTGACCACCACATCAGCAATCCGCTGAACCTCTGCGACGTCAATTACGTAGATGCAAAGGCAAGTTCCGCATGCGAAGTCCTCTACTTTTTACTCGACCCGAGCAAAGTCAGCAAGGCAACAGCAGAATGTTTGTACCTCGGCATCGTGCATGACACAGGCGCCTTCAAGTTCAGCAGCACCGGGCATAAGACGATGACTGTCATCGGCGACCTGCTTGAAAAAGGCATCGACTTCACACGCATTATCAACGAGACGTACTACACGAGAACGTACACCCAGACACTCGTAACGGGCTACGTGATGATGAGCAGCAAACTCGCTCTCGACGGAAAAGTTGTCTACAGCTACATCACGCCCGAGGACATGGAACGCTATTCCGTGACACCGGTTGAACTCAGCAGCGTCATCGATACATTGCGCGAAGTCACCGGCACTGAAGTCGCCATATTCCTCTACCCGGTCAACGGCGAATACAAAATTAGCCTACGCAGCAATTACGTTGTCGATGTCAACAAAGTTGCAGGAGCATTTGGCGGAGGCGGCCACGTTCGTGCCGCAGGCGCAAGTTCCAAGGACTCGCCTGAAGAGACAATTGCAAAGCTATTGAAAGTCATCCAAGAACAGCTTTAAAAAGGGACGCGCGATAAAACGCGCGTTTTTTATACCATAAACAAGGCAACAGCCAAGAAAACGAACACCGCACCGCTGAACCAGTTCAGATTGCGGTTCGCCTTCGGCGATGTCAAAAGGAACTTCTTCACGGTCCCTGCTAAAAGCGCAATGCATCCAAAAACAATCATTGTCGCCAAGATAAATTCACCGCCGAAAATAGCCATTTGCAAGCTCGGGTGAATCGGACGATCCAAGCGCACGGCCGGCGGAATCAGCGAAAGCACAAAAAGAATCACCTTCGGGTTCGTGAGATTCATGATAATGCCCCGCATGTAAAGGCTACGCGCACTTGTCATTCCCGGCTCCGACCGGGAATCTCCATTCATATTAACAACGCCGGCTTTCACCCCGAAACTCTTGTACGCGAGATAAAGCAGATAAGCCGCGCCAAGGCACTGGATGACAAAAAACGCCGTCGGACTAGCCGCAATCAACGCCGAAACGCCCGCCACAAGCAGGCAAGTATGTATGGCAATTCCTGTGCAAAGTCCAAGAATGATGCAAAAACCAAGGCGCGCCCCATAAGTTGCGCTCTGGGCAAGCACAAAAAGGTTATCTGGTCCAGGAGCAATCCCAATAACAAGCGCAGCGATAAAAAATTCAAGCATTACAGTTTACTCAAGAAAGCGTCCACGTCGAGATCCGCAAGGTCTTTTTGCAATGCGTCAAGTTCATCGTCCGTAATAGCGGTGTGATTTTGATCACGTTCGTCAGCACGTGCATTCGAGACATCGACAAGCTTTTTGAGCGCATTGGCAACCTCGCCCACAGTGCCTTCCTGACGCATCACGACGTTCAAAACCTTCGAAAGTTTTTCACGCAATTTCGAGAACTCTTCGCGGTCTAACTCAGATACTTCCCCATGATAGCACATCAAGGGGGTCTGGCACCTAGCACACGGAAACACCATCATATTCGAGAAGTCTCCGTCTATCTGGACCTTAAATTTTGTTCCGCAATGCGGGCATTCGATATCCATTTCACTCATATTCTAAAATCTAGAATTTTTTACAATTCCTAGCCAACATAACTACAATATTTTATCTTTACGGCGTCCATCTCGTTTTGTGCTCTCACTATATTTTTCCCTATTACCTAAAACCTATTACCTAAAACCTAAACTATGCTTTGCCATTGGCTATATCAAACAACTCACATTGACCTTTTTGACGGTCGTCTCTTCCGTGCGGGCGTTGCCGCCATGCTTTCCATCATCCTGGTGCTCTTCTTCATGCCGAAGTACATTCGCTTTTTGCAGAGGTTGGACGCCACGAGCGATTTCGACAAGGATGGCAAGACAAAATCGCCTCCGATTATGGGCGGCCTTCTCCTCGTGATTGTCGTTGAAATTGTTTCACTGCTCGTTTGCCAGATGAACGGCTACACCATCTCGACTCTCGTGATTTTGGCACTGTTCAGCGCCGTGGGCGCCACCGACGATATGGCCAAGGTCCGCGCGAAGCGCCTTGTAAATCAGGGTAAGCTCAAAGCCGCCGAATACATGGACAAGGCGGACGGCATTTCCAGCTCTCTTAGACTTTTCCTCTACTTCTTGTTTAGCTTTGTCGTTGCCGTTTTCTGCTACAAGTTCATTCCCGAACTCAAGGGCGATTTGACCATTCCGTTCTGCCCGATTGACGTTTTCCAAATCCATCTTCCCAACTGGATTTTCGTTGCGTTCATGACGTTTGTCATCGCAGCTTCTGCTAACGGAACGAACTTCACAGACGGTCTCGACAGCCTCGTTTCTGTACCGATTCTAACCAGCATGGTGTTCGTTGGGCTCGTCGCTTACGTGAGTGGCAACTTCATCTTTAGCCAGTACTTGAGCGTTCCGTACCTCCCCGGTTGCGACGAACTTTTCCCGCTCGCAACAGCCATCGCAGGCGCATTGCTCGCTTATCTGTGGTTCAACAGTCCTCCGGCAGAAATCTACATGGGTGACGCAGGTTCCGTCGGCTTCGGTGCAGCCATCGGCATCATGTTCATTCTCGTGCAGGCAGGGCTTTTCCTCCCCATCGTTTGCATTATCATCATCGCCGAAGCTTGCTCTGTTTTGATGCAAATTACATGGTTCAAGATTACCAAGAGAACGACCGGGACCGGCAAGCGCATCTTCCTTTGCGCCCCGCTCCACCACCACTACCAAAAGAAGTGGGACGGACGCTTCCCGAGCAAGCCGCTCATGAACTCCAAGATTGTGTGGCGCATGCACCTCGTGAGCATTTTCGCCCTCATCTTCAGCATGGTCGTGTTCTTCGGTATTAGATAGTTTACCATAACAACAAGACTTATCGTGCCCGCCATTGAGCGGGCATTTTTCTTTTTATTATATTACATCGCATGAATATTATCGAAACATTGAACGCCGCAGGTCAGCAAGAACTGGCCCAACATTTGGAATCTTTGACGGGCGATGCCCGCGCAAATTTGGAACGCGATATTTTGAGCCAGGACTGGCAAGAACTCAAGGCTCTCCACGCCGAAAAGTCCGCTGCTAGCTTGAGCGATAACGTTTCTGCAGACCTCACTCCGATGCCATGGAAACTCGCAACCGACGATCTCCGTTATGATTTTTGGAAAGAAACGGGTGAAATTCTCCTTGGTCAAGGCAAGGTTGCCGCTTTCCTCGTGGCAGGCGGTCAAGGTTCACGTCTCGGTTTCGATGGTCCGAAGGGCATGTTCGATATCGGTCTCCCGAGCCACAAGAGTCTGTTCCAGTTGCAGGCAGAACGTTTGCGCAACTTGGGCGCACGCGTTGGTCACGCCATTCCGTGGTGCATCATGACGAGCCCCTTGAACCACGAAGCAACGGTCAACTTTTTCAGCGAAAATAACTTCTTTGGTTTAAACCGCGAAGATATCCGCTTCTTCCAGCAGGGAACGATTTGCGCCCTCACCGCAGACGGCAAGGCAGTCCGCGATGGCGAAGACCATTTGGCACTCGTGCCTGATGGAAACGGCGGTTGCTTCCGCGCCCTCGCCCAGAGCGGGACGCTCGCTTGGCTTGTGGAACGTGGCGTGCAATACGTGTTCCTCTACAGCGTCGATAACGCCCTCTGCCGCATTTGCGACCCGGCATTCATTGGCGCACTTGCCGAAAAAGGCACGATTCTCAGCGCCTCGAAGGTCGTCCACAAGGCTGGTCCGAACGAAAAAGTCGGCATTTTCGCCTTCCAGAACAAGAAGCCGGGCGTTGTCGAATACAGCGACCTTCCGGAAAACTTCCGCGACATGACGAATGCAGATGGCAGTCTCACGTTCGATGGCGGCAACATCGCGATTCACTTGTTTAAAATCAGCGGACTCCGCAAGTTACAGACAAGCAAGCTCCCGTGGCATACCGCACGCAAAACTGTTTGTGGCATCGAAAAGTGCTTCAAGTTCGAACAGTTCCTCTTTGACGCATTCCCGCAGCTCGGTTCCATGCTCCCGTTCGGCGTTGTACGCGAAGAAGAATTCAGCCCGGTCAAGAATGCCGAAGGCAACGATTCTCCGAAGACTGCACGCACCATGATCGGCAAGCTCCACCGCGAATGGCTCCGCAAGGCGCACGTCAAGATTGACGAGAAGAAGTTGTACGAAATCTCGCCGACGATCAGCTACGCCGGCGAAGGTCTTAAGCAAAGCATCTTCGACCGCGAACTCGGAAGAAACATCCTGGAATTCGAAGAGGATTAACATCTTCGGCGCAGTGAACCGTAGGATATTGAAATTGTCATCCTAAGCGAAGTGTAACGGAGTCGATATACGAAACTAGTCAACTTATTGACTTAGTTGAGTTAGGTTCGAAGGAGCAGGATCCAGTCACTTTTCAAAAGCACCGAGGGAAATGCGCCGATTTAAGGTTTTCACATACAAATTCCTAATTAACATTCTGCTGCGTTTGCCGGATGCGTTTTACGCAGTTCTTTTTGCAGTCGTTTTCCCAATTTACAAGGCTTTGCACAAGAAGCGCGCCTACGGGCGCGTCGAAAAGCACTTGGCAGTAGCAAAGGAATACTTGGCTAAAAGCACGAGCCCAGATGCGCTTGCGACAATAAATGCTCGCGACACATTCAAAGGCATTTTTTGGAATGCGCTAGAATCCTACCGCGGACTCGCCCGTTTCAAAAGCGTTGAAAAACGAATCGTCTACGAAAACGAGCATATTATCCGCAACGCCATCGCAGATTGTGCCAAACAAAACGCCCCCATCGCTGGCATCAGCATACACCAGGGTGCATTCGAACTCATGCACCGCGCACTCTGCCGCTACAGCGAACACGTCCACCTCATTACTGATTCCGTCGGCGACATCGCTTTCCGCGAAGTCCTCAAAGACCTCCGCAGTGATCCGCACCTGACCGAATACCATCCCGACGAAACAGGCCGCCTTATCCGTGAACTATTCCGCACCAAAGGCATTCTCGCAATGGTCATTGACCAAGGCAAGCATACCAAAGGGAACACAATCTCGCTATTCGGCCGCCCAAGCACGCTTTACTTGCGCCTCCCACAAAAAATAAACGAAATGGGCGCAGGAATCGTCACGTTCCGTACGTGGAGCGAAAAAAATCACATCGTCATCCGCTTCGAAAAATATTACCCGCCAAAATACGATGAAAGCATCGGGAACGCCATAAATGCCGCGCCATCAGAAAGTGCGCTCGTCACAGGTATTGCGCGCGAAGTCGAAACATGGATTGCCGAGCACCCCGAACAGTGGAGCTGGAATTACCACGGGAATTTTATTGCAACACTCTAAAAACAATGCCAAACGCAATGTCACCCCGGATTTATTCCGGGGTCACCTCTTTACACACAGGAAAGCAAAGCTTTTTTTATATTTAGCTTCAAAAAGAGATTTACAATGCCTTTAAATGCAGAAGAAGAATTTCAGTTAGAGTGGATCAAAAACCACCAAATGGAAGACAAGGACGAACTTGCCGAAATCCAGGCCGAGGCTGAAGCCGAAGCAAGACCGCAACGCGCCACACGCGGCAAGAAAATGCGCCGCAATCCCGCCGCCTGGGAAATGCCGAACCCCGAAGATGAAATAGACCTTCACGGCCTTACCTCCGAAGAAGCCGCCGAAGCCGTCGAGCGCCGCATCGACGACCTCCTCATCGCAGGTCTGAGCGTTCTGCGCGTGATTCACGGTGGCGGCAACCCGGAATACGGCAACGTCAAACGCATCATCGACCGCAAAGTGCGTTCCGAATGGAAAAATCGAGTCGTTTTTTATAAGGTTGAACCCGACAACGCCGGTTCCAGCATCATGAAAATCGGCAAGCCGCGCCCTCAAATCGCAAAAAAGAAAAAAATAATGAAAAAATTTTCACTTTTTTTGCCCTTACCCCTTTAAAAGTCAATCGAAATTAACTATAATTGTGCGCGTCAACGACGAAGCGTCAAGACAAAAACAAAACGGAATATAGCTCAGCCTGGTAGAGCGCTTGCTTCGGGAGCAAGAGGTCGTGAGTTCGAATCTCGCTATTCCGATAAAAAGAGAACCACCCACAAGGGTGGTTTTTCTTTTTATATCTGAAATTCTGCGAGATAAAGAACTCACGAAGTGAGTTCGACAAATTTGTTCCGTGAACGAAGTGAACAATGAACAAATTTGAGATTTTGGCGCAAGCCAAAACCCGAAGGGCAAAAGTTGAAACGTAAGTGAAACTTTTGTCTAATCTCGCTATTCCGACCTCTCGCCTACCCACCGTCTTTCCGGATTCGGGCAATGGTCCTCATGACCGTCTGGCCATACCCACACTTCGTCTGCAAAAGGACAAGATTCGCACTTACCGCCAACAGCGCACTGGTCAGCACAATTCTTAAAAAACAAACTTCCTTCATGCTTCACATTCGAAGCAGAAAACTCTCCCGTTCGAAACTCATTGCGCAACGATTCTAACGAAGCATCATCCAGCGCATACATTTCGCGAAGCGACTGCGAAGCTGTGCTCAGAAACACCACCTTATTCCACTTGATTCGATCAATCCCATTCGCAGAAGCCCATGACACAATCTCCGGCACTTCGTGCAAATTCTTTTTATGCAGCGTCACTTGCAGCGAGACCGTCGCGACTCTCGCATCCTCGCGCAGCCTATCGCGCACCCGAACTAGCTTTTCAACGTTCGCTTTCCAGCCATCAAACTGTTCCGATGCCAAATAGCTTACCTTAATGTCGCTACACGAACGCAACAGCAATTCCATCGCAGCGTCACTCACCCACTTTCCTGGGAACGTTCCATTCGTCGTGAGGTTCAGCGGAATTTCAAGCGCCCGGCAAAACTCCAGCAGCTCATCAAAATGCGAATAAAGTAGAGGTTCCCCCATCGTCGAAGGAATTACTTCTTGCAGCAAGCGTTTACCCGAAGCATCACAATCCGCAGCATACTTTTCAATCGCCGCTCGTGCAACTTCAAAAGGCATTTCGCCCATGCCAAGCGCGCGGCGTTCCTTATTACAATTAGCCACGTCACAATTAAGCAAAGCCCGCTGGTTCAAAAAACACAGCGGACAATGCAAATTGCAAACGTCAGGATTTGTGAGAAGCGTAATGCGACGCATTTTCAGCGCGCCTTACTCTCTATGTTCTCTCAGATACTTAATTGCAGCGAGACCAGCAATAGCGCCTTCGCCAACGGCTACAGCCACCTGGAGAGTGCCACCCGTGCAGTCGCCTGCAGCAAAGAGTCCTGGAACAGTTGTCTGGAAATCCTTATCAAGCACGAGCTTTCCAGCGTCGAACGCAGCGCCAGCTTTCAAAGCCAGATCCGTTGCATTCGCACTACCCATAGCCACAAACATGCCGTCAAAATTGGCTTCAAGGCCATCGTCAAACTTCACGCCTTCAAATTGCCCAGCGCCCTTGAGCCCCGTAATCTTGCGGGTTTCAATCTTCACGCTTTCGGGGAATTTCGCTGTGAGCTCAGCACCGTTCGTCAAGAGTGTTACGCTGTTGACTACAGACAAAAGTTCAGTCGCTTCGTGCAACGCATACTCGCCCGAGCCAAGCACAGCCACATCCTTTTTACGATAAAAGAATGCATCGCAAACAGCGCAATAACTCACGCCGTGGCCTTCCATCTCCGCCATTCCTGGGAGCGGGGTCTTCTTGCGGGCAGAGCCTGTTGCCATCACGCAAACCTTTCCGCGATACGTACCATTCAAGCCCGTCGCCACAAAACCAAAACCGTCAAACATGAGGTCCGTTACCTCGTCATCCACGATTTGCGCACCAAGAGCAAGCGCCTGTTTCTTACCGACTTCGGCAAGTTCAGCCCCCGTGAGCGGTTTTTCAAGACCAAAATAATTTTCAATTTTGTGGGCCTTTGCAAGCGCACCTACATCCTTACCCACAAGCTGAACCTCAAGTCCAGCACGAAGACCATAAAGGGCAGCCGAGACACCGGCCGGTCCATGCCCCAAAATCAATATATCAGCCATAATAACCTCAACATTAATATACGATTTTATTTATTTTAAAACACGTAATAATTAATGATTTTGGATACCAGGACGATGTTGCAACGCTACCCGACGCGAGATTTATTTGTTGAAGCTGGATATGGTCCCAATTTTGCGGACCAGCTTATTCAGAATGCCTATAGCAAACTTTTTGAGGGCGATCCGATCGACGAGCGCATCTACTTTGAAGCGTCCGACGATATGGCATACATCATCGACATTGGGCACGACGACATCCGTTCTGAAGGCATGAGCTATGGCATGTTCATTGCCGCGCTGACCGACCACGAAGTCACGTTCGACAAGCTCTGGAACTTTTCCAAGCGTTTTGTCCGCAACAACGATGGTCCGCACAAAGGATATTTTTCATGGCAAGTCAACACGACCGACTTTTCCATGATGGACCCAGGCGCAGCTCCTGATAGCGAAGAATACTTTGCAGCAGCCCTCCTTATTGCCGCAAAGAGATTCAACCGCGAAGACCTCCTCAACGATGCCAAAGAGCTCATCCATGATATCAAGTACAAACCGCAAAACGAGCTTGTAGGCCCGATTATCGATCCGGAACGCAAACTCATCAAGTTCTCCCCCGTTCTCGGCAACGACTTTACCGACCCAAGCTACCACACAATGGCATTCTACCGCATGTTCGCCGAAGCTACGAACGACGAATCCTGGCTTGAAGTCGCACAGGCGAGCATTGAATTTTTGCAGAAGGCGGCCCACCCGGTCACCGGACTTTGCGCAGACTACGCCGAATACGACGGCACTCCAAAGGCCATGCCCTGGTTCCCCGAAAGCAACAACTTTAGCGGAGACGCATGGCGCGTTGCGCTCAACTTGAGCCTCGACTACGCCATCTTCCACGGACACGAAAGCGAAAAAGAAATCTGCGAACGCATCTTGCACTTCTTCCAGAACTGCACACCGTACCTTTCTGACTACTCCGTCGACGGAGGTCCGTATCCACACCAAGGCAGAAACGCGACGCCAGGGCTTATCGCCATGAACGCAGCCGCCACGCAAGTGCTCCCGTTCGATGACCCACGCATTACGCCGTTTGTCAGACGTCTTGCAGCGCTCTCCGTGCCCTATCGTTTTTGGCGCTACTATGACGGGATGTTGTACTTAATCGGATTACTCGCCACCGCGGGAAAAATCACACTCTAAGGAGGATCGTATGAAACTACCTGCCATCTTATTCATTGCGGCTAGCTCTATTGCTTTTACCGCCTGCGACGATGTTCGTGTTGAAAAATACCCAAACGGGAACGTCCGCTTCGAAGCCACCTATGTCAACGACAAGAAGGAAGGCATCGAAAAGGAATACTACGATGACGGTACGCTCAAGCGAGAATCCAATTACGTGAATGACCGCCGCGAGGGTGTGACCAAGGAATATTATAAGGACGGCACGCTCCAGACGGAGCTCCCGTACGTGAACGGCTACGTCGAAGGAACCGTCATCCGTTACCACAAGAACGGCAAGGTTGCGACAAAGGCAGAATACAAGCAAAATAAACAAGTTGCCTTCGGCGAAACATATAACGAAGACGGAAGCCCCGCTACAAGCGGAAGCTACAAAGACCCACGTGACGGCATCTCCTATGAATGGATTGTCATTGGCGACCAGCTCTGGACTGCAGAAAACATGAACTTCGCTACCGCTTCCGGTGCAATTTGTTCACAATGTAACCACTGGGGACGCCTCTACGATTTCCAAAACGCACAAAAGGCTTGCCTCGAAGGTTTCCACATGCCGAGCAAGGCCGAATGGCAAAAGCTCCTGAAAGTCGCCGGCAAAAAGCCGGGTGTCGCCCTCAAGGCCGGCTACGGTTGGGATCCGATCAAGCCGGAATCACCGATCTTCGGAAACGGCAAGGATGAACTCGGATTTGGCGCAAAGGCTGGCGGCGCACACTTTGCCAAGAGCGACGTCGCTATAAAGGACCGCAAGTTTGACGAAGCGGGTAAAAAAGCATACTTCTGGACAAGCGAAGGCGAAGTCCTCGTATTCTTCCACGACAAGGATATCGCCAAGTTCGAAAAGTTCAATCCAGAATTCGGTGCAAGCCTCCGCTGCTTGAAAGACTAAAGAGCTTTTTTCGCGATTTTATGCTACTAAAATCAATTTTTAGTTTTTTTTGTAGCATATTTTTACTTTATCCGCAGTCATTTCGTGCAAGAGTCTCTTTTTTGTGCTACAAAATTAGCATTTTAACGGTTTTAGTAGCACGAAAAGAACAGACAAACTCATATTTTAAGCCATTTTCGTCTAATTTATCCAAAAATCATGCTACTAAATTGAGATTTTTCAACATTTAGTAGCATATTTTTGATTTTTGGGGGTTATCAATTTGAAAAAAACTAAAGCATCGCGTGTGCTGCGATCTTGTAAATCGCAGTCACGTCCTTTGCCTTGAGCGGCACGAATCCCCAACCATCACCCGGATTCAGCTTTTCGACAAGCGTCGGGATATCTTCTTCTTTCGCGCCAAGTTCGGCAAAGTTAATCGGCATGCCGATGGAAAGCAAGAATCTTCGGAAAGCCTTGATACCTTCGAGCGCAGTAGCTTTCGGATTTTCGAAATTCATTTGGCAACCAAAAACGCGTGTTGCCATCTGCGCAAATCGCATCACGTTATGGTCAACTACATACTCCATCCACGCCGGCATAATAACTGCTAGCCCCGCGCCATGGGCGCAGTCATAGAGTCCTGAGAGTTCATGTTCAATTGCATGGCTATTCCAGTCCTGACTGCGCCCGCAGCCCACAAGGCCATTGTGGGCTACCGTACCCGCCCACATAATGTTCGCACGAACCTCGTAATTGGCGGGTTCGGCCATGGCGCGCGGACCTTCCTTAAGCATCGTAATGAGCAAAGCTTCGCAAAGGCGGTCGGTCGTTTCGACTTCCAAAGTATTCGTGAAGTAGCGTTCAAACACATGAGCCATGATGTCGGTAATGCCGCAAGCCGTCTGATAAGGAGGCAACGTGCAAAGCAAAGCCGGATTCTGCACCGCAAATCTCGGGCGAATCACATCAGCACCAATATCGCGCTTAAGCATTCCCTCTTCCTTTGTCACGACGGAATCGCCACTGCCTTCGGAACCAGCGGCAGCAATCGTCTGCACCACGCCAATCGGGAGTGCCTTCGTGACCGGCAACTTTTTCGCATAAAAGTCCCAAAAATCGCCATCGTAAAGAGCTCCTACGGCAATGCCCTTCGAGCTATCAATGACGGAGCCACCGCCCACAGCAAGGATGAAATCAACATCGTTTGCACGCACCATTTCGATGCCCTTGTAAATCAAGGTATCACGCGGATTCGGCTTCACGCCACCGAGCTCCACAAATGAAACGCCCGCAGCATTGAGCGACGCCTTAACGCGGTCAATCAAGCCGGAGCGCACCGCAGAGCCACCACCGTAATGAATCAGCACCTTCGTGCCGCCATACTTTTTGACGAGTTCACCGCATTCGTTTTCGCGGTCCTTACCAAATACAAATTCCGTGGGGCTGTAGAAATTAAAATTGTCCATATTCCATCCTTGTGTTTCAATTAAAAATACAAGAAAATCCCACCCAGCGGCAGGATTTTACCAAATTTTCTGTTCTCTAGAGGAAACATCTACTAAAATTTAAGCGAAACACCTACACACGGAACAATCTGAAACCCAGAAAAGACATGATTGAGTTTATAATCAATTGTTTCAAAATTATCGTTGCGATAATTAAATTCTTTCGTTCTATTTCCAAAACCGAACAAATTCACAGTCACATCTACACCCGCATTAATTCCTAGCTTTTCTGTAATTCGATACCCCAAAACAATATCGCCACCACCAACAAAATTAAACAGCAACGTTGAATATTCTTCAGTGAAATCCTCCATCTGATAAGATTTCCCCAAGTATTTCATGTCACCACCCAAAATAGCATGTACCGCTAATATGAAATCATTTACAAACGGAGCATAGCCCAATCCAACTTTTGCATTCAAATCAAAACGAGAATCAATCTGATTCATATGGTCATACGGATCAAAATAAGAATATTTTTTGGATTCATTCACAGGGAAATTAATAAAACCTATTCCCGCGCCGACCTCAAAAGACAAACCACTTTGATAAACCAGATCACGCATCCACTTCAATTGAAGTCCCATGGTCATATCCATTTTTAAATCACGATCACGAGTAAATATATTTTCGTATTTTAAATTGCTAGACTGTTCCCACGTTCCGCCCCAATCCATCGGAAGCGCAATACTAAATATATGGAAAACAATATTTTTCTTCTGTATTCCTTCACTCTGAGCAAAAGACGTTAAAGCCAAGAGCATCACGGCAACAAGCGCAATTTTTACCAATTTGGACATTCCATTCTCCATCAAAATTTATACGAAAAGATAAATATATTTTAATCAAAAACATCTTTGGATTCTTCAAAATCAAAAAATTCTCTGAATGACGAAAAAAAACTTCCCGGAGCATACCCGAGAAGTTTTAAACAATCACTGGATCCTTCCCCCCCTTTGGGGCTCAGGATGACAACTCCAATGACCAATGACTATTGACTAATAACTACTACGTTGTATACTCTGCGTTGATCTTCACGTAGCCATAGCTCAAGTCGCAAGTGAATGCGCTTGCAGAAGCCTGGCCAATGTTCAACACGAGTGTTACTTTGTATTCACGCTGACGAACCACGGCATGCAGTGCAGCCGTCTGCTTTTCGTCCAGCTGTACCGGACGGCCACCTTCGAGAACCTTCACTTCACCGAAATAGAGGTCCGTGTGTTCGGCAACCATGTTGCAGCCGCTAGAACCAGCACTGCTGAGGATGCGGCCCCAGTTCGGGTCTTCACCGAACATGGCGCACTTGGCGAGGTTAGACGTACCGATGAAGCGAGCCATTCGGAGAGCTTCTTCGTGGCTTTCAGCCTTTTCAATGCGGAGTTCGATGAGCTTCGTTGCACCTTCACCGTCGCGGACAATGTCCTTGGCGAGGCTCTGCATCACGAGCGTCAATGCAGCACGGAATTCGCCCTGTTCGCTGAGAGAGAGGTCTTCGTACTTGATGCCGCTCATGCCGTTAGCAAGCATGATGCAAGTGTCGTTCGTGCTGGTGTCACCATCAACCGTAATTGCGTTGAAGGAGTCTGCGATGTTGGCACGGAATTCAGCAAAGAAGTCAATCGGCAAAGCAAGGTCAGTCGTGATGAAAGCGAGCATCGTAGCCATGTTCGGGTGGATCATACCAGAACCCTTGCAGGCGCCACCGATAGTCACCACACCCTTTTCGGTCTTGATTTCCACAGCGTGGCTCTTGAGAGCAAGGTCCGTCGTGAGGATAGCGCGGCCGAATTCTTCGGAAGCATCTTCATGGAGCTTTTCCACAAGCTTCGGGATACCAGCTTCGATCTTGTCCATCGGCATCAGGTGGCCAATCACGCCCGTGCTGCAAACAAGCACGCTCTTCGGCGTGAGCTTGAGAGCTTCTTCGGTAAGCACAGCCATGCGTTCAGCATCGGCATAACCCTTTTCGCCCGTGCAAGCGTTAGCGTTACCGCTGTTCACGATCACAGCAGATGCAAAGTGGGCATGTTCCAAAGCGGCCTTGTCATAAAGGACCGGGGCAGCCTTCACCTTATTGGTGGTAAAAACGGCGAAGCAGCGGGCAGCCTTTTCGCTCTTGAGAAGAGCCATATCGGCATTGCCGCTGGCCTTGATTCCGGCGCAAATTCCAGATGCGGTAAAGCCCTTGGGGGAGCAAACGCCGCCTTTTTCCAACACAGTGTACATAGTATCTCCTAAAAAGAAGCTTTCTTTGCGATTCTGGGCTCGCAAAGCCCGTTAAAATTTTTACCTTATGGAGCATGGAAAAGATCATGTTTACACAAGAGGCTTACGACAAGCTCGTTAAGGACCTTGAAAATTTAAAAAATGTTGAACGTCCCCGCGTACTTCAAGAATTAGTTGATGCCCGTGCACAAGGCGATTTGAGCGAAAACGCTGAATACCATGCCGCCAAGGAGCGCCTGGCCGCTATCGATAACATCGAAATGCCGAAGCTCCAGGACCAGCTCGCCCGCGCCCAGGTGATTGCATTTGATGCGAACTCCGACACCATCAAGTTCGGCGCCACCATCACGGCCAAGAACTTGAAGACCAAGCGCGAAATCGTCTACCAGCTAGTCTCCCCCGAAGAAGCCGACGCCCTCAACGGTAAGATTAGCTTCAAGAGCCCGATTGGTGCAGCCCTCATGGGCAAAAAGCGCGGCGATACGGTCGAAGTCGTAACGCCCAAGGGCAAGAACCAGTTCGAAATCATCGATTTCAAGTAATCCATGTTCGTAACGCTCATCGGCAAAGACCAGTTCAGCAAGGACAAGCGGATTGAAAAATTCCTGTCCGAGACTCTTGGCGACCGGATTTCAGATCCGATGGCTAAGCAGGTGCTATACGCCACCGACACAAACATCGCCTCCATCTCCGATGTCATCATCGAAGCGTGCGATTCCGTGTCGATGTTCTCGCCTGAACAGGTCATCGTCGTACGCAAGGCGGAAGCCCTCAAGACCGACGACATGAAGGCGCTCGCCAAGTGGCTCCCCCACGCGGCAAGCGGCAAGCTGCTCTTCGATTTTGAAACGCTCCTCGCCTCCAGCGAGCTCTACAAGGCGCTTGCAAAGGTTGGCAAGGTCGAAAAGTTCGACGTCCCGAAGCAATACGAAATGGCCGAATGGATTTCAGCCATCGTCCCGACGCACTTCAACAAAGCGATTGAGCCTACGGCATCGCAGTACCTCGCCGAAGCGCTCGGCAACGACACCAAGCTCGTGAGCGAAGAAGTCGAAAAAATCCTCCTCTACGCTCCGGACTGCAAAAAGATTACGCTCGACCTCGTGAAAACGATGGTCGTCTCGCAGCGCGACATCCCGACCTACGAGATTGAAGGATTCTTCGGCATGCAGAATGCCCAGGCTTACGTCCAGAAGCTGAACGAACTATTGAACAGCGGCGTCGACGCTATCCGCATTTCGAACACGCTGTACAACTACGCGCTCTCGCTTTTGAACTACGGCTCGCTTACCGCAAAGGGAATCTCGCCCGAAGAAGCCGCCAAAAAGATCGGCAAGAACTACTACATGTTCGTGAAAAAAGGCCAAGCCGCCGAATGCTGCCGCCGTTGGCGTAAGCCGCTCCTCGTGCGTGTGTTGCGCCGCCTCGCCGACCTCAATTACGAAATCAAGAGTGGCAAGTGCCCAACTCGCATGAGCCAGGAACTCGCCCTCGCCGCACTCGTCGTGCGGTAATTAGAATACAGAACGTCGCAACGCGACTCTAGAACAAAGACTAAAAAGCCCTGGCTGAGCCAGGGTTTTCGCTTTTATAAAGCAAAAAGCCGGACCTAAGTCCGGCACATGCTAATTACTAATTCCAGCTATCGTCGTGAGAGTTTTCTGGAACCGGAGCTTCCGGAGTTTCGCCCGTGGCGATTGGAGAGTTCGCAATCGCCGGGTCCACCGGCTTGAGTTCCGGAGCAGAACCAGAAGTTTCTTCGGACGGTTCAGAGATTTCGACATTGCCGATGTAATTGCGGATAATACGCGGCGTCACGAAAATCACGAGGTCCTTCTTCGTAATAGATTTACGGCTATACTTGAAGAGGTTGCCCAAGAGCGGAATGTCCTTGAGGAACGGGATACCGCTTTCGCTTTCGGTGTTTTCGTTACGGGTAAGACCACCAATCACGACCGTTTCACCGTCAGCCACAACCACCTTGGTCTTTGCTTCCTGAGTCGAAATCACGACTTCGCCCTTTTCGTCATAGCCATAGGAGTTGTTTTCCGGATGGAGGTCGAGCAAAATGCGGTTGTCGCCAGAAACATGCGGCGTTACCGTGAGCTTGATACCCGTTTCCACCATCTTGGTCGAAGATTCACCGCTATCGTCAATCACGCGGATGGAGACCTTGTCACCCATGAACACCTGAGCTTCGGTGTTGTCGAGCGTAGAAACCTGCGGAGAAGCAAGCACTTCCGTAGAAGCGTCACCCATCAAGTTCGAAATAGCAATCTGGAGGTTGTTGTCGAGGAGGCTTGCCGTAATGGCGGTATTAGCCTTGGACACAGCCGGAGAAGTTCCGTTCGGGAAAGACTGGATGGCGCCACTGATTCGGCTAGAACCAGCCGTAGCCCCACTGGCGAGAGAAGCGGTCCCCGGAGTAAGCGTTGCAGAACCAACTGCTGCGGTCCAGTCAACACCAAGTTCACGGGCAAGTTCGCTGTTCACGACCACAAGCTTAGCCGTAATCATGATCTGAAGCGTTTCGACGTCAAGTTCCGTAAGCGCATTGCCCATCTGCTCGATCTTGCTTTCGGTATCGTAAACGATGATGGAGTTCGTGCGTTCCACGACAGAAATCTTGCCGCGGTTGGACTTCATGCTTTCAAGCACCTTGACAAGTTCATCAGCCTTGGCATGATGCACCTGGAAGTTCTTACGAACAAGAGGAGCATTCTGTTCAGCCTGATTTTCTTCGTCAGCAAGCTTTTTCTGCTTTGCCTGGTAAGTGCTCAAGCGCTGGATGGAAATATACTTGTCCTGAATCACCCACGTGAGGTCATTCATGTTACAAATAATGTCCAACGTTTCTTGCCAGGTCTTCTTGGTCACGCGTAAGCTGATTTTGCCCTTGACATCCGGAGCAATCAAGATGTCCACGCCAGCAATGACCGATACGGAGCGGAAAATAGCTTCGTAGTCCATGTTGACGAAGTTAAAGTCATATAGTTTCTTATTCGGGGCAACAGAGCCTTCGGCAGGAGCAGCCCACGCAGTAGCAAAGCTTGCCACCATGATAAGAATCGTCAGAATTTTAGTCAGCTTTTTCACTTTTGACCCCCAAATTTATCGGGAAGACCCATAGAGTAGCGACGGCTCACCCCGAATTCTTGAATCAAGAAGAGCACATCAGTTTGTGTAATTTTAAGAACTTTTCCGTTCATGATCTTATCGCCTTCCTTAAGCGTGTAAGATACACTCGGATTTTTGGATTCGACGAGGATAGCCACCGGCTCCTCGGCTTCCCAAATGATACCCACCAATTCAACCTGGTCGATGTTGATACCTTCTTCGACCAAGCCCTTGATTTCAACAAACGGGTCACGACGACCGAAAGAGCTGTAAGTCACGCGATCTTCGTAAAGTTCATCAAGAGCGCTTCCAGCAGGTTTCATGCCCTGCGTCAGCATATCGCCGCGTTCCTGATCCACCTTCTTCAAGCGTTCCATCTGCACGGCAGAAAGTTCATCCGTAAAGCTTACCGCACGGCGGTTCACGTAACCAATCTTATTGCCCACCTGAACCTTGCGATAGAGTCCGTTCAAGTCCATATTCACAAGGCGGTCGCCAAAGACCACACGCTGCATGACTTGAGCCTTTTCGCTCGGAGCCGCATAGAATTCCGTTTCGTCAGCAACGACAATCAATTCGCGCAGGACAGGGCGCAAATGGAACGTCTGCGTACTAGAGACAACCTTCTTGCTATCCTTTTCGTAAGCCTTGACAAAGTCCGAGAATTCAGGAACGGCATCCGGAGACTTCATCCAATCACGGACATAAATACCATTCGGACGAGCGCTCCAGAAAACAAAGCCATCACGGCGAACCGCATTTTCGGAAGTCTGCAAAATCAAGGCACCCTCCTGCACCAAGACGGCAGGGCGAGCTTCAGCGGAAAGCTGGATATTGAGACCGTCCATATCCCAGAACACGGACTTCACGAGAGAACCTGCGCTTACCTTGAACACCGGAGAGCGTTCAGGACCATCAATTGCCACCTTAATCACAAAGGAAGCATTCGGTGCAGAAACCTGGCTAATCTTGAGATGGGAATCGGCAACCAGTCGGAACTGTTCCATGCCAGAGCCGATAAGCACCGTCATTTCCTTAAGTCCCGGAAGCAAGGCGGATGCACCTACAGCCGGAGCAGCTGCTGCCTGAGCGAGATTTTCACGGGCGGCCTTTTCGGCAGCCTTACGTTCTGCAGCCAAACGTTTTTCTTCTTCACGGGCGGCCTTACGGTCAAGAGCAGCCTGCTTTTCGGCAGCCTTGCGGTCTAAGAGAGCCTGTTTTTCAGCAGCCTTACGTTCTGCAGCAAGGCGCTTTTCCTCTTCGCGGGCAGCCTTTTCGGCAGCAGCCTTCTTGCTTGCATAAAGCTTCGAAAGCGTCCAGGATTTGCCGTTCTTGCCAGCAAACTTCAAAAGGAAACGAGACTTGTCGAGAGCAATGGCGTTCTTGTCCGAATTGACGGACGCGCCCACCGGCATACGGATCATCAAGAAGTTCATGCCGCGATACAGTTCCTTAGAAACGCTCATGGAACGAATAAACGGCGAAGAACCATCGACATCGTAATCACCTGAACCAAGAGCAAAGTCCGATTCAGAAAAACCAACCGTCAAAGTCTTGGAGGTATTATCGTATTTCTGGAAGAATGTCGGCAAATTCTTGTCAGAGGCAAACTGGAATACCATCTGGCAATTCTTTGAACAATCAAAGCGGACATCCTTAATCAGTGCCGCCTGCAAAGCAACGGCACTAGACAAAAGCATAAGAAGGAACTTGCATTTCATTATTTGCCAACCTTCTTGGATGTATAAGTGGTCAAGTTGAAGTTCACCGACATGGTAATCGGAGTCCAACCGTGAGTTTCAGCTTTCTGCACTTCAGCTGCAATACCTGAATAGCGAGAAAGTCTCAAGTTCGTAATAGCTGTCGGGTAATTGAAGTTTGCAATTTCAGCAAACAGGTAACCGAGCATGTGGTAACCGGAGTTAACCGCAATGGAATAACGGTTCTCGACGTAGTGTTCCCTTTCGGAACGTCCTTCCGGATTGAACTTCTGGATTTGCACACCAGAGCTGCGAAGCACGGAGTAAAGGTCCTGCAAACGGAGCGGCACCTTTTCTTCTTCCGGGAACATCTCCTTCAGCTTTTGGAAGTCCTTTTCTGCCTGCGCGAGCTGCATTTCGAGTTCTGCCACACGGTGTTTCTTGGAATTAATCTTGTCCAATTCTTTCTGAGCCGATTGCAACTGGCTCTGAAGATTTTCTTCTTCGAGAACGAACGGATCCCAAATATACGTATAGACAGAATACCCTGCCAAAAGGATGATTACAATCATCACAATGCAGTATATATTCTTTTTGTCCTTAAAGTCTATATTAAGGTTGCCCATATCACCCCTCCTCTCCAAGGTCTTTCTTGAGTTCGACCTTGAGTGTAAAGCTGTAGGCTTCGTCGCCATCAACCTTTGTCGTGGAGATAGAGACAAGCGAGACTTTCTCTACACTCATCTGCTTTTCGAGCTTGACCATGTATTCGGCAACCTCGGAAAAGTCAAACGTCGTTCCCTTCATTTCGAGATTGAACTCGCTGACCTGGGAAAGACTCAAGAGCCACATGTTAGGCGGCAATACAGAAGATATGTTTTCAAACAGCACCACCCAGCGCTTTTTGCTGATCTGGATAGACTTGAGCGCATTGATCTTTGTATTGATAATGGACTGGTTCTTTTCAAGTTCGCTTATCTTCTTGAGCAGCGGGCGTTCGCGTTCAACGGCAGCACGCACAGACTGGAGTTCAGCTTCCAGGCTAGAAATAGATTCCAGCGTGTAGGCATAAACGAACAGAGCCGCAAAAATGGAAACAATGAAAATAACAGTCGGCCAAACAACACGGCGGTCGGTAAGCCATGTCAAGTCCTTTTGCTTTTTGCGGTGTTCACCCGGCAAAAGGTTGATATTAATTGCAAGCGCCTTGTTGGCACCCTTATTCTTTTTCGTAGCCATTAGAACTTCCTCATTGCAAGTCCCAAAGCCGGGGCGTAAATGTTAGAGAGGGCGATAGACATGCCATCCTTGTCGACCACGCTGGAGTCGCATTCCACAGAGCGGAAGGGGTTGACCGTCGCCGTTTCGATCCCAGTCTTTTCAGCGATATACTGCAAAAGCCCAGGAACTGCGGCCCCACCGCCACCGATCAAAATTCTTTCGAGCGGACGGGAGTCTTCTGCGGAAGAATGATAGCGGATACCAAATGTAATCTGAGACATCAGTTCTTCGAAAGCAACCTTCATGGCGTCTTCAAGAACGGATATAGCCACATTGTCGATAACCTTCAAGTCGTTCTTTTCGAACATCTCATGACACTTTTCGGCAGTAATGTCAAGACTTGAAGAAAGTTTGTTTATAATAACATTCAACGAACCGCCATTCATGGATCGCACAGAGTGGAAAGCGCCATCCTGAATGAAGCCCACGCTCATCTTGTTATCGCCGATATTGAAGATAGCGGTTGTCTTCTTGCGTTCTTCATCAGAAGCTGTCATGACAAATGAATTCAACAAGCCAAAGATATCGACATCCAGCGCAGACAGTCGAATACCCTTGCGGGTAAAGAACTGAGCCCAGGAATCGAGCATGGAGCTTTTTGCAGCGACCACATTGACCTTGACATCGTCGCCTTCACGAGAAACAACCTCGTAGTCCAGAACGTTGTCCTGGTCATCAAACGGCGGACGGGACTGGGCGGTCTGAACGATAATGGCTTCTTCGTTTCCGTTCTTCGGAACCTTGATCGAGAGGCGGTCCACAAGAACACCACCTTCACCGGCTCCGCAGTTCACGGAAGCAACGACATCCACAGTCTCATCAATCGGGTGACGAAGCATAAGCTTGGAGAAAGCTTCGCCCAACTTGTCGAAGCCGTCCTTCTCTTTCTTCGCCCCTTTATCTGTAGTCAAATCGTCGGAATCACGTCTTTGGATAAGACCATTGATGATGGAGCCTGCAGGTACAGGTTCCAAATCCACTTCGCGCACAATTCTTTTACCGTTAGCATCATGATAGACCTTAACGTACTTGATGCTGTAGTGGCCAACATCTATGCCAACAGTTTCGCGCTCTCCACGAATTCTAGCAATCAACCCTAAAGCCAAAATAAACTCCGATAGGAAACAATACTATGTAAATTTTACTTTCATAAACATCGAATGTCAAGCGAAAAATCATCACAAAAACACATAAATCTAAGTTATTTCGCTATTTCCCCCGTTTTTCTTCGACTTTGTTTTACGAGTGACCTCAAAAATGTACTGAAGGACTCGTTCTTGCGTCCAGGCATAGGCACCTGTGAATACCGCCGAGATGGAATTGTACTGTGGATAAGCCGGGTTCCGATGACCAAGATTGTTCAAAATCTTGACATCCACGTTCTGAACTCCAAACGTCGGCAAGTTAAACGAAATAGAAATTTGCTGATTTGGTTTGCAGTCTTCTTCCAGTCCCAGAAGAATACCACCAGCAGAAAGGTCGTAAAGGCGCCCCA
This sequence comes from Fibrobacter sp. UWB13, assembly GCF_900177805.1. Lineage (NCBI taxonomy): Bacteria > Pseudomonadati > Fibrobacterota > Fibrobacteria > Fibrobacterales > Fibrobacteraceae > Fibrobacter > Fibrobacter sp. UWB13. The sequence continues at coordinate 129,370 of NZ_FXAX01000001.1, read as the reverse complement.
TGTGCACCTCGCCGTTCGGGAACATCGCCTTCACAGGGAAATCGACAACTTCACGGACCCACTTACGCAACTGCTCCTTGTCGAGCTGGTCGCAGTGGGTAAAAACAACTTTTTCGGGAGTCGCCGAAAACACAATCATTCTTTTAGAATAAACGGCATCGTTCATTCGAGTCCAGCGGATGAGCGCATGAGAACCTTGTATCATCTTGGCTAAAGAATGTGAACCTTCAATCTGAACGCTCCATGTTTTTTCCGAACGTTCCAGAATAGGCACTCGTCTGAAAATTTGTCCGTTTTCCAATTCCAAGTCCACTTTATCGCCGACATTGAACTGCCTTGTCGAACAGACCATGGACAAAGGATTGGAGCCAGAAAATTCCATCTTGCGCCTGAGGCCGGCAATCGCATCGAGCGTTTCTTCTGGAACAGAAAATACATTACGAATGCGATAAAATTCCGAGACAGCGGCTTCAAAGAGTCCTGAAGAATTCAGCACGGCATCCTTGTTTTCGAACTTGGAGGAACGCACCAACTCATCCAGAGTCTCTATTTCCTTTGGCGTAAAATCAAACGCCTTAATCTTCTCGTCGAACGCTTCTGTACCAAACATCACTTCATTTTCGCGACGTTTGTACATGAGCTGCATTTCAATCAGCACAAGCGCTACAAACGGAAGAACCGGAAGAATGTAGGACTGGAAAAATTTCCAGACTTCTTGAAGCTCGCTAGTCATCAGACCTCACTACAGCTCCGTCCAAACACCGTTGATGTAGCTAGCGAGGATGGAGGATGGGAGCTCTTTGCCCGTGAGCGGAGAATTGCAGACGTGGCCTGCGAAGTCGCTTTCGAGAACCTTGTGCGTCTTTTCCGGAGCGAGCACCACCACACTATCGCCGGCGGATTCAGCACCCGCCAAACGAGCAGGAGCAGTCGAAAGGAGTTCGATAGCACGAGCTTCGCCGACACTGGCCACAAGTTTGTTCCAAATAGCAGGGAGAGCAACTTCCAGGGAAAGTGCGCCCGGCACAGAATCTTCGAAGTTCACAACCGTATCCTGACGGAGCACCGGCGTGTGGTTCACGCTGATGGCATTGACCGTTCCATCGACAATTCCCTGCCACAAGGCCTCGCGGTCTGCAGCCGAGCGGATCGGCGGGAGGATATGGTATGCGGAGTCAAGCGTTTCGAGGCAAGAATCGTCGAGCAGCAAGTGGTACAAGTTCACATCGCAAGTGACATCGATACCGTTCTTGCGGGCGTTACGGACGAGTTCAAGAGTTTCACCGCAAGTGACCTGCTTGAAGTGCACCGGCACCTGGAGGAATCGAGCCGTTTCAAGAACTGTATAGGCGGCAATCGTTTCGGCAATGCGAGGAATGCCCTTCATGCCGAGCATGTCGGAGTAGGCGCCTTCGTGAACGCAACCGCTGTGGCGGAGCGTCTTGTCCATCGGCTGGAAGAAGAAGCGCTTGCCCGTCATCTTGCCGTATTCCATCGCCAAGCGGAGGAATCGAGAGTGCGGGATTACGCCATTACCATCGCCAAAGCCAGCGACACCGGCTTCGGCAAGTTCGACCATTTCGGCCAAGCTGTCCGTGCCAAAGCCCTTGCTGTAAGCGCCGAGGAACTTGATATCGAAAGCATCTTCGCCGCGTTCTTCGGACTTGAAGCGGTTCACCATCGCCGTGAACTTGTCGGCATCGTCAATCGGGTTTGCGGCACTTTCGTAAAGGCCACCGTAGAAACCACCCTTGCGCAAGGCATCAAAGCCATCGGCAAACGTATAGACGTCATCGCGAAGCGGTTCCATAAAGTCAATGCCAAGGCCAAAGAGGGCCGGCATCACAAGCGCGCCATTGCAGTCAAATTCAACCGTTTCGGACGTTTCGCAAGCGTTCAGGCGAACTTCGTTCTGAAGTTCAAAAGACTTGCCGTTCCAGAACTTTGCATTTTTCAGAACGACATTCACAAGACGACCTTTACAAGGTTTACGCATTTTCATTGTTGCGACCTCCAGCCAAAAGGAAGAGAACGGCCATACGGACGGCGACACCGTTGGTCACCTGATCAAGAATAACAGAATGTTCGCCATCGGCGATGTCGGAATCGAGTTCCACGCCGCGGTTGATTGGACCCGGGTGCATGATGATGACCTTGTCCTTAGCGCATTCAAGGAGTTCTTCCGTGATGCCGAACGTATTGCGGTATTCGCGCATGCTCGGGAGGAGGGCGTCGTCCATGCGTTCTTTCTGCAAACGGAGAGCGATGATAGCGTCGGCATTGGCAACCGCCTTCTTCACGTCAGGTTCCCACGTCACGTGGTTCATGAGGTCCGTATTGCGCGGCACAAGCGTCGAAGGTCCGCAAAGCGTCACGTGAGCGCCCATCGTGGACATGCCCCAGAGGTTACTGCGAGCGACACGGCTATGGCGGATATCGCCAATAATCGTGACGTTCTTGCCTTCGAGCGTTCCGAGCTTTTCTTCGATTGTCAGCATGTCGAGGAGTGCCTGCGTCGGGTGTTCATGGGCACCGTCGCCAGCGTTCACGATGATTGCCTTGCTGTTATCGGCAAGGAACTTCGGCACACCCGTCCCCTTATGACGGACGACCACGATGTCAATCTTCATGGCTTCGATATTGCGAAGCGTATCGACGAGCGTTTCGCCCTTCTTGACGCTGGAATTCGAGCTTGCGAAGTTCACCGTATCGGCAGAGAGGCGCTTTTCGGCAAGTTCAAAGCTGGTGCGCGTACGGGTGCTGTTCTCGAAGAACAAGTTCACGACCGTCATGCCCCGGAGGCTCGGCACCTTTTTGACCGGGCGTTCGAGAATTTCGCGGAACTGTTTTGCATGGTCCAGAATCAGACGGATATCATGCTTGGACACTCCACGAAGTCCAAACAGGTGTTTAATTTCCAAAGCGCTCACTTTACGCCTCCACTTCTACGAGATAAACGGAATTTTCTTTATCAATAGGTTCAATCGCCACGCGGACTTCCTGGTTCCTTGCCGTTTCGACCGTAAGACCCACACAATCCGGAGCAATCGGAAGTTCACGATGTCCGCGGTCCACGAGCACGCAAAGGCGGATAGCCGCCGGACGACCAAGGTCCAAGATGGAACGCATGGCAGCCAAAGCCGAACGACCCGTGTAGAGCACGTCATCCACGAGGATAACCGTCTTGCCTTCCACAGAAGCAGGCATTTCGGTAAAGCGCATTTCAGTCGCCACCTTCTTGCGGTAGTGGAAGTCGTCACGGTAGTACGTGGCATCGAGGCTACCCATTTCGATAGGCTTGCCAAATTTCTGAGAAAGACGCTCGGTGAGCTTTTTTGCCAGCGGAATACCGCGGCTAGCCATGCCGAGCACAATCATGTTGTCTGCGGACGGATGCATCTTCGCAATCTTCGCCGCCATCTCGTCCAACGCAAATTCCATCGTCTGCGCTGTCAGAAGCTCGCTTACTTTTTTGCAGTTATCGTTCATAAAACAGTCTTAGTTATTAATCGTTAATCTTCAGTCTATAATTTCCTGACCATATTTTTAAGTGAATGTAGTTTTTTTAGGGGCTATTTGCCTCAGCCAGTTGTAAAACACCCCCTTAATTTTATATATATAGGCAAAAAAACACTAGTTACAGGAGCCCCAAATGGCATTTAATCAGTTAGACAAACCGCAGGCAGGCGAAACCATCGCCATCATGAAAACCAACCACGGCACCATGAAACTCCGCCTTTTCGAAGAAATCGTCGGCGAATGTGCCACAAACTTCATTGAACTTGCAAAGCAAGGCAAGTACGATGGCGCTCCGTTCCACCGCATCATCAAGGACTTCATGATCCAGGGTGGCGACTTCACCCGTAGAAACGGCACCGGTGGCCACGCCGCCAAGGGTCCAGGCTCTACCATCGGCGACAAGTACGACAGCCGTCTCACCCACGTCCGCGGCGCTCTCAGCTGGGCAAAGACTTCCATGCCGCACAGCATCGGCAGCCAGTTCTTCATCGTTCACGGCAACAACGTCCACTTCCTCGACCACGAACAGTGCGGTCCGGGTCCGGCTGACGGCTACTCCGTATTCGGTCAGCTCTATGAAGGTTTCGAAGTGCTCGACAAGATCGCCGGTGTCGATACCGACCGTATGGACCGCCCGTACGACGACGTGATCATTGAATCCGTCACAATCGAAAAGGCTTAAGAAGTAAACAGTAGGCAGTGTCGAAAAAAATTTCATTTTTTTCGACATCCACCCTTGACACGTACATCTATTCATTCTATATTTGTGCGCGTCCTCGGGGTTATAGCTCAGTTGGTAGAGCGCCTGCATGGCATGCAGGAGGTCAGGAGTTCGACTCTCCTTAGCTCCACTAGAAAGACTCGCTAAAAAGCGGGTCTTTTCTTTTTTGCAACAATTTATTGTCCTGTTTACAAAATAAACAACTCCCACGATAATTATAGGGAAAAAGGCACTACTTTTCCAACAACGTCGTTATTATAAAATAATATTTTTGTATTTTATTCAACACTATGGTCAGGCTTACAAAAATTTCGTCACTCTTACTCTCCGCCGGATGCGCATTAAGCTTTGCCGGCACAAATCCAAACATTGTCTGCGACGCATCCAAGATGGATGCCTTTGCATACGAAGACTGCATCGCCACACAAAGAGGCGCCAAGCTCGACAACACGGACTTTTCCGAAAGAAACGCCCCACCAGCCGAATTGATTTCGGAATCGTACGTTGAGCCTTTTAAATACGATCCGTTCAACCGCGACGCCTACCTTACATCTTCATTCGGCGAAAACCGTGGCACCCGCTACCACGCTGGCATAGACTACTCCACTCAAATGGAAGAAGGTTGGCCCATCTACGCCCCAGAAAACGGATTCATCAAAGAAATCAAGACGTCCCCGTTCGGCTACGGCAAAGTCATGTTCTATGAAGGCAACAGCGGAAAGACCTGGGTTTTCGCACACCAGAGCAGCTTCACTCCAGCCGTAGAAGATCTGATCAAGCAAAAGCAGTACGCCACCAAGAGTAACGACATTTCCATCAAGCCTAACATTCGATTCCGCAAGGGTGACACACTCACATTCGCCGGGAGTACCGGAATCGGCAATCCGCATTTGCATCTTGAAGTCCGTTTGAACAAGGACGACGTCACATCGCCTTGTCAACTCGGCGTCAAATGCCTCGACACCATAGCACCGCAGATTTTTGGAATCGCCGTATGGCAAGGGAACGAACTCGCCCTTACAACTGACGAAGCGCTCCGCAACGGTTGTGCAGAAACCCCCGTCAAGAACGAATTTAACTTGTCCATGGCAATAAAGATTGCAGATTACAGCCGCGAACCCAAAGAAAATCCGATGGCAATCCGCCGTCTTGAATTGTGGCGTTACGACGACAAAATCTACAGCAAAGTCATGGACACGCTCAGCTACAAAAAGATGCTCGACATCCGCAACGAGCTCCTTTGGGCTGAAGAAGCGGACACCGCAGGCGACTGGCATTACATCAACGCAAAGCTTGGTCCCATCTCCACATACAGGCTCGAAATCGAAGACTTTAGCGGACACATCATCAAGCGCGAATTCAACTTCCATCAGTCCTGCAAGGATAACGGGAAAATCATCCTCACGCAATACCAGAACACTCCGCTATACACTTTCTTGAGCAAGAGCATGCTTGACATTTATCGTTGCGAATCTGGATACAAATTCACAGCCCTGAATAAAGATGAGCAAGTGATCAACAACGACCTCTGCAAAATATTTGACCACAACAAGCCGCTCCCGATTGGAAAAATCGTCGAGACGTTCCCAGAAACAAGATTCATTCAATACAGCGCTGATGCCGCAGCCACGGGCACCGGTCGCGGAGTGAACGAACTCATTTCGATTTACCCATATGGCAAATACAAGACAAGCATCAACTGGTATACTAAAGTAGGCAACGTTAAAATTTCGCAGAAGATTTCGGGGATTCCGGTTGTTGGCGATACTTCGCAGCGCGTTCTCGCCGTTACGCGCAACCAGACCGACAGCGTAGACTTCTATGAATTCCATCCGAAGGGATTGCAATTCTATGGCAAGTGGAATGTCTGCATTGAAAACGAAGACAATCCGGCACCGCTTTACTGGCTTGGCGAAACAACCCGCCGTTGGTTCTATTTCGAAAAGCAAACCGGCTCCAAGAACCGTTGCGCATCAACAAATGAACTTAGAGACCTCGCCAACATTTCTGACGAAGACGGATTCTCGCTCGGATTCCCCTACTGGGCAGAAACGCTCGTCGGAGGGATGTACCAATCGGCACTCAAGATTCCGCTTTATGCTAGATATGCAGGAATTCCAGACGGAAACGCCATTACGGTCAAGTACGGCAACAAGTGGATTGCAGCGGAATACGATTCAGAACCGCGCGAAATCATCCTCCTCGGCGATGCACTCCCCGATGCAGGTGAAACAATCTCTATCGAAATCACCGACGATTCTAAGCGCAAGACCAAAAAGGAAATTACGATTCCTGGATTTTAAAGATCGCGATAAAGCGTGAGGCAGCGCTTTCTGCCAAGCGCTAATCGAATAAGGTCACGAATCTTGTCGTTCAGACGCGGGAAATCCACAGGATGGACGGCAATACGAGGAACGCCGAACGGGATTTTTAAGATTCCTTCGGCATAGACAAAAGCAGCCTTTTCCGTTGATTTTGGAATGCCCGCAAAACTCGCCACCGGCGATGCATAGCGGACACCTTCAGTGGTAGTCAAAGAAAAGCGGTCTTCGTACAACATTTTTTCTGCACGGACTTGCCCTGGCAAGAACTTGTTGCTAAACCACGTCGGCGGGACAAACGCAACAGGAGCTTCAGCATTTCCGTTTTCATCGGCAAATAACTTTTTCCAAGAATCTAGAGCCGCTTGCAAAAGGCGGCTCGATTCGTACTCGGAAAGCCCCGCAAATTCAGCCTCGCCACCCGTGAGGTTCATACCCACAAGCCCCGCATAACTGCGGCCCTGGCTGAATTCTGCTTTGTGCTTAAAGCCATGCAGTGCAAGTTCAAATCCTTCGGACTTGAGCTTGGCGAGAGTTGTGCGGAAATTTTCAACGGCTTCAGGCGTTGCGTTCTCCGTATCGGGAATCACGAGTAAGCTAAAAGGCCCACCGACTAATTCCTTGAGTTCATCAAGAATCGGGGTCACTTTCTGGTAGTTCCAGACGCTAAAATCGTGAAAACAAAGGAGAAAACGCTTGCTCATGGCAATGAAGATAGTAATAGTTCCGCCAACTAATTTACTACATTTAGCTTACTATGTTCGAATCTATCATTCTCGGCCTTTTGCAGGGCCTCGCCGAATTCCTCCCCATCTCCAGCTCCGGCCATTTAGTGCTCGGGCACGAACTTTTAAACATGAACGAAGCGGGCATGTTCTTTGACATCATGCTCCACGCAGGCACGCTGCTTTCGATCTTCGTGGTGTTCCACAAGAAGATTACAGATATCATCGTCGGTTGCCTCCGTCGCGATCGCGACCAGCTCCGCGAAGCGGGCTACATCATTCTCGCGAGCATCCCGACTGCAATGATCGGCCTCGGCTTCAAGGATGCGCTTGAAAGCCTGTTCGAAAACCCGCGCGCCGTCTGCGTTGCAGAACTTTTCACCGGTCTTTTGCTTTTCACATCGCAGTGGGGCCCGACCGGCGCCAAGCACCCGGATAACGAAGGCGTCAAGATGAACTGGTGGCGCGCACTCGTGACCGGCACCGTACAGGGCATCGCCTGCATCCCGGGCATCAGCCGTAGCGGCTCAACCATCAGCGCCATGATGTTCATGGGCGTGAACCGCAAGTACGCCGGTGAATTCAGCTTCCTCATGAGCATTCCGGCCGTTGGCGGTGCAGCACTCCTCGATTGCATCAAGTGGTTCAAGTGCCAGAACGTTGAAAAGGTCGCCCAGATGGCTTTGGAAAATCCCGAAAAAGCAGCCAAGTGCGCCGAAGCAGGTAATTTCACCCCAGAACTTTTGGTCGGCATGATCGTCGCATTCATCTTCGGCGTCATCGCCCTCAAGTGGCTCATGAACTTTGTCCAAAAGGGCAAGTTCCAGCACTTCGCCTGGTACGTCTGGGCGGTCGGCATTCTCGGATTGATTTTGCTGTAATAGACTTTATACGCAAAGCGCCCGTTCACAGGATAGTGAACGGGCGTTTTTCTTTTTTAGAAAGTTTTTAGATAATCGTCATTCTTTTAGTGACATCAGTGCTGAGCGCTACGCTTTAGAATTTCTTCTTGTGGAATACCAGAAATAATTGCAATCTTTTCAATAGGAATATCATTAGCCAGCATCGCGTCGACCATTTCGAGTTTTGCCTGAGCAATGCCTTCAGCCCTTCCTTCATCCTTGCTTTCATGAAGGTCAAATTCGTAAGTCATATACTTGTTCCTTATGAGAGTGTCGGCTTTGTAAAAAGACACTTGGTCGTTGATTGTTTCTGTTTCACAAGAATCTGCGTTCCTAGTCGCAAAATACTTCATGTAAGCCTTCACGACGGGATTAGAGAACTCCTCGTACTTATTAAAAATAATAAATCTTGCAAGGCGAGAGAAGTGACCAACTTGTTGGGCATTTCCGAGCCGCAGCGGATTTGGAGCGAAGCTCAAAAATTTTTGAAAGTACGATTACTTAGTGGATTGACTATCTGCATTTGACGCCCTCGGTGTCTGCATCTGCGGCTCAGTCATGTCAGCCCGCAAGCGGTCTGCCGCGACATTCGCCTTGGATGCTATTCCAAATCAAAAGAACGGATTGCTTCTCCATTTTCATTTGTCTCACGAGCATAGACATCATAACGGACGCCTTTATGTTCATATATATACCTCCATTAAGTTTGGAGGTTCTAATCTACAACAGCGATTTCTCAAAAAGTGAAACTTTGCAAATTTTGCAAACAACTTTAAGCCGAGAGTCGCGACAACTTTGCTCGCAAAAGTTGTCATGACCGAGGCGATTGGTTGTTCTGCAATCAACCATTAGCAAAATCGTTTATTTTGTCAACTATTGAATTACATGAGCTTACAAAGACTCATAAAATAAGGTATATTCAAAAGTAGGTCTTATAGAGGCTCTTTTTGAGCGAAGTGAAAACCAAACATAAGCAAGAGATTAATATATGAATATTCTTTGGATACCGCTTATCATCATTGCAATCATAGCCAACATTGCAATATGTAAAAAAGTAATAAAAGCATCAAATTGCAAACATTGGTTCACGAAAACATTGCTTTTCATCTTTTGTTGGTACATATTGGTTAAAGTTGAAAATACTGCATTATATATGATAATGTCGATGTTTACTGCATAATACCTTCCTTTCTGATTCATATAAATAATTAATCTTTTTCCGAGGGGAGTTCCCCCTCTTTTTTCATGGGAACTTTTCAAATCATTGGCACGGTTCTTGCATATACTAGCGCGGAAACAAAACAAAACCGCCCTTTGGTTTCAATTTGAAACATTAAAATTGCGGGATTGCTTAAAAATTTAACAGGAGATTAAAATGGCAACAGAAAAGATGGAGTTCCAGACCGAAGTTCGCGACATGCTGAACTTGATGATCAATTCTCTTTACAGCAACAAGGAAATTTTCCTCCGCGAATTGGTTTCTAACGCAGCAGATGCACTCGACAAGCGTCGTTTCCTCTCGCTTTCGAACTCCAGCCTCCTCCCGGTGGGCACGCAGTTGCGCATCGATATTTCGGTGAACAAGGAAGGCAAGCGCCTCGTTGTCGAAGACAACGGTATCGGCATGAACAAGGAAGACTTGATCAACTGCTTGGGCACGATTGCACGTAGCGGCACCAAGAACTTCATCAAGAACTTGAAAGATGCCGACAAGGGCAGCGTCGATCTCATCGGTCAGTTCGGTGTGGGTTTCTACTCCGTGTTCATGGTCGCCAAGAAGGTCGAAGTCTTGACGCTCAAGGCTGGCGAAACGCAGGGTTACCTGTGGAGCTCCGAAGGCACGGGCGATTTCGAAATTTCTGAAGCACCGCTCGACAAGGTGGGCACCAAGATTACGCTTTACCTCAAGGACGACGAAGACGCCGAAGATTTCGCGAGCGAATGGAAGATCAAGGACATCGTCCAAAAGTATAGCGGTTTCGTGAGCTACGGCATTTACTTCCATCCGGAAGCAACGAAGAACGACAAGGGCGAACTTGAAGAAAAGCCCGAAGAACGTTTGAACGACAAGACCGCTTTGTGGCGCCAGAGCGAAAAGGAAGTCACCGAAGAACAGTACAAGGATTTCTACAACGTCATCAGCCACGAAGCCGACGAACCGGCCGCTTGGAGCCACAGCCACGCCGAAGGTTCCCAGGAATTCTGGAGCCTTGTGTACATTCCGTCAAAGGCTCCGTTCAACATTTGGCACAACGACGCTCTGCACGGCCTCAAGCTCTACGTGAAAAAAGTCTTTATCATGGACGACTGCAAGGACCTGCTGCCGCCGTGGCTCCGCTTTGTGCGCGGTGTGGTGGATAGCGAAGACTTGCCGTTGAACGTGTCCCGTGAAATCTTGCAGAACAACAAGATTATCACGAACATCCGCAAGCATGTGATTAAGAAGGTGCTCGACGCCTTGCAGAACATGGCTGACAAGGATGTCGCTAAGTACAACGCCTGGTGGCGTGAACTCGGCATGGTCTTGAAGGAAGGCTTCTACATGAACTGGGAACATCTTGATGAACTCAAGAAGTTGCTCCGTTTCGAAAGCACCAAGACCGAAGGCGACGCTCTCGTTAGCCTCGACGAATACGTAAAGCGCATGCCGGAAGGTCAGAAGGAAATCTACTACCTCGTGGGCGACAAGAACGCCATCAAGTCGAACCCGATGCTCGAAGCCTTCAAGGCCAAGGGCTACGAAGTGTTGCTCATGAGCGACGGCATTGATGAATTCATGATGTCTAGCCTCACGGAATTCGGCGACAAGAAGTTCCACGACATTTCCCGTGGCGATGTGGACTTCGAAAAGACCGAAGAAGAAAAGAAGGCCGAAGAAGAGAACAAGGGCATTTTCAAGGGTCTCTGCGAAAACTTGCAGAAGGTCTTGGACGAAAACATCAAAGAAGTCCGCGTGTCTAGCCGCCTCAAAGACAGCCCTTGCTGCCTCGTGACAAGCGAAGATGCGATGAGCGCTCAGATGGAACGCATGATGAAGGCGATGGGCCAGAAGAACTTGCCTAAGAGCAAGCGTATTCTGGAAATCAACCCGACGCACCCGATTTGCGAAATGCTCAAGAAGAAAGCCGAAGCGAACGAAGATCTTGGCGATTGGCCGAAGGCCCTCTACGGTCAGGCTTTGCTTGCCGAAGGTTCTCCGCTTCCGAACCCGGCAGAATATGTCGCTGCGGTCACACGACTGCTCGGCCAAGCTGCTGGTAAGTAAATCCTACCGGGCCTCGCTCTCGTTGCCACGCCCGGTTAATACCGGGCGCTTGCAACTCACAACCAAGTTGCTGACTGCAAGCGTGAAGTGACGCCTTCGGCGTCATCCTGAGCGAAGGCGAAGGATCCAGTAACACTTTTCATACAAAAAGACCGCGATTGCACGCGGTCTTTTTTGCATTTCTGCGACACTCGGCTCGCTAATTTTTTACGCAACGGACTGGATACGCAAAGTCCTTGACCATGTCGGTCATTAACACATCATCTCTATCATATACGAATATTATGGTCGTCGCAGCAGATTCATAAAGCCCTGTAGATGTCCAAATGTATGTCCACAAATCATCTTCCGTGTCATATCTAGATTCGGTGGGCAAAACCGAGAACGCGTAGTCATCCGTTCCCGGTTTTGCATCATAATCATTATCATACCAGCCACTTGTTGATTTCAGCACCTTGCCACCCATCAACTCGCCTCCGACTGCCGCAAATAAAATTTCATATTCTTCACTGGTCGGCAAATGCCACCCTTCGGGGCATACCCCACGTACAGGGTAAGTCGGCGTACATATATTGCCCATGCCGCAATCCTTGCCATTCGAGCTCCACTCGCCTACACTATCCATAGCAGCAGACCAAAAGTAGAAGCGGCCATGTTTTGCACACTTGCTAGGATCGTTATTAAAGCAAAGACTGCCTTCCGCATCAAAGTTCAGATTTTCAGCCATCCACCATTGCTTATCAATTTTCACGGTCTTGTAAGTTTGTTTGTCGCGGGAGTCCGTTAGCGTGCCATATTCACATTCATCTTTAGTTTCAGTTTTGCAGGCTTTCGCCGTAGGCTCTGTAACCGAAGGCTTTGGCTCGACATCCATCACGCAACGGACAGAATAACCGTAGTCTGCGTCTCTGGAGCGGATATCCGCGTTATCATACTGACCCTGAAAATACACGCATCCACTACTGTTTTCATATTCATCAGAGGTCCAAAAGAACGCTTGATAACCCACCTCCCAATAATAGTTTGAGACCCAGTCCCTGAAACCTGCAGGAAGCACGGAAAAACCGAAAGCATCCGTCGCCTCGCCACTGGAGATCCAGTCACTCGTCTTGAGTGTTATGCCAGCGACTTTTTCGCCCCCCACTGAGTCAATCAAGGTTTTCCATTCCGCTGTGGAAGGCAGATGCCATCCCTTGGGACAAGCGTCCGCAGCTGCATCCCATACATATAAGCGCCCAAACTTATCGCAATTATCTTTTGAATTATTGTAACAATAGCAATAATCGTTTTTGTATTTTGCCTCTCTTCTGTAATTCAGATTCTGGGCCATCCACCACTGGTCACCGATTTTCACAGTCTTGTAAGTTTGTCCGTCGCGGTCATCCACCAGCTCGCCATACTCGCAATTATCTTCGGTTGAAGTTTTGCAGCCTTTTGGCACAGCCACAGAGCTCTCCGATTTCGCAGATGAAGAGGACTTCGCAGATGAAGAAGACTTTGCACTAGACGAAGACTTTGCCTTGCTACTGCTAGACTTTTCATTAGACGAAGTTCTGGAATCCAAAACGCAGCGGACGGACAATGCATTATCCATCGGCTCGCCCCCAATATCAGCCGATGCGTAACGATTATCCAAAGACATGCTGATCGCGTGATCAACCAGAATCCTATTGCCATCCAGCCTAGTCGACGATTCAATATCTTCCGTAGAACTCCAGAAATACGCCGCAGTCTTGTCACCAATAAAATCGTACGATTTAACATTCTGAGAGACATAACCACTAAAATCATATTCCATTCTGTAGCCTCCAGGGAGGGCAGAAAAGCCATACTCATCCGTTCCGACCGTTTCTTTTTTCTCAAATTTCCAGCCGTCAACAGACTTGAGCTTTATCCCCGCATTATCGCTTCCGCCGACTGTTTGGATCAAGGTTTCAAATTCATCCTTAGAGGGCAAGTGCCAACCGCCAGGGCAAGCCTCCGTTGCAGCTTCCCACTTGTAAAGACGACCGTACTTATTGCATAAGCCAGGGTTACTATTTTGCATGTATGAAGGTTCTTCACCATAGCAATAGCTAAAGCACGAATTATAATTCAAGTTTTCCGCCATCCAAACCTGATCGCCGATTTTCACGGTCTTGTAGGTCTTGTTGTCGCGAGGGTCCTTCATGGTGTTGTTTTTTTCGTCGTATATAGCCTTAGCACTGCTCGCACTTGAGGGCGTTTTCGAAGACGAAGAAGATTTTGTGCTTGAGGAGGAATTTTTTGTTGAAGAGCTTGACTTCGCCTTGCTGCTGCTGGATTTTTTCACAGCACTGCTAGACACAGGTTCTTCGGAATCAGCATTGCTGCCAGAATCGCCACCACAGGCGGTAAAGACAGACATAGCTGTCACAAGCATAAACGGCACAAACTTTGCAAACATTTTCATAAACATCTCCTCCCCATACATTTGAAGGAAATATAAGAAATTTGGGGATTGAAAAAGGCGACCCCGTCCCCATTCGCGGATCATGACCACATAAGTGCTAGTTGCATTCAAGGCGAGTGTCGCGACAGGCTGCTTGCAGACTGTCATGATTGAGCCGAAGATGCTGACGCAAAGCGTCAAAGTTCTAAGTGGTCAAAGAGAATAAATCCGGGGTGACAAAGCAAGAAAATCTCACTCCACAATTTTTTCAAGCAGCGAAATAGCCTTTTTCATCTGTTTTTCGGGTACAGATGAATAGTTGATGACAAATTCGTGTTGCGAAGGTTCGTCCATCGTGTAATAATCCGAAAGTGCTCCGATGCGTACGCCTTTTTCGAGAGCCCGATTGCAAAATTCTTCGTCGGAAAGCGTGGTCTTCACTTTTAGAATAAAGTGCAAGCCGGCATCTTGTTCAGCGATTTCAACGCGGTCGTGAAGCGAGCTGCGACGGATGATATCAAGCAGAGTATCGCGACGGTGACGGTAAAAATTGCGCATACGGTTGATGTGCTTTTCGTAATGACCGCCGCTGATGAATTTTGCGAGTACGTACTGTTCAAGGTTCGATACAGTGCAAGTGTAAAATGAAAATTCTTTGTGAAATTTTTGCGCAAGCGGTTTCGGGAGAATCATGTAGCCCACGCGCACCGTAGAAGCAAGCGTTTTAGAAAATGAATTTATATAAACCGTCTTGTCTTGCACGTCAATGTTTTGCAACGCAGGTATCGGGCGGCCCACCATGCGGAATTCGCTATCGTATTCATCTTCGACAATGTAGCGGTTGCTCGATTTTGAAGCCCAACTCAAGAGTTCATAGCGACGGCTCACGGGCATTACCTTCCCTGTCGGGAAATGGTGCGATGGCGAAAGATGGACAACGTCCGTGCAAGTTTCTTCAAGCTGGTCTATGCGAATGCCATGCTCATCAAGCGGGATAAAATTGCAAACAACATTTAGCTTTTGGTAAATTTTAGAAATCTTGCTGTAGCCGGGGTCTTCGACGCCGTACTTTTTATCAAAGCCCAATAGTTGCACAAGCCAAGTGTAAAGGCAATCCGTCCCAGCGCCAACGACAATCTGTTCCGGATCCACACGCATTCCGCGAAAATCCAGAAGCATTTTAGCAATCGCTTTTCGGAGAGCAAGGACTCCTGAATTTGGCGAACGAGTCAGCAGTTCATTTTGCTGTTCACAAAGGACTTTTCGCGTAATCTTCGCCCACGTCGAGAACGGGAATGTCGAAGCATCTACTTGATTATTGACAAAGTCTGCAATGTAATGTAGAGCCTTAGGCGTTTCAACGCGTTGCGACTCACGGGATTGCTTGGTCGGAACAGGCTTGGGAAGAATCTGCGGATTTTTTGATTGAATCACCGCAACGAAAAAGCCCTTGCGCGGAAGCGAGTAAATAAAGCCTTCGGCTAAAAGCTGCTCGTACGCATTTTCAACGGTCACGACGCTCACGCCCAGCGCATTTGCAAACGGACGCTTCGACGGAAGCTTCGCATCCGCTTCAAGACGCCCCGACAGAATATCGTCCTTGATAGAACGATACAAGAAATGATAAAGAGTATCATCCCCCGCCTTTGAGATATCATATGAAAGCATTTGTGCGAACTCCTTCTAGCAAAACGGGAACAAACTCAAGTTTTTTCATTAAGAAATACTGAAATTCTCGTAAACGAGCGTCGTAAAAACGTGCGAGAAACAATTCGCAGCGAGTGAAGCGAGCGAGGACCGTTTCGAGTGTTTTTACAATGCGAAGTTCTTGCATTATCAAGCATTCCATTTGAAAAAACTGACCACAAACTGGCATTAAACTGAACCTATTAAAATAATAGAAATTTGAACATTTGATAAAGTCAACAAAAAGCCTAAATTATGCCTCGAAAACAAGAAAACACTAGAGTCATTAACGCAGCCCTTCGGCAAGCTCAGGGATCTTTTAAGGTTGGTAAGCCTGTCGAACCACGCTCAGGATGACACGCAAAACAAGGAGCCCCCAAATGTCTACAGAAAATCGCTACGAACTCAACAAGAATCTCGCCCAAATGCTTAAAGGCGGAGTCATTATGGATGTGACTACCCCGGAACAGGCAAAAATAGCAGAAGCAGCCGGTGCAGCCGCCGTCATGGCCCTCGAACGCATCCCCGCCGATATCCGCGCCGCAGGCGGAGTCTCACGCATGAGCGATCCCAAGATGATCAAGGGAATTCAAGATGCCGTTTCCATCCCCGTGATGGCCAAGTGCCGTATCGGTCACTTTGTCGAAGCACAACTCCTCGAAGCCATCGAAATTGACTATATCGACGAAAGCGAAGTACTCTCCCCCGCCGATGACGTATTCCATATCAACAAGCACGAATTCAAAGTGCCGTTCGTCTGCGGTGCCCGCGACCTCGGCGAAGCCCTCCGCCGCATCGAAGAAGGCGCTTCCATGATCCGCACCAAAGGCGAACCAGGAACCGGCGACATCGTACAGGCAGTCCGTCACATTCGCCTCATGAATCAGGAAATCGCACGCATCTCGTCCATGCGCGAAGATGAGCTTTTCAACCGCGCCAAGGAATTGCAAGTCTCGTACGAACTCGTAAAGTACGTTCACGACCACAAGCGACTCCCCGTCGTGAACTTTGCCGCAGGAGGCGTTGCCACACCCGCCGACGCAGCACTCATGATGCAACTCGGCGCCGAAGGCGTGTTCGTCGGTTCGGGCATTTTCAAGTCCGGCAATCCAGCCAAGCGTGCCGCCGCCATTGTACAAGCAGTCACAAACTACACGGACGCCAAGCTCATCGCCAAGCTCTCCGAAGATTTGGGCGAAGCGATGGTCGGCATCAACGAAAACGAAATTGCACTTTTAATGGCTGAACGAGGCAAGTAAATGAGCGAAAACAAAACAAACAACCACATCAAAATCGGCGTACTCGCCGTACAGGGAGCGTTTGCAGAACACCGAACGATGCTTGAAAAGCTTGGGGTCGAGACGTTTGAAATCCGCCAGTTGCGCGACTTGGAACAAGATTTCGACGGACTCATTTTACCCGGCGGCGAAAGCACCGTGCAAGGAAAACTTTTGCACGACCTCGGACTTTTCGAGCCTTTACGCGAACGCATCGAAAGCGGACTCCCGACTTTTGGAACTTGCGCAGGACTCATATTGCTCGCCGAAAAATTGAGCAACGACGGTCACACGTACTTTGCGACAACGCCCGTTACTGTAGAACGCAACGCTTACGGCAGGCAGCTCGGAAGTTTCTACACTGAAGAAATTTTCGAAGGAATCGGAAAAATCCCGATGACGTTCATCCGAGCCCCGCTCATACAGCGCGCAAGCAAAGACGTACAAGTTCTAGCGACCGTCCAAAACCAAATCGTCGCCGTGCGGTACAAGAATCAACTCGCCATTTCGTTCCATCCGGAACTGAACAACGACCTGAGAATCCACAGGTACTTCCTGGAATCAATCGTTCAGGCAAGGACTCAGTATTCTATCAGTGCATAAACAGAAAGACCACGATCCACTCGTGGTCTTTTTTGCATTTCCGCTTTTACTTACCGCGCACCGTTGATGCGGAAAACCTCGCCATTCTTGAGAATCAGGACTTCATGGTTACGAATAAGCACTTTTGCAGGTGCATGCCTTGCGCTTTGACCGTTGCGATATCCCCCAAAATCAGCAATGGGCAAACTATTCTCTTCCGTTGAATCGGAGCTGTCGCTTCCAAAAGGTAACAGCGGATAATCCGCATCCGGGAGGCCGCCTGCAACAAGCCCTTCCACTTCAACCGTTTCAAATGTTGCGGAATCCGGCGGCACGATCAACATCAGTTCTGCAATATGTGCTGAATTGTCTTCTGAAGGCCACAAGTCATCGATTTCCATTTTGATTTGGGTGTATTTTCCCTTTTTCCAAAATACATACTGAGGGTTTTCATCTTCCTTGAACGTTCCAGTGGCAAGCACTTGATATTCTTCACCATCGGTAGTTCCCGAAATGGTAAAGCTACGCAAGTAACCTTCCGACATTTCGTCACCTTGGTACATGAGCCCCAAAGTTTCCTTTTCGGTCGATATCGCAAATTCAACAGGGAATTTGTTCAAGTTTGCAGATTTCCAAACCGTAGAAGGATTCCAGTCTCGAAGGTTTTGCACAGAACTCTTGGAATCTGTAGTTGGAATATTTTCGAAAGTGTATTTACCACTCAAGACGTAATCTACAACGGCATTCGGATTACCAGGCATGACAAAAGCCCATTCATAACGCCCCTGATCCGAAAGTTTTACGGTATCGTCGTTGACGACAAGCTCTTGCACCAAGCTATCGCGGACATAGTCCTTGATGCTCAGAAACGAGAGCGTTCCTTCATCCTCGTAATCATCTCGCTGAATGGTAAAGAAATACTTCAACGGCTTTCTCAAATCGAAACCCGACGAAATATCCGTAAGGTCGTAACCGAATTCCATCTCCTCCGTATGCACGCCGTCTTTCCACTTGCCTAGCATTGGGCCCTTGAAGCCGTCATTGCGGAAATGGTAAAGATATTCCGTTTTCGATGGAACCTCCGAAGACGTATCCTGCGAAACACCTACAGATAACCGAATCTTTGAGCGATTTCCATACGACATGCGGACTTTCACGGTGCGCTTGGGGGCATAATCCTTGCGCAAATGGAAGACTTCAACGACAGGAGAACGGCTCTCCGCATAGACGCTGTAGGGCACAAGGAATCGGCCTTCATTTCCGAAGGAAAGACCCCAGCTGTTCTGCACAATCCACACGCCGCAATCTTCACCGATGCAAATGCTATCGTTGTAACCCGCAATCGTTATCGAATGATTTGTCGCCCCCGGGAGCGATGTTGCAACAACCCAGGATTCATCCTTGACTTTAATGGTATCCAGCGTCCAGGAATCAATATCAAAACTGGCGGCGGCTACTCCACCTGCGGCAAAAGTCGTATCGCCCCAATGATTGTAGAGCCAACCCTTGAGCGAATCCCTACCTTCGGGAGTTGCAAGTGAAACAAAAGTCACGCTGTCGATTCTGTTGTGCATAGCATCATGCCAACGCGAGTACCCCTGCATCCAGCCGTAGTCCTCTTCCACATTGCCGGAGAGTTTTCCGTAAGTGTTAGAATAGAGAATTCCTCCGTAAGTGGCGGCATCGGGAATGCCCACCTTTTGAGCAAGCAAAGCTTCGGACGCATGTCCGGATGCCACGACCTGCCATGTGAAAAACGCAGGCAAAAGGTTCGAAGAATCCGCAGGAACCCTGTAATAGGCGTTACGTTCATAGCCTAGCGACATCGTAATGCGTGAAACAGAGGCACACGCACCCGATTCACTCTGGTCGTAACCGCGGAAAAAATATGGAGTTTGCGAATTGTCAACTGACGAAGGCAAATCAGACGCTAATGCGAAGCCGTTAAGCAGCCCCAAAGACAATCCCAAAATTAAACGAAAATGGTTCATTATGACCTCAAAAAAAAGCTCCCCCAGAGCATAAGGAGAGCTTTGTGAATTTATTAGGATGGATTAATAAGTGTCCTTGTCGTCCACCCATTCATAGTCGAATTTGAACTTATAACCCGTATGAGGTTCATTACCACAAGCTGAAGTGCATATATCTGTTGTTGGATTAAAATCGAATCCACTCGAACCCATAAGGTATTTAAACGAGCCCTTGTAAGGAGCGACTTTACCATCCCCCTTTATATCATTCTTCAGAACTTTTGCCATCTCAGCATACGACCAAGTGATAGACTGTTTTGCGGTAGTAGTAGCATTACATTTTTCAGCAGCATCTTCGCAAGACTTAGACAAAACATCGAAGTCCAAATATAATCCCTCAGAGCCAATGGTATCAGTATGCTCAGCGGTACTAGGCATGACGTCTTTTGTATCTTTTGATTTAGACAAGAAAAACACAGCATCCTTATTATCATTGTCTCCAGCCTTCCAATCATACCCATACCAATGAGAAAGCTTTCTTCCACCGGTACCATCACCTGCATAGAGAGTAACATTTGCTTCAATAAATGCTCGCCCCTTAAGGCCATACATATAGTGTTCACCACCAAAGTCAGTCATCTTATAGGTTACCTGAATTCGGCCTACACTACGTGAATGCAGATCTGTACCTTTAGAGAACACCATGTCGTTTCCTTCCTTGGCATAGGCGAAAACTCGATAAGAATAATAAGGAGAACCACCGCCAACATCATCGGTATAGCTTCCATCGCCGTCATCATCTACATAGGTGTTGATATTTTGATAAGTACCTTTATGTAAGATTTTTGTTTTGTTCAAAATACTATCCGGTATATTGGTTCCTTTGAGGGCTCGCAAAACGACATATCCATTTACACGAGAATCCTTAGAACGATCAAAGGTCACTATAATATTATCTCGATTTTCGCTTTTTTTGAGTTTCAAATTGGTCGGAGGTTTCAAAGACGAAGAAATCGACAAAGTGTATGTTTTGACCGTTTTTTCATCTTCAGAATTCACTTCAATCTTGACACTTGTCGGCTTCAATACCGTAAGTGTCGGGGTGTTGAATGTGTAAACTTTCTTGCCATTTACTTCATTCCCTTGTACACATTGCTCGTTACTATCCGTTATAAACTTCACATAAGTAACCTTTTTTGCATTTGGCACAACCTTGATAAAAGCAATCGGCGCTTGAATAGAAACAGAGAAATTGCTGTCTTTAGCGAGAGCCGCGGAATCCAAATCCAACTTAACGGAATCTTTCGCCGGCGACGAGGAGATCACTTCTAGCGAAGGAAACACCTGGAGCAAGGAAAGGCTTGCATCCGTAAACAACGGGCGCTTGGTCGGTTCCGGGTCTTCCTTGTCATTCATACCATCGCCATCCGTATCAGCTTCGACTGGACTTGTATAAATCTTGACAGTCGATTCCCCCTTGGTCCAACCAGAGATTTCATCGTAATCCGAAATACCATCGCCATCCGTATCCACCTTGGTGTCATCCGTTCCAAACAGGTGTTCTGTCGGGAGAGGCACACCATCGTGGTCTTGGTCCTTGCTGTAGAAGATATGCACGGCATCACCCGCACCTATGAAAATCTTTTCCATATCGTAGGAGGCACAGGCGAACGAGTACAAATCCATCGTGTTGATACCTTTTTTGAGGTTTGCTGCACGCTGGATGGTGACATACCACATGGCGCTATCGGCCAAGCTAAACTTGAATCCTTCAATAGAAGCCAGCCCATAAAGCTTCTTCTTTGAAGGGCCTACAACAGAATCCTGTTCGAAATCTACATGGGCATTGCGCAAAAGTTCTGCAAGAGTCGTCTGCGCATACATATCGTCGGAACCCTTGTGGTCGACATTGTAGCGGTAATTTGTTGCAACCTGATAACGTGCCGACGGGTTACCTGCAGAACCGGGACCGTAATCAATGGTGATATCGGCAGTCTTGGCGGCAACCTTCGTGTAAGCGACAGTAAAATCGGAGGAGCCACCATCAAAAGTTACCTTTTGCGATGAAGCTCCAAGAACGATGGAACTCGTATTGTAAATCATATTTTCAATGAGTTCAACCTTCACATTGTCGTTGCAGAAATTCGCATCAACCGATTCCGCCGGCTTGAGAGTGACATCGCTCCATTCGCCTTCTCGGGTCAATTCGGCCAAGATTTTCAAGGAACTCGTATCCTTAATGTCGTAAGTAGAGGCAGACAGTTTTAACGCCTCAATGGTAAACGCAATATCCGATGTGTTTTTGAGTTCCACCTGCATGCAGAGAGTCGCTCCGTTCACTTCACGGCCTTTAGACTTTTCATTGGAAACGGCTTTTTCGTAGTTTTCAGCAACGCTTTTTTCTTCGGTGCTACTCCAGCTCATACCTGTGGAAGTTGTGTAGCTGCCGTTATAACCTACAGTCACACTTCCCGTATATTTACCTTCAAAGCCATCTGCAACACTCCCGCCGAGTTCCCAACCTTGAGTCGTTGAAAGTTCCCAAGAATTCATGAGGTCTGCACTGCGTGTCTGTTCATAGCTCACAGAATTCGTCTTGGTAATTTCCTTGCCTTCCGTGACAGAAACGCTTTCTGTTACACCTTCCGAAACCGAAACATTGAGGTTAATGCGGGGCGATTTTTTGAGCGTTACCCTAAGTCCCGGCACATCAGCAATACGCGGGTTGAACTTGGTCGGGTTCGTGGGCGAATACATGCCGTCAGCAAGTTCTTCACCGTCGCTCCAGCCGTCACCATCCGTATCGGCAGAATTCGGGTTCGTGTCGTATTTGTAAATCTCGCTAAGGTCGGTAAGGCCGTCGCCATCCTTGTCCTCATCGGAATCCACTTCGACAATTTCGATGTTCTTGATTTCGGAAAGCTTGAATGTATGCTTACCCGCAAAGATACCATCACCCACCACGACAGTCATCGTTTCCTTGCTCTTGTCCTTGAGCGTGAAATCAATGTGATCCATATCCGAAAGCTTGATAGCGCTCTGCTTTGCCTTTCCCGAGAATTCCATCTCTTTCTTTTCGGCTTTTCCAGAGAAAGTCAAGCTATCAATAGTCGTGAGGTTAAGACTTGTCGAGGCTTTCTTGGCATCTTCTGTATAAACATTGAGGACACCAGCCATGCTAAGCGTTGCCGATGCAGCAAGAAGGGCGGAAACTGTTTGAATCGTTTTCATAATTTTCCCTTACTCCTTCACGTTGATGTTGAGAATTGTCTGACGGACACCCGATTGAACGCGCACGGCATAGAAGCCAGCCTTAAGACCGGGACGAACTTCGTTTGCGCCCTTCACGAGACTTGCGTTACGGTAAACGCAATTACCCAAGACATCAAAAATCTGAACTGACGAACGAGCTTCAGGAACGACCACGGACAAGCTTGAGGTTTGACGATTCCATGAAACCGACGCATCAAGCTTCTGAATCGACAGAGGAATCGAAACGGTCTTAGCCGAATCGTTCTTGTCGGCCACAAACGTTATTTTCGACACTGTTTCCACCCAGAATCGCTCGGTGGTACCGTCGGCCTTAGTGACTTTGATAAGATGCGTTTTTTCAGCCAAGGCGAAGGCTGTCAAAACGATTGCTAGAAGCACTAGTTTTTTCATTTTTGTCTCCATTTTTAATGTTCGGCGGAGCAAGGTAAAAAAAAATCAAACAAAAAAAAATAGCCCAAATGGGCTAATCCTAGGGTTATTTTAGGGGTTATTTTCGCCCCAAAAAAACTTAAAAAGGCGAAAAAAAATCATCCCCGTCAGCAACGAGGATAATTTTTTGGAGATTTTTTAGCGCAGATGCAGAAAGATTTAGTGCATTACAAGGGCTACAATCGCAGTTATAAGGCCTCCCACCGCGACACCAGCAAGCACAATAAAGGCAACCATCATCCATTTGACATACTTCGCCAGACGAACGACCATGGAATTCTGATCTTTGGCAAATTGCTGATAAGCGTTGAGAGCGGCCATTACAGTAAAGCCCACATCATCAAGCCAGCCAAACAGCGGAATCGTATCCGGGACCGCATCAATCGGAGATAAATCGTAAACCACCGCAAGCATAGCGATAATTACAGAAAGCGCTTTCCAGACAACGGGAGCGCCATTCTGTTCATCTCCCATACTTACATTTGCGCGATTTGAGCTTTTAAATCCATCGTTCATATCGTGAACTTCAACATCATCGTAAACTTTACCATTAGCCATTCAAACCCATCCTTCTAATCAAATTACTTTTTAAATATACAAACAAAAAGAAAAAGACTACCGATTTCTCGATAATCTTTTTCTAAAAGTATCTGCTATTTGCGCCGATTAGCGGACGTTCCTAGCCATGATATAATTTACTTGTCTGGTAATTCGGTTCAGACGTGAGGTTCACACCGAGGCGGCGGAACACACCAACGTCAACCTGCGACAGAATCACGCTGGAGTGGACTTCGCAATGGCGGAGTTCCGGGAGTTTTTCGAGCGCAATCTTTGCATTGTAATCCGTCAGAGCGCAAACGGAGAGAGCCACGAGAACTTCGTCCATGTGCAAGCGCGGGTTCTTGTGGCCGAGCTGTTTCGTCTTGAGGTTCTGAATCGGTTCAATCACCATCGGAGAGAGCAGGCGGACTTCGTCCGGAATGCCAGCCAAGTGCTTGAGAGAATCGAGCAACATAGCAGAAGATGCACCGAGAAGCGAAGAAGTCTTGCCCGTAATAATCGTACCGTCGTTCAGTTCAATAGCGACTGCCGGACCGTTCGTTTCTTCAGCCTTTGCCACAGCGGCGACAGCAACCTTGCGGTCCTTAGCGCTGATGTGAGCCTGTTCCATCACAAGTTCAAGCTTGTAGACTTGATCCTTTTCGGCATTGCCCTTGCGGACTTGGCACAAAGTATTGTAGTAGCGGCGGATGATTTCGGCATTGGCGGCTTCACAAACAGCAGCGTCGTCAACAATGCAGTTGCCAGCCATGTTCACGCCCATGTCCGTCGGGCTCTTGTACGGAGATTCACCGAGGATGCGCGTAAAGAGAGCGTTCAACACCGGGAAAATTTCGACGTCGCGGTTGTAGTTAATCGTCGTCTTGCCGTAAGCTTCCAAGTGGAACGGGTCAATCATGTTCACGTCGTTCAAGTCAGCCGTTGCAGCTTCGTAAGCGAGGTTGACCGGGTGCTTGAGCGGGATGTTCCAAATCGGGAACGTTTCAAACTTGGCATAGCCAGCCTTGACACCGCGCTTGTTTTCATGATAAATTTGCGAGAGGCAAACGGCCATCTTTCCACTACCCGGACCCGGAGCGGTCACCACCACAAGTTCGCGAGAAGTTTCAACAAATTCATTCTTGCCATAACCATCATCGCTCACCACGAGCGGGATGTTGCTCGGATAACCGGCAATCGGATAATGGCGATAGACCTTGAGTCCGAGGCTTTCGAGCTTTTTCTGGTAAGCGACTGCGCTCGGCTGTTCTTGCCAGCGAGTCAACACCACACTGCTCACATAAAGGCCATAACCGCGGAAAGCGTCAATCAGGCGAAGAACGTCTTGATCGTAAGTAATCCCGAGGTCGCCACGAACCTTGTTCTTTTCGATGTCGCCAGCATTGATGGCGATGATGACTTCGGCCTTATCCTTGAGCTTTTCGAGCATGCGAATTTTGGAGTCAGGAGCAAAGCCCGGCAAAACGCGGCTTGCATGATGGTCATCAAAAAGTTTTCCACCAAATTCAAGATAAAGTTTTCCACCAAATTTAGAGATACGTTCTTGAATTTTTTCAGATTGAGTTTTTAGATAAGCATCGTTATCAAAACCAACTTTAAACATATATCACTACCATTTTTAGGGTTTTCACAATTATAAAAAAATGTAAACCACTATCTCAAGTCCAAAAAACTATTTTTTTGCCATATTTCTAAATTTGTGGCATACATGTTTACATATCGCTACAGAGAACTCGCTGTCGCCCTTGAAAAAAAAGGCGAAGTCCGTCTTGCGCTCGCCAAGACGCTCCGAGTGAACCCCGAAGAAATCTTCAATCTCGAAGTCGAACGTTTTTCGCTGGACTCCCGACGCAAAGGCGACTTGCACTGGTCCTACAATGTCGTTTTCGACCTAAAGCGCAAAGTCCGAGCCTCGGGGAACAACGCCCGTGGGCTCATCGAATCTAAACGCGAGATTCGCAGCCTCGATGCTGAACCGTTAAAAGACACTGTAGCGATGGCTAGCCACGTGGATGTCATTGGAGCAGGGCCTAGCGGTCTTTGGGCTGCGCTACATCTTTTGCGCAAAGGGTTCGCCGTCGACATTTACGAACAAGGTAAGCAAGTCGAAGAACGTTTTCGCGACATCCGCAAATTCTTTGTAGACCGCAAGTTCAACGCCTACAGCAACGTGCTATTTGGCGAAGGTGGAGCTGGTGCATTCAGCGATGGCAAGCTCAACACCCGTAGCCGCAACCTGTTCAGCGAAACCGTACTCAAGGACATGGTGGACTTCGGCGTTGACGAAAGCGTCGTCACGTTTGCAAAGCCGCACATCGGCACAGACAAACTCGTACTCATGTTGCGTCAAGTCCGCGCCGAGATTGTCCGCCTCGGCGGGCATATCCATTTCAACACGAGCCTTGAAGATATTGAAATTAAGGATGGTCGAATCTGCGCGATCAAGCTAAAGAACGTCATTGCGAGCGAAGCGAAGCAATTCAATACAAGCGCCGCGATTTCTCATTGGCAACCATGCGAAGCGCTAGTTCTTGCAGTTGGGCATTCCGCTCGTAGCGTTTACGAGATGCTCCACGCTCGCGGCGTGACTCTCGAAAGCAAAGCGTTCGCCATGGGCGTCCGCGTCGAACACCCACAATCGCTCATCAACATGCGACAGCTCGGGCTTAACGTCGATACAAGACTCACCGGAGCCGCCGAATATTTCCTCGCCACGCCGACCATCAACAAGACTTCGAGCGCCTACAGCTTTTGCATGTGCCCCGGCGGAGTCCTTGTGCCATGTGCCTCAGAACCGGGAACACTTGCGACAAACGGCATGAGCTATAGCCGCCGCAATGGAGCGTTCGCCAACGGCGCTATCGCCGTCCCGATTACTGCAGGCGCCGAAGGCTTTGACATTCCTTCAAGCGGTTCGCTTTTTGGCGGTCTCGACTTGCAACGAAAAATCGAAACCGACGCCTACAACGTCGGCGGAAAAGTTTACGCCGCTCCCGCGCAAACGATCAAGAACTTCCTCGCCCACCGCGAAGACAAAACGCTCCCCAAAACCACCTACCCTTGCGGGCTCGTGCCAAGCAATCTATGGGATTGGATGGACAAAACTATTTGCCAAAGTCTCGCCGAAGGCTTCCAAAATTTTGACCGCAAAATTCCGGGATTCATCAACGAAGGCCTGATTGTCGCCCCCGAAACGCGCACCAGTTCGCCGCTCCGCATCACGCGCAACAACGAAACGCTCGAAAGCGTAAACACCCAAGGGCTCTTCGTCCTCGGCGAAGGAGCCGGCTACGCAGGCGGAATCGTCACCAGTGCTGCAGACGGCGTACGACTTGCACACTACGCCAAAAAATGCAAGTAAACCATTAACTAGTAACTAAAAATGATTACACGTACTATCGATCGCAATTTTGCAAACATGCGCCTTGACCGTTTCCTCCGCAAGGCATTCCCCGAAGAATCGCTCTCGGTGTTCTTCGCTGTCATCCGCAAAAAGAAAGTCCGTGTAAACGGCGTTGTCGGCAAGGCTAACCAGATGCTCGTCGAAGGCGACGTGGTCAACATTTACGAGAACTTCAAATCCGTAAGCGAAGACGACAAAAAGGGGGAAAGCCTTCCCCTCGCTTCCGCCGCCGAAGCGGCTCCCGCTACCCCTTCGAGCGGGGACACCCCGCAACGCCCCGATGCCAAAAGCGCAACAGGTTTCGCCAAGAACAAGTCCACCTGGGGCCGCCACCTCACAGGTGCCGAAAAGCAGGCGCACTGGGGCGCTCACGAGCTCGACCTCGTCGTGCAAACCGAAGATTACGTGATTGTGAACAAGCCCTCGGGACTCGCCAGCCAGCCGGGCAGCGGCACACGCCCAGGCGAAAGCCTCGTGGAATACCTCTGGGAATGGGGACGTAACGAAGGTCTCGATTTCAAGCCGACCATCGCCCACCGCCTCGACCAAGAAACTTCCGGCCTCATCATTGCAGCTCTCCACGGCGACACGCTCCGCGACTTCACCCGCATGATTCGCGAACATGTCGTAGACAAGTTCTACTTTGCACTCGTCAAAGGCAACCTCAAGAAAGACCGCGGCACCATCAGCGAATCGCTCCTGCGCACAGACAGCGCTAAGGGCAGCAAAATGCTCGTCGGCCAAGATGACGAAAACGCGCAGAAAGCCATCACGCATTACCGCGTCAAGCAGCATTACGAAGGCTACGATCTTGTGAAAATCAAGCTCGAAACAGGCCGCATGCACCAGATTCGCGCCCACTTCGCAAGCATCGGGCATCCGCTTCTCGGCGATACGCGTTACGGCGACTTCGCGCTCAACCGCGAAGTCAAAAAGCAGTTCGGACTGAACCGCTTATTCTTGCACAGCTGCCGCCTGGAATTCGATTGGCAAGGAGAACACAAAGTTTTCGATTGCCCACTCCCCAAGGAACTCCGCGATGTCATCAAGCAGCTCAAGCCGATGCGTTACGAGCGTCCTGAAAACAACTTCCAAAGAAGCAGACGATAAAATGGCGATGCCTGTCACCCCGTACTTGTTACGGGGCCGACATTTATCCTCTACACTTTCGATAGCGGGAAATCGAACTGAATCGAGCGCGGAGTCGCGAACTTGTCAAAAGTAATTTCGTAGCAGAAATTCTTTTTATCGACACCGCTGACGGTCCCGATTCCAAAAATCTTGTGTACCACACGATCGCCTACCGCAAATTCTGCCGTAGGCGCTTTCTTTACCGCGCCAAGACTCTCGTCTTCATCAAAATCGCCCATCAAATCGCGATTGCGGTCCGCTTCTGCAATAAAAGCCCGTGCCGCCAAAAGCAAATCGTCCGAGAATCCACGCGCCACATCAAGCTCGCCCATGTCCATCTCGAGCAAGAATCTCGACGGATAGCGTGACCCGCTCTCGCCCGCCACGCCATCCTCGGCATCGCTCAGGCAAAGCACATTTTCAGCACGCGTGAACGCCACATACGCAAGCCTGCGCTCTTCTTCGAGCTGAATCTTGTTCTGCACACGCTTCACCGGGAAAAAGCCTTCATTCAAGCCGCACACAAAAACGTACGGAAATTCCAAGCCCTTCGCATTGTGGATCGTCATGAGCTGCACACGGTCCTTTTCCTGCGAATCTTCATCGGCATTCGTGAACAGCACGATGTTTTGCAAATACTCATCCAGCGAAGCATCTTCTTCGTAGTAATTCTCAAATTCGAGAATTCCCTGCTTGAGTTCTGCGAGATTGTCCAAGCGGTCTTCATCACCATCTAGGCGAAGCATTTCCTCGTACTTCGTCTCGCGAAGCATCTTCGAAAGCAATTCCGAGACGCGCATATCCTTATAACGCGAACGGTACTTTTCAATCAACTTCACGTATTCAACGACGTTGCTTCTCGACAAGAATTCCTTGCAGTCAAAATCAATTTTCCGATGGTCATTGCCAACCGACGAAAGTTCCGCCTGCGTCGTAACATCAGGCGCCACATCGTTCAAGCGCCCCGCCTCATACACAATTTCAAGCAGAGCCTCGTAAAGCCCGACCTTGCGCGTATCAGCAAAAGCCTGCAAAATTGCCATTTTCTTCGGCCCGAACTGGCGCTTGGGCGTATTCACCGTCCGGATAAACGACAAGTCGTCGGCATACACGAGCATTCGCAAATAGCAAATGATATCCTTGATTTCCTTGCGCTGGTAAAAGCCAACCCCGCTATAGACCTTGTAAGGGATAGACTCCGACATCAGAGCCTCTTCGACAGAGCGCGACTGCGAATGCATACGGTACAAAACCGCAATATCCTTGTAATGCACACCACCCGCGCCATTTTTCACAGAATTCTGTACCGCATTCTGGATGCGTTCTACAATCCATTTCGCTTCTTCGCGAGTATTTTTTGCATGGTAAAACACAGGCGTCTTGCCACCCGCACGGACCGGTCTCAAGACTTTCTCGATTCGGTACTTGTTGTTCTTGATGACCGCATCCGGCACCTTCAAAATGCTCGGCGTCGAGCGGTAATTGTTCTGCAACAGAATCGTCTTCGTGCCTTTATGGAACTGGTCAAATTCCAAAATTCGATTGATATCGGCACCGCGCCAGCCATAAATCGTCTGGTCCGGATCGCCCACCACAAACAGGTTCTTGTGGTAACTCGAAAGCAAATCCGCCAAGCGGTACTGTTGTCCGTCAATATCTTGGTATTCATCGACCATCACGTACATCATGCGCTTGCGCCACTTGTCGAGCTTTTCCGGAAAATTCTCCAAAATATATAGCGTCACCAGAATCAAATCGTCAAAATCGAGCGCGTAATTTTTCTTTTGCTCGTACAGATAGCGGTAATAAACCGCCATCCACTTGTCCGGAGCCTCGTCCGCAAGCTCTACCAGATGCTCGCGCTTCTCGTTTTCAACCGCCGGCGCATTCCCGGCAGCCGATACATTCTCCTCATCCGCCAAGTGTTCAGCAAACAGCGACACATAATTAATATCATTCGCCTTGCGGCCACCCACAAAATCAAGGACACTGCTAATTTTCAAATCCTTGAGCGAGAACCCCAAATCCGCATACGCCTTGCGCAAAAGCGACTTCTGGTCGTCCTCGTCCAGAATCATGAATTCCTTCGGGTAATTCAGCACGTGGATTTCTTCGCGCAAGAACTGCACGCAAAAGCCGTGGAACGTCGAAATGTAGCCGCTATCGTCACCGCCCAGAATCGAGCGGATGCGCTTTTTCATTTCGGCAGCAGCCTTGTTCGTGAACGTCACGCAGAGAATATTCGCAGGCGAAATGCCCATTTCCTTCACGAGATACAGATAGCGGTGCGTGAGCGTCCGAGTTTTACCCGACCCCGCCCCAGCCACCACGCGCACGTAGCCCTCAGTTGTCTCAACCGCCTCAAGCTGCTCCTTGTCCAGGCGGGAACGCTCCCATTCGAGGGAGTTTTCAACATTTTCGCTTTTCGGGCTTTTTTCCATACGCGCACCGCCTTGTAGTGAACATCTGTTTTACTGCACAAAAAGTAATCTATTTATAGAAATCCGTCAAGTTTTACATAATTTTGGTTCAATCATTCTATCTTGGAATATAGCTATAAACTTTTCTTAAGTTTTTCGTAAGTATCGAAATATATTTAGAGACGGAGCAATGATAAACCTCGTTTTCAGCAAAGGGGAGAAACATGTTTACTACGCTTTCCAAAATAGTGGGGGTCGCTATTGTGTGTAGTACGGCGTTGTTTGCACAAAATAGCGCTGTTAAAGACTCAGCAACGATCCATCCCCAGTTGCTCCCAATAGTCCCAGATTTCGATGACAACGCATCCAGTTACATAGTTACACCCAAAGTGGACACGGTCTCAAGCATTAAGGAATCCGTTAAGGATTCTATTAAGGAACCTATTATTAAGGATTCTGTTGAAATTAAGGCACCTATTGAAGAACCAAAAGCCGAAATCATAAACGTGGCTGACTCTTCCAAAGTCCAAGTTACCGAAAGACAGGCGACACAGGAAGAAAAAGTGGACGTTGCCACAAAAGATTCGACGAACGCAAGTTCTCCAGCCTCGAAGAGCAAATTCCGTACAAACAAAACTCTCCAAAGCTACAACTTCTATCTTCCTATCGAATCTGAGAAATGGGAAATCAAATCCCAAAAGCATGAATGGAATTCTTTAAGTTTCCAGTTCCACTGGACTCGCTATAAAATGCAGGAAAACGGCTTTTCGACATTACTCGACCTTGGCGCCGGGTTTGTTACAGGCAAACTAAACGACAAATATTTTGATGGGAAAATCAGATTTAACGGTATCGATCTCAATATGAAGTCTGGCTTAGGTTTTGCGCCTATATCAAACGATTTTATCGTAGCATTCTACCTCATTGGTGGAGTTAACTTAAAAATGCTCAACGGTAGAATCACTGTAGACGATAAGAAAATCAACCCCTTTACCGTATTCGTAGATGCAATAATTGGTGGTGATTTTACCCTCGGGTATCAATTTTTTGAATCGGCAGGAATTCTTGCGGGCATTGATGTTACCACGAACGCTTTTGGTATAGGCGGCTATTCTAGAGAGATTTCCAAGACATCAAAAGTCACCCAGATGAAATACATATTCTCGGGAATTAATCTCACCCCTCATATCGGAATTTTCTTCGCTTTCTAATTCATA
Organism: Fibrobacter sp. UWB13; assembly: GCF_900177805.1. Taxonomy (NCBI): domain Bacteria; kingdom Pseudomonadati; phylum Fibrobacterota; class Fibrobacteria; order Fibrobacterales; family Fibrobacteraceae; genus Fibrobacter; species Fibrobacter sp. UWB13. Next base: position 97,558 of record NZ_FXAX01000001.1, on the reverse strand, counting down.
AAACATCTCCTCAAAAAGACCCCTCCCCTGCACTTGAAAGAAAGTGCAGGGGTTTTACGTTTTACAAGGATCTATCTGAGGCAGATAACAGCAAGCGTTGCCGCAAAAGCCATATAGGTAAATACAAAAAGGGCTGCCTTTTTACGGCTACCTTCCAAACGGATTTCAGGTAGCGTACTTACAAAACAGATTTGCCATAAATCAAACAAAACCCACGCAAGGTTTACAGCAGCCAAGCTCAAGCCTACATGATGCGGAGCAATAATAGCAACAAGGGTCAAATAAATTTTAATGCTTCCCGAAACACTATTAGCAAGCAAGAAGTTATGCGCCCCGACAAATCCGCCCAAGCAAGCAACGATTGCCATTTGAGTTCGGTTGCGAGGTTTCAATTCACTAAAGTCCATTTTGTCTCCCATATACACACTCGATGCCAAAGGTAAAAACTTTCTCATCATTCAAAAAACTTTTTACTTCTTACTTTTTAAACACGGTGACTTACATCACAAATATTTCTATTTTATAAATATGTCTAATTCATTACTTTTTGGAAAATTTGCTGCCGTTCTCCCCGCAGGCGGTCTTGGCAAGCGCATGGGCGGGACAATTCCCAAGCAATTGATGAATCTCGGCAATAAGCCTGTTTACCAATACAGCCTTGAGACTTTCCTCAACATGGATGAAATCGCAGAAGTCGTTATTGCGGTTCCTGCCGATTGGAAAGACTACTTTGAAAAAGATATTTTTAGCCGCTTGAGTCCCGCATTTGGAACCGGATATGGGAATATTTTAAACAAACTAAGGATTGTCGTTGGTGGGAAAGAACGCTGGCAATCCGTGCAAAACGGAGTGAACGCGCTCACTAGCGGCGCTGAATACGTCCTAGTCCACGATGTCGCACGCCCGTTCATCAGCGAAAAGATCATCCGCGATGTCTGCGAAACACTTATCAACAAAGGCAGTTGCCTTGTAGCCAAACCCGCCATCGATACCATCAAGATTGCAAGCGATGGCCGCGTCGAAAGCACAATCGACCGCAATAAGGTCTGGCTCGCACAGACTCCACAAGCGGCCCGCATCGATTTGCTCAAGAGCCTCTACGCCCGCATCGAAAAGGAACCGCTGAACTTCACGCCGACCGACGAAGCAAGCATCCTCGAATTCTTTGGCGAGCCCGTCTATATCGTGAAAGGCGAATCTGCAAACGACAAGCTCACCACCCCCGAAGACTTCGAAATCTTCGTGAACCGCGCGAGCAAATAGAGTCGTTTTTTCTATATTTACCGCCGAAAAATTTAAAGGGTATTAAAATGAAAGTTTCTTTGAATTGGCTTAGACGTCACGTTGACCTTCCGGAATCTGCGGAAGATGTCGCAAAGGCGCTCACCTCCATCGGTCTCGAAGTTGAAGGCATGGAAGAACCGGGCAAGGTCTATGACAAGTTGCTCGTTGCAAAGGTTCTCACTTGCGATCCGCACCCGGATAGCGATCACTTGCACATCACTACCGTGAACGACGGCACGAACACCATCCAGGTTGTTTGCGGAGCCCCGAACGTCGCAGCAGGTCAGACGGTTGTGCTCGCCCCGATTGGCGCAGAACTCCCGCTCCCTGATGGCACCAAGCTCAAGATGAAGAAATCTAAGATTCGCGGTGTCGAAAGCTTCGGCATGATTTGCGCCGAAGACGAAATCGGTCTTTCTGACGACCACGGTGGAATCATGGTTCTCGACGATTCCATCCCGGCTGGTACGCCGTTCGTAAGCCTCGGCATGTACGATGTCTGCTTCGAACTGAACGTCACGCCGAACCGCCCGGATGCGCTCAGCCACCGCGGTGTCGCACGCGAACTCGCCGCCAAGTTTAACCGTCCGCTCAAGCCGCTCGCTTACAACTTCAAGGAAGATTCCGAAGACGCAAGCGCTGCTATCAGCCTCGAAGTCGTTCCGGGCTGCGGTTGCTCCCGCTATGTGGGTCGCGTCATCAAGGACGTGAAGGTTGAAAAGTCCCCGGCATGGCTTGCTAAGCTTTTGCACGCTGTCGGCATGAACAGCATCAACAACGTCGTCGATATCACGAACTTCATCTTGATGGACGTCGGTCAGCCGCTCCACAGCTTTGACATGGACCAGCTCCACGGCAACAAGATCAAGGTCCGCCGCGCCGTCAAGGGCGAGCATATTGAAACGATCGACCACACCGCACACGAACTCATCGAAAACGACCTCGTGATTTGCGATGGTGACCGTCCGGCTTGCGTCGCTGGCGTGATGGGCGGTGTCGAATCCGAAATCGTCGACGCTACTAAGAACGTGTTCCTCGAAAGCGCATGGTTCAACCCGACCGTTATCCGCAAGCAGGCCAAGCGCCTCTGCATTTCTACGGACTCCAGCTACCGCTTCGAACGCGAAATTGACTTTGCAACGCAGGACGAATACAGCAAGTACGCTTGCGCCATGATCCAGGAAGTCGCTGGTGGCCGCATCCTCAAGGGTTCCGTCGAATACACCGGCGAAGACCACAAGAAGGAAAACAACCAGGTCACGCTCCGCGTCGCTCGCGCCGCCAAGGTCATCGGCATGGAAGTTTCCGCCGAACAGATTGAAAAGTTCCTCACGGGTATCGCTCTCGAAGTCGTGAAGAAGGACGCCGAATCTCTCACGTTCAAGATTCCGAGCTTCCGCCCGGACCTCGAACGCGAAGTCGACCTCATCGAAGAAATCGCTCGCCTCATCGGCTTTGACAACATTCCGTACAGCTTGCCGAAGTTCACGATGCAGCCGAACGAACTCCCGGCTATCGAAGTTTTGAACCGCAAGATCCGCAAGACGCTTTCTGCCATGGGTCTCCACGAATGCTTGAGCCTCCGCTTCACAAGCAAGGCACGCACCGAAGCCCTCTTTGGCCCTGAAAGTGACGACCGTCGCAGCAAGCCGGCTCTCCTCTTGAATCCGCTTTCCGAAGAACTCGGTGCTGTGCCGACAAGCCTCCTCCCGAATTTGCTCAAGGCTGTTGCCGAAAACGAAAAGAACCGTCCGGGTTCTGTTCGTCTGTTCGAAGTTGCCAAGGGACAGTTCAAGCGCGCTCGCAAGGACGAACGCGATCCGGGCTTTGACGAATCCAACCTCGTCGCCCTTACCATCGCTGGAAACTTTGATACCGATCCGCTCAACGACAAGCCGAAGCAGATTGACTTTGCCGCCTTCAAGGGCTTTGTCCAGAGCTTCTTCAAGCGTCTCGGTCTCGTCGTGGAATTCCGCGCCGCCGCAAAGCCGGAACTCTTCCTCCACCCGGGCAAGCAGGCTGAAATCGTCTGCAACGGCACGGTTCTTGGAACGATGGGCGAACTCCACCCGAACTGCCTCAAGGCTAACGAAATCAGCTACGAGACTTACGTGATGGAAGCCGACATGGACAAGATGGAACACGAAAGCCACAAGAAGATTGTGTTCCAGCCGTTCAGCCGCCAAGTGCCTTCGACCCGCGACATCTCTATCGAAGTTGCAAAGTCGATGACTCACGAAGATGTGCTCGCCCGCATCAAGGCTCTCAACCCGAAGAACCTCGCAAAGATTACTCTCAAGAGCATCTACGAAGGTGAAAAGATTGAAGCCGGCAAGAAGAACATGGTTTACAGCCTCACCTACCAGGCTATGGACCGCACGCTCACGGACGAAGAAGTCAACAAGGCTCACAACAAGCTTCGCGACAAGCTCGTCGCAAACGGCGACATCGTTCTCCGCTAGTAGCGACTGCGCCACAACTAATAATTACAAGAAACGCTCCCGATGGGAGCGTTTCCTTTTTATTACTTTATCTAAAATTTTGTACCCGACAAAGGGTTTAATTCAAGCCAAGCTGTTCACGGACATTCTTAATAAATTCATATTCTTCGGGCGATATATTAGTCCTGTTGTAGTCTTCGTGCGAAGCATTCGCAATACGGACCATGCAGTTTATCACGAGAACCTTTGAATCACGGGACTGCGACTGAAGCGCCTTGACGCAAGCCTTAGTACGGTCGCTTGCCGACTTGAAGCTTGCATAAAGGTTGTTGAATTCGTCCCAACTGGCGTTAGGAGTCACTTCGTCATGAATCTTGTCGAGTTCTGCACTTTCCGCTTCCGTAGCCGAGGCAGCACCCGGCAAAAGCTGTTCATTTTCGTGGTTATGCGAAAGGCAGGCTGTCTGCCAGCACAAAATCAAAAGCGCCATATCAAAATTCATAAGTACCTCTATTTGACTAATTACATTTATAAAGATACGAAAAATCCAAACCACGAATCACCAACCACGAACCACTTTACTATACTTTAGTCATGGCATACATCGCAATGGCGCGTAAGTGGCGCCCGCAATCATTCAGCGATATGGTCGGTCAGGAACATATCGCAAAGACTCTTGAGAACGCCATTCAGGGCGGTCGTCTCCATCATGCATTCCTTTTTACCGGCACCCGTGGTGTGGGCAAGACTACTAGCGCTCGCATCCTCGCCCGCACGCTCAACTGCAAGGGCAATGACCCGCTGCACCCGTGTGGGCAGTGCGACAGCTGCAAGGATATCGCCGGCGGAAACCCGATGGACGTCTATGAAATAGATGCGGCCTCTAACACCAGCGTCGACAACATCCGCGATGTGATTGAACGTGTGCAGTACCCGCCCGTCATCGGCAAGTACAAGATCTTCATCATCGACGAAGTCCACATGCTCTCGACAGGCGCCTTCAACGCTCTCCTCAAGACGCTCGAAGAACCGCCGTCCCACGTGATTTTCATCTTTGCAACGACCGAAGTCAACAAGGTTCCGCAAACGATTTTGAGCCGTGTGCAGCGTTTTGACTTCAAGCGCCTGACCGTAGACCAGATCCGCAGCCGCCTCCGCTACATTTGCGAACAGGAAGGCATCAAGGCTACCGACGAAGCCCTCGACATCTTTGCCGAAAAGGCCGACGGTTCCATGCGTGACGGTCTCACCTACTTTGACCAGGCATACGCCTTTACCGGAAACGAGATGACCGCGGAATCCGTCCGCTCCGTCCTCGGCATCCCACCTGTAGAACTTTTCTTCTCGCTCATCCAGTCCATCGAAAACCACGACATCAAGGGTTGCTTCCGCATGGTGGATGACGCTGTGAAAATCGGTATCGAGTTCATCCCGCTGCTCGACGGCTTTGGCAAGTTCCTCCGCAATTTGCTCTACGCCCGCCTCGACGCCTTCACGCCGGATGCACTCAACATCACCGAAGAACTTTACACCAAGTACAAGAGCTGCGCACAAAGTCTTACGAACGGCGACATTCTCCGCATAAGCAAGATGCTTATCGACTTGCAGGGTACGCTCCGCTACAGCACGAACCCGCGCCTCCTCGTCGAAACGACGTTCGCCCGAATGGCTTGGCTCGACCGACTGGTCGATTTGCGAAAAGCTCTTGCAGCGATTAACGATCCTAAAAGCGCCGAAAACGACGCGGTAAAAAAAAAAGTAACTGAAGTCAGCGCCATGATAGACGCCCAGGAAGAAGTCCAGGCGTCTTATGATGACCCATTTGCAGGCTACGATCAAGGTGGCGTGCAGGCATTTTCACGTTACGAGATTGCCGCCGCATGGCCATCCATCCTCTCCAACATCGCTAACGACGGCGACTACGTGTTCTCCGCCGCCATTGCAGGCACAACGCTTGAAACAGGCGACCCCGAACAGAACCCGTTCCCGATTGCGCTCACCTACGCGGGCACGACTGAGAATGCCGAAAACTGGGGCTACCGCCAGATGACGGAGCATCCCGAATACGTCGAACGCGTGACACGCATTTTGGAAGACCGCCTACAAACAAAGATTGCGCTTTCCATCCGCACGCGCGCCTTCACCGAGAGCGAACTTGCCGAGCAGCGCGCCGCCAAGATGAGCCCGTATGAACTCGACCTGGAAAAGGAACCGGGACTTTCAAAACTCCAGCAGATGTTTGCAACGGAACTCGTTTTCACCAAGAAACTCAAGAAAGCGGCCATCGTTTCACAATGCGACGACGAGGATTGCGACGCATAGATTATCATGGACCCTATCGGTCGCAAGCTCCCTCCAGGGTGACAATTAAAACGTCATCCTGGAACGAAACGTAGTGTAGTGATAGGATCCAACCAAATAAAAATTCTATAATTACGAATGGAAAACAGTCATCCTGACACGCAAGTGGAAGGATCCAATAACCTTTAATACACTCAAAAAGCGAGGATATATTCATGGACATGAGCAAGATGCTTAAGGACCTTCAGAAAATGCAGAGCAAGATGCTTAAGGCACAAAACGACCTCAAGGCACAGAGCTTTGACGCCGAAGCCGGCGGCGGAATGGTGAAGGTCGCCATGAACGGAAAGGGCGTACTCACGATGGTGAAGATCAATCCGGATGCCGTCGACAAGGACGATGTAGAAGCTCTCGAAGACCTCATTATGGCTGCCGTGAACTCAGCCGTCAAGAAGAAAGACGACGCCCAGCAGGCAAGCATTTCGGACATCACTGGCGGCATGAAAATCCCCGGTTTGATGTAATTTTCGCCAAATTTCGCAAAAATTCGCAAATTCGGATGCACTTCATCCCCAATATTTGCGTTTCATCAAAAACAGAAAAAAGCCCCCTTATGAAAAGGGTGCTTTTTTTTTACATTTGGCTAGCTTAATATATTAGGAGAACGAATGTCAAGGAAATTTTTAGTCCTTTCTGCCCTCGCTTTAGGGCTGATGGTACCGGCCTCGGCAAAAGTCTACACTCGAGATGAGGCGATCAAGACCGCCATGGAAAATTCTTCGGACATCAAGAGCGCCGAAGAAGATCTCGTTTCTGCAAATTCCCAAGTAGACGCTGGGTATGGTAACGCCTACCCGTCCATTGACCTTAGCGCCAATGTAACCCGTATTTTCGGGCTTGATGACGTCAAGCTTGGCACCCCCATGGCCGACGCCGCCAAGGATTCCACTTTGGGCGCCAACAAGTTCGATAAAGAACGTGTCGCTCCTGCTCTAGACAAGATGATCAATGGTATGAGCACACAAGGTTACCGCTGGCAGTCCAGCGTGGGCCTCACGCTAACCCAGGTGCTCTACGCCGCAGGCAAGGTTGGTACCGCTATCGATATCGCCAAGGCTTATAAGCACTTGCAAGAGGTCAACCTCGAAAATACGAAGTCGAATGTCCGCTACGAAGTCGATAACGCTTTTGACCAGCTCATTTACTTGGATTCCTCCATCGCCATTGTTGACGAAAGCATGAAGATTACACAAGACAACATTGACTTTGTGGAACAAGGCGTCAAGAGCGGACTTGCCACAGAACTTGATTTCGCTAGAGTCCAGCTCGCCATGGAAGCCCTCAAGGTAGACAGAAAGACACTCGAAGACAAGCGCCTCCTTGCCAAGAACGCACTCCTCAACACCATGGGTCTTGACTGGGACAACGACGTTCAATTCAACGGAGAACTCCGTAGCCCGGAATCCAACCTCCCGTACCCGGACACCTCCATGGCAAGCGTCAAACAGCGTCGTAGAGAATTGGTGATGCTCCAAGCTACCGAAACGATGAAAGAAAAGAACATCGAAATCGAAGAAGGTGGCTACAAGCCGACAATCGCATTGGTTGGTGGTCTCAAGTACGCAAACAACCAAAACAAGATTACCGAATGGGACGCACCGAAATGGGACAAGCTCAATAAATACGTTTCTTTGAACTTGTCGATGAACCTTTTCAATGGCATGCAGACCAAGGAAGCAGTGGTCCAAGCTAAATCCAGCCTCCGCAGCACCCAGATCCAGAAAGAAACCGCAGAACGCGGCTTCCGCGTGCAAATCGAAAGCTGCGCACAGACACTCGCCTCCGCAGAACGCAATCTTGAAGTTTTGAAAAATAACATTGACCTGGCCCAACGCATCTACGACATGACCGACGCGGCTTTCAGAAACGGCATGGAAACGCAGCTCAACCTGCTTACCGCCAACATGGACCTCCGCAAGGCAAAACTCAACTACTTGCAGGGAATTCTCAACTGGAACACCGCTTATAACGCACTGCTCCAAGCCACAGGTGAATACTAAGATTTAAGAGGAAGACAATCATGAAGACCATTACAAAATCAATCATTACTATTTCTGCCCTGTCGCTCCTCCTCGCTGGATGCGGCGACGCTAAGAAAGACGCCAAGTCCGAGAAAAAAGTTTCGACCATCGAAGAAATCCAGAAGGTCAATGGCAAGCCAGCCCGCGTCGTGAAGGCTGCAACAGTCAAGCTCACAGACGTCCGCGCCTTCAGCGGCACCATCGAAGGTAGCCAGCAGACGACCGCAACCGCCAAGCTCGGTGACCCGATTGCCAAGATCAACGTCCGCGTTGGTTCCAAGGTCAAGAAAGACCAGGTTCTCGCGGAATTCGTCTTTACGGGCGACAACACGGCTTACCAGCAAGCAAAAGCAGCCATGGAACTGAACGAAAAGACCCTCGCCCGCACCAAGGAAGTGCAGGCAAAGGGCGGTGTCACTCAGAGCACCGTTGACCAGCTCGAAACCCAGATTAGCATATCCAAGATGCAATTGGAAGCAGCCCGTCGTGCAACGCTCGTGCTCGCCCCGTCTTCGGGAACAATCACCGAAGTCAAGTTTAAGGCTGGCGAAGTTCCGGGTGTCGGTGGTGCCATGTTCACCATCGCAAACCTCGACAAGGTGATTCTCAAGCTCAACGTCACAAGTTCCGAAATCGGTTTCTTCAAGAAGGGCGCCAAGGCAACAATCGAACTCAACGGCGAAAAGCTTCAGGGCGAAGTAAGCCTCATCCCGCTTGCAGCAAACCCGATAACCCGCTTCTTCCCGGTCGAAGTGACCTTCAAGAACAAGAACCGTAAGCTCCTCCCAGGCATGTACCTCACCACAAAGATTGACGCCCGCGAAGTCACCGGCGTTACCGTCCCTGTCGAAGCCATTGTCTATAGCAACGGCGTGAACTCGGTCTGGACAGTCGATAGCGAAGGCAAGGCCAAGCGCAAAATCGTGCAACTCGGAGTGCAAACCAAGACCGACATCCAAATCAAGGATGGCCTTAGCGAAGGCGACGTCGTGATGGTCGAAGGCCAGAACCGCATGAACGATGGCGACAAGGTGCTGATCGTCGAATAATCGACACTGGAGTATAGTCAATGATTAAAGCCAGTATTTACAAACCAATCACCATGCTCATGGTCATCTTGACCGTGGTGGTGTTCGGTCTTTATACCTATTCCATGATGGTGGTGGACTTGATGCCGAAATTCGAAGTCCCCGTGGTTACGGCCACCATCATTTACAAGGGCGCAAACCCTGAAGAAATCGAAACCACAATTATCAAGCCGATTGAAGAACAGGTGGAACTCGTGGACGGTATCGATTACGTGCAGTCCATCTGCTTGGAAAACTACGGCATTATCGTCGCCATGTTCAACATGGGCGTGAACGTGGACGTTGCCGCAAATGACGTGCGTTCCAAGGTGGACCTCGCCTCTGCGGACTTTCCGGATGCAGTACAGGCGCCGATTATTTCGAAGGTCGATATTAACGGTGCTGCCATCATGGCAATCTCGTTCACCGGTCCTCTAAACTCTACAGAACTCCGCCAGAAAGTCGAAGACGAAATCGAACCGCTCTTCACTTCTGTTTCCGGTGTTGCTAGCGTCGACATTTTCGGTGGTACAACCCGCCAGATCGCCATCGAAGTCGACAAGGAAAAAATGATGGACCGCGGTGTCGATATCGGCACCATGATGGGCCTTTACGGCATGTCCAACGTTAACCTCCCGATTGGTGAAGTTATCGGCAAGCACAAGAACACGTCTGTGCGTACCGCAGGTAAGTTCAAGAACCTCGATGAAATGCGCAACATGGAAATTCCGACGGAAAAGGGAGTCGTCAAGCTCTCTGAAATTGCCGTCGTGAAAGATACCATCGAAACAATTACATCGACTTCCCGCTTTAACGGCATCAACTCAGTCGCTCTCGATATCAAGAAACGCTCCGATGCAAACGTCGTGGAAGTTTCCAGAGGCGTGCTCAAGCGCATGGCAGAAGTCAACAAGACTCTCCCGGAAGGCTTCAAGCTCACGCTCATTTACGACAAGTCCGAAGCCGTGAACGAATCTATCGATAACGTTATCCAGAACATCATTATCGCAATTGCGCTTACCGCAGGCCTCCTGCTCCTGTTCCTCGGCAAGTTCTCGACGATGATTATCGCGGCTCTCACGATGCCGATTTCCGTGATTGGCGCATTTACGCTCATGTACTTTGCAGGCTTTGGCATCAACATGATGTCCCTCATGGCTCTTTCAAGTTCCGTGGGTCTGTTGGTGACGAACTCCATCGTGGTGCTCGAAAACATCAACAACAAGCTTTTGCAAGGTCTTGATCCGAAGGAAGCTGCATACAAAGGCACCTCAGAAATCATGATCGCCATCATGGCATCAACGCTTACAAACGTTGCCGTGTTCGTGCCGATCGCATTCATGAAGTCCATCGTCGGTATCTTCTTTAGAACATTCGGTATGACCATGGTGTTTGCAACGTTCGTGTCACTCCTCGTGACATTCACGCTCACACCGCTCATGGCAGCCTACTTGTTCAAGGGCAAGAAGAAAGATGAAAACGGCAATATCATCGAAGAAAAGCCGGGCATTATCGAATCCGCTCTTGGAATTTTCCCGAAGATTTTGAACGGATTCCGCTTCGTTTACTTGAAGGCTCTCGGTTTCTGCCTCTCTATCCCAGGTGTGATTTTCCAGGTTCTCGCTCTCGCTGCAACACTTTATTTTGTCGGAACCCTCGCCAAGAACAACTTGACTGTTGAACTTACCCCGAGACAGGACCAGGGCATGATGAGCATCAAGCTCGAAATGCCTGTGGGTACAAACATCGAGACAACCGATAGCGTGGCTCGTATTATTGAATCCCGCGTCAAGGATATTCCTGAAATTGTTCACTACAGTATGAACGTGGGTGGTTCCAACGGCTTTACGACCGTAAACCAGGCCACCATGCGTGTTAGACTCTTGAAGGACTGGGAAAAGAAGAACAATCCCAACTGGAAGGGCAGACATCGCAGTACGGACGAAATCGTCGACTCCATCCGTCCGTACCTCGCCAATATTCCAGACGCCTACATTTCCGTAAAGTCCACCTCCGCCTCTGAAATGCAGAACAACTCCGCTGGCGATGTGGTGCTCGAAGTGAGCGGTCTCCATGCAGACTCCGTCATCAAGGCATCACAAATCGTCCTTGACCGAGTCCAGCAAAAGATTGACGGCATCGTGGATATCAAGACGAGCTATGAAGCCGGTAAGCCTGAAATCCGTTTGATCCCGAACCGCGCCGCCATGGCCGACTATGGCGTAACGCTTGAAACAGTCGCAAACTACAACTACATTGCAGTGAACGGTTTCGAAGCAGGCCAGTACACCGAAGACGGTGAAGAATACGACGTTTACGTACGCTTGATGGAAAAGGATAGGCAGAGCCATGCCGACATCGAAGACCTGCCTGTCAAGACACCGAAGGGCTACGTAAGTGCTAGCGAACTCTTCCACATCGAAGATGGTGCTGGTCCGACACGTATTGACCGTAAGCGCAAGATGAGACGTGTTGACGTTTCGATGAACTTGCTCCCTGGCCACACGACCGGTGAAATCATGGGCAAACTCACGGAACTTACAAACAGCATGAAGGACGAACTCCCAGAAGGCATCACGTTCAGCTTCGGTGGTAACGCCGACATGCAGAACGACATGCAGAAGGAATTCATGACGGCAATCGTGATGGCTATTATCCTCACCTACATTTTGCTCGTCGCTCTTCTCGAAAGCTTTGCCCAGCCGTTCATTATCATGACGACCATCCCGATGGGTGCAATCGGCGTGCTCCTCGCCCTTATCTTTACCGGCAAGGCACTCTCCATGATCGCTCTCATGGCTATCGTTATGTTGATTGGAGTGGTGGTGAATAACGCTATTCTTTTGCTCGACGAAGCAAACCGCTTGTTGCGTAGTGGAAGCATGGGCCGCCGCTCGGCAGTGCTTACGGCCGCAAAAGCCAAATTCCAGCCGATTATGCTTGCTACGCTTGCCTCCGTGATTGCACAGCTCCCGCTTGCATTCGCTCTCGGTGGTAACGTCGCTGCCATGACGCAGCCGATGGGTATTGCTTCTGTGGGTGGTTTGATTGTGTCCGCAGTGCTTACCATGTTCCTTGTGCCGACATTCTTCTGGCTCCCGAACGCCCTCTTTGGCAAGGCAAAGAAAGGCGCTCGCAAAGTCAAGGCAAAAATGAGCAAGGCTTAATCGAGTTTCATTAGACAACTCCGCAAAGTCCCCCACTCCGGGGGACTTTTTTGCATTTATAGCCATTGGCTATTAGTCAATAGTATTTAGCCATTGTTTTTTATAATCGCGGCTTCGCCGCCAAACTTTAACAAACAACTAATGACCATCGACCATTAACTACTTTGCAAACAGTTGGTTGCAAAATTTGCATGGATATGTTTTTTCGTGATTTTTGTTTGTATTTTACGGGGATGAATACAAAAAACTTGTCCAAAAAATGGTGTCAGAAAAACGGGATTGCGGTTGTTGAAAGCACAGAGGAATGCGCCGAGCCCATGAAAGTCGCCGTGCAGAACGCAAACGATGAATTCCTTCTCGAAAAAATCCGCTTTGTCACACAGCAACGCATTATACCTGAACAGCACTCCCCAGCCGAAATCAGGCTCATGCACAGCCATGCCGAATCAATCGATGACGAAGATTTACTCCAGCATCTCAATCATCTCGAGATTTCGCGAAATTCTTCTTGGGAATCAGAACCGATTATAAACCTCGTCGATAGCCTTATCGTCAAAGCGTTACAGAAAAAAGCGACCGACATTCACCTCGAACCGTTGGCAGATTCACTCCGCGTGCGATTCCGCATCGACGGGCTTTTAACAGAATACAGAACATTCCCGCAATGGCTCGCCGAGCCTGTACTGATTCGCCTCAAGGTCATGGCAAATGTCGATATCACGGAGCGCCGTTTGCCGCACGACGGGAGTTTTGCGTTTGAGGATTTTCACGAAAAAGTGAACGTTCGCGTCAGTACCATTCCCGTCAACAACGGCGAGAAATGCGTACTGCGATTACTCCCCGCTAACGACTCCGCACAAACGCTCGACAGCCTTGATTTTAACGAAACGACACTCCAGGCAATTCGGAAAATTTTCAGCGCTCCGCAAGGGCTGTTCCTCGTTACAGGCCCCACCGGGAGCGGCAAGACGACAACGCTTTATGCAGGCCTCCGAGAGATCATCCAGCGAAAAATCAATGTCACAACCATTGAAGATCCAGTGGAATACGAACTCCGCGGAGCGAATCAAGTTCCCGTCAACGATAAATGCGGATTCACGTTCGCCGTTGCATTGCGTTCTATTTTGCGCCAGGATCCAGACGTGATTCTCATCGGAGAAATCCGCGATGCAGAGACCGCACAAATTGCATTGCAAGCAGCACAGACGGGACATCTCGTATTGAGTACAGTGCACACAAACAGCGCAAAAGCAGCGGCGATGAGACTTCTCGATCTAGGCGTTCAAAAGAGTATCTTGGACGAAGCTTTACTTGGAGTTTTTGCCCAACGCCTCGTAAGGAAACTTGATAAAACAACTTCTTGCGATTCCACACCACAATACAAAGGCAGAACCGTTGTCTGTGAATTACTACTCCCCAACAACACCTACGCCGACGGCACCATGCAAGAAAACGCCACCCACCTCATCCAACAAGGAATCACCACCGAAGAAGAAGTCGATAGAGTGTTAGGGACTACTTTTTCCCACCAAACCAATCGTTGATGTCTTCGCCTTCTTTCATCGACAATTTGCCGAATTGATCCACGCCATCACCGAGCACAACCGTGCGGATTCCCGCCTGAGCAAAGACAGTCTGCAAATACTCCGTGCCACTACGCCCCGCCTCGTCCTTATCTAAACAAAGCACAACGCTCTTATTTTTAAAGAGCGGAAGCCATTCTGTCTTGAAAGAACGCACGCCCGGGATTCCAATTGCCGCAATGCGTTGGCCCAAGAACGTGAGCGTATCAACCACGCCTTCGCAAAGGTAAACCCACCCTGGCCTTTCATCAAGCGCTGAAACATTGTACGGGAACGGCACCGTTCCGCGCAAGTTCAGTTCCTTCGGCACAACCGTGCTATCGATTGCGCGTGCCTGAAAATAAAACGATCGACGCTTGGTATCGAGATACGGGAAAAATAGCGGATGCTTGTAATACCTCAAGTTCCCTTTTTCACTGAAAAGCCCCACGTACTTGAGGACTTCCAAATCGTAAGTTTCCTTGAGCTTGTTGTTCAGCGCACCATAATCCGTAATCGTGCGCAAAAGCATTTTGTCCCAAATCGGCTTGTAAATGCGACGGCGAGCAAGGTATGCAGCCGCGGGCGTCTTGTCGACAGGACTCAACATTTTCAAGAACGAGAGGATAATCTTCTTGCGTTCATCTTCACTCACAAGCTCTTTTGCAGGCTCGGGAGAGCGATATTCAAGAGCGGCATCACGGACTGCCGTTTTCGCAACAAGTGCGGCACTTTGTTCAGGCGACACATTCGAAGCAGGAGCTCGATTCGGCATCGTTGATGCAGAGGCGAAATTCGTCGTTGATACGCGATTTTGCGCCTGAGGCTTTGCCCCACGCAACAGGAATCCATACGTTTCCTTGAGCCAATTCAGAGCTTCCAGGAACGAGCAATTCTTGACAAACTGCACAAGCGAAATCACATCGCCGCGAACGTCATCGCAGACCCAGCAGCGGAATGTTCCGCGTTCTTCGGAGAATGATACAGACGGAGTTCTATCGCCATGCGCATGGCGTGTCGGGAAAAAGCAACGACAACGGCCACGCACCACCGGGAGGCCTAAATCCATAGCAACCGTCGTAATCGAGAGCGCAGCCTTAAATTGTTTGAGTTCCTCTTCTGTCATTGCTCCAAGAATATATATATTTTCGTCATGATTATTCAAGAAAATGTACCGATGAGCGAGCACACGTCCTTTAAAGTAGGCGGTCCCGCACGATATTTCGTCAAGGCAGAATCCGTAAGCGATATTAAGGAAGCTATCGCATTTGCAAACGAGCACGCACTCCCGAGCTACATTCTCGGCAAGGGCACAAACTTGCTCGTTTCTGATAGCGGATACAACGGCGTCATCATCCAGCTCGGTAAATTTTTCTCGGAAATTTCAAATCTTGGCAATGGAAAGATTTGCGCCAAAGGCGCCACGCCGCTTGCTCGCCTCGCCCGCTACACAATTAACGAAGGACTCGCGGGCATCCACAAGCTCGCCGGCATTCCAGGAAGCCTCGGCGGGGCGATTTATATGAACGCTGGTGCTTACGGTCAAGACGTTTCGCAGACTTGCGTTGAAGTCGAAAGCATCAATTCTGCCGGCAATTTGCACACGCGAACCGCAGCAGACTGCAAATTCGGTTACCGCCATAGCATTTTTCAAGAACTTGCAAAATGCGAGCCCAAGGTCCCTGAGCCTGCCGAAGGGGGGCTAAGCAATTTTCTTTCAGAAACAATTCTTTCTGCCACATTTCAGCTTACGCCCGCAACAGGACTTGGCAAGACAGCCAAGGATCTCGAAAGCGAAATGCAAGAATGCATGACAAAGCGTCGCAATTCGCAACCGCTTTCCATGCCCAATGCGGGTAGCACCTTCAAGCGTCTAGATGCAGGTGCCGCCGAAACGCCAACACAAATCGCACCAGGTTATTACATCGAACAGGCGGGTTTAAAAGGCTACCGCATAGGCGGCGCCGAAGTGAGCCGTGTGCACGCGAACTTTATCGTCAACGCAGGCAACGCCACCGCAGCAGACATCAAAACACTCAGCGAATACGTTCAAAAAGTCGTCGCCGAAAAGTTTGGCATTCAGCTTCACAGAGAAGTGATTCTGCTCGGAGAATTCTAAAAAGACAGTCTACTTTGACAGCGGATCGTACTTGTTCAAGATTTTAACGATGAGCCAATAGACAAGTCCACCGATCATACCGCCGAGTGCATCAGCAATCAAGTCATAACCGCTACAGTCACGACCTTCCACAAAGCTCTGGTGGTATTCGTCCGTGCAACCGTAAGCAAGCGCAACAGCCATAATAATCAGCACCTTGAGCCACGGCTTTATAGACCACTGTCCGCGCGCCCACCACATGCAAAAGCATCCCGCCAAAGTGGCATATTCACAAGTATGCGCAAGCTTATCCCACACATGCGGGAATCCTTCGAGTTCATAGGATGTCATCGAAGAAATCTTGAAAATGATAGCCATGCAGAGGATGGCAGGGACTTTTCTGAAAAATGGGTACTTGTCAAAGAGCGATTCAAACATGCGCCCAAATTTAGCTTTTGTAAAAGCTATTCATTCTTGAGCAGGCGCTTAGAGACGACGTTTTTGTATTCTTCTTCAGCCGTCATGTCGTTGATTCGGTTGCTCTTTTTGCCATCTTCGTAATTTTCGAAGAAGCAGTACGTCTCATAAACTTTCCTTGCCTTAATCTTCTTGCCATTCACAAAGAAGACGTCTATTTCGAAATGGGCAATTCGATTTTGCTTAAGGCGGATTGGCACTCTAAATGAATTTGTCGTCAATTCATCGTCTACAAAAGTTTTTACCACAACGCCCTTGCGCTTCACGATAATCTTCTTAATCTGACTCAAGTCCGAGCCCATCAGTCCAGCAACACTAAAGCGAAGCGTCGCCGGGATATCGCGTTCTTCGGGCAACACGTGGATGCGTTCGCGACCAGAACCTTCTATGACAATCGAAGGCTTGAGTTTTTTTGGCTGGACCGTATCCTTAGCAGCCGTAGACTTGCGTTCATTAGCCTTCGTCAAGACTTCCGCCATCTTCGCCGAAACAAAGTTCGTATGCCAGGTATGGCAAATGTATTCCACCTCGCCATTGCTGCAATTCACAACAAAATGCTTCGGACCAAACGCTGTAGAATCAGCCCATTCAAACGTACGCCTGTAGAGTCCGCTTTCAGGAATCGTATCGACAATTCCAAGCACAGAAACTAAGCTTCCTGGGATAAACAACGCTTCAAGCGCTACACTCGGCTTGCCAATGTATTCATTCAAGACCTTCGGCTTAAACTCAATCTGCGAGCTCTTTATGAATGCTTCCGATTTTTTCTTGTAGGCTTCATCAAATTCCAACAGCATCGTTTCGAGTTTGTCGAGATTCAACCTTGCAGCGCGCACACCAAGTTCAGTAGCAGCTCCCGTTGCAATAGAATCAAGAGCACGAGCTAAAATAAGCGTACCCGAACTTGCAAGCGATAAAATTTTCACGCCATTCGTATTGGCAATCAAAGTCTGTCCACTCTTAATTGGCTGAGCCGTATCGTTACTTACCGACACGTCAAGACGACCTTCCTTAAGCGACGAGATTTCCAACCCATCAACATTTTCAATAAAGCCCGCCGTTCCACGAACTACAGACGAAACATTTTCTGTACGAATTTCAAACTCGTCCTTGACCGCCTGTTTCTGCACATCAAACAACAACTTTCCATGGCGAAGCGCAACGGTCATTCTTGTTTTCAGTTCATCCGCTTTAGTGACTTCAATAGCCATCTCAGACCGGCCATCGGTCTTGAGCGCAGAACCGTCATCAACAGAAATAACAACCGAAGAACCCGCCTCAGTCACAATCGATGATTTTTCATGAACGGATAAGCCAACCTTCAACGACTTAGCATGGCTATCAGCGGTCTTCACATGGGCATCACCCAAAACACTCTGGACAACGCCATTAAACAAAGGCTTTTCGGGAACCGCATTTAACGATTCTTTTTTGGAGGATTCAGAATCGCCACAGGCAGAAAAAGATACAGCAAAAACGAGGGCCAAGCCCAAAAGTCCAACCCTAAAAATCTTTGCTTGAGTCTTTCCTACCATGTTTTTTAATCTAGTAATTAAAATTTCAAAAAAGAAATTTACAATCACTTTTCCCCCTCGATTAAAAACAATAATTTGCGCACCGTCACACGTTTTATGAACCACACAAATGCGTGACAAAATAAATATAACTAAAAATTCTAAATTTTCACCTATGAAAGCAATTACATTGAAAGCCGGGCGTGATAAATCAGCCCTCCGTTACCACCCGTGGATTTTTAGCGGCGCCATTGATGAAGTTGTTGGCGACCCCGCTCTTGGTGACGTTGTCGAAGTTTATAGCTACCATAGCGATTTTCTGGGCCTTGCAGCCTACTCCCCGAAATCCCAGATCCGAGGCCGTTTCTGGACATTCGGGAACGAAGGAAAGAACATCAAAATTGATCGCGAATTCTTTAGCGACATTTTGGACCGCGCCATCGCCTCCCGCAAGAGCCGTGGGTTCGACATCCACGACAAGGAATGTGCATTCCGCCTTGTGAACGCAGAAAATGACGGCATTCCAGGCTGCATCATCGACAAGTACGCCGACATTTACTCCGTCGAAATCCTCGCTGCAGGCGCCGAAGTCAACCGCCAGATCATTTACGAATTGCTCGCCGAAAAGACGGGTTGCCGTGGCATTTACGAGCGCTGCGATTCCGAAGTCCGCAAAAAGGAAGGTCTCCCCCTCCGCACGGGCGTCGTGTTTGGCGAAGTTCCGGACGAGCCGGTCATCATCAACGAAAACGGAATTTTGTTCCCGATTGACGTGAAGAACGGACACAAGACGGGCTATTACCTCGACCAGCGCGATGCAAGACGCCGCGTGGGCGAACTCGCTCGCGGCAAGAAGATGCTCAACTGCTTCTGCTACACCGGCGGCTTTGGTCTGTACGCCCTCCGTGGCGGTTGCGAAAAAGTTTACCAGGTAGATGTATCCAAGGACGCGCTCAAGCTCGCCAAGGAAGGCATCATGCGCAACAAACTAAGCACGGCTCATGCAACCCATGTTGAAGCCGATGTGTTCCAGTACTTGCGCAAGTGCCGTGACAAGGCAGAGACGTTCGACTTCATCGTGCTTGACCCACCGAAGTTCGTCGAAAGCAAGGACAACTTGCAGAAAGGCGCCCGCGGTTACAAGGATATTAATTTACTTGCAATGAAGCTCCTTGCCGAAGGCGGCATGCTCGCCACGTTCAGCTGCTCCGGCCTTATGGAAATGGACTTGTTCCAGAAGATTATCGCCGATGCCGCAGCCGACGCCCACCGTCACGTGCAGATTATCGAGCGTTTTGGACAGCCCGCCGACCACCCCGTGAACACAGCCTTCCCCGAAGGACAGTACCTCAAGGGGCTCCTAGTCCAGGTCGTGTAAAAAGAACATAAAAGCTTTCAAAAAACTTACTACACAGGTGACAAAGCCTGTGTAGTTTTTTTATAATTTCAGCAGAAGAAAAAGGTATATGTGGACGGTTTTATAGAGGTCACAAATGTATCTAGTCACTTACGACATCGGCAACTCCTTTATAAAAGCAACGCTCACAAAAATTGCTAATTCAATTGAGTTTGTGGGAGCAACGGTAGTCAATACCCACAGCACAACAACGCTTGGCGGAAAAGGTGTCGAACAGAGCACCGAGCAATGGTGGGATTCCATCTGCCGCAGCACAAAAGAACTCCTCAAAAATTACGGGATTTCAAGCGACCAGATCAAGGGCATCAGTTTCTGCTCCCAGATGAACGCCACCGTACTCGTTGATGAAAACGGCAATACAGTCCGACCGCCCATGACGTTCCTCGACAGGCGCGCCGACAAAGAATTTAAGGACTACTTCAATCACGGATTGAAAATTCACGGATTGAACATATGGAAGCTCATCAAGGCGATGCGACACACATGCATGGTGCCAGTCGGAGCTTACAGCCCCATCTGGAAATACAAGTGGGTACAAAACAACGAGCCCGAGAATTTTGCACGAGTCGATAAATTTCTAGATGTCGGCGATTACCTCTTGTACAAGACCACAGGCAGATTCGTCCGCACAGAAGACTCCGCATTCTGCACCGCACTCAACGATTGCCGTAAAGGGCATTCTGGCTGGAGCCATACGATGGCGAACGCTTACGGCATCAAAGAAAAGCACTTGCCCGAAATTGTGCAGAGTACCGACATCGTTGGTCGAATCACAGCAACCGCAGCCGAACAGATGGGTCTGGAAAAAGGAACTCCAGTCATTGCAGGTGGTGGAGATGTCGCCATGGTCGCTGTTGGCTGTGGCAATATTCAAAATAACCAAACTAGCATTTACTGCGGAACATCAGGTTCTGTCTGTACTGTCGTTGATAGAATTATCCAGTTTGCAGACATCATGATGATCGCGGTCAAGGGACCGGATCCCAAGCAAAAATACTTGTACGGCGAACTTGAAACCGCAGGCAAGTGCTTCGCCTGGGCTCGAGAACTTATCGGCAAGCTCGACAATTCGCAATACAGCTACGAAGAATGCGCTTCGCTCGTTTCGAAAGCGAAACCCGGCGCGCATGGACTTATGTTCACGCCGTTCATGAACGGTTGCAAGACGCCGTTTGAAGACGGAGATATCCGCAGTTCACTTTCAGGCATTAGCTTAGAAACTACTCGTGGCGATTTGCTCCGCGCTGTTATCGAAGGCATATGTTTCCACTTCCGCTGGCTCTTGGAATGTCAAGCCAAGAAGTGCAAGATTTCGGACACGATCCGCTTTGCGGGTGGGCTTGCGAGAATCAACATCATGAACCAGATTCTTGCCGATGTGACCGGGCATACGATTGAAACGGTCAAGCATCCGCAGTACGTGGGAGCGCTCGGCGCCGCAGCCGTTGCTGCAATCGGGCTTGGACAAATGAAGTTCGAAGACATCCACAGCTACATCGAAATCACGAACACGTACACGCCAAATCCTGAGAATCACGAGATTTACAACAAGCTCTACAAGAAATTCTTGGATAAAGTCAAGAGCGATCGAAAGCTTGTGAAAGGATAATTTTTCTCAAAAATTTTTCAAAAAAGGCGATGCCCGCCCTTCGACAAACTCAGGGACCTGAGCGGGCATGACATCTTAAAAACAATGAAGCCGGGACAAGCCCGGCATAACATTGTTCAAAATTTTTCAGTTGTAACTAAAAACTATAGACCATTGACTAATGGTCAATTAGCGTTTGTTGCGCGGGAGTTCGCTAGCATGCTTTTCAAGCCATACAGCGTCTTCGAGAGCGCGTTCAGCTTCGGTTGCCCAGTCAGAATCCGGGAATTCACGAACAACATCACGATAGCGCGTTACAGCACTGTGGAAGTCACGCATTTCGCGGTAGATGTTACCCATCTGGAGCATCGCAAAATAACGTTCATCCGGAGTGATTTCGTTTTCGAGCAAAGCCTTGTACATCTGGAGAGCAGCTTCGTGATAGCCATCTGCATAAAGAGCATTGGCATTGGCAATGGAATTCGAAGCGGTCGGAGCAACGTCTTCCCTCTGCGGTGCAACGTCAACAGACTTCGACTTGTCGTTCCCGCTCTTCTTGGCTTCCTTCAAAGCTTTGGCTTCGGCTTCTTGCATTGCCTTTTCTTCGGCAGCGGCACTAGCGACAGCGTTAATTTCAGCCAAACGGTCTTCGGCAGACTTGCGGAACTTGGCGTCCGGAGCAGCCTTCTTCAAGTATGCAGCAAGGTACTTCTTTTCTTGATCGGTACGCTTGCTCTTCTGGTTAATCTTTGCCAAATAGTAGTTAGCGTCGTTACCGCGTTCCTTGTACGAAAGTCCCTTCTTCAAGTTGAACTCGGCCTTGTCGTATTCTCCCATCTCATAACGGGTTAAGCCCGCATAGAAGTACGCACCGGCGTCGCCAGGCTTCTTCGAAAGAACTGTTCTCCAAAGCGGAGCGGCTTCAGCATAGCGGCCTTCGGCAAGCAGAGCCTTGCCCTTTTCAAACGGATCTTCAGAAGCGGTAGCCGTTGCAGGCGCCGTTTGAGCAGCCTTCGGAGTTTCGACCTTTGCAGAGGCAGCCGTCTTTGCCGGTTCCGTTTTTGCAACAGGAGCTGTTTGCGCAGGCTGAGCAGTCTTTGCAGGTTCTGCCTTTGCCGTTTCTGTCTTTGCAGCAGCCTTGCCGCCCTTCATCTTAGCACGTTCAGCATCAGCCTTTGCCTGCTGGCCCATAGCTTCGTAAGCCTTAGCGGCACCTTCGTACGCTTCCGTCAAACTCGGATCATAACCATAAGCGAGGCGGAAGTTAGCCACAGCCCCCTTATAGTCCTTCATCTTCATGCGAACCTTGCCTGCCGCCATATAAGCTTCAGTATTCTTCTTATTTTCAGCCAACATGGCTCGGTATTCACCAAGAGCCTTATCATATTGACCCTTGGCCTCAAAGCGGGCACCCTGTTCAATACGGGGGTCCACAGCCCAAGCTTGAGACAAACCAACCAACAACGCAAGCGCAATAAAAGACAATTTCTTGTTCATGTCGAAAAATTTAGTAAAAAGCATTGACATTACGACACAGATTGACGATATTACTAGCAGAGACGCGGATAATTTTAATTATCAGCAAAGGAGAAAAAATGAAAATCACTGAAGCCGTCGATAAATATAAAGCCGATGAACAGGAGCTCATCATCGAAGCCTACGAACGTGAGGGTGGCGACACCGAAGATGTGGATCTCATCCTCCTTGACCGCATCTGTGCGCGACTTGGACTTGGGCTCGACAACGAAGACCTAGACAACGACGACATTGCCGAAGAAGTCAATTTTGATGATTACGGGAGCCATTTCGGAGACGTGTCCGAAAGCGAGGATGAACTGTAAAATTACAAAGTGACATTTAATGACACAATCTTTATCTAATTTTTAGACAGTTAAAGATAAACATTAAAGGTCACACATGTTCAATACGCACTATCCTCTTAGCCCGAGCAAAATTTTTCTTCTTTCCTTAACCGTAATCGTCTTCGGGCTTTTCGTTTACCTCTCGGGGAGTTTTGTCTCTGCGACCGTATTTTCTATACTGTACGCTTTTTTTGCTGTTGCCGATTAATAGACGAGCGAAGCATCAATCCGCAACGCAGCGGACATAAAGTCCCTTGTAAACGCTGACATCGGTTCGTTCGATATCCTTGTCAGAGCGATTGAATTCCCACGAACGGGCGGTATTTTCCTGGACAGAGCTCTTGGACCAGTAATGTCCGGAATTAAATCCATCGCAGAAATTGTCCCAATCCTGGCAACCACCCTGCCCTAGATTATCCCAATCCAGCGTCGCACGGTCTTTCTGGAAATCACGCCATTCGCCGTCATCTGGCAAATGCCAACCCGGAGGGCAAGCCTTGAGCGCATCTTCGTAAGTGTAATAGCGCCCGAATTTTTCGCAGAAAGACTTATCTTCAACATAACACTGCTTTGCAGAGGTCACACTGAATGCAAGATTTTTCATCATCCAGATTTTACCACCGCGAACGCCAACCTTGTACTTTTTGTTATCGCGTTTATCTGTAAAAATCATATCCTTCGGAGAGATATTCTTTTCGGCAAACTGGTCGCGAGGGAAAACGCAACGAATCTGGACAGCATCAGCTTCTTCGATATCCACGTACTTTGTGGTTCCACGTTTGGTTTCAAGCCTTATAGCATGATTCGCCGGACCACGCACTGCAAAATAGACGAAGCCCTTTCTAGCATTTACCACTTCATCTTCTTCAAACTTGTAAAATCCACGTGAAGAATTCCCAACAAAATCACTCATATTCTGCATTTTGTCGGAACCAGAAAACTTATCTTCGATGAGTTCATCCCAATCCGTTTCATCCGGGATTTGCGAACCTTCCGGGCATGACGCCTGCCAGCTTTCGCTACGATAAAAAGGGATTCCGTTTTCGTCGGTAAAATGTGAGGTCTTGCTGTACTTAAGACTTTGCTTAAACCAGTTTAACGACCCTGATGGAATTCCGCGATAAACGCGCCCATCTCTATAATCCTTAAACTCTGCTGCGTAATTATGGCTGACCACAGACACGGTCAAAATTGCTACGGCACACAAACGATGCCACACCTCATCCAACATCAAAAAACCTCACAAACATAGTCGACTTACGAAGTAAGCCTACACAATATATATACGCTTTTTCGCAAAAAATGCTATAAAAAATTGTCAAAAGTAAAAAATTGCGCCAATATTGCCCGGAAATGCCCAAAAAGCAATATTCTTTTTACAAATCTCATGCAATTTGAGGATTCCCAAGCTCACACCCGTCCCCATAAGCGATCCAACTACCACATCAGTAGGATAATGTTTACCAGCAACAACACGCAAGGCACCAACAGCCGCTGCAAGAGTCAAAGACGACGCCCAGACGAGACTTTTGTACTGGGAGTTCGGGTAAATTTCAGAGAACCATTCGCCCGTAAACACAGCCACCGTAAACGCGGCCGAAGCATGCCCCGAATAGAACGAGCCGTAAGCCTCCCCACGCGCGGACTCCGCCTTTCTGCGGCCTTCACCACGTTCGGAGTAAACGAAAGGACGCGACCACAACTGCGATGAACGGACAAGCTGATTCAAGGCATTCTGCAAGGCAACCGCTTCCACAAACATGAGCGTAAAGGCACCAAAGTCATGACCGTCAGCATCGCCCTTGTACCAGGAGTACCCCGCCAAAGCCAAAGGAGCAACCGCCAAGACTCCCGAATAATGACTCACTGTAGTCGCCCACCCGCTGTAACGCCCCGCAAACGGTCGGTCCCACGGCAATAGCTCCGATTTTGGTTTCAAGTCGCTCGAAGAGATGCGCGACATCCCGTAATACTGATAAACGCCCAGCACCGAAGTCATAACGATTCCAAGCGAAAGTGGGACATCTAAGCGGACAGAAACTTCGTAATGGCGAGGTGCGGGATTTTCTACGGGGAATGCGCCGGACATGTTCCGAGATGCGTCGGGCGTACCCAAGACAAGCGTTGCAGAACACAACACCGCAAAAAGCGCTCGAAACAAGCTTTTAAATCGCCCAGAAAACATCAAAAGTCCATTAAAAATTTATATTCACAAAGACAAACATAAAAAAGTATTGGCGGACCACGTGACAAATTCGAATTTAAACCAGAACCGAGAACCCATCATCCCGAACATGGAACTTTTTGGAGCCATTTCCGACGAAATGCGCCTCAAGATACTGCTCCTACTGGACCAGTCCGAATTTACAGTCAACGAAATCAAGGACATTCTGGATATCCACCAGAGTAACGCCAGCCGCCATTTGGCAAAGCTTTCGCAATGCGGGCTCGTAAAAGACCGTCGCGATGGCATCAAGGCTTATTACCGCCTAAGCGAAGAACTTTACATGAGCAGCCGCCTGTTGCAGATTATCCGTGAAGCCTACGACGAACTGCAGGACAAGGATATTCTCAAGTGCCGCGCCGCACAAGCGCTCGAAGAACGCACCGACAAGACCAAGGGACAAATTCACAAGCTCGACCAGGCAGGCGGTAGCCTCAAGGCTCAAATCAGCCTGTTCAGCAAGCTCATGGTACCGTTCGAAAACGCCGTGGACATTGGTTGCGGCGAAGGCGGAGACCTCTCGCTTATGCTCGCAAGCCGTTGCAAAAACGTGACCGCACTCGACTACGATCCAAAAATCATTAGCGGTTTCCAGCAGATTTTGCGCCAGAAAGGCATCGAAAACGTGACGCCGAAAGTCGCCGACATGACGCAGACGGGCCTCCCGTCCAACTACGCAGACCTCGTCTTGATGAGCCAGGTTCTGCACCACGCGACCGACCCGCGCCTCGCGCTCAAGGAAGCGACCCGCATTTTGAAACCGGGTGGAATGCTCGCGCTTTTGGACCTCGCCCAGCACAAGGAAGAATCGTTCCGCACGACACACGGCCACATTTGGCTTGGTTTTGAACGCAGCCAGCTTGAATTCTTTGTGAAGGAGCTCAACTGCAAGGTGGTCGAGAGCGAAATCATCCCGAGTGAAAACGAAGTCGACAAAAAGCTCCCCGTGATTTGCATGATCATCACGAAAGAGTAAAAAAATTACTAATATCTTTATTAAAAATAAGCCAAGGAGAAACCTTATGGGAAAATTGATTAAGTACGTCGTCATCGCCGCAGTGTGCATTATTTCTGCATTCGGCATCTACAGTCTCGTCAAGACCGCCAAGACCGACGAAAACACGCTCGAATAATCTCGATAGCAAATTCGTTCAAAAGCAAACAATTTAACAAACCGTAGTGGGACACCTCTGCGGTATTTTTATATTTCCTGACATGAATTTTCTCAATAAGAAACCCGCATTCTTTGTGGCAATGGCCACAGTTTTCTTTGCGATTTTGCTGTTTGTCTTCCGCGATTTCGCATTCGATTCCAGTCAACTCATGCTCAACAGCGACCAGCTGAACGGCATTGGCAGCCGCATTTTGCGCACGTTCGACGTCATCCTCACGGAATGGGACGATAGCCGCCTTGGCGGTGTCCCGACGATTGACGCGCTCTTTGCCGACGCTTACCACCCGCTCGTGTGGACGCAGTTCATCATGGATCCGGCACGCGCCGTCGGTTTCAAGTTCATCTTGACCGTGTGGGTTGCCTTCATGAGCGCCATGCTCCTCGCCTGGAACTTAACCGGCAACAAGTGGTGGGGTTCACTCCTCGGGTTCCTTTACGCATTTTCGCCGGAATACTTCACTTACATTTACGGCGGCCACGATGGAAAGATGATGGTTTTCGCCATCGCTCCGTTAGCTCTCCTTGCCATCCGCAAAATTGTCCGCGACGGTAGCCTCCCCTACCTCATCGTCTTTGCACTGAGCATCACATGGATGATTCTCGGAAGCCACTTGCAGCTCACGTATCTCTTCTTGTGGGGTGCAGGGCTTTACACGCTCTACGAAGCCGCATTCCATTGCAACACGCTTGCTGTACGCGGTAAACGCGTCGGGCTTGCAGCCGCAGCACTCGCCTTTGGACTTGCCCTCAGCTGCTTCCAGATTATCCCGCCTTACCTCTACACTACAACACAGTCCGTTCGCGGTGAAGGAGAACACACCAATTACGGTCACGCCGTGAGCTGGTCCTTCCACCAGGAAGAAATGGCACAGATGCTCATTCCGGGATTTATCGGTGTCGACGTCTACGAGCAAGATGAAAAGTCCAATTCGTTCAAGGGCAGTTCCTTTGTCGATGTGACGATGGACGAATACCGCAAGATGGCAGAAGCAGGCAGTCAAGGCAGCCCGTTCTACTGGGGCCATAACAGCTTCAAACTCGACCACAACAACGCTGGCGCACTCCTCACGTTCCTCGGATTCCTCTGCTTGTTCCTCCCGGGCAAGCGCCGTTGGGCAAGTTTCTGGGGACTCGGTGCTGTCGTTGCTTTGAGCTACGGCATGGGCGACCATTCCCCGCTCTTCAAGCTCTGGTACAATATTCTGCCGGGCGTCAAGAACTTCCGCGCTCCGGGCATGGCTCTCTTCTGGCTCCCGCTCTTGCTCGTGATGATGGCTGGTCCTGTACTCAAGGCCATCTCTGATGAAAGCGAAGATGCCGCCAAGAACCATCGCGCACTGTTGCACGGAACAACGATGTTCGTCATTCTACTTTTGCTCGTCGTGATTGCTCGTTTCAACTGGACACTCTTTATCAGCCCGTTCGGATTCGTCGTTTGCCTCGCCTACGCAGTCGCATGCCTCGGTGTGATGAGCCTCGACGATCAAGGCAAAGCAATTAACGTCAAGAATTTTATGGACGCATTCAAGGCAAAACTTCCGGGAACATCGAGAGGTGTCCAGGCTGCCGTCGTTATCGGATTTGCAGTCATCGGCATTTTCCTCATGAGCGGACAAAAACTCCTGAACGATCCGGTTACAGCTCCGTACTTCAAGCCGCTGAACGAAGTCGTGATGAACATGACTGCCTCGAAAATTATCCCGAGCTTCATCCTGATTCTCGTCGTCATTGGCACAAGCCTCGCCGTGTTCAAATGGAAAGGGAGCACGCCTGCCAAGGTCGGAATCCTCGCCCTTGTCGCTGGCATCGAGCTTTTGACCATCAATGGCGCATTTATCCAAAACGTTCCCGCCAGCGAATACTTGCAGCCGAATAACGGCGTTGTTGCAGCCCTCAAGGCACCATACAAAGCCGACCCGATCAACCAGCCGCGCGTACTTTCGCTCTCCCGCAATAAGGCTTTCGGCGCAAACATTTTCCCGCAGTACCACATGCGCAACGCCGACGGTTTCCACGACAACGAGCTTTCGAGCTATCGTGAATTCCGTGGCGGTCAGGGCAATGCGAACTACCTCTTGAACATCAACGACCAAAGCGCACCGCACCCGTTCCTTGACTTGATGAACATCAACGCCATCATCTTCGACACGCAGCGCGGAACAAGCTACATGCCGATCACAACCGCCATGGGCGAAGCCTACATCTACGGGGAATCCACCACGATGGATGATGCCAAAGCCATTGACGCGCTCAAGAACGGCTTTGAATACCGCGAAAAAGTCATCCTCTCCGAAGAACCGCAAAACAAGGGCGAAGGCGGAGTCGCACAGGGCAAGGCAAAGCTTGTCGCAAGCCCCAAGATGGACACGCAAGTATTCCAAGTCGAAAGCGACCGTGCAGGATTCATGGTTGTCGCAGGCAACTACCACCCCTACTGGAAAGCAACGGTCAACGGCAAGGAAGCCAAGGTTTACAAGGCATTCGGCGATCTCCGCGCTGTCGAAATTCCGAAGGGCAAATCCGAAGTCCGCATGGAATATCGCTCTAAGCCGTTCCACGCCTGCATCAAGGTTAGCCTGCTCGCCGCCATCTTGCTGATTGCCTTCGGCGTGTATGTGTTCGTGAAGAACAAGAAAGCAACAACTTAATCTTAAACGTAACTTAAAGCATTCAATTTTTCAAATTTCAAAAATTCACAAAAGACCGTTCTCTACGAACGGTCTCTTTTTATGTCCCGTTCCGGTTCCGGAAAATTCGCAGTTCGCCCTGGCGCAGAAATAACGGTCTGAAATTCTAAATTTCCAAGATACTCAAAAGCGGTCGAAAGGCCACCTTTTTTTTCCAAAAAAAAGATTTTCGAAAGTTTTCAACCCCACTGAGCCAGTAAATGATTTATATTTCTCCCGTATGAAAGTTTTTGGTAACAAGGAAACACTTTCCAAAACGGCATCCGACCTTAAGGAGCCGTTAAACCCGTCACCCCCCCCAGTAAATTTTAGTTTACTCACAAAATTTATACAAGGCAACGCCATCCAAGGCGTGTTTGACGCCCGTATTCGCATGGGGTGTTTTTTCAACATTTACCATACAAGGAGTGTATCTTGAAGCACTGGTTTCACTTTTGTATCGAACACATTCCTGGATATGCACTCGATTGCATTGAACTGGGCGGTCTTAACCGAACTGCAGCCGAAAAAATTTTGCGGTCAAAATACCCAAATATCAAATACATCAATTACTTTGGCTGGGGTGACACCCGACCATCTTGGTACAAGTAAGATTTTCAAAAATGTGCCAGACACGTTCCATCCGGCACATTCAACAAAACGGAGCAAAACAATAAACCTTAAGAGGTCCATTATGATTTCAGTCGCAATCCAAAAAGGCAACTTCGTTTACGTGAAGAACGAAAAGAATTCCCAGACAGCTTGCATCACAGGCGAACTTATGGGATACACATCGACAACAGTTACCGTAAAAAGGGGGAACTTCGCCTATACCTTTGATGAAAAAGGCTCGCAGAAATCCTGCAACAGCATTAAGTAAACTAGTAAAACAGAGATATTATGACTCAGAATGATATTAGAAAAGGTGTGGCTTCATTTGACGAACAAATGAAGACAATGGAATACACATTAGCCAATCTTAGGTCCATTGCGGATGACGATGTCTACGTGACGCAAGAACCGGGATACATAATCAGATTTACCAAAAATGGTCAACATTCTGATTGCAATATACCAAAGGGTCACTACAGCATTCCTCCAACTTTATTAAACGGTTATCTCGATTACATCAAAGCCGAACATAAAAAAGAGATTCTGGATAAAATTTCGGACTATAAAAAACTTCAAGAAGAAAGAGAGCTTTTGGACTTGCAGAATGATTTTGTTTAGAAAACAGTTATCCACAACAAAAACCAAACCATATTCTCAAGGATATTTATATGCCAGTATGTTCTAAATGCGGAGCCGAACTTGACGAGGCTGCAAAATTCTGTATGGAATGCGGGACTCCTGTTTCGCAAAATAAAAAATGCGTCAAATGCGGAGCAGAACTACCAAATAACGCAAAGTTCTGTTTTAGCTGCGGTGCACCACAGGATGTAGCCACGCCAATCGCAGAGAAAGCGGAGCCTAAGAATAATGCTGGCGAAAGCAGTGATTCAGAAGAAAACATTGTTGGCAAAAACAAATCTAGCAGCACCGAAGAAACGTTCACCGACCCGCGCGACGGCGAAGTTTATAGAACCTGCAAGATTGGCAACCAGATTTGGATGGCTGAGAACTTGAGATACCGGCCACCCAAAGGCGGTTCTTACCCTTATGATAAGAATAAAGATTATGTTGAAAAATACGGACGATTATACGAATGGGAATGTGTTAAGGAAGCGGTTCCACCGGGATGGCACCTTCCTTCAGAAGAAGAAACCAAGAAAATGATAGCGTTTATCGAAAAAAATTATAACGGATCAGACGCTTTACACTCCGAAGATTGGGACGATGGTATAGACTCATATGGTTTTAATGCTATTCCTTCGGGATTTCGCGGATGGAAAGATGATCTTTATTCCAGTGTTGATGAATTTAGAGAAGATTATAGAAAATTTGTTTTTCTAGGCAATAGTGCCGTATTTTGGATTAATGCTGAAATAAATGTTCTACGCATTGATAGTGAAAGAGTATATATACCACAAAACGATATTGTGCAGTACATAAATGATAACGAAGAATACACTTTTAATGATAATCAGTTTCGGCAATATTACGCATGTTCCATCCGTTGCATCAAAGACGCTCCGATAGAAATACAATGCGATTTTTGCAAAAAAACATTCAATGCAAGTAAGAATCCCATAAAAACCTTTGAACAAGAGTATATTGACGGAAGCCCCATACAAAAGAAGGACATCATCAAAAGAATGTGTTATGGTTGTCAGAACACAATAGGACGGGATTTTATAAAAAAGCAAGCTAAACTAGAAAGAAAATATAAAAAGCAATAAACCACAGGGAGAATGCGATCATGTCATTTTTTAGCAAATTATTCAACAACAAGACTAACGAAGATGATTTTGATTCAATCATTTCAAAAGCATCTCCAAAAAATGAGATGAAGCCGGAAGTCTTGAGCAATCCAATTGTCCCCCCCACGAGTACAGAAACAAAGAATTCTAGGATTCAGCCCAAAAACAAAACAGAACTTCAGAAGCTAATCAAAGAAACTATTGAGAAAAATGGTCCAAACTGCGATCTAAATTTCATTGATGTTTCTTGTATTACAGATATGCATGAGTTATTCTCTGGTTCTCCATTCCTCGATAACGACAACATAGACATCAGCGATTTCAATGGAGACATTAGCGGCTGGGATGTGTCTAATGTAATTAATATGCACAGTATGTTCGAAATGTCTAAATTCAATGGAGATATCAGTAAATGGAATGTATCTAATGTAACCGACATGCATAACATGTTCTATTTATCAAAATTCAACGGAGAAATAAGCAAGTGGAATGTTTCCAAAGTAACGAACATGAAAGATATGTTTTTTGGTTCCATATTTACTGGGAATATCAGCAAATGGAATGTCTCCAATGTGACAAATATGAAATGCATGTTCCGTGAATCTCTATTCAACGGAGACATCAATCAATGGGATGTATCTAATGTAACAAACATGGAAGGAATGTTTTCAGGTGACAACGACAATCCTTTTGGCAATACACGCAGCCAATTCAACGGGGATATAAGCAAATGGGATGTTTCCAAAGTAACGAACATGAAAGATATGTTTCGCTATTCAAACTTCCATGGAGATCTCAAAAATTGGAATTTCACAAAAAAATGGAAATCCGGAACCGATATCACAGATATGTTTGTTGACTCAAAATTCACTAGCGAAGAAATCAACGCCTTGTTTGAATAAGAAAGCATTGTTTAAGCATCGGTAAAATTATTTCCCATGACCACCACAGTCACCACTACCATCTGGATGAACGAAGAGAACGTCCATAAATTCATCAACCTCTACGGCGAAGACAACGGCATATTCTCGCTGTCGCTCGTTATTCCCGAACCAAAGGAATGGACTAACGAGATGTTCAGCGGAGACTGTCCTGACAGGCTCGAAAACACCTGTATGCGAGCCAAGTGGCGAACAGAAAACTGGGGAACAGTCACCGAAGCGATAGGCATAAAGGATGAAGGTCTTGACTTGCGAGAAATTCTAAGTGGTAAAGCAAGTTTTCAAACCAGCGACACGCCACCCGCCAAAGTACTCGAAAAAATGGCGGCAGACGACCTAAAGTTCGAAACAGACTTTATAAGAGAAAGTTGGGAAAGCGGAACCGGCAAAGTCAAAAACGGAAAATTCCAATATGGTTTCGATTCGGACGAATAACGCCTTGTCGCACACCTATTTCACGACAACGTTCGCAACGCCATAATGCCCCGCGTTACGCACAACAACTAGGTAATGCCCTGCATGGACACCTGTTGAAAAGCGAACCGTATTTGATGTTGTATGGATTTTTTCGACAACGGTTCCAATCGCAGAAACAAGGCTGACTTCTGCATTGACGGGAACGCCCTGCACAACGATTTGGCGGTTCTGCATAGAGATGGTCGGTAACGCAAACCGGCTTACAGAGCCCGTGCGTAATTTTTCTGTAGATTCGCCCGGTTTAGCCGTATCGCCCGCCGCATACAGCGGAGCCAAAGCCTCCGCCCACAGGTGATGCATCGCCTGGCCACCGCCATCAGCATTAGGGTGAACACCATCACTTCCGAGGAGTTCCTGATGTTCGCGGTAATAGCTATAAAAGTCAGGGCCCTTCGGCAATTTATTGTCAAGAGCTTTTTAGGGCCTTCGCCCACCATCAACGCAATTTCCTTGGCATTGCTACTTTTCCAGTTCGTCAAATAGCCATCGGTCAAGTAATCCGTCGTTGTAGATTCCGTATGCGCCGGGATTCCGCCAGAAACAAGCTTGTTCGGGGTAATGCCATAAGCAAGCCCCATACCGCATGCGACCGCTACAGTCGCAAAGCTTTTAAAAGAAAACATTCCAACACACTCCAATAATAAAACTACACCAAAAATAACAATCAATTTTTATTATACAAGAAATTCACGACTCTGCCCTGAATATTTTGGCGAACGATATAGTGCCCCTGCGGTAAATTAGACGTCGAAGTTCCCATATAATTGCCATTCATATCGAAAATTTTCACGGTCTCAGAATTTCCACGCAAGCGGAATTTTTCGACAATCCGCGTTGTACTTGAATCTTGAGCCGACGAATCCACAGCGCTTTCCGCTTTTTCCACAAGCACTTCAACGCGGCCCGTATATTCAGTTTTATCGTTGCCTTTGACGATGTACTTGAATGACGCCATACCTTTAAAATTTTCCTTCGGCGTAAAGCGAGCCGTGTAGCCATCTGCAAGCAATTCAACCATTCCATTCTCTGCAGCTGATACGCTGTAAGTCGGTTTGACCGACTGGAATCCACTCGTAATAGTACGCAAGTCAAAATTGCGTGAAGATTCGTCCGTAATGTGCATATGCGAAGCCCCGAGCCAGTTGATGTACTTTTCGATACGCACATAACCATCGCTTTCCTTGGTCATTGCGTCATCTTTATTGATATCGTAGCCCATAGCTTCTTCAAAGTAATCGGGCATGCCGTCCTTATCGGAATCCTTCGCGGCAGTCCCAGCAATCACTTCGCCCCAGCCGTTGTTCGTTTTGATGCCCATGTCGGCAACGCTTTTTACGAGTGCGCCCGCACATCACCGTCGAAGAAGCGAAAAAGTCAGTGCAGTTGCTCGAAGAATGCGAACTGATTAAAAGGATAAAAGCGGAAAGTATGTGCTGACGGAGAATTCCATCACCACGGGAGACCGCACGTCGAAACTCGCACTCCGCGGCTACCACCAGCATTGCCTAAAGCTCGCCGCCGATTCCATCGACCGCGACCCGCCCGGCAGCCGCCACATTTCGGGACTCACGCTCGGCATCAGCCAAGAAGGCTACGAACGCATCGTGGAACGCATCAACGCCTTCCGCAAAGAAATCGCGCTCATCGCCGAAGAAGACCGAAACAGCGACAAAGTCTTTCAGCTAGAGTTCGCAATGTTCCCCGTCGGCGGGAAGTAAAAACGCAAGTCAGGCGCAGTTCGATCGCGACCGCGAACGACCGGCACAAACGCGACGACAAACCGCCACAATACCGTAAAAACGCACAAAGCCCGCCTTTCGGCGGGCCTTTGATGTTGTTCACTAAAGAACGAAGCTTAGACGACGCGGGTCATGCCAGACATGCGGTCGCGGAGCCATGCCCCGACTTCTTCCACCGGATGCTGACGGATGTTCTTGTTCACCTTGATGAGTTCTTCGTTATCGACAGCGTTGGTATTGCCTTCGTTGAAGATATCGCCAATGTCGCCCTTCTTGACTTCGTTCTTCATGAAGTCTGCGAGGAGAGGAACGCACTTGTTAGCAAACAGGTAGCAGCCGTATTCTGCAGTATCGCTGATGACGCGGTTCATTTCGAACAGCTTCTTACGAGCGATGAGGTTTGCAATGAGCGGAGTTTCGTGGAGGGATTCGTAGTAAGCGCTCATCGGCTTGATGCCCACAGAGCACATGGTTTCGAATGCGAGTTCCACACCGGCCTTGATCATAGCGGTCATGAGAACGCCACGGTCGAAGTATTCCTGTTCGGTGATCTGCTTGTCAGTTGCGGCAACCTTTTCGAATTCGAGTTCGCCGGTTTCGCCTCGCCACTTGAGGAGGTCCTTGTCGCCAGCTTCCCAGTCGACCATCATCGTGCTGGAGAACTTGCCAGAGATGATGTTGTCCTGATGTTCCTGATAGAGCGGCTTCATGATCTTCTTCATCTTTTCAGCAAGTTCCGTTGCGCGGATCTTAGCCGGGTTGGAGAGACGGTCCATCATGTTCGTGATGCCACCATGCTTGAGGGCTTCGGAAATCGTTTCCCAGCCGTACTGGAGGAGCTTCACAGCGTAAGCCTTGTCGATACCGAATTCCTTCACCATCTTGTCGTAGCAAAGGATCGTACCGGTCTGGAGCATACCGCAAAGGATGGTCTGTTCGCCCATGAGGTCGGACTTCACTTCGGCGACAAAAGAGCTTTCGAGAACGCCCGGACGGTCAGCGTGGAGACCAGCGGCGTAAGCCTTAGCATAGTCCCAGCCCTTGCCTTCAGGGTCGTTTTCCGGGTGGACAGCGATAAGGCACGGCATGCCGAAACCACGGAGGTATTCAGAACGAACTTCGGAACCAGGTCCCTTCGGAGCGACCATGATCACAGTGATGTCCTTGCGGATTTCCTGACCTTCTTCGACGATGTTGAAGCCATGGCTGTAAGAGAGTGCTGCGCCCTTCTTCATGAGCTTCATGATAGCCGGGATCACGTTGTGGTGCTGCTTATCCGGTGTGAGGTTGCAAACGAGGTCTGCATCCGGAATCATTTCTTCATAAGTACCGACCTTGAAGCCGTTTTCAGTAGCGTTCTTCCAGGACTGGCGCTTCTGTTCGATGGCTTCCTTGCGGAGCGTGTAGGAAACATCCAAACCGCTATCGCGAAGGTCGAGACCCTGATGGAGACCCTGAGCACCGCAACCGACGAACACAATCTTCTTACCCTTGAGGGCTTCAACACCACGGCTGAATTCAGAATGTTCCATGAAACGGCAGTGGCCAATTTCTTCGAGTTGGCGACGCATAGGGATTGAGTTGAAATAATTCATTTTTTTGAACCTCTGTTAAGTAAAATGTTCCAAGCGGAAAGATAGCAAAGTAAAGTGGAAAAAGTTACTAGTTTCCAGCCACTAATTACTAGAAAACGTAAAAAAACGGGACTGGAGGGGGAAGCCTCCCCCTGATTGCAGCCCCGGCACGCCGGGTCTTCCATCACCCCTACTGCGGGCGCTCAGTCGCCGCCCCGCAACGCCCCGGCTTCAGCTACAAGAGTTTCTTTTTACATTTAACAAGCAATTACCTACAATGAAAGGTTTCCCTATGCCCATTACAAATAAAGCTACCGTCACGCAATGGAACGAAGAAAAAGGATTCGGTTTCGCCACAGCAAATGGGACCAAGTACTTTGTCCATATTTCTGCTTTAGGGCATCCCGTGAGACCGCCAAAAGTCGGTGATACAATCATCATTTGCAGTTTCGGCAAAAACGAGAAAGGTGCAAGAATCGAAAAAGGAATTCTTGAAGGTGTAGCCTCGCGAGAAGAACAAGCCGCGTCCTCCCCGGTGCGCAAAAATTATCGCAAGGCGAAAAAATCCAAGATTGCTGTGATAGTCGCGATATGCATCGCGTTGGCATTCGCATTCGACATATACGTAGTTTACACAACCCCCGATGATGCTCCCCGCAACAAAAAAGTCTGCCTGCTAAAAGAAAATCCCGCCGAAAAGGAATACACCTCAAGACTCCATGTTGCAAAGTACATCTGCGACAACGACCGCCTGCCCTCCTATTATGTAACCAAAAGCGAGGGTAAAAAGCTTTACGAACAAAAGACCGGCAAAACATTTGTGAAATGGAATTTCAATCCGCATACAACGCTCGGCGTGATGATTGGCGGCGACTACTTCGACAACCGCGAAGGAAAGCTCCCGACAGCGTATTACTACGAAGCCGATGTCGATTACTTCGGAAACAATCGCGGCACAAACCGCCTCGTCTATAGTAGCGGCTGTAACATCTATTACACCACCGACCACTACAAAACATTCAGCAAAATAGTGTTTGAGAAACAACCTTGAATTAAAATTTGTGCGTTTTAGAAAATTCCGCTACCCTTCCAATTTCCAGCCGCAGTCGTTGTGGTAAATCATCTGGCGAGTCATACCTCCGTCAATGCAGATGTTTTCGCCGGTAATAAAGCCAGCTTTGTCGCTCGCGAGGTAAAGCACCATATTCGCGATGTCGAGCGGATTGCCGACGCGACCTGCGGGTTGCTGAGTGGCATCGGGACCATCGTAAACCTTGAAATCCGTATCAATCCAGCCCGGTGAAATCGAATTCACGCGCACACGGCCTGCAAAACTCACAGCAAGCGCATGCGTGAGGGCAGCAATCCCGCCCTTTGCCGCCGTATAGCTTTCGGTTTGCGGTTGGCTCATACGGTCGCGAGACGATGAGATATTTATAATGCTAGCGCCCTTTGCAAAATGCGGCGCGAAAAGTTTTGCAAGATAAAACGGAGCGGTCACGCCGACAGCAAGCGCATAGCAGAATTCTTCGTAACTACATTCGTCAATACCCTTCATCAGCGGGAGTGCGTTATTTACCAGCACATCCACATGCCCGTATTTTTCGATAACAAACTGCGCAAACTTTTCCAAAGTCTCTTTCTTTGAAAGATCCCCAACAAAACAAGAATTTTCGCGGATATCGATATACGCGACTTTCGCTCCCTCTTTTTCAAATTCACTCACAATAGAAGCGCCAATACCATGCGCCCCGCCCGTCACCACGACCACTTTATTTTCAAACAATTTCATAGGGATAAATATACATTCCTGTTCTTTTCAAGCGAACGACTGACAACCATAAGCGACAAAATCGAGCTTTTTGCAAACGGTTGGTTGCAAAATTTAGGGATTCATCGTTTTTTGCGAATTTTCTTTTTAGCTTTTCCCTCCCCCCCCTAAAAGAGGTCCTAAATGTTCATAACGCTCATTCATTTAATCAATTTGAAAAACACCCTCATTAAATACATCAAGAGCTTCTGTAGATAGAGACGACTTTGACAAGATATTGACTTTTCAACATAATATATGTATATTACAGATATAAAAGTACGATTTGATGAGGAAAAAGCCCAAAAGGTACTCGAAAAACACGGAGTCGTCATGGAAGATGTCAGGCAAGAAATTCTTGCCGAACGTTTTAAGCCCGAATTGGTGAGAAACCAGCGGGACCACGAAGGCCAGCGGATGTTTCTTGTCATTATCAAGGGTTACGTCATCTGCGTTCCGTTTGTGGAAGAAAAAGACGGGACATTCTTTCTAAAAACGGCTTTTCCAAACCGAGTCTATCAGCGGAGGTACGAAAATGGCGAACTCAGAATTTGATCCGATGGATGAAGAAGAAAGACTCCTCATGGAAGCCATTGAACGAGGCGATACAGAACCTCTTCCCAAAGAAGAAGTGGACCGCATTAAAGCATCAATCCGCGGGTCGGCTCACAACATAACCATCCGAATGAAAGACGCCGATATCGAAGGTATGAAGGCTAAGGCCGCACGTCTTGGTACAAGCTACCAGACACTCATTAACAGCCTTATACACCGTTATCTCAACGGAGGTGTAATCATCAAAGAATCTTTTTAGCCTTTACTTCACGAATCCCGGAGGCGGCAAATGCATTCCCGCCATTAGGAGTTTGTTTTCGCGAGCGTATTGCATAATGCGTTTGCGGCTTGCAGCGGATTTTTCCTTATCCATGTCGTAATTGGAATTGATTTCAGGATGGAACTTTTGCAAAGCATAACCATGCATCAAGTCGCCAATCACGAGTAAATTTGAAAACTGGAAGGCGGTATGCCCCGGCGTATGTCCCACGGCATCCATCGCAAGCACTCCATGCGGTAAGCTATCGCTGAACGCAAACAAATGAAGGCTATCTTTATAAAGCGACATGATGTTCTTTTGCAAGTCATTTTTCGGGATATCGTTCATCCACGCATCATATTCCACCTTGCCCGCATAAACGGCGGCATTTTTAAAGACCTTTTCCATCTTCCCGGCGCTACCGTTTTTCACAAGGCCCGCAATGTGGTCTGCATGAAAATGCGTCAAGTAGACAAGACCAATGGAATCCGGATTCACTTTCAAAGCATCAAGACGCTTTAAAAGCTGTCCGCCCCACGCGCCAAGACCAGCATCAAACAAAATGTACTTACCATCCGTTTTTACCAAGAACGTGCTGACAGAAGCAGGGAGCCCTGCCGGCATATTCAAACTTTCGTAAAGTGAATCGCTTGCATCGCTGAAAAGTTCGCGAGGCATCAGTTTTTTGCCCTCGTTGTCCTGAATCCAAGTGACCGAAGCTCCGTTCGCAAGCGCAATGGTTTTCGTCCCCTCGACAGCAGGCGTGTTCACCGTAGCAGAAGGCATCGTCACTTTTGCAGAAGTTTCAAGATTTACCGCAGACTTACTTTCCGCAGATTCTTTCGTGGAATTTTTCGATTCATTGCAGCCAGCAACAGCAAAAGCAAGAGCAGCGACAAAAGGGATAAATTTATTTTCAAACAGTTTCATAAGAATAAATATATACCAAAAGACGCAGGATTACATTCGCAAACTTGACACACAAGACTCATTATCCTATTCTTTCTGCAAATGCTCCAGTTTTTCGATGTCACAAGAGATGCCCCCTGGTTTCCGCAGGTCAAGGCGCTGTACGAATCAGCGTTCCCGGCTAACGAACGCATTCCAATAAAGCATTTGCTCGACGATAAAATCAAGCGAGAATTTTGGGCATTTTTTAACAAGGAAGATGGCGAAGGTGGCGCGGCCGAAAATACCGCGGCTCCCAGGTTCTGCGGGTTCTCAAATTCCATTTCACACGGCGACATCACGAACATCGTCTATTTTGCGGTTATGCCAGAACTGCGCAGTCGCGGATACGGCTCACAAATTCTGCAAGTCATTCGCGAACAACACCCCGACACACGCATCGTCGTCGATATCGAAGTCGAAGAAGATTCCAAGGACGCCGAAGAACTTGAACGCAGGAACCGCCGCCGCGACTTTTACCAGCGCAACGGCTTTGACTCCTCCCCCTTTGATTACGTCTGGCAAGGCGAGCACTATCGCCTACTCACCGCAGGCGGCACCGTCACCGAAAAGGAATTCCGCGATTTTTGGAAAGAAATTTTGAAGGATATTCCCGGAGCGAAGTACCCGTAAGATTTTACAGCGGCACTTCGCACAATCTTTTCTCAATTTCCTCAATAGAGGGCATTGTGCCTTCAACCTTTTCAGGGTAGAATTTTTCCAATTCATATTCCGAAATGCTGATAGGTTGCGTACTTGATTCCAGTGCGTACTGTGCCTGCACCTTGTCCTTTTCCTTGCAAATCAGCAGACCGATTGTCGGGTTGTCGCGCCCTTCCTTTTTAAGGATGTGATTGCATGCCACCATGTATCCGCCCAGTTGCCCGATATCGGCAAATTCAAAGCGCCCGATTTTCACCTCGACAACGACATAGCAAGAGAGATTCAGGTTGTAAAAAAGCAAATCCATGAACTTCTCCCTTTCGCCCACCATAATGCCATATTCTCTGCCGACATAGGCAAAGCCCGTGCCCAATTCCACAAGAAAACGGGTAATGTTGTTCAGCAGGCTATCTTTCAGCAGTTTTTCGTTGTAGCGACCCGTAATACCCGTAAACGCGAAATTGTAAGGATCTTTCGTCAGTTCTTGAGCCAAATCGCTTGTTTCGGCAGGGAGAGTCCGTTCAAAATTCGTCAAAGCCTTTCCCTGGCGCTCGTAAAGATCGGTAGAAAGCGCATTCAGAAGGGACGAACGGCTCCAGCCATTTTCTATCGTCTGGCGGGCAAAAAACAGGGCCTTTTGTGGGGCGTCTGAGCACTTATCGATGAGCAGCATGTGGTGCCCCCACGGAACAGAGAATAATGTAGATTCAAGTCGTTCTAAAGGACTTTGAGATTTTTCAGCAACCTGCTGAAGATTTTCCAAGACAGGACTATATAGTTGGAAAAATCTTTTAGAATAGCGAATATTCGATGGAGACAGCCCTTCGGCGTTAGGGATTGCTTTCTTTAAATCAGTACTAAGCGTACCATAAAAGTTGCTCCCATATTTATTTTCAGCCTGCTTGGTTACAATATCGCGCCCCAATTCCCAGTAGTAGCGCAGCATTTCACTATTTACCTTTACCGCAGCCTTGATCTGGCTCTTGCGATAACGGGAAGAAAGTTCCTTGACCCAGTGAATGTAATCCTTGTCCAAGATGTTGATAGATTTTTTCGACATAGATATCCTCTTAAAAATGGTTGCACAACGGTGCGAATACACCGTATAAACAATGCACTATACGCCCGTTCTTTTTTGTTTTGTAATGGAGTTTCCACGATTTGCGTGGAATGGGATAATCTTGCAATTCTGTTGGCGGGGGCTTTCCCCGGCGTTACTTGCCACTCTTTCGAGTGAACTCGAGTAGGTCGTGTTCCTACCAGCTATCCAACAGGACCGTCAAGAAGGTTGATGGGCCCCGCCGCGAATGCACGTACGGACCAAATGGTCTATGTCGACTGTCGCGAGGATTATCGAATTACGATTGTAATATAAGTAAATGTGTATTCCCGGCCAAGGGGCACGCAGCTAGTTTCAAACCACCAGAGTTTCATCTTCTTCAAGAAATCCGCATCCAGTGGTCACCCTGAAGCATCGGGGATTACGGAATCCACGGCGCAATAAAGGCACAATGCCGTCCGACGACGAATCGCCAATTTAATCGACCCCCGCTCCACAGTCTGCCTGCTGAGCGTCTCCGACAGGGAATTCCTGGAAATCTACAGTCATTTCGGCAGCACCAGGGCTCCAAAAAAAATGGCCCAAATCCCAGGAATCCATCCAATTCTTCTGATTTTTTCAGCGTCAAACCGCTTGCGAACCCGCATAAATAAAGGTATATTCAGAAAGCAGGTCTTATAGGGGCTCTTTTGGGGCAGAGGTAAAACTTGATATTGGGGACATCACCGTTGAGAATGAGTGATTTGATATGAAAAGATGCATCTTATATATATTGGCATTTGCCTTTTTTGCAGTAACGTACATTCTTATTTTTGATCCATGTTCAAAGATTTGTATTTTGTCTTTTGTTCCGCCTATTTTCTTTTGGCTGATATTTGTATTGATGCATTTTCATGGTTGGAAAACAAACGCAGACATTATGTCGGCACAAATGAAAAGTGGAACGTTATTTGATTACGAACGAGATGATGAGTTTGATAGAATTTTGATGAATAAACCTCGCGAAGAGAAATATATTCTAATGGATAAGTATTTAAATCATGATTTCGCTCATAATCCTGAAGACGACCTATTTGACGAATATATGAAAAAAATGATGGAGAGTAAAAAAACACAGAAAAAAATTAGACGTGTATAATCCCCACGAAAACTACAAAGGTCGCCTCAGGCGACCTTTTATCTTATAAGGGCTCTTTATGAGCTGAGGTAAAACTATCCCTTTGAAAAAGTGGTATATTGTCCTAAAAGAGATTTATCTTGTTTAGTTAAGTCCTATAGGGATTCTTTAAAAGCCGAGGCAAGCAATGATAATCGCAATCAACAAAGATGATCCGTGGTGGGAAAAGACCCGCGCTTTCGCGAAAGATTGCCCATGGCAGCCGGGGCGTCGTTTAGCCGAGCGAATGTCAAAAAACGATTTCCTAGACTGGGAAAAAGTTTTCGTTGCTGTACACGGTGAAGATGTTGTCGGCTTTTGCGTTCTCGAGGAGAACGGGAACATTCCTGCGAAATTCAATTGCAGCCCTTTTATAAATCTCGTTTACGTTAGCGAAGAATTCCGGGGACAGCGGCTATCCAAAAGCTTAATTGACGCAGCGCTTGATTACGCCCAAAGGCTCGGCTACAAAAAAGTTTATCTCAAAAGCGAGCACCACGGCCTATACGAAAAATACGGGTTCAAGAAGATTGCTGATTTCGAACCAACGGTCGGGCTTGCGAACCAACTGTTTGAAATAGAAATTTCAGTTTAACGTTAGCCTTTTAGCACTCATTCGTGGCAAAAAAATTTTTTGACTTTTCCGCCCTTTTTATCCTATATTAAATGTATGAAATACGTAAAAATGGTTTTGAGGGTTCTGCTGGGCATTTTTATGACCTACGCAGGTATCAGTCACTTGACCATCGCTAGGCAGGAATTCCTGGCGCAGGTCCCATCGTGGTTTCCGCAGAATCCGGGATTCCTGGATTTCGTGGTATTGGCCTCGGGCGTCGTCGAGATTTTGCTCGGCCTCAGCATGATATTCTTGTACAAGCACAAGGGTACGGTTGGCGTACTGCTTGCGCTGTTCTACGTTGCTATTTTCCCGGGCAACATCAGCCAGTACGTGAACGGTATCAACGCATTCGGACTTGACACTGACCAGGCTCGTTTTATCCGCCTGTTCTTCCAGCCTGTGCTGATTGCCTGGGCGCTCTGGTCCACTGACGGCGTGCAGAAGCTCAAGGAATGGCGCAAAAGTCCTAAAAAGGCGGAATCTCCGTAAAAAAAACGCCCATCCCTAAAAATGCGCCTGTAGTCACAAATGTCCACAGGCGTTTATTTAATTTTTGCCAAACTATATTTTGAGTATATATTTACAGGAAAACCGTTCCGCAGGGACCATTTAAAAGGCGTTGTTTATGGGATATTCAAATTTTTTCACAGTGGCTGCATTCGGCACGCTATTTGCTGTCTCCCCCACATTGGCCATCGACATTACCGTAGATGCAAATGCGGGCATCAAGAAAATTTCGCCGTACCTTTACGGGCGAAACATCGACAAAATCAGCGATGGCGACGCTGAGGTGACCGAAGAAGAGTCTGCCTTCATCAACCAGATGCTCGAAGCAGGCATCCACATGTTGCGAGCGAACAACGGCAACAACGCCACGCGCTACAATTGGCGTCACAAAATGACAGTTCACCCCGACTGGTATAACAACGTGTACTCGCACGATTGGGCGATTACCGCACAAAAGGTACTCGACAAAATGCCGGGTGTTGACGCCATGTACGCCTTCCAGCTCACAGGCTATGCAGCTAGCAGCACTGACTACAACTTTCCCGACTGGAACTGGAAACAAGAACACGGCACGTACGCAACGCAAACGTTCGACCTTGCGGGCGGCGGCGAAGTTTCAGAAGACGGCAAGACACTCATCAAAGCGGGCGACGCCTCGCTTTACAACATGGAATGGCCAGCCGACTCGACCGTCGCGATTATCCCGCACTGGAAAGACGAACTTAAGTTCGACATTAGCCGATTCAAGTACTGGAGCATGGATAACGAAATGGAAATCTGGCGCGGCACGCATTCCGACCTGGATTTGCCCGTCACGGGAGACTTTCTCGTTGAGCGTTACATTGACGTTGCCAAGAAGGCGCGCGCCCAGTGGAAAGACATCAAGCTTACCGGTCCTGTTGCCGCAAATGAATGGCAATGGTGTTCCGTATCTTCGTACAACAAGGAAGACCGCCCTAAAGGCGAAGACCGCAACTACTGTTGGCTAGAATACTTTATCATGAAAGTTGCCGAAGAACAGAAAAAATCTGGTGTTCGCCTACTCGATGTTTTCGACATTCACTGGTACCCGACAGAAAAGGATTACGAATCACGCGTGAACTGGCATCGAGTCTTGTTTGACACGACCTATAACTATCCAGGCGCAAACGGCATAAAGATGGTCGGTGGCAACTGGGACAATAAAATTACCAAGGAATACATTTTCGTGCGCATCAACCAGTGGCTCGAAAAATACTTCGGCAAGGATCACGGCATCACGTTCGGCATCACCGAAACAAGCATCATCGACAACGACCCCATGGTGACAGCACTCATTTACGCGTCATTCCTTGGCACCATGCAAGATAACGGTG
The DNA here is from genome assembly GCF_900177805.1 of Fibrobacter sp. UWB13. Classification (NCBI taxonomy): domain Bacteria; kingdom Pseudomonadati; phylum Fibrobacterota; class Fibrobacteria; order Fibrobacterales; family Fibrobacteraceae; genus Fibrobacter; species Fibrobacter sp. UWB13. Next base: position 52,612 of record NZ_FXAX01000001.1, on the reverse strand, counting down.
TGGAGATTTTCACCCCGTGGACTTGGGGCGACGGCATGTACGAAACGGTGCACCTTTTCAGCCGCTACGGTCATCCAAACCGAGTGCAATCTACATCAAGTAATGATTCGCTGGTATCCGCCTACAGTTCTATCAGCAACAAGGGCGATTCGCTCACAGTGATTTTTGTAAACCGAGCCGAAAAAGACGCACAAGATATAGACCTCAATCTTGCGAACTTTGCCTCCGACGGAACGGTTAAAACGCTCACCTTGCAGAATCTCAAGGGCGAGACATTCGTTTCGCACACAAGCAACGCCTTGAAAGAGAACGCAGTTGAAGCAAATGCGCAGGGCGGAACGACCACTGCGACGGGCTACAGCATAAACAGATTCAAGATGACGCTCCCTGCAAAATCCATCACCGCGGTGCTACTCACTACGACTACGCCAAAACAAATCGACGCCATAGCCCCCACGAGAAGCGCACTCACAGGGAACCCGCTGCACCATGAAAACGGCAACTGGTTTATCGACAACGGTTCAGGGAAAGTGCGCCGTATAAACGTGTTCAACAGTCTCGGGCAAAGCGTACTGCGAATGCACGCCATCGCCCGCGGAAACATCCGCATTGCAAGCGAAGTGCTCAGCAAAGGCAATTTCATTGTGCGCATAGGAACTGCAAGCGGAACGCAAATGCAAAAAATAACAGTGAAGTAGAATTTATCTATAGCAACAACTAATGAAAGCCTATCATACCAGAACGCTAATCAATCAAGTCGTTTTGGAATCTCGACAGGTGTTCGAACGGCAAAATTTGGCGTCCTCTGAAAAGTCCGCAACCATCGTTAATCAATTGATTATTGATGGCCTTGAACATGTTCACATCCAGCTTCGAAAGTTCAAGTTCCTGCAATTTCGTCAGGCGCTCATAAGCATCATCAAAGTAAACGCACTCGCCGCTTGGAATTTGGTCATGCTTGGAACGACGCGTTTCTTGAGTCTTTTCATACCCGAAGTGGTTTGCATCACCGATTTCGGCAAAGTCATCCATATCTTTTGTTCTAAGTTGTACTTCCGTATAGCAACGCGCAAGATTATCATACATCGTTATGTGCAACGATTGGTACCCGGAGCTTCGCGGAGTCACCACCGAGTCATGGTAATACGGCTGAACCGCATCTTTTAGCAAGTCGCAATGGCCGCCATCCTTATGTCTTGAAATTTCTGGAGTAAAACCTCGTTCCTCCAAAAATTCAGGCATCACGTTCGCAATCTCGTAAAGATACTTCCGTTCAACTTCAGTGCGATCTTCGCCTTTCTTGATGTGGCAGGTTGGCATCGAAATCACAATGCGGTACGCAATCAAGTCGCGAAAATTTAGCGTGCTTTTAATTTCAGCTTCAGACGGGAATTTCCCATTTTTCTTGTAATAGTTGTAAACAAATTCAAGGATATAGCCATTGAATTTTTCTTCGGCGCGAATCAAAGACTTGATGCGTCCCTTGAACGTAAACGCCAAGAAAGGATATTCCCTCGTCATGTACTTGTAGAATTCTTTTATTCGTTGAGATTGCGAAGTCAAAAAGTCATTGTGTTCTAGCAGTTCAATAATCTGAATTAAAAAATTCGAATGCGCAAGATCAATGCTATTATGCGTTTCCTTAGCACTGTTTCTGAGATCATTTGAATATTGATGCAAAATTTTCAGCACCGTATTTCCAGAAAACAGATAGTCATTCAAAGAAATCATCTTACGCCTCCCGAGCAAGAATTCTTGCGGTTTTTACGTGTCAAAATATAACAAAAGCTCTTGCGAATTCGCACGAAATAAGGTAAATTGCAAAACAAATATTTTTTTTGCAATTCAACATATTACGTACGATGTAAAAGAGGTTTCACGAATTGTAATAAGTTACAAAAAATTGAAAAAAAAATTCAATCTTGAATATTTGGGATAATATTTATGGAAAACAGAGAGCTTAAAATTCACGGCATTTACAGGCACTTTAAAAACCGCTACTACATTGTTGAGGGAGTAGCGAAACATTCCGAAACCGAAGATGAATACGTCATCTACCGCGCCCTTTACGGAGACAATACAGTCTGGCTTCGCGAGAAATCCATGTTCCTAAGCGAAGTCGATCACGAAAAGTATCCGGACGTTAAACAGAAATACCGTTTTGAAGAAGTTGAGTTAGGATAAACTATTTAATTTTTAACAAACCTTACAATATCTGTTGAACCCGCAGGCGATTTCACAACAATTCCGTAAACGCCAGGCGGCAACGAAGACAAGTCAAGATCCTTGCGGAAATATCCATGAACTTTGTGAGATCCATTCACGGACATAATTGTATAGCGGAACGAGTCCATACCTCCGCGAACAAGCAAACGATTTCCGCAAATTTCCACTCCATACGATTTTGAAAAATACGGTAAGGCAACAACATCCGAATCTCTATTCAACGAATCCGGTACATCTAGAGCTTTCGCAACTTTAGCCTCGCGAGCATCATTAAAGAACTTGACCATTTTATCGAGATTCGCCTCGACATACATTTCATTCCCTCCATGGGAACCGCCCTGCACAGAAACAAGTTCCGCCACGACATTATGCGCCTTGAGGGAATCGTAAAGTTCCTGACTCTGTTCCTTGTTCACAATTTGGTCGGACGTCCCATGAAAAAGGATTATAGGCGGATCATCGTCACTTGCGTAATACGGTGAACTCGCCACCATCCACTTGTCTTTATTACCCTCACGTTCAGCACCGATAAAAGCGCCCTCGTATGTTCCCGAACCCATGAAATTATTGATTGGATTCATTGTATAAATATCTGTCGGCGGAGACCACAGCGTTGCAGCATCAATGCAGCTACTGAACGAAGTAAATTCACCGAGCGAGCCCACTAAATCTACAGTCTCAGACCCAGACTTGCCTTCTTTCAAGCCACAGGTTGTTGCGACCAAACTAGAAAGGTGACCACCCGACGAGAACCCTGACATGGCAATAAAATTCGTATCGATTTTATACTTTGAAGCGTTGCCACGCATAAAACGCACAACAGCTTTGAGGTCATGAAGTTGCGCCGGATAAATCGCATCGCTTGCGGAACGGTGATTCGGAGTAACCACAGCATAGCCAGCCTTAAGAAGCGCCGCACAGATTGTATTTAAATCCGCAGAGCCCTTGGAATTGTTCTGGCTCCAAGCGCTACCGTATGTATGGATAACAACCGGATAAGAATCCTTGCTCTCCTTGGGCAAGTAAATATCCAGCGTATGGTAGACTTTGCCATCGCCCACATAATTTACATCGGCAAACTTTTCAGAGTACTCCATCCTACTGTTGCCAGATTGCGGACCGCCAAATCCACCACCTCCGAATCCACCGCCGCCCCACTGAGCGAACGCAGAAACAATAGCGGTAAAGTAAACCGCTATAGGCCATTTTTTCATATACACTCCAATCAACATCGGTCCTAACACACGGACCCATCCAATTAAAATTTATACACAAAATAGACAAACAAGCAATTAGGGCAAATATTTCCATTGTTTTATTTTACAACTAACGATTGAATGTATTTTCATTACTTATATTATACGTTATGAACAAGAAAACACTTATAACTTCGCTTATTATTATCGTCGGGATTCTCATGATTACATTCTTCGTGAGAGACTGGCTTGTATTTTACAACTGCGGTGCCGTCGAGCAGTGTCTCGTTGAAAGCAGCAACTACCAGAACATCGCTAAGTTCGCTGTTACCGCCATCATGACGATTGTCGTATTTTTCATTGGCGAAAATTGCCTGTGCAAGCGCGACCGCAACTTTTTGCAGGCGGGTTTCGCTATGGCTTTGTGCGCGGATTTCTGTTTGAAAATCATGCACAACTACGCTCATGTTCTGGAGCACCGTAGCGATTACACGTTGCTTGGCATTTGCTTCTTTATGGTTGTGCAGGCATTTTTCATTTACCGCCACACGCGTACAAGCGATACGGACAAGAGTTCCCCTTGGATTTTGATTATTCCGTTTACAGTCATGTTCATCACGAATGCGCTGCACCTGTTCCGCATTTTCGAAGGACCGACCGTCCCGATTATCGCGACTTACGCTTCATTCCTGTTCTGTTCGCTCGCAGTAGCCCTCCAGGCTCCAAAAAAGGGATACTTCCCTGCTAAAAACGCACGCAACATCAAGCGCGGAATGATTCTTTTTGTCTGCTGCGACGTGTGCGTAGGCATTTCACTTGCGACAGGCGAAGACCACAGCGTTCAAGAAATCGTGGCCACAGTCGCCAACAACTTTGTATGGTATTTCTACACGCCGGCCCTGATTTTACTCGGGCTCAGCGGATACAAGAGAAAAGAATAGTTCTTACTTTTGCAAACGACCTTTGAAATCGTAGGCACGAGGCTCAAGCTTCGTGCCATTATTGTTAGGCACGCCCCCGTTACGATCGCCGAACTGCACATAAAGCATTCCATTCTTGCGGAAAACTCTAGCGCCATAAGCAGGGGCAATCGTCCGCGCAGTCTCGTGGATTCCAACAGACGGGTCCTTCGTCGGAATTTCATCATTGGATTTGAGCAAGCGCCACATCTGATTCCATTCCCAGTCATCAGCCCAACTTTGCACCACGCGTTCGCCATCCGTCGTTGCACGCAGGTACATATTGCTGTGCTGCATTTTCATGCGCACCACGGAGCCCTCGTAGCCGGATTGCTTTTCCATGACCACCTTTTGATGACCGCCGCCGTTCCACTTGTAAAGGCCCATCGTCACACCCGCATCGGTTGACTCATTCGGCGTATCTAGCGAGATATCGCCAAAATTGATGCGGTAAGTCGTCGAAGATAGCGGAGTAATCGTCGCAATCGCATTATCGCCGTTGCAATCGCCAAGCGCAAGCTTGTCCTCGGCAGTTCGCGTCATGCATGTACCAAAATTCATCGACATAATGCGCACGGTATCGGGCTTTGCTGGTTTCGCCTGCCATACACGCACCCAGTCTGCTTCGAAATACGCAGGCTTGTCCGACGTGATTTCAATATCATCGCCCGCCCAGCCGCCAATCGCCAAATTCACGATAATGTACTGCGCCGAAAGCTGCTTGATTTCAGTCGGGCGGTTGTAACTTGCAAACTTTTTGTCGTCAAAATAAAAGCTAAGCGTCGACTCGTCCCATTCCACCGCATACGTGTGGAAGTCCGCCGAACGGTCCACATTGTCGTCCTTATGGCCGCCAAAAGAGGCTTCGTGATCCCACGCCGAACCATGGCTGTTGTACCAGCTCGGGTCGGTGTAATGCAAATAGTAATGGTGTTGCTTGCGTGATGCTGGGATTTCCAAGATGTCAATTTCTGGAGGCCAGCCGTCTTGCAACGTCCAAAACGCAGGCCAAGTTCCCTTTTGTGAGGGCGCCTTGAATCGGCCTTCGATATAGCCGTACTTGACTTCAAATTTTCCCTTTGTGTCAATTGCACCCGAAGTGTAATCGACAGGGATTTCCTTGTTGTTGAACTTTGCCGTTCTGCCCTTGGCATCCGGGTGTGTTTTCTTTTCGCCCTTGAGCTTGAGCGTTCCATCGGAGACAATCACGTTTTCTTTGGCGCAGTAGGCGCGATGGTTATGCGTCGGGCCCCAGTTGTACGTCGAATTCCACTTTTTCGTGTCAAGCGAAGTGCCGTCAAAGTTATCTTCAAAAACGAGATTCCAGCCGCTAAAGTTAGACGGCGGGGCAGCAAAAGCGATAGATGCGAGCGCAACGAAGCCCGCAATGACGTGATTTTTTTTCATATCCAATTCCAATCCTCTCCCACGACTTCTGCTAAAAAATTAGCCACCACCAAAAAGCAAAACAAAAAAGCCGCAGGCAATATAAATATACCTACGGCACTTCAATAAGCCTAGTTAAAAGTTGTAAAAAAGCCCCGAATCTACGATTTTCGAGCTTTATTTAGCGTTCATCACGTGTCTGCGCCATTTTCCGCTCTTCCAGCGACGCCAGAAAATCAGCGGAGCCGTGCTATAAACGGCAACCACCACAATCCAAGCGTAATGGGCCGGCAGATAGAAGACGTAAGCCACGATGTACAAGGCAATTGCCACGAACCAGTTCATGATACCGCAAGCGAACATCACCCAGACCGTATCGCCCGCACCGCGAAGCGCACCCGCATAAATCACGAGCAAGACTTCAACAAAAATGTAGAACGTCGCAATCCGAAGCATGAACATGCTCATCGGGCGAGCCGCATTAAAAATCGCAAGCGCGCTTTCCGTCGCCTCGGCAACATCCGGCTTGAAAATATCCGTCAGCACTCCCGGCAAGAAGATGAAGAAAATCCCCATTACCAGGGAATAGCCCCAGCCGAGCTTAAGCCCGGAATAAGTCGAACGCGTTGCCGCAGCGGCATTCTTGGCGCCCACATAGCGCCCCACCAAACTCGTCGACGCGACCTCCAACCCCATCAGCGGCACATACGCCACCAAGTCCCAGTTGAACATGATCGAAGACGCGGTCGCCGCCTCAGGCCCAAGCGCATGGAACATCAAAATCAACGACTGGAACGCCGCCATGTTCAAGAACATCTCAACGCCAGACGGGATGCCCTTTTTCAAAAGTTCGCGAGTCAACGGCCAGCTAAACGCAAACGCAAAACGCGTGCGGAAACGGCGGTGGCAGCTATTGCTAAAGAACTTCGCAAACAGAATCACCGTAGAAACCACATTGCCAATGAGCGTGCCATAAGCAGCGCCCGCAACGCCCATCGCGGGAATCGGACCGTAGCCATAAACCAATACAAAGTTGCAGGCCACGTTCACAATCATGCCAACGAAAGCAGCCTTCATCACGACCTTGGTTTCGCCAATACCGCTAAAGAAACACGGCGCCGCATTACGCAACAAGTTGATTACGCCGCCGAACATCAAAATGTTGAAATACGTCTTCTGGTATTCAAGCTGGTCGGCCGGCAAATGTTCCAGTCCAAACGCAAAATGCCCCAGTGGAATCGTGAGGTACAAAAGCGGCACAGAAATCAGCGACAAGTACACCGACTGCATGAACACGCGGGCACAATCCCAGCGTTTTTTACCACCCAAGCGCTGAGCCACCATTGCCGTCGTATAGCTAATCGCGCCCGTAAAAAACATCGTGAGTGCAAGCTGCACCGCCCCCGCCCCAAGCGCCGCATTCATTTCGGCAGGGCCAAGCTTCGAGAGGAACAAACGGTCGATGAACGTCATGAACGTGTCAAACGACATAGACAGAAGCATCGGGAGTGCCACCACGAGCACATCCTTCACGTCCCCGTTCTTCTTGAATTTCGAAGGTTTATAGAACCTATTTAAAATAGCATCAACCATAGCTTGGCAAAGATAGAAAAAATCAAAGACCGCGCGACAGCCGATTTTACTTTCCTATTTCTTTTTTCAGCCTCAAGAGAACTTCTTTCTTATCTGAATCCGAGTTAAACCAAAGGCTATCGATATACAAGCCATCGACAAAGCCTTTGGCAAGCGCCTCGTTGGCATGCTCCTGAGTATCCCACTTTTTTATCTGTAACGTGATAGATTCCTTGGCAAGCGAAGATGAAGCCTTCTTCAGCAGGGACTCATCTTCTGCGCGAACTACACCCACCGAAAACGTCAATGACGTTTCCTCTTTTTTGACAGTTGCGCGTTTGCGGGCACAGCAATCAAAACGAGCCATCGCAAGGGAACTCAGCAAAATACAAAGTAATACAATCTTTTTCATATGAGCTCCTAGAAGTCAAACATCGCTTCTACACCAAAAATAAAGGAAGGATCATTCTTATTCCCTTCGGACGGCCAATCATCGCCATACGGGATATCGACAAGCACCATCGAAATAATATCTATTTTAAAGTCAGGAACATTAAAGTAGAATCTTCCGCCGATGCGCACAGAGCCCAAGTCATCCTTTTTATCTAAGCTGTTCGTATGCAATTCCAAAGGAACGCCGATACTCAGATATTCATTCACGGCAACACTCGGTTCAATGAAAGCAAAGAAGTATTCCGGTCGCGTCGTGATTTCTAGACTTGTACGAATAGGGTCATCGATGAACGCATAGAACAAAGAGCCCACTATGCAAAATCTCGAAATATCAAATGACGGTTCTACAAGCAAGACGTGGTTCGAGACAGCATCGTCACTTGCGAGGAATACCGAATGAAATCCGTACAACCCGTGGAAAGCAAAGTTTCCCAAAGATAGCGATAAATCTAACCCCGCATAAAGTTCATTGTAGTCTTTACGCTGATAGCTTTTGTAATCAAAATAAGGACGGAAAACTTGATTTGCAATTTCTAGGTCGTACGCCGCATGAACTTCATACGTATAACCTTCCAGACAATCCATTCCCATGTACTCGCCAAACATGAAATGGTAATGGCAACTTTGGTCATTGCCCGCAGTGCCAAAACCTATATCAAATCGCAATCCGTTCCACTGGAATTCTAAACCGCGAATCGTCTTTTGCGAAATGCCTGCAGCGTCATCGCGCGGATCCCCGAAATCATAATAATTCTTGAAAATACCTTCAAAAAATTTCAAGTCACCAACGCGAAAGAAAGTGCGTTCCGAACGAGTGTATTGAATATACGCGCCATTAAAGACAACAGCAGGATTTACGGGATCCATAGACGATTCATCGCCCATGTCCATCCCTTCCATATTCTCCATTCCGTTCATCGCCATCCCCATCGCTTCGAGTTCAAGCCATGCAGACCAGCGATCGTTAAAACGAAGGTCAAAGTCCAAATCTAGCATAGATTCAAAACGGTGCGTAACCTTAGGCTCATCCGTATTCCAATCGGCATAAGCGTGGACCATCACCATCCCAGAAAGGTCCAACTTCGGGCGAATTTCAGAAAAAGCGACACCAGCAAACAATAAAACGCATGATAAAATTATTTTATTCATAACACAAAGGAGTATCATTTTACAGATACTCCTCCCCATAATTAATAATTACTTGTCGCCCTTGATAAAGTTATCGATGTAGTCCGTTACCGTTTCTACAGCGGCTTTGGAGCCCCAATGTGTATTATGGTCCGCATCTTTGACTTCACGGAACACGACTTTCTTTGCCTTAGAAAGGCCATCCTGCAACGCTTCCTGCGACTTTTTATCGAATATAGCGTCCTTTGTACCCCAGATAATCTGGACATCCGATTTAATCGAAGAAAGACGATTCGAATTATCAATCTTCAACAAATTCCTGACGAGGAATTTCCATGTATAGTAAGGAACTTGTTTTAAATGTTCCAAGTTCGCCGCTTGGAATTCTTCATCGGAATTCGTATTTTCGCCCCACTTTTCAATGAAGGATTCAGGAAGTTTCTGCGTGGAATCGTAAGCAAAAATTCCATCAAAATTTTTATCACCTGTGCCATTCACAAGCCAATCTATCGTGGCATTCGTTTCATCGACCGCAGCGCCCGAGCCAATCAATGTAATGGATGCAATTTTATCGGCATGCAAAATAGAGAGTTCCTGCGCCACAAACGCGCCTAGAGAATGACCAACAATATGCGGCTTCTTCAGTTCAAGTTTATCAATAAAGGCTGCGATATCATTCGTCAATTCCTTGAGCGCATAAGCCGATTCTTCAATAGGTTTATCCGTCTTTCCGTTACCGCGGAGTTCCGGAACATAAACGCGATAGCCCTTCTTGGCAAGCTGTGGAGCCACCTGCGACCAAGAAACGCGACCATCCGTAAGGCCGTGGATCAAAATGACAGGAGTGCCCTTTTCGTCACCCGTGACCGTATAAGCCAAGTGGATTCCTGTAGACAAATGCGCAGCCTTTTCGGTCCAATCCACTTCCTGATAATCCGAGAATCTCTTGGTCGTAAAGGTATTGTTCTTGCCCATAAAATGATGACCATTTACCAGAGCAACATCATCAAAGGCATAGACATCTGTATTGCTGCTACCCACGTGAACCACATCGGCACTACCCGAAAAATCAACACGGCCAGCGCGTTTGATCAACAGATTTCCCGTGACCTTGACATTTTTCAAAACAGTTGCGCCCGGCGTTGAAGTATTCACCGTCAACACGCCATTAATTGTCGTATCCTGCAAGAAAATGATGCCATCTTTAATATTTTCATCGCCAAGCGTCAAGCCGCTTGATGCAGATTTGTGGTCACCAGATTCCGTAGCATGATGTTCATGTTCTTCAGAGCTTGAAGGAGCGACAGAATTTGAATCGTCATCAGAACATGCAGAAAGTGAAAGGAGTGATGCTAAAATAATAGTCGAAAGTTTCGTATTTTTTTTAAAGATATTCATTGATTCCTCCGTTGTTAAGTTGTTTTTTTGTTGGCACAATATTAGATTCTGCGGAGGCTTTTGTCCAATACTATTATTTCATTACTGATAATACAATTTTTTTATAACTAAAAAAGGAGCAGCATTCCGCTACACCTTTCAATTACAAATTAATTCACACAAGCTATCGTTTCAACTTTTTCAAATTTTCCAAGCGGTTGAGCGCTTCGTAGAGCGTTTCATCTTTCTTCGCGAAGTGCAAACGAACAAGATGGTCCACCGGTTCGCGGAAGAAGCTTGAGCCAGGAACAGCTGCAACGCCCACCTTCTGCGCCATATCAATGCAGAATTGTTCATCGGGCAATGTGCCGGCCGCGCATTTCGAAGCGCTACAAGATTCGCGGCGACCGTATCCGAATTCCGAAATATCAATCAGCACAAAGTAAGCCCCTTGCGGTTCGGTAAAACGCAAACCGAGATTGCGGAGTCCGTTTGTAAATACATCCTTCATGTGCGTGTAATGCGCCTGCAAACCCGTATAGTACGAGTCGTCAAAACGGAGCGCCGTCACAGCCGCTTCCATCAACGGAGCCGCAGCACCCACCGTCAAGAAGTCATGCACCTTCTTGATGCGTTCCATAACCGGTTCCGCTGCAAGCACATAGCCCAAACGCCAGCCCGTAATCGAGTAAGTCTTGCTCAAGCTGCTACATTCAATCGTGCGTTCGAACATTCCCGGGAGCGTCGCTATGTACGTGTGGCGATGCGGAGCAAAAACAATATGCTCGTAAACCTCGTCTGTAATCACATATAAATCGTACTTGACAGCAAGCGATGCAATAATCGAAAGTTCTTCGTGCGTAAAGACTTTACCACTCGGATTTGCCGGATTGCAAAGCACCAGCGCCTTCACGCCAGGTTGCGCCATCGCACTTTCCAAGACATTCGCATCAAAGCTCAAGTCCACCGGCGAAAGCGGCACATAAACCGGAGTCGCCCCGCAAAGAATCGTATCCGCAGAATAGTTCTCGTAAAACGGCGAGAACAGCACCACCTTATCGCCCGGATTGCAGACCGACATCATCGAAGCCATCATCGCTTCAGTACTGCCGCAAGTAATCACAATTTCTTTTTGCGGATCGTAACGCAACCCGCTAAAATGGAACTGCTTATCGCTCAGCGCCTCGCGGAAATTCTGTGCGCCAAAAGTAATCGCATACTGGTGCGGCCCCGTCAAAGCCACTTCCGAAAGACGCTTCGTGAGCGCCTCAGGCGGGTCAAAATCAGGGAACCCCTGCGACAAGTTAATAGCCCCGCAAGCATTTGCAATGCGGGTCATTCGGCGGATAACGGAATCGGTAAAAGTTTCAGTGCGTTTACTTAACGGTTGCATGGCGGAGAAATTTAAAAATTTTTCTACTATTTATCCAATAGGAGATTTCTATGTCAAACCCCTTACATCCCATTGTTTCGGCGCTTAACACCGCCCTGTATGATTTCTACATAGTCCCGCTATTTTTGATTGTAGCCGGGGTATTTCTTTCCGTTCGCTTGGGATTTCCACAAGTCCGCTATCTGATTGAAACATTCCGCGTCACTCGCGAAAAGCCATTGCACAAGCACGGAATTTCGTCATTTGCGGCATTGATGGTCTCGACAGCCTCCCGCGTCGGCACCGGAAACATCGTCGGCGTATCTTCGGCCGTTTGCCTCGGTGGCCCCGGCGCCATTTTCTGGATGTGGGTCATTGCCATCCTCGGCGCAGCATCTGCATTCGTAGAATCCACCCTCGCCCAGATTTACAAGCGCCATGACGATGTCACAGGACACTCTTACGGCGGACCGTCCTATTACATCCAGACAGCACTCGGCAAACGTTGGCTAGGCGTTCTCTTCTCGGGCTTTGTGCTCCTCACCTACATCGTGGGCTACAACCTGCTCGCCTCGTACAACATTCAGGACTCCCTCACCGGATACAAATTCTACGATCAGGCATCCACACCGTTCATCGTCGGATTCATTTTAGCCGCCCTCTTCGCTCTTTGCATCTGGGAAGGCGCAAAGAAAATCTCCACCATCACAAGTTACCTAGTCCCCTTCATGGGAACTATCTACGTCATCGTCGCCTTCGGCATTATCATCTACAACATCTCGAATGTTCCTGCCATGTTCGGCACAATTTTCCAAAACGCATTTTCGTTTGACGCTGGATTCGGCGGCTTCGCCGGAAGCTGCATCATGTACGGCATCAAGCGCGGCCTCTACTCCAACGAAGCAGGTATGGGTTCCGCCCCGAACGCGAGTGCAAGCGCAAGCGTCTCGCACCCCGTCAAGCAAGGCCTCGTGCAATCACTCTCCGTATTCATCGACACGCTCCTCATCTGCTCCGCCACAGCCCTCATGTGCCTCTCGACCAACATCGAGCCCAGCAAGGACATCTCGGGAATCATTTACGTACAAAAGTCTCTCGCCTCCGTTCTCGGCAGCAACGGCGCCGTCTTCATCACATTCTCCATGTGCCTCTTTGGCTACACCACGCTCATCGGGAACTACTACTACACCGAAGGCTGCCTCCGTTTCATCTTGAACAGGCGCCCCTCCAAGAAAATCCGCAACGTATTCAAGACCATCGCAACCGCCATCGTCTTCTTAGGCGCCACCTCCAGCGCATCGTTTGCCTGGGACAGCGCAGACCTTTGCCAAGGCCTCATGGTCCTCGTGAACATCCCCGTCATCTTGATTCTCTCGCCAATCGCCATTAAGGCACTCAAAAACTACACCGACCAAAAGAAGAAAGGCCTCGAACCCGTCTACATCGCAAAAGAATGCGGCGTCGAGCAGCCCACCGATTACTGGAACGAAGGACAAAGGCTGTAAAAAAGCAATACAAGAAACAGCAGGTCGTTCGCACGGCCTGCTGTTTTGCATTCTTAAAAACTGAATTTCAGCTATAAACTGAGAATTTCCTCTTCAGAAAAACCTGTCGATTTAGCGATTATAGAAACATCGACATTCTGTTCCTTGAGACTTTTCGCCATTTGACGCTTTTCCTGATTCGCTTTCGTCCGCTCGGCAGAAGCCCCTTCAGCACGGCCCACTTCCTTGCCTTCGGCAAAAGCGTTTTCGCGTTCAGCCATCACATCCGTCATTTTCTTTACCTCGCAGTTGAAAAGCTCTTCTGCAAAATTAATCAATTTCACCGATTCAAGCAACCGCCTAAACGTTTCATTCTGCATAATTTTTTCAGGAGCAGGTTCTTCCTTGATAACAACCCTGATAGCACGTAGCCACTGAGCGGCATCAGATTCGTCATCCTTGGTAAATCCCAACTTTTCGAGCTTAAAAAACTTTTCGATCTCCACGAAAACCTTCTGAATCTTTGGGAAGAACTTCTTGCCATGACACATTTCATCGACATGATGGATGTATTCATGTTCTTCTTCCGGAAAAAGTTCAAAATCCAAAAGCCCAAGAAAATAGATATGCGGCAATTCAAATTTTTCGCTTTTATGGACCTGATTTTCAATAACACGTGATACATAGTATTCCACGCGATCCTTGAAAAACTTGTCCTTCTGCTGTTGAATTTCAACAAGAACTTTTTCGCCAGCATTGGTCGTGCCAATGATATCGACAATACAGTTTTTCTTATTGAAAATACCCGGAAATTCCTGCATTTCCAGCGAGATTTCTCCGATGGCATCGCCACCATGCAAGTCAAGCATCGCATTCAACAGCGAAATAAGAAGCGAATGCGACTTTTCCTCCGTGAATACAATCTTGAAAACGCCATCACTTAAAAGATAAGCGTACTTGTACATTTTTTGATACTTGGCAAGATTCTTCGGATCCTTTTCCATATCCTTGAGCATTTTATAGTGCTGAGAACAATCCATATTTTGATTCATCCCGCCAAACGGGATGTCCTTTTTTGAATGGTTAAACAGTTGTGATCTGCAAACGAGAACCAGAACAACGACAGTAGAACACAGCGATCGCCACAACGCAATCGTTCGCAAACCTTAAACAACAAGGCTTTACGTCTACCATATTTTTCTTATGACAGACGGTGCTCTACGTTGATCGCCAGGGGGCCAGTTTCCCCATAGGGTGTATGCTGCCTCGAATATTTTCGCCTGCCAAGCGAAACAAAGGGAGGTCGGCGTCAAGCAGATAGTGAAACAACCTGCCCGGATCGAATACGCTGTCAGCAGGACGAAGTGCTATCTATACCATGAATATACCATTTCAAAACTATGCGTGCAAGGGGCCGCACTTTCCATAGAAAAAGCAGGTCGTTCACGCGGCCTGCTATATTCATAATTTTCTTTTGGGCGTTCCCCGCATACATGCGGGTCGGGCTATATTTTAGGGTTTGTCACCTTCGCTTCGCTCGTTGCCAATCTCCTAAAACGAAGCCTTGCTTCCGTAAACATCAAAGAGAACAGCACGCAAGTCTTCGCCCCAAGGGGTCACAATCCCTAACGCTTTTTCGCCTTACCTTTTCCATTCGTTTTTCGTCCCGATTCATACACGCTCCCCGGTCGCTCCCACTGATCCCACCCATAGCCGGGCTTCAACTGAATCCAGTCGTATGTATCGCGATACCGAATTTGGTTTTCATAGCGTTTGTCGAATCGGTCCAAGGTTTCCCGCGTATTCGATAGAGTCTGCTTGATCGGTTTGCCGTCCTCATAATAGATAGTCTGGTTTTCCATGGGTTTGAACCAGTATTCACCTATCACGTCGAATCCACCATTCACCGCAGCCAAGATATCTGGACAATTATCACGATACACATCATTGGTCAGGTAGTTTCCTCCCATATCAGGGAATGACCAATCGTATGCACAGTATAGCCCAATAATTTTTCCGTTTTCTTCCATAGCTTGAGCTTTGGCAAGATGCAATATGAGTATATCATCACAGTTGCCATATCTGTTAGGCGGAAAATTAATTTGCCCAACATAATGGCACACCAGCCTATCGCCAAGGTCAATAAGTTCGCCCGGATGATTCCAAGCCGTAGATTGCATAGAATTTGTGCGGGCAAAGCGCCATACGCCCGAAGGCTTGGCAGCAAAAGTCAAGACAGAAAGTGTGAGTAATAACAGAAGTATTCTTTTCATGTAGTCCTCATTGACGAATAATGCCGTTTTGCATCGATATTGAACAAGTATTGCTACTGGCCGTATTCGATCTCTTTTGTGGTATGTGGCAAAATTATCTTTTCAAGTTCTTCTAGAGTCATGGATAGTCTCCATCCATATATCGCATTTGGCTACGGAATTGCCAAAAGAAAATCAACTTAAAAGCGACATATGAACACCCATTTTATATTCATATGCCGCTAATCGCAGATGTATAAAATACCATTATTTTTTCTTAAGTCATCCAATCGTTTTTATGTGTTGTCCCTTCTCATTGAAAACTAAAGTTTGACCACCAGGAATATTGACAGATACAGTCGCTGACGTATAACCAGCAAGTTTGTAACCTGAATATTTATGAATGTGCGCGACCCAATTTCCAGTTTCGTCCCAAATTGTGATATCTGCATCATCTTCAGTAACAGTGGCTATCATAATTTACCTCTTATTTCATCCCGCATTCTATTACACACCATGTCGTGCGGGTTCCGGCACAGTGCGTTTTGCGTTTGCAAATGGTTTTATCAAATTCCTTATTAATCAAAATTAAGGGTAATTTCGTTTTCGGGAGAATTTTTCAACGAATCCATTTCTGATTCAAAAGCCTTTAATTCTTTTTTCCATGCACTAAGAGTATACTCGTTCACAGCATGAGTTCTTTCAGCTTCTTCAATTTTTCCTTGATATGCGATAATGTTAATTTTTAACTCTTCTAGCCTATTTTCTTTAGCCTCGTTATTGTAATCCATAGATTCTAAGTTCCTTGTAAAAAGAGAAGTTTTAATAACTGAACGAAATACATTTAGTGTTGCACAAGTTACGAATCCTCGTTTGTTTTTTTCTTCGGCCAAAAGTTCCATAGCAGGAAGAATATCGCAATCACCACTTCAAATGCAATGAATATAACTGATTTCGTTTCGGGAGCCGCATCACTTAAAAGGAAAGCGAACGAAGCCATTAGAATCGCGAGTATCAGCAAACTTGTGACAATCCTTATCAAGACTGTCCCGAATTTCACAAAGAAAAAAAACATCACGGCGGTCATCACGACATGAAGGATGAGAAGATTTTCTTTAAATGAATCCTTGTAAGATGGACAGACCTGATCAATAAAAGCTAACAGTAGTATCATCGGCAAAAAAGCAAGTATTGCAGAAATGGCTATTCGGACAATCGCTTGCTTAAATTTGCGTGTGGAATATTTCGATGCATGACAAGGAAATACCACAAGCCACGTGATAAAGGCTCCGATTGTCTTGAAGTGAAGCTTGTCATCGATAAGGCCCTGGGCCCTAGCCTGCGTTTCCTTGTCCAACAAACCCTTTACAAGACGTAAGTGAATGTTGAAAATTTTGCTATCACACCAACCGAAAAAACGTCCGATTTTTTTGACTAAATTGCGACGTTTGGCAAGTTCTTCGTTTTCCATTAGCTGAACCCCTTCCTTTAAACATTCGGGTTTCGCCCCTGTTCAACAAAGAACTTCGTCTATTTATGCAAGAATACAAAAAAGGCGCAGATCGTTGCATTTATCTAGCCGGGGCTCTGCAAAGCCTAAGAACGATAAACGCAAACGACCCACGCCCCCAAAGGGCTGTTGCCCTTGGCCATACGACCAAAGACCGACTCATAAGTCGGCATAGCAAACTGAAACATACCGCTAAAGCGGCATGCCTGCGTGAGCGTTCGCCTTGTCCTCGTTCTTTTGAAATTTGCAGATTTCGACTAGAGAACAAGAGCAAAAACTCTATTTCGTTAAAAAGATAACTTAAAAAAGAGCGAAACGCACAAAAAGTTTACAAAAGAGTGATTTTTTCTTCTAAAGTGGGATTTTTCAAAAGAATTTTAGGGTGGGTGGGCGGGGTAAGCCAGGCGTTGCGGGCTGGCGTCTGAAGCCCGCTCGAGAAGGTAGCGGAAGCCAAGGCTGAAGCGAGGGAGAGACTTCTCCCTCCCCATATAAAATTTACTGGATCCTTCACGCTTCGCGTTCAGGATGACGTCATTACAAGCATTTTCACCAACATTCCTAAATTTTATAGATTCTTCGACTTCGCCTTACTGGCTCCGCTCAGAATGACACCATTACAAGCTTTTTCACACACTTTTCTAAGTTCTAAGCTCTAAGTTCTAAGTTCTAATTACTATCTTTGACCCACTATGTTTTCACAGCTGACTGATTCTCTAGAAAATACTCTCAAGAACCTGCGTGGGCAGGGCAAACTTACCGAAGAAAATGTGGCGGAATCGCTGCGTGAGGTGCGTCGCGCGTTCCTCGCTGCCGACGTGAACTTCAACGTGACCCGCGACTTTGTGAAGTCTGTCAAGGAAAAGTCCATGGGCGCCGAAGTGCTCAATTCCGTGACCCCGGGTCAGCAGATTGTGAAGATTATCCACGACGAGCTTGTGGCCGTCATGGGTGGCGAAACTAAGGAAATCAACCTTTCCGCACCATCTCCGGTGGGCATCATGATGGTTGGTCTGCAGGGTTCGGGTAAGACGACTTTCGCAGGCAAGATTGCTCTCTGGATGCGCAGCAAGAAGAAGAGGAAGCCGCTCCTCGTTGCCGCTGACGTTTACCGTCCGGCCGCAATCAAGCAGTTGCAGGTGCTCGGCAAGTCCATCGGCGTTCCGGTTTACGACGAAGGCCAGGGCAATCCGGTCGAAATCATCAAGCACGGCTACCAGTATGCTAAGGACAACGGTTTTGACCTCGTGATTTACGATACCGCAGGCCGTTTGCAGATTGACGAAGAGTTGATGCAGGAACTCGAAAAGGCACGCGACGCGGTTCATCCGGACGAAATTTTGTTCGTCGCTGACGCCATGATCGGTCAGGAAGCAGTGAATGTCGCCGAGACTTTCTGGAACCGTCTGAACTTCACGGGCGTCTGCCTCTCGAAGATGGATGGCGACACCCGCGGCGGTGCAGCGCTCAGCATCAAGAAGATGACGGGCGTGCCTATATGCTTTATCGGTGTTGGCGAAAAGCTGAACGAAATCGACCTTTTCCACCCGGACCGCATGGCAAGCCGAATCCTCGGCATGGGCGACGTGGTATCCCTCGTGGAAAAAGCACAGCAGGTCATCGATGAAAAGGACGCGAAGGACCTCAAGAAAAAGATTCTCAACAACACGTTCGACTTGAACGACTTCTTGAAGCAGCTCCGCACGATCAAGAAGCTCGGCCGCATCAAGGACATTTTGAGCCTCATCCCGGGACTCAACAAGCTCCCGCTCGACCAGATTGACGAAAAGCAGTTGGTCTATGTGGAAGCAGTGCTCAGTTCCATGACGCCGAAGGAACGCAAGAAGCCGCAGATTATTGACGGTAGCCGCAAGGCCCGTATCGCAAAGGGTTCTGGCACGGATGCCGCCCGCGTGAACGCAGTCCTCAAGCAGTACGAAAGCATGAAGGAAATGTTCAAGAAGGTCGGCGATTTCGCCAAGCGCCAGAACAACGGCGGTACAATCGGTTCGAACTACACCCCGCCCAAAGACAAGAACAAGAAAAAGAAGAGATAATCGAACGCTCGGCGCTAGATATTCATTCTCGCGCCGATGGTTCTGATAATCGTGTTGATGATTTCGTCGCGCCCGCCCTTGAGGGACATCTTGTTCCTGTACATCATGGCGTCGGCGCGTTCAAAGACTGCGGCTGTATTTTTGTCGTGAGCCTTGTCGTACACGGAAATGCCGCAAGCCACAATAACCTTGTCTTCTTCGGCATTGCGCTTTACGGTTTCATAAAATTGCTGTGAAAGCTCTTCGCGGTTAGTGAAATCAGACCCACGCAAAACTACAACAAATTCATCACCGCCCACGCGGAATACGGGGCTATGCTTAAAGGTTTCGCAAATAAGCTTAGCAGCATCCCTAATGTATATATCACCCGTCTTGTGTCCCTGCGTGTCGTTTACAGTCTTGAGACCGTTCACGTCACAGAGAGCAATCGCAAATTCAATATCCTTACCGCACTTGATTTGCTGATCCAATTTCTTTTCAAATTCACCGTAAGCGTTCTTGTTCCTGATGCCGGTCAAATCATCGTGGCGAGCCTTTTCATAATTGGCACTCGCCTCTTCCCTGATTTTCTGTTCACGGCGCACCTGCGCATCCACGTTGGTCACGCTGATAACGACATGATTCTTGTCGGCATAGACAGCCACCAAATTCACGTACATCGGACCATTGGGGCTATTCAGTCGGTACGTCATCGAGAACACACCATGTTCATCGAGTTCACGCAAGAAAGCTTCTCGCTCTAAAGCGGCAGTAATCAAAGGAATATCTTCACTATAGATGACCTGCATGGCATCCTTCTTCAGCTGATTGAAGAAGTCATCGCCTTCAACCGTAATGCTCAACTCGCAGAACAAGCGTTCACTCTTGTACTGTGCAAAATGGTCTGTCACCAAATCCACCATGTACAAGGCATCATAGCGCTCAGCAAGCGCCATCACAATTTGCCCGTAGAGTTCGCTCTTGGTCGCCTGTTTCTTGAGTTCCTGCTCGCGACGCACCATCGCATCGACATTGGTAACGCTGATAATAATATGCTGTTTGTCGGCATATACCGCCATGAGCTTTACATACACAGGTCCTTTCGGCGTATTCAGGCGATACGTCAGCGTAAAGACGCCATACTCGTCCAATTCTTTCAACAAATTATCTCTCGTGAGAGATTCCGTGAGCAACGCAAAATCATCCTTATAGATAACTTGTTTTGCATCCTTCTTCAACTGGATGAAGAAATCATCGCCTTCAAGCGCAATGCTCAATTCCTCGAACACGCGTTCGCTCCTGTACTGCACAAAGTGTTCCGTAGTGAGGTCCACCATGTACAAAGCATCGAAGCGCTCGGCAAGCGCCATCACAATCTGACCATAAGTCTTGCTCTTAGACGCCTTCTGCTCTAGTTCCAATCGTTCACGTTCTTGCTTGTCAATGTTGTTCACACCGATAATCAAATATTCCCGCCCCTGCGAACGGCCAAGGACAGCCTTCATCTGGAACCAGACGGGTTCCCCTTCCACCAGCAGACGGTACTTGAAATTAAAAACGTTATCGTCTTGAATCGCTTTCAAGAGCGTTTCGCGGTTGATATGCTCCGAGAACGACTGTTTGTCTTCGGGATAGACGACGGCTTCCATATTGACCTTCGTATCCGCCCAAAAATCTCGCGTATCGGTTAGTTCTAGCTTGGTATGCTTGCCTCGAAATGCAAACAAAGCATACTGATTAGTCTCGTTATCGACAAAGAATACGCACTCGTAATCAAGTGAAAGTGCAGATGCAACATCTTCAAAAGTCAATTGCATATCCATAGAATGGCCCCTCAAATCACTATACATACTTAATATAACTCTTTATTTGGGGAGAAAATCGAAAAACAACTGGAATTCAGCCACAGATTGTAAGAAGTTTGAAGTATATCACACATAGGTAATCCGCCGGCTCAAATTTGGCGTTTTTGAATGAATTTCGGCATTTTTATAGATTTTTGCACCGCCCAACAAATTAATTTATAAGAAAAGGACGGATTTTTTTTCATTGCCGTCCTTTACACACAAAAGCAAGTTTGCTATATTTGGCATCAAAAGAACTAAAACCCCGAAATTTCGGGAAAAACCCCATAAAGAGGTATAAAATGGCAACTGTTATTCGTCTCGCCCGCTTCGGCAAGCGTCACAACCCGATCTACCGCATCGTCGTCATCGACAACCGCAAGGCTCGCGACGATAGCTTTATCGAACAGGTCGGTTTCTTCAACCCGAACCTCAAGCAGCCGGAAATCCGCTTCGAACAGGAAAAGGTCCTCAAGTGGCTCTCCGTCGGTGCACAGCCGTCTGACACTGTCAAGTCTCTCCTCAAGAAGACAGGCATTTCTGACTTGTTCCACGACCTCAAGGCCAACCGCTCTATCGAAGGCAAGGCTCCGGTCGCTCGCGAAATCAAGTCCAAGCAGCGCAAGTTGAGCCCGAAGGCTCAGGCTCGCCTCGAAGCTGAAAAGGCTGCCAAGGCAGCTGCTGAAGCTCCGGCCGCTGAAGAAGCACAGGCTTAATTACGCCTTTAATAAAGAGTCTCGTGCCGCATGCACGGGACTTTTTTTTCTTGCTAGTCAGCAGTCAACAGTCATTAGCTTTTAGTTATAAAACGCACCGCAGGTGTCAAACTTCAACTAATGACCAATGACTAACAACTAATAACCAAGCACAAACAATACCTCTCGTCTTTCTTCTAAAATGGACTCTCAAGAATTCATCACCGTCTGCCAGCTCATGCGTGCGCATGGCGTCAAAGGCTACATCAAAGCGATGCCCCTGACCCACGACCTGACTCGCTGCAAGAGCCTTAAAGACGTGCGCGTTCAAAAGAGGAATGGCGAAGTTTTGGAACTCACCCTCGAAGATGCCAAGCAGGCAAACAACCTCTGGCTTTTGAAATTCAAGGGTTTCGACACTCCAGAAGCACTCTCCCCGCTCGTCAATGGCGACGTCATGATTCCCGAATCCGAACGTCTCCCGCTCCCCGAAGGCGAATACTATCTTGACGACCTGGAAGGTTTCCGCGTCCACACCGAAGACGGTCGCGACGTCGGCGAAGTCATCGAAGTGCAAGAACTGATGACGGTCGATGCGTTCCTCATCAAGTTCGACCTTGCCGCACAATCCGAATTCAGCAGCAAGTCCATCCTCGCCCCTTGGATTGACGATTGCGTCAAGGAAATCAACGACGAAGAAAAGTTCATTGTTTGTGATAGCGACTATTTAAAATCCGTTTGCCCGGAGGAACGATGAAGATCGACTGCATCACCATCTTCCCCGAAATGTTCGCGCCGATGAAAAGTTCAATCATGGGCCGCGCACAGGCAAAAGGCTTGTTTGAGTTCAATACAGTCTATCTGCGAGACTTCGCCATCAACGCCTACGGGCAGGTGGACGATGTTCCGTACGGTGGCGAACCGGGCATGGTACTCCGTCCCGAACCGCTTGCGAAGGCCATTCGCAGCACGGGAGTCAAGGAAGATGGCGGAAAAGTCATCTACCTCACGGCAGATGGCGTCCCCTTCACACACAAGATTGCCAAAGAACTCTCTCAAGAAAACCACCTTGTACTTGTCTGCGGACACTACAAGGGAATCGATGACCGCATCCGCCAGACCGAGGTCGACATGGAAATTTCCATCGGGGACTTCGTCGTGAGCGGAGGCGAACTTCCGGCGATGCTCGTCACGGACGCCGTAGTGCGACTGCTGGACGGGGCTCTGGGCCACAAGGAATCCGGTGAAACGGACTCCTTCGCACAAGGCGTTTTGGGCTGGCCTGTCTACACCCGCCCCGAAGAATTCGAAGGAAAAAAGGTGCCTGAGGTGCTACTTTCCGGTCATCACAAGAACATTTCAGAGTGGAGACGTCAAGAATCGTTAAAAAGAACGCAAGAAAGACGCCCCGACATCTTTAAAAATCTTGAAATAAATACTACATTTGGCGACAAATAATAACGAGGTACACATTATGTCCCTGAACATTGAAGCAATCCAAAACGAAAATTTGAAGACCGACCTTCCGGAATTCCGTGCTGGCGATACCGTTACCGTTAACGTCAAGGTTATCGAAGGTACCAAGGAACGTATCCAGCCGTTCAAGGGCGTCGTTATTCAGCAGAAGAACTCTGGCATCGGCAAGTCCATCACGGTCCGCAAGATGTCCGGTGCAGTCGCTGTCGAACGTATCTTCCCGGTCAACTCCCCGCGCATCGACTCCATCGTTGTCGAACGCTCCGGTAAGGTTCACCAGGCTCGCATTTACTACATGCGCGACCTCCGCGGTAAGGCTGCACGTATCGAAGAACGCCAGGCTTAATTAGCCGGACTTCGAAGGCGGTTATTTCCCGATGATTACGGGGAATTCGCAACCAAGACTTATCCCGCCCACGCGACTCCGCGTGAAGGCGGGTTTTGTTGTATCCTCACCAGAGGACGAAGACAAGAAAATCATCCTTTTGAACGAAGGTGAGCTTGTCGCACTCGACCCTAAAGCGAACAACAAGGTCGTTTTCAAGATCCATCCCGGAAATCTCGTAGGCGTAGGCGCCCTGCTTGAACGCGAACCCGTACGCTATATTTTCCAGGCGACCACCGATTCCACCATCACCATTATCAATGACGAGTGCATGGAATCCGAGCTAAAGGCGCTCCCCGTCTGGCTTTTGGCCGCTATCAAGGCGATTTCGGCCAAAACGCGCCGCATCAACGAGTCCATCCGCGCAGCAAAGACGGAAAATCCGCTCGAAAGCCTCGCCTCTTTCTGCAAATTCTACAGCAAAGACGAAATTTTGCAAAAGCAGTTGCTGTTGCAAGAATTCTCGTGGCTTACCAAGACGCCGTTCCCCGCAGCAAACGAAGCTCTAAAGACGCTGATCCGCCGCAAGATGCTTATCCAGCAAGCCAACGGCTCAACGCTTACCGTCCCGGACCCGCGCCTTCTCGAAATTTTTGCGGATTACCTCAAGACGCAAGAACTTGAACTTCCGTGGCTTCCGTTCAAGCTCACACTCCAGCAAAAGAGAAGCCTCGTCTGGCTATCGACACTCGCCCCCGAAACGACCATGGACGGCTCTGCATGGATAAATTTATTCAAGGAACACCACCTTGAAGTCAGCGTTGCAGACTGGCTCCAGATGCAGCAATTTGAATGGTTCAGCGAAAAAGAGAACAATCTTTTTGCGCTTAATACAGATAAAGTAAATTACTATTTATTATCATTGCAGTACGAGCCAAATCTCAAGGGGACGGTCAAATGATTTTGAGAGAAGGCGAAAAACTCTGCCAGCAAGGCGACCTCACCCATTCCTTTTACATCGTCAAAAGCGGTACGCTTACCGCGACTTCTAAAGACGAGCAAAACGGCACGCAAGTTCTGAATTTGGGTCCCGGATCCACGTTTGGTGAACTCAGTCTCATCGCAGGCGAACCCATGGATTACACGGTCTGCGCCGAAGAAGACTGCGAACTCGAAGTCATTCCGCAAAGCGCCTTGCACGACACGATGAAGGAACAGCCCATCTGGCTCAAGTCCATCCTCGCATTCCTCACGCAACGCAACCACATTGCGCAAGAGAACAAGCGTAAGAGCGACTTGATTACAACGTTCCCGTCGCTGTTGTTTGTACTTTCGAGGGTGCCCGCAAAAAATATTAGTTTAGATGCACTACAACACGAGATTGCTCATTTTTCAAAGCTTTCTGCGTTCGGTACATACAAACTATTAATCATTTTACAGGACTTCAAGCTAGTCCGTCTGCAATCGGAATCCGTATCGGTAGAGAACAAGCCGCTGATCAAGATTCTCTACGAAACGCTCCGCCATCGCGCCATTTACAAGAGCACATCGCCGAACATTCTTTCGCTTACCGACCAGGCAATCCTCACCGCATTCGTGAAAGCTGCCTGCGACAAAGGCGAGCTCCAGTCCGACGGTCTCGTTGCCGTAAATACCAGCGATTTGATTGCGCAGACCAAGCGCACTATGCACGGGATGAGCCTCACCCCGCGCAACCTCGAAACGCTTTTGCAAAAGCAGCTCCTCAAAGAGCTACCCAAAGAAAAATATTGCGCCAACTTCGACAGGCTCCTAAACCTGCTCGAACTCAACCGCATTTATCCATTGCTCGATAAGAAATTAATTACTGGTCAGTAGTCATCGGTCATTAGTCAATAGACTGTATGTCATTCCCGTCCCGGAACAAGTCCGGGATGACAGTCGAGAATCGCCTTCTTGTAAAACGAAAAAAAAATTCAAGTATCGATTATTGCCAGCAATTCTAAGCTCTAAGTTCTAAGTTCTAAAATCCAAATTACTATCTTTGTTACGTAACACATTCACCCTTTTACAAGGTTTATTATGAAACTCTCTGCACTTCTCGTGACTCTTTCCTCCATCGCCGCTTTCGCTCAGGACGCAGCAGCTCAGCCGGAACAGCCGGGCGCTCTCGCTAGCTTCCTCCCGCTCATCCTCCTCTTTGTGGTGATGTGGCTCTTCTTCATCCGCCCGAAGCAGAAGGAAATGAAGCAGATGGACGAAATGCGCAAGCAGCTCAAGAAGGGCGACAAGGTCATGACCGCCGCAGGCATCATCGGCACCATCGCTAGCATGGAAGAAAACATCATCACGCTCCGCACTGGCACCTCCACCATCGAATTCGAAAAGGCAGCCATCCTCCGCGTCATCAACAACGACACTTCCGCTAAGGTCGAAGAAAAGAAGTAATCATGGCCATTCTCCCCATCAGAATTTACGGTGACCCGGTGCTTCGCAAAAAGTGCGAACCCATCACCGAAATCACGCCGGAACTCCGCCAGCTCGCAAAAGATATGCTCGAAACCATGTACGATGCTCCGGGCTGCGGCCTTGCCGCTCCGCAGATTGGCAAGAACATCCGTCTCGTGGTCATCGACACCGCCATTCCAGACGAAGAGGAACCGCGTCCGTACATCATGTTCAACCCTGAATGGGAAGCTGAACCGGATGCCAAGAACGTCGATTATGACGAAGGCTGCCTCTCCCTCCCGGAAATTTTCTGCAACGTTGTCCGTCCGGACCGCGTGACAGTTCGTTTCTTTGACATCAATGGCGAAGCCCAGGAAATTCATAACTGCGAAGGTCTGTTCGCCCGCTGTATCCAGCACGAATGCGACCACCTCAACGGCGACCTCTTTGTCGATAAGATCTCGACGTCGGACCGCACGATGAATCAGTCCAAGCTCCGCAAGATGGCAAAAGAAACCCAGGCGAAGCTCAAAAAGAAATAAGGTCCATGGGCCTGCTCCGGATATTTTCAGCAGTTGCTTTGACGACACTCTCTTTGGCGACCCCATCTCTTGCGGCCGGCAATTCTGAGTATAGCCCAATCGAAGCAAATAGCGTATCCGAGCAGACCATCGTTCCTCAAAAAATCGCCAAAGAACTCAACCGCCCTATCCAGGTGGGTGTCTTTGTCGGTGTGCCAAATATCTTCGTCCGTCAAAAGAACGAAGAACTGCACATCACGGCCTCTAAAGGCAAACTCAAAATCAAGACAAAATCAAAGCGCCAGCAGACCGCTGACCGACGCGTTTTCAAGGCCACAGGATCTTCCGCAAGCGATTGCATCGCCATTGCAACAGACAAGGCAGGCCTCAATAAAGCCTGCTACAACGGTGAATTTATCGTCACCGCCAATGGCAACAAGCTAAACGCCATCAACGTCATCGATATTGAAGATTACTTGCGAGGCGTCGTTCCTTACGAAATCGGCAAACTCGACGAATCCAAGTTCGAAGCGCTCAAGGCCCAAGCCGTTGCCGCACGCACCTACGCGTACAAGCACTACGGCAGCCGAGTCGCACAAGGCTTTGACGTTTACGCCGACACGCGCGACCAAGTCTACAAAGGTCTCCACAGCGCCACGGCACTTACAGACAAAGCCGTCCGCGAAACCGATGGCGTCGTGATGACATACAACGGAGAATTCATCACCGCCTATTACCATTCCACTTGCGGTGGCGAAACCGAAGGCGTTGCCACCTGGGGTCGCCCTGACCACCCCTACCTCAAAAACAAGCCCGACCTCCGCCCCGACGGAACGCCGTGGTGCCGCGAATCCAACTACACCGAATGGACTCGTGAATTTACCGAAGACGAACTTCGCGATTTATTCCAGATAAACGCAAAAGAAGCAAAAGCAAACGTCCCAAGTTTTTCGAGCATCAAGTCGATGCACATTCAAGACACGCTCAAGAGCGGTCGCATTCACACACTCGTCATCGAAACGAACAACGGCTCATTCACAGCAAAAGCAGACAAAATCCGCTGGCTATTCAAGCGCGGAGGCACAATCCTCCCCTCCAGCTTTTTCCGCATCCACAAGAACGGTAATGACTGGATTCTCAAAGGCAAGGGATTCGGGCATGGAGTTGGACTTTGCCAAATGGGCGCTCGCGCACGCGCACAGGCAGGTCAAAGCTACATCCAAATTTTAACGCACTATTACCCCGGCATCACGCTGGAAAAATTCAAGAGATGATAGTCATTTTAAGCCAGGGCTGTGCTGCAAATTTCGGTGACGGTGAAAAGATTGCACGCATTCTCTCCCAAAAATCCGAAGTCACGTTCGAGTTTCCGGAAGCGAAGCCGGCGCATTCCACAAAAGCCGAGAATTCCACAAGCGCCGCGAATCCCGCGGACTTCAGCACTGAAAAACCCGAAGCATTCTACCTGAACGTTTGTACGGTTAAAGGCAATGCAGGCGCCATGAAACTTCTGCGCAAAGCAGCGAGCACATTTCCGGGCGTTCCCATATACATCACGGGTTGCGCCCCCAAGGACTTCCGCGAAGAAGCTCTCCGCGCCGTTCCGAACGTGCAATTTACAAGCCTGAAAGAACTTGAAGATTCGGCTGCATTACCACCCCAACCCGCGCAATCCCCCTCAAGCCTGATAAACGCGCGCACTCCCGACAGCAATAAAGTCTCTCGCAACGTCCTTCGCGAATCCCCGTTCGTCGGCATAGTAAACATCGAAGAAGGCTGTCTCGACGCGTGCGCCTTTTGCAGCACGCATCTCGTCAAAGGACGTCTCCACAGCTTTGCACCCCAAACCATCGTGGATCAAGTCCAAGCGCTCGTCGATGACGGTTGCCTAGAAATCCAGCTCACCGGCCAAGATTGCGCCTGCTACGGTTTTGACATCGGCACGAATCTCGCCGAACTCACGCAGAGAATCCTCACGCACGTGAACGGCAATTACCGCATCCGCCTCGGCATGGGCAATCCGCGCCATGTCCTCAGCTATCAGGAGGCGCTACTAGATTGCTTTACGGATGATCGCATTTACAAGTTCATCCACATTCCCGTCCAGAGCGGCAGCGAAAACGTGCTCAAGGCGATGAACCGACGTCACACCGCACGCGACTACGCGACCCTCGCCCACGCCTTTACCGAGCGATTCAGCAAGTTCACGCTCAGCACCGACCTTATCGTCGGCTATCCCGGCGAAACCACCGCAGATTTCAACGACACGTTAAAGCTTTTGAAAGAAACTCGCCCGACCGTCTGCAACATCACGCGTTTTGTCGCGCGCCCAGGCACTGTCGCCGCGCATCTTGAGTCAACAATAAACAGCGCGCATCTCGAAGCTAGCAATTCAGAACGTCTCGCCCCCGCCCCCCTTGCAGTCCCCGACACCGTCAAGCACGAGCGTTCCGCGATTCTCGCCGAAGCGTTCCAGCAAATCGCCATCGAGAACAACAGCGAATGGATTGGCGACGAGTGCACCGTCGTTACCGAAAAGCAAGGCTACCGTTCCGGGACTACTATTGCCCGCAACGAGGCGTACCGCCCCGTCGCATTACAAGGCTCATTCCCTGCCGGGCAAACGCTCCGCGTCCGCATCACCGATGCCGAACCCTTCGCATTAATTGCGAAGCCTCTCTAGCCATTCCTGCGCAATTCTCGCGCGTTTTTCTAACAACCAAAGACTATTGACCATTGACTATACAAAAAACTCCCCGTGGCATTCACCACAGGGAGTCTTGAAAATCTCTAAGACATCTTATTTCTTCTTAGCGGTTCTACGGTAACCACGTCTCGTCGTTTCAGTAGTACGCTGGAACGGCATCGTCATCACCGTTGCGTTATTACCGTTACTCAGATAGCAGTATTCGTAGGCTTCCTTAACAACGGTCATCTGGTAAATGTACGGACCCGTTGCAAGCAAGCGCCCCTTATCCGTCACCGGATACATCTTGATCGTAGCAGTCATGGCACCCGATGCACCATAGAGCTTTGTATTGGAGCAACCAGGAACTTCCATGCCATTCGGAGCAGACGGATTACCTGTACCCAGAGCCTTTTCATATTCTTCCTTAGTCACGCGCTTGTTGTACTGGTTCACAAAGTGACCCAAGTGGTCAAACACGCGAATATTTACCTGGAACGGCTGAGTTGTCGAGAAATGCCATTCAGAACAAGATTCATTACTCTTCTTGCCCGGAATCTTAGAAGAACCATCATTATAGCAGAGAGTCGAATTCGTAGCCTGACCAGCGCCATAAACAACGCCATTAGCAACAACTGTATTGCCCTTGCCACCAGAAGCCATAGTTTCATCGGCATGATCCTTAGCCCACTTCAGCGGGTCGGTACCACTGACAGCCGGAATCGGAGTCAAAACGAGGTCTGCAGTCATGTCTGTCGGAATCGTACCATCATTGCTTTCTGCAAGATCCGAAAGCTTCTGAGCTTCTTCCGTAAAGTCCGGACGGTCATATGCCGGATCATCAGGAATCACAGGCGTCGTAGCCACAGCGGTATAAGAAATCTTACCCCACTTTTCACGTTCATCAAAGCCTTCCACGTGCTTGCCAGAACTAGAAGCCACATAGAAATTCACCTTCTGAGACCAGAACATCAACTGAGACCATTCGATATCCGTATAGTTACCACCGTTGCCATCGTCATTAAGTCCCTGACTAAACGGTACGTTGAAAGCAATGCGGTCATCGCCCAAAAGTCCGCCATCGACAATATTGCCAGCAGCATCCTTCACAACACCTTCAAACTGGTACATCTGACCATCAGCACCCTTGTCAATCGGTCCCGTCATCGAAGTTACATAGAAACCATAGACAACAGTCTGCTTCACACCATTTGCATCAGTCACTTCACGCAAAACCACCATCGCCGGGATGCCCATATTACCCGAGTTCTGGATAGCGGCAAGGCTGGAGTCAGCAAGCGGGACGTTCATATACATGCTGTTATGAGACACACCGTTTTCGTCCACCTTCACAACGACATCGCTCACAGAAGGCTGACCATAGCGAGACGGAGCGAGTTCAGCAAGAGACGTACGGATGTAAATGTTAGAACCATCGGACTGGCGGTCAGCATAGAAGAAGTGCAAATGATGCCAAGTATCATCAGCCCAGCCAGACACGTCACTAGAATTCAAGCAGTTGGTATAAGTGGCAAGCGGTTCACCAGCATGGCAACCATGGTTGTTCATAGCCAAAGTCTGGATATTGACCTTACCCGGAGCAGCCAAGTGCGTACCACCTAAGTCCACAACAAGCACACCGTCCACAAAGATCCACATGTCATCGTCACCGGCGAATTCAAACACTTCCGGAGTCGGGAGCTGGTTAGAAGACTTATACTTGAAACTTGCATAACCCATCATAGTGAAAGCGTAGTTACGGAGATGCTGCATACCGAGGCTACCATTCATAGCAGCGGCATTCCATGCAGCACTATAACCATTTCCAGTCGGGTTCACAGCACGCGGACCACCCTGATTCAACCAGTCCGTGCAGAGCTTAGCCGTATTCTGTCCCAAGAAGTCTGCCTGATCTTTAGCATACTGATAATTGTACGGCGGGCAGAAAATGGAGAGCGTCTGTGGACCAAACTGATCGCACACACCATTCGGCTGAATAGAGGCATTACAGGACTTCGGACCAACCCATTCTCTCGTAAGCGGGTTAATACTGTCGAGCGGAGAATAACCACCATTATTGTAGTTATAGTCATAAATGTAATACTTGGATTGCGTATCCTTCGGGATATCCATCGTCGTATTGACACGTTTATTCTGACCAGGAACATCAAGGAACCACTGGTCAAAAAGGGAGTTATCACAAAGGTCATTCTGCTTAAGGATGACAACATCGTTAAGCATATCGATTTTGCCTTCTTCCTTAGGAACAAACATCAAATACGGCTTTACCATCCCCGGCGTGTAAATAACCGGGTTATTCCAGTTCATACCGCCACCTGGGCACTTGTAGCCACTGACATTTTCTTCAGCATTCTTGTAACCACGAAGTGTAATATTGCCGTTTTTCTGGGAGCATTCACCGTATTCCAACACGGTTCTAGTAGTAGAAGTCCCTTGCAAATAACCCGGCAAGAGCAAGTTCGCCTGAATCGGAAGACCATCGGTACCAATCTGGGCACCCACGATCCCCTCCCGGAATGTATTCATGTTACCACAAGTAGTGTGATAAGGAGCATTGGCATACCATGCATTGTCGTAGCCAAACATATTCATGGCTGCGCCGGTAGCGGTCCTGTAATTATAGATTTCGTTAATATGATTAACTGATTCTTCCGAGAAATTTTCAAAGTCAGGGTGATTCGGCTGAAAATCGCGAATCACAATATCCAACGTACGGACATCCTGGGTCTGGGCAAAAGCAACAACGGAACAACCAAACAGAGCACCGAGGGTTATCCATCTATAAAATTTCATAATATTCCAATCTCCACCTAAAGATAGGTTACAACAATTCCACCTAAATATAAACCAAATAAAATGAAAAGAGGTCTTGCAATATTGCAAAATATATGTAAAAACATAAAATCTTGAGAAATTTCAACAATTACCGTATTATATCGAAAAAAACACAGCGTTCACAAGCTCTTTTTGAACAGATTATCTATTTTTTCGCGCGTGAATTGGTCCATTATTTTTTTTATCGCCATGATGCTTTTGCTCTTGCGCATTTTGCGCTTGAGAATCCGCGCCAATACAAGCCATTCTGAGTCATTCAAGCGACTCCCAGCCAAAGATCAGCTAGCGGTGCTCAAGGAATGCCTCCTGAATAATCCTTCGGAAACAAACCTCAAAAATCTTGCCGATTTTGCCGAACGCGCATCGATAGAAATCGACATCGAAAGCTACCGTCCGTTCCTCAAGTCGCAGTTAGCCATTTTCGGTCGTAAAGACGCCATCGCCGAAGACAACGAGCTTTATATTGCAGAATCTGCCTGGATGGACAAAATCAGACCTCTCGAATTTCAAGAAGCCGATACATTCAAAAGCGAAAACAATACGCAAAAATATATCGAAAGCAGCCTAGAAGGCATTGCCCGCCTGTATTCTGACAATACCATACTAGACGAACTCGCAAAACTCGCCCCGAATTATCCGCATGCAAGCGAACTCGCCGAAAGCTACAAGCAGCTCATGCAAAAGCGAGACGAAAGCGGTGCCGACGACAAGTCCCTCGAAGCCCTCCGCAAGCTCAAAGACGCTTGGGAAGAAGACCTCTTGAACGTGAGATTAGTAGACAGTAGGAAGTAGACAGTAGGAAGTGGACTACAATCCTTAACGTCATGCAGAGGGCAAACGCCCACAATGTACAACTCGTCATGCTGAGGGCAAACGCCCGAAGCATCCAGTTACTTTTCTAAAAAATCCAACGCCTCGCCCGCCAGTTCCACGCAAAGATTGCACGGAATAATCTTGTTCGGGCGAATTTCCTTACACTTAGTAAAGCCCTGAGCGCCGCGCTTAAAGACATCTTCAATCGATTCGGCATGGTCGGGTTGCATCATTTTTGCAGCATAGAGCGCCCCGCACAAACCGTCCGGAGCCTTTCCGCCACCAAATGCACGGAACATTTCGGCAGCCTTCACCGCCTCTTCTTCGGACTTGCCCGTTGCTCGCGCATAGCCATAAGCAACAGCCATGGCACAGTTACCGCGCTTATCCGCATGGAATTTCTTCGAAAATTCAGCAATCGACATAAAAGCTCCTTTTACATTGTCATGCCGGCCTCCGTGTTCTTTGACCACTTGCGCTTTAGCGCTTATGTGGTCATGATCCGCGAATGGGGACGGCATCACCATTTCTTATAAATATATATATTCTAGACATGCCTAACGAAAACAACGACATTCAAAATCTTGACCTCGACCAGCTCATCGGCAACATGAGCTCCATCAACAGCGAAGACTACTGGTTCACCAAAGTCAGTAAAATCGAGGAACACGACGAAACCGCCGAGCCCAAGCAAGGCGAACAAGGCTAGAACGAAAACGCCAAAACAGCGCCGTAGCGCCCATCCAGAGAATTCAGCAGAGGAGTAATCCCAACCTGCATGGAATTGCTTGAATTTTTAGAATTTTCCCACTTTTGGTAGTATTTTTCATACTTACTGCGACGGACTAAAGTCGCGATTTCAAAGGTTATATATCCAATCCCAGCCGTTCCCATAATAGCTAAGGGAGCGATAATACCAACCATTTCCATGGTAGACATTTTTCCACCGCGAGATCCCGCACCCAAAGCCACAGGTAAAGAGATACAACCAGACGCGATCATGCCCCCAATATAAGTCCAAAACATCACATCTTTCACAAAAACATCGGTGTGATATTTTTCCAAGTTGTACTCGTACATTTTCTGATAATACGCCGCTGAATCAACTGGCGTAACAGTAGCCGGTTCATCAGCCAAGCATGGCATCATCAACAACGCGACACACAACAAAATAATTTTCATGCGAATTAATATAAAAAACTCCGCACAAAAATGCGGAGCTTTTAAAATCCAAAATTTTATTTTGAATTACTTGTCAGTAAGCACTGCAACACCCGGGAGGACTTTACCTTCCAAGAGTTCCAAAGATGCGCCACCACCCGTAGAGGTGTGGGTCACCTTCTTGTCAGCGCCGTACTTCTTGGCAGCCGTAGCGGTATCGCCACCACCGATCACGGTGATTGCACCAGCAGCGGTAGCTTCGACGATAGCGTCAGCCATAGCCTTGGTAGCCTTTTCGAAGGCTTCGAATTCGAACACGCCTGCAGGACCGTTCCAAACGATGGTCTTTGCAGACTTGATAGCGTCAACGAAGAGCTTGGTGGATTCAGCGCCCACATCGAGGCCCATCCAGCCAGCCGGAATGCCTTCTGCGTCAGAGACAGCCTTGGTAGCAGCGTCGGCAGCGAACTTGTCAGCAGCGATGTAGTCAACCGGGAGGATGATTTCCTTGCCAGCAGCCTTAGCCTTAGCCATCAGATCCGGAACGAGCTTGGCACCTTCTTCGTCAAACAAAGAAGAACCGATTTCGATGTTGTTGAGAACCTTCTTGAAAGTGAAAGCCATGCCACCGCCGATGATGATCTTGTCGGCCTTGTCGAGGAGGTTGTTGATGAGCTGGATCTTGTCAGCGACCTTTGCACCGCCGAGGATGGCGAGGAACGGACGCGGAGGATTGTTGAGGACCTGGTCGAAAGCCTTGAGTTCCTTGTTCATGAGGAAACCAGCGGCACGCTGCGGGAGTTCAACACCAGTCATGGAAGAGTGGTCGCGGTGAGCGGTACCGAAAGCGTCGTTCACATAAACGTCAGCGAGCTTGGTGAGGCTTGCGCGGAATGCCTTGACGGCTTCCTTGTCGGCCTTTTCCTTAGTTTCGGTGCCATCGGCGTTCTTGATCTTGCGCTTGCCTTCTTCTTCGATGTGGAAGCGGAGGTTTTCGAGGAGGATGATTTCACCCGGCTTGATAGCAGCGCAGGCAGCTTCAACTTCCGGACCCACGCAGTCGGAGAGGAACTTCACCGGCTTCTTGATGAGTTCTTCGAGCTTCTTAGCAACCGGAGCGAGCGTGTACTTCATGTTCTTTTCGCCATTCGGACGGCCGAGGTGGGAAGCGAGCACGACTGCTGCACCATGATCGAGAGCGTACTGGATGGTCGGGAGAGCGGCTTCGATACGCTTGGTGTTGGTGATTTCGCCAGTCACCTTGTCCTGCGGAACGTTGAAGTCAACACGGATGAACACGCGCTTGCCGGCGAGTTCGAGATCTTCGATAGAAAGCTTTGCCATTATAGCACCTTCTTTTTAGGGTTAAAAATTTACGGGGGAAAATATAGTAACTTTTGCGTAGGGCGAACAAAGCGAAGCTGCTTGCAGATTCATTTTTGAGCCCAGCAAAAGACGCTCAAAGAGCGTCAAAGGCGAGAGCAGCGGCAAAAGTGTACAAGGCGAGAGTAGCAAAATCGTACTTGCGCGAATTTATTACCAAGCCGTACTAGATGCGTTCCAAAGGAGCGCCATATAGTAAAGTAGTCACTAGTTACTAGACATTAGTTGTTAGAAAAGTCTTCTTGGAGTGTCACAACGACACTAAAGACCACAACCGTCCAATCTCTTCGATTGAATTTCTTGTAACCAGATTTTTACAAACAAAGCGTTAAACCGTACAATTAATTGATAATTTTATCACACCAATAATTTATTCATCGCATTTGTGATTCTCCGCGTGAAAAAAAATTATATAATTCACTATCGGTGTTTTTTTTATATATTTTTCCAAAAAAATTGGATTATTCGGAGTAGATACGATGAAGCGTTCTTTCTTATTGGCCCTATGCCTTTCCGCTGCAGCAGCTTTCGCTGGAGTTTATGATATCGCTGATTTTACGGCAAAAGATGCCGTCATGTCTGACAATCAAGTTTTTGCCTCTAGCGGCGAACTGAGCACCGCTTCTGTTGACGAAGCTGCCGCCGTTCCTTCCGGAAACGTCGTTCTCCGTCAGAAGTTCGCACAGGAATCTGGACTCAATGCTTATCAGCTTTACATTGGTCAAGTCGGCGATCTTTCTTCCATGACCGCTTTGAGCATTCCTTCCACAGTTTCTTACAAGAACGTCATCAAGTCCAAGCTTTACGTTCGCCGCGGCATGAAGCCGGGTGACGACGCCGAAAAGGTCTACTTCGATGGCAAGTACGTTTACATTCCGGGTGCCACATCCGCAATCACATTCGTGAACGGCATCGCAACAGAACTCAAGGGCGAAGCTCCGTCCGCCTCCGCAAGTTCTGCTCCCAAACAGGAATGCGATGAATTCGACGTTTCTTGCGACGAAGACATCATTGCAGCAAAGAACAACAACAGCTACGATGTTTCTGGCGACCTGAGCCGCACAAACTCCCGTGCAGACGCTCGCGATTACTCTGCATCCGCTGCCGCACAGGAGGTTACCGACCGTTTCGGTGTTGCTGACGAAGTCCGCTTCTGGAGTGCAGTTGCACTTTCTGCAGTTGCAGCAACAAGCGCTGTTGTCGGTGTCCTCAAGCAGATGAAGTCTAGCGAAGCTGACAAGGCTTACAAGGATCTCGAAGGTGTCGCTAACATTGTCGGTGAAAAGATCGAAAGAACTTGTAGCTCAATTAGCGGTGTAACCAACCAAGAAAAATGCGTTGACTGGTACAAGAACAAAGCAGACGCATCGGCATTCATTGCTCAGAAATCTGGCTGGACCTATGCAAATCTCCAAACGAGAATGCAGACCAACAAGGACACCAAGGATTCCTACGCCATGGCTCGTAACATCTGGTTTGGCGTATCGGCACTTACCTTGACAACAGCTATCGTATTGTTCGCATGGTAATGGAACAAGGGCGAATCCGACTCAAGGATGTTCAATTTGATTGCATTGTAGGCATACTCCCCTACGAACGCGAAAATGAGCAACCAATCATCTTGAACCTGACCCTTTGGTTGGACTTTGCCAAAGCTGCAGAAACAGAAGATTTAAACGAATCTATTGATTATGCAAAGCTGGCGGAAGAACTTAAAGGGTTCATCCGCCTTTCTTGTTTCAAGCTAGTAGAAACGCTTGTTGTAAAGACTGCAGAATACGTCTTGGAACATTACCCCAAAGCAACCGCCGTTGAAGTCTCCGTTGCAAAGCCTAAGGCCGTCCCCGGCTGTCTAGGCGCCGAAGCAAGCGTGAAGATAATTAGGGATTAAACTCAAGTCATACGTCATCCTCGACCGAAGGGAGGGGATCTAGAAAGCAGTGTTCCTAAGCCATCAATTCAAAAAGATCTTTCCATTCGGAATTAACAGATTCAATTAATCTTATTTTATCGCACCGATGCAATCGCTTTAATTTTTTCTCCCTTTCTATAGCAAAGCGAATTGATGTTAGCTCTTCAAAATAACCTAATTTATCCACATTATATTTTTTCGTGAATCCAGGAATGATTTTAGACTTATGCTCTAAGACCCGCTTTTTCAAATCAGAAGTCACTCCAACATAAAGAGTTCCATTCTTTTTATTGAATAAGATATATGTAAAACCTTTCTTTTGCATATTTATCGACATATAAAATTCTTCTTGGATCCCCTCCCCTCTCGCGCTGCGCGTTCAAGGGTCGAGGATGACAAAAATTTCCAAATTAGCCACTAGCCTCTAAAGGCACGGTAGCGCAAGGCTTCGGAAAGATCCATAATATCAACGGCGGAGGCGCCGCGCAAGTCAGCAATCGTGCGCGCGACTTTTAACAATCTAAAATATCCGCGCGCACTCAATTCCATTTTAGCAGCTGCATTTACCGCAAAACTTTCTATAGCAGGCGTCATCGCCGCAAATTTCCGTGCGTATTCCGATGACATCTCGGCATTGGATTTAAACGTCAAATTACGGAAGCGTTCCCGCTGAATCGCACGTGCCGCACATACGCGCCTACGAATATCAGCAGAAGACTCCCCTCGCCCTTTTATCGCAAACATCGCAGCATCTACAGGCGGCACGCTCACTTGAATATCGATACGGTCCAATAGCGGACCCGAAATTTTTTCGCGATAACGTTTGCGCGCCTCGGGTAAGCAAGTGCATTCACGCTTCGGGTCCATAGAATAGCCACACGGACACGGGTTCATTGCAGCGCCCATCATAAATCGAGCAGGCCACACCACAGTACCGCTTGCTCGGCTAACCGAAATTTCTCCTTCTTCCATCGGTTCGCGTAACGCTTCCAAGACACTCCGGTTGAACTCAGGCAGTTCATCCAGAAACAGTACCCCATTATGCGCCAAGCTCGCCTCGCCCGGCAAAAGCCTAGTGCCGCCGCCCACAAGCGAGACCATCGACGCTGAATGATGCGGTGAACGGAACGGTCTAGCAAGCACAGGTTTAAATTCATCAGAATCACCTGCACTACGAGCACACGAATGAATTCGCGTTGTTTCCAAGATTTCCTGTTCAGTCATCTCGGGCAAAATTCCCGGCAAGCATTTCGCACAAAGCGTCTTGCCCGCACCAGGAGACCCAACAAGTAAAAAGTTATGCGCACCAGCAGCGGCAATTTCAAGCGCACGCTTTACGCCTTCCATCCCCACCACATTCTTAAAATCAGGGACTTTATCATCAACATCTACTCGGTACGAGGCAATCCCTTTTGCAATTTTCACATTCTGACTGGAATTGCGCGCCAAGATTTCAACACATTCACCAAGTGAATCCGCACAAACAAAATGAAGACCTTCCACCAGCGAAGCCTCCTGCACATTCCCGCGCGGAATAACGAGAATACACCCACGTTCTGTAGACAAATTCATTGCAATGGATAACACACCACGGACAGGCTTCAACAAACCATCCAATGAAAGTTCGCCCACAAAGACATAACGTTCCAACTGCGGGACTTCAATCTCCCCCGTTGAAACAAGCAAGCCAATCGCCAGCGGAAGGTCTAACGCACTCCCCTCCTTTCGCAGATCCGCAGGTGACAAGTTTACCGTTGTACGAAAACCGGTCACCACTTTTCCGATGGAACGTATCGCCGAAACAACACGTTCTCGAGATTCCCTTACCGCATTGTCCGGAAGCCCAACAAGAGTAAACCCAGGCAGTCCTTGAGCGGCATCGACTTCTACACTAACAGGAACAGCCTTTATTCCAAACAAGCAATAAGAACGGATTCTGCGAAACAACTTGCACCTACCTTAAGCTACTGCAGCCTGATACTTTTCAAGCACGCAATTTTCAATGTGTTCACGCAGCTGACGCGTAATCGGCAAACACACAGTACGATAATCTTCGCCCTTGTAGAACGTATCAATCGGGTAGCCCACAAACATGCCATTTTCGCCATCCATCACGCGGAGCCCGCGAATCTGGATTTGGTCGTTCAACACGATGGTCGCAAGCCCCTTCATGTGGCCAAGGTTTGCACCTTCCTTGAACGGAAATACTTGAACATTCGTCACGGCAAGGCAATCAAATGCCGGGGACATTGCAGGGAAACCAGAGGTTTTCTTTTCTGTTTTTTCAGCCATATCGGCCTCCTATTTTTTTGAAGATAAACCGCAATTGAACGCACTCGCATTTTTGCGGAACACAACACATTATGCAAAAGACGTGCCAAAACCAAAATTGGCGTTTTTAAGCAAATTTCGGCATTTTCATTCAAATAAAAAAGTGATTAATCGATTTAATCACTGATTAATCAGTCTTTTTAATTCATATAAGTTAATCAATTTAATACTTTATCCACATTAAATTAAAGCTATAAAATAAGGTCAATAGTCATTAGAAAATCTTTAGTTTCAATAATCAACTATTGACTAATAACCAATAACTAACTACCAATAACTTTTTCTAATTTCTACCCATGCTATTAAAACCGAATATGAAATGGACGGCAAATCAGGGTATCATCCACCCGATGGTCACTGCCGAGTTTTCGCAAACGACAAATTGCATCGTCGTCAAGTTTACCATTGAAGAACCTGTAGACTGCTACCGCGCCGCCGTTCAGGAAGACAACGGACGCAGCTGGGAAGATTCCTGCGTGGAAATCTTTTTGCAGAACCCAGCAAACCCAGCCGAATATTTCAACTTCGAAACGACAAGCCGAGGATTTGTACTTGCTGCCCGCGGCACCGATCGCAATAACAGACAAACGCTTTCGCTTGAAGCAATTGCAAAAATCAAGCGTTCGGGAACAGCGCCAAGCATCCAGGACGATTCCGTCTACTGGACAATGTCGATTGAAATTCCTGCCGAAATTTTTGGAATCAAAGCATTTGAGGCGCCACTCCGCGGAAACCTCTACAAGTGCGCTGACAAAGCAAACACGCCTCATTACCTGAGCGCGTTCCGCATAGAAACAGAAAAACCGGACTTTCACCGTCCGGAGTTCTTTCAAGTTTTAGGATAAAAGGCGATTCCGGCACAGAGGCCGGAATGACAGTCGCCATTACATCATACGGAGTTTCATCTCGAAGACGGCGCGATCATTTTCGTCGAGAATTCGCATGTACGTAGCACCGTTGTGGTCCGCACGGAAGACTCTCATCGTCTGCCCTTCTTCGGATTCGCCCAAGTAATGGACCTCGAGTTCTGACGGAATGCAGAGTTCCAAATCCGAAGCGCTAAACACGTTCAATGCAAGCTTCACATATTCGATATTGTTCATGTGGTGCGACATGTCGATATGCTGCGGCAACACCTTTTGCTGATAAACTTCTTCGTACTCTTCAGGCTTCACGTTAAAGCGGTCGAATTCATCCGTCATAAACGCTTCCGGGAAACCTTCCGTCGGGAAGTCCACCGAAGAAAGTCGCATCGGGCGATGGCGATCGAGACTGAGGCAGCACATTTCCTGTTTTGCAAAAATAATCGGTTCGCCTTCCACCGTGGTAATCGCCGTATTTTCGTTCAAACGAATCAACTGGTTATCTGCCGGGAAGGATGTCGTCACAACCTTATCGCGCCAATACGGGCGCTTGAGGAACTTGAACTTTGCCTTGTAAACGACCCAGAAGCCGCCCTTTTCTTTCACCACGAAATTATCCATTTTCATGGCGCCAAAATTTTCAGTAATATTGTCCTGGACCATGAGCACAGTCTGTGCAAGGCCCATCTTTCCAGAAACATCAATATAAGCCGAAGTTATTGTTCTCGGCTTTTGGAACACGA
Source organism: Fibrobacter sp. UWB13 (assembly GCF_900177805.1). Classification (NCBI taxonomy): domain Bacteria; kingdom Pseudomonadati; phylum Fibrobacterota; class Fibrobacteria; order Fibrobacterales; family Fibrobacteraceae; genus Fibrobacter; species Fibrobacter sp. UWB13. The sequence continues at coordinate 11,628 of NZ_FXAX01000001.1, read as the reverse complement.
GCGGATTTTTCGCCAAAGTATAAATATCAATCATGGTTTTAATATAATTTTTTTATCATTTGGGCGCATGTCTACCGTTATTATTTTCAATAAGCCTTTTGGTGTTTTGAGCCAGTTCACCCCCGAAGCGGGCCACCCCGCCCTCGATAGCTTCGGATTTCCGCCAGGAGTGTACGCCGCAGGTCGCCTCGACCATGATAGCGAAGGCGCTTTGCTCCTGACTGATAACGGCAAGCTCATCAAAAAACTTTTGGACCCGAAATACGAGCACCCACGCACATACTTAGCACAAGTGGACGGTCAAATCACCGAAGAAGCCGTCCGTAAGCTCGCCAAAGGCGTAGACATCAAGGGCTACCACACCAAGCCCTGCAAAGCTGAAATTGTCGAAGCCCCGGAATGGATTTGGGAACGCAATCCGCCGGTACGTTTCCGCGCAAACATTCCCACTAGCTGGGTAAAGCTCACGCTCATTGAAGGCAAGAACCGCCAAGTCCGTCACATGACTGCAGCCGTAGGCTTCCCCACGCTCCGCCTTGTCCGCGTGCAAATCGGAAACATTCCGCTTGGCAAATTAAAGCCAGGCGAATGGCGCATCGTCACAGACAAAGTTATTTAAACATCCGATTATTCGCCTTTGATAAATTGACAATGGAAGATTTCTAAAAGCCAATATTTATCCCCTACAAAGAGATATTTTCTTAATAGTAATCACCAAAGGGGGATATTTGGATGCGATACACAACAATCAAGGTTGTAGCCTTGTTAGCGGCTACAGCCATAACAGTCTATGCTAACGAAGGCCCGTGCGACATTTACGCCAGGGCAAAAACTCCATGCGTCGCAGCACACAGCTTGACACGTGCACTCTACTCCAGCTACAGCGGGAACCTCTACCAAGTCCGCAGAGCCGATGGGCAAACCAAGGACATTCCTGTCGAAGAGCCGGGAGGCTTTGTCAAATCCTCCGTGCAAGACGACTTTTGTGCAGGTTCCAAATGCACAATTTCAATCATTTACGACCAGAGTAGCTACAAGAACGACCTGAAAAAATCGCCACCAGTCTATTGGCTAAAAGAAGGCGCCAAGGAAGCGGACGCCAACAGAGCCCCGATATACATCAGCGGGCGCAAGGCTTACGGATTCTATCGCGACGCTTGGTCCGCTACCGGTTACCGCAATAACAACACCAAAGGTGTAGCCACCGGAGACGAAGAAGAATCCATGTACATGGTGGTTGATGGCAGGCATTACAACGACTTGTGCTGTTTCAACTACGGAAACGCAGAAACGACCGGTAACGATGACGGCCCGGGAACTATGGAATGCATCTACTTCGGAAGCGACAAGGACTGGGGCGGTCCAGGACAAGGAAACGGTCCGTGGGTTGCCGCCGACTTGGAAGACGGCGTATTCAAGGGAAACGATGCTGGTTGGCAATGGGGTAAAACCCATACGACACCGTGGCCGGACGCACTTTCTATTGAAGCAGACTATGTAACCGCCATGCTCAAAGGCCCGAACGACGGGACGTTCAAGCTCAAAGGCGGCAGTGCTCAAAAAGGAAAACTCAACACCATGTGGGACGGCCCGCGCAAAAGAGGCTACAGCCCGCGCAAATTGCAAGGCGCCATCGTACTCGGCAACGGCGGTGACGGCAGCGACGGCGGTGCAGGAACATTCTTCGAAGGCTGCATGACAATCGGCAACCCGCCAGATTCTATTGACGATAAAGTTCAAGCAAACATTGTCGCTGCCGGTTATGGAAGTAAAATTGAACTCAAGAAGCCCGAGCCGATAGAACCGTTTAAAGACACGCTTACCATCCCGGGAAAAATCGAAGTGGAAAACTACGACAAGGGCGGCAACGGTCAGGGATTCTTGGACACCGACATTGAAAACGAGAACTCGCTCTACCGCGAAGACAACGCAGGTCTCGACAGTGCAGGCGATGCGATTATTTACGGTTGGGGTTACGCCAACGACTGGTTGCGTTATACGGTAAAAGTTTCCAAGAACGATTCGCTCGACATTACCGCACGCGTCTCGTCGCCAAGCGATAGCACATTCTTCTCCGTACTCGTTGATGATAAAGATATCGCCAAAATCACAGTTCCCAACACCGGTGACTGGAAAAACTTCGAAACCGTCACAACGACCGTACCTGCAATTACCGCGGGCGAACACGTACTCAAGATTAGAATCGACAAGCCATACTTTAATCTCGATTGGATTGAAATTGCTGCGGCCAAAGAAAAAACGGCATTGCCTAAATTCAGCATTCGGACAAATTCATCGCAAGCCTACTCCGTCTATGATGTCCTTGGGAACCGCGTGACCTCATTCCAAGCAAGCGAAAGCTCTATGCAAAACATTTGGGATAAAGCTCGTGTAAATCTACCAGGTGGCATTTACGTCATCAAGACCAATAGCAAAACAATTCGAATTTCAAATACGAAATAACACACTCCTCACAACCAAACAAAAGCACCCCGCAAGCACAAACTTGCGGGGCGTTTCTATTTAGATCCTGCTCCTTCGAACCTAACTCAACTAAGGCAACAAGTTGCCAAGTTTCGTATATCGACTTCGCTCAGGATGACACGATGGGTGACTAGATCAAGCCTTCGAAGAAGTTGTTGCCCCAATGAGACTCCGTATTTGGCTATCGCATTAAAGAACTTACGACGCCAAATACTCCGCGCTTCTACGGCTCGTCAAAACGAGCCGCATCCGCTTGGCACAAGGGCAACATCTTTTAAATCAGTCCTTCAAAGAAATTGTTGCCCTTGTCATCCACGAGGATGAATGCCGGGAAGTCCTTGATGGTGATCTTGCGGATGGCTTCCATGCCGAGTTCCGGGAATGCCACGATGTCGTTGGACAGAATGTTCTGTTCAGCGAGGATGGCTGCCGGGCCGCCGATAGAGCCGAGGAAGAATCCACCGTACTTCTTGCAGGCGTCAGTCACGTCCTGGCTGCGGTTGCCCTTAGCGACCATGATCATCGAAGCACCCTTGCTCTGGAAGCGCATCACGTACGGGTCCATGCGGTTGGCCGTCGTCGGGCCGAAGCTACCGGTGGGCATGCCTGCCGGAGTCTTGGCCGGGCCGGCGTAGTAAATCGGGTGGTCGGACACAACCTTGAGCACGGTCTTTTCTTCGTCGGTGAGTTCTTCGCCGCGTTCCTGCTTGTCGAAGATTTCGGCAATCTTTGCGTGGGCCATGTCGCGGGCCACAATCATCGTGCCCTTGAGGCTGAGGCGCGTCTTCACCGGATACTTGGTAAGGTCGGCGAGCACTTCCTTCATCGGGCGGTCAAGGTCGATTTCCACTGCCGGAGCGAGGTTCACGGCGTTGCCAGCCGGGATGTAGTTTTCCGGATGGTGTTCCATCTTTTCGAGCCAGAGGCCGTTTTCGTCAATCTTTGCCTTGATGTTTCGGTCAGCAGAGCAGCTCACGCCGATAGAAACCGGGCAGCTAGCAGCATGACGCGGAGCGCGGATCACACGGACATCGTGTACGAGGTACTTGCCACCGAACTGGGCGCCAATGCCCGTCTTTTGGCAAATGTGCAGAACCTTTTCTTCCATTTCGAGGTCGCGGAAGATACGGCCGCCTTCGGAACCGGAAGTCGGAATATCGTCGAGGTAGCCGCAGCTAGCGAGCTTCACCATGTGCGTATTCATTTCGGCAGAGGTACCGCCAATCACGATAGCAAGGTGGTACGGAGGGCAAGCGGCAGTACCGAGAGTTTTCACCTTTTCGGCAAGGAACTTTTCCAAGGACTTCGGGTTGAGGAGCGCCTTGGTCATCGGCCAATAGTAAGTCTTGTTAGCAGAACCACCGCCCTTGGCGACGAACAAGAACTTCATTTCGGCACCTTCTTCGGCGTGGATATCAATCTGAGCCGGGAGGTTGCAACCGGTGTTCTTTTCTTCGTACATCGTCAAGGGAGCAATCTGGCTGTAACGAAGGTTCTTGGTGGTGTAGGCGTTGTAGACACCTTCAGAAATAGCTTCGGCGTCATCAAAGCCCGTCCAAACCTGCTGACCCTTGTGGGCAACGCAAATAGCCGTACCGGTATCCTGGCAGAACGGGAGGATGCCCTTGGCGGCAACGCATGCGTTCTTGAGCATGGTGAGAGCGACAAACTTGTCGTTATCCGAAGCTTCCGGATCCTGGAGGATCTTTGCGACCTTAGCCGTGTGGGCCGGACGGAGGCAGAATTCAACTTCTTCGAAAGCAGCCTGAGCAATCTTTGTCAAAGCTTCCTTAGAAACCTTGAGGATCTTCTTGCCTTCGAATTCGGCGACGGAAACGCCATCTTTACCGAGACTTACGTATTCGGTAGTATCTTCACCGTGCTGGACGGTAGCTTCGTATTTGAATGCCATAGTAGTTTGGGCGCCAGAGGCGCAGTTGATAGTTAAAGGACAGGTCCACAGTCATTGGTCAATAGCCATTAGTTTTATTTAGGTGCCAAAGGCGCAATTATATCTAATAACCAATGACCAACTACTAAAAACCATATTTCGTTACTTTCGGCTGTAAAAATAATTCTTTCCGTCGAAAAAGCCACCCAATTTCGTTCCACTTATCCCCCAGAACCGACCATTCATCCCCCTTTTTCACATTTTTTTTGAACTTTTTTACTTTTTCCATGACCCAAATCACAGAAGATGTATTATTTTTGATAACGAAACAAAAAAACTCATTTTATAAGAGGATTGAATGATGAAAAAGATTCTGCTTGCTACGATGATTTCGGCAGCCATGGTTTTTGCAGCTCCGGCAGCAAAGAAGGTTAGCAAGGCAGCAACGGCTAAGAAGGCCGTCGCCGCTAAGGTTGAAAAAGCAGCCGAAGCACCTGCTGCAGTAGAAGCTAAGGCTACAGAAGCCACAGCCGCTGCACAGACTCAGGCCGCAGAAGCAACAACAGCCGCTCAAGCTCAGGCAACTGACGCTAAGGCAGCAGCAGCCCAGACTGCAGAAAACACTGCAGCCGCAGCTCAGGCTCAGGCAACCGCAGTAGCCGACACCGCTAAGGCACAGGCAACAGAAGCAGCCGCAGCAACGCAGGCTCAGGCCGCTGACGCCGCACAGGCAGCAACTGCTCAGGCAGCAGCAACCGCCGACTCCGCTCAGGCTCAGGCACAGGCTGTCGTAGATACCACTAAGGCTCAGGCCGCTGAAGCTACTGAAGTTCTCGAAGCTAAGGCCGAAGAAGCTCCGGTTGACTCCGCCGCTCTCGCTAAGGCAGAAGAAGAAAAGAAGGCTGCTGAAGCAGAAGCTCAGGCAAAGGCTGAAGAAGAACAGAAAGTTGCTCAGGAAACCAGCGGCACCGCTAAGTCCGCCGTCATGGACAATCCGTGGGAATTCATCGCCGTGTCTGCAGCATTCATTGCATCTGTTCTCGTGATCATCTTCACTGGGGACGACTAATAAGCGCGATTCAACGCTTTCCCAAAAGTTTAGAGACCGCCCGAAAGGCGGTCTTTTTTTGTACCCAAATTTTGCAAAAACGAGGAACAATTTGAGAACAGAAATAAATTTATTTTAAGTCATTTCCACCCAAATAATTTATTTTCATTTTTAAGTAGATAAAGTAATAGAGCAAAATTCATTTTTGCCTTTTTACATGTTTGGGAGGAAAGATGTCTATCATAAAGTATCTTTTGATACTGTGTGTTGTTGTACAATTTGCAAACGCGCAACAAGAGCAACCCACTCCTTATGACCTGATCAGGCCAACATTCCCGCTAACATGGGACACGACCGTTTTTGATCATTATGATGCATCGGTCACCAAGAAAAGAAACACGATTCCCAAAATCAAGACAACTCCATTTTATGCACCGAACGCCTTTATCGTTGATACTCTAGACCAGGCTTATCTCGATGCTATCAATTACCACATGTCGCCCATCCGCGTAAACCAGGCGGGCTATCTCGAAAACGACAAGGAACGCCAATTTTACTACATCGGAACCGCATCGACTTTTGAAATCGTCGATGTCAACGGCAAGCCCTTTAGCCCTGCCATTACCGGCACGCTAAAGTCATCAGGCCATACAACCTCCTCTGACTGGACCATTGTCGCAGGCACAAACGCCGCCACAAACGACCAGATGCGCTATAGAGTGGATGTTACCGGTCAATCCGGCACCATCATGATCGGAAACATTCCGCAGGGACTCCCCACCGACACCCGCCTCCGCATTAAAGTCGGCAACGAAATTTCTAGCACGTTCATCATTTCCGACCAGGTGTACACCATGGTCAAGGACGCCACCATCAAATTCTACGGCATCAACCGCAGCGGTTACGGAGATTCCTGGTTTCACCCCGCCAGCCACACTAAAGATGGCGCCGGTGCAGTAACCGTCGGCGACAAAACCGAAGTTCGAAACCATTACGATGCCTCAATGGCAGGAACTCTCGAAGGCGGTTACTACGACTGCGGTGACCACCTGAAAGAATCCCAGACCCAGATGTACGCCTTTATGGTAGCAGCGGTCATGGCAGCCACAAACCCAGATGTGGACGTAGACCATTACAAATACAACCACGGAGCAGGCGGACACGACGGTGTCCCGGACATGCTCCGCGAAGCTAAGCACGGCGCCGATTTTGTACTCCGTTCTTTCGTAAGAGCAAAAGGCATTATCGACGATATGGCTCTTTCCATTGGAGCGAAAGGATCTGATCACGGCTGGTGGGGACGCCCGGAAAACCAAGATGGTCTTCCGGTAGATGGCTCCCCTTCAGCAACAGACCGTGGTGGCCCAAGTTCTAGAATGGTCCGCTTAGGCGAAATAGGCTCGAACATTGGCGGCGAAACTGCCGCAGGCCTTGCCATTCTTGGCAAGATGTTCAAGGATTATCCCGAATACGAAGCATTTGCAGACAGCTGCCTGATGGTCGCCCAAAAGATGTACAGCCTGGCAAAAGCCATCGCTCAAGGCAAAAGCACCTATGACGGCGACAAGCCTATTAAGAACAACACATCTGCAGCAAGCTGGTCCAGTCAAGCCTATAACGGCAACAATGAATTTTACGACGACCTGGCACTCGCCTCAGTAGCTCTTCTCTACGCCACCGGAGACAAGCAATACGCCGATGATATGATCCGTACCAGAAACTTAGTGCCGTCAGGAGTAAAAATTGGCGACAAAGGTGAAACGGCTCCAACTCAGGAATATATGGAAAACTGCGCCGGCTGTTTCGAAGGTGGCTGGTTCGTCACAAACGACAAGGGCTTTTTAAAAAACGTAAAGACAACTAGCTGGGCAAACAGCTACACATTCGCCCTATACGCTTTGTACAAGCTCATCCTCGCCGACAAGAACAAGGCTATTACGCAATACGGTTTAACCGAAGATGAATGGCTGAACGCCGTTGAAGACTGCGTCGCCAACTTGATTTACAACGTTTCCGACATGTCAGAAGGTGCCGGAAATGCATCCATCGAACTTCCCATGGGAAGCATCATCTGGAAACCGAACAAAGTTATATATGACGCCGACTGGTACAACATGGCATCTCCTTCGGGGGAATGGATTTACAACCGCTACCAGGCAGGCAACATTTTTGATGTCATGGCATACGTCGATGTCGCCAAAAGCATAGAAGCACAGGGCATCACGCTCCCGCACATGGGCACGCCCAACTGGAAAACCGACGAAATGCAGCAGCTCGCCATCAACCAAATGAACTACATGCTCGGTGTGAATCCATGGGACATTTCGTTTATCTACGGTGTTGGAGACAAGAACGACGCGCATCCGCACCACCGCGCATCAAACCCCGAAGGAACCAATGTTCCCGGCAGTCATTACCCGTATAAAGTCCCCGCTGGCGCCTTCCTTGGAGGCATCAAACCCGGTGGAGCCAACTCATTTGTCCCCAAAACAATGAGCTGGGAAGACTACGAAAAATCCGAAGTTTGCATCGACGCCTCGGCAACGTTCTTAGGCGCAGTCAGCCTTGTCGCCCACAAATTCGACATGACCCAGGCGCCAGACATAAGCGTAGAAATTCGCCACAAAAGCACAGACTCCGCCATCGTAACAGTAAATCTCACCGTGCGCGGTACAGCTGTAATTCATTACGGCACCACAGAAGGTGAATACGCTCTTACCGCAACAGATGATACCAAAAGCGTCCAGCACGACATCATCCTCCGCAATTTGACTCCTGGCACCACCTATTACTTCTACGTTACGGGAGCAAACGCCTATAAGCCAGAAAACGAAAAAACTAAATATCTCGTCGACAGCACACAAACGCCGTATTCATTCACGACCCGAAGTTCCGTTGAAAGCGCAGAAATCACCAACGTCACCGTCTGTAACGTTTCTGCTGACAGCGCCGAAATCATGTGGTACACTCCCAACGGCGAATACGAATCCAGAATTTACTGGGACACCCAACCGCACTCCACAGCAGCCGAATACGCCTACAATACCGGTGCAGGAAACGCAGATGTATCCGGCATTCCAACCCAGTTCCATTACGTAAAAATTGGCGGGCTCAAGGAAAAGACGACTTACTATTTCATGGTCGAAAGCAATGGCACATTTGCCAATGTTGACGATGACGGCAAGCCGCTAAAATTCACGACACCCGTCACGTGGTACGACTTTAGCGTAAAAACTTATCAATACCCTTGGCAAGTCAATATGGCCATGGTCAACATCAACATTTTCAACAATGAATCAAGAGCATTTGATAGCTTAACCATCCGTCTCTACATGCGCGGCACCGACGAAATCGAAAACGATATCGGCATGGGCACAGACATTTGCAACGACTACGACGAAGCGGGTTTCAGCGGCTCATGCCCTGAAGAAACCATCGAGGAACTCGCAAGACTCCTGCGCGATGCCCATCCTGTCAAAATCGAAGACACCTACGACGATGCTACGGGAACCTGGCAATGGTACTTCCCGCTAAACCTTGGCTCCACTGTCATCAAGAGTTCTAGCCGCCTGCGCTTTGACGTGAGATTTGATCACCGCAGTCCGTACCCTCCGTACAAGGACTTGATGAACGAAGCTCCGAATAAAAAACTTTATTGCTACTCCGGCAACAAATGGTACGCCCCGTCCAACGAAACTCCGGGCGCCCCCACCTTGAACGAAAATCCGGGAGACTGGAGCTGGATGCCGCACTCTCGCGCAAACGGCGAAGAACTGGATTACCCCGGCATGCCGTGTATCGAAAAAGACGAAGGAGACAAAGACTTTGATGCCGCTCCGGTGAATCCGTATGTATCCGTCTATCGCAAGGATGAATTTATCTGGGGTTACAGCCCGTCCAAGAAGGAAATGCAGACCAAAAGAGCGAACTACAAAATCAACATGGTACTTGATCCACCATTCAATGTTTCCAACGGTTCCCATGTCGATATTGACCAAGCCAGCAGCACCGTCCACGTTACCGGCAAGGTGCACGTTTCCGAAGGTGGATACATAACCAAAATTTGGGCAAATGGCGTTAAAGTTAGCGGTATGGCATTCAACGACGGCTTAAGCCTTGACAAGTGGCTTTTGGACGAATCCGGAACGAAGATTATCGCCAAATATGATATTCCAACAGACATGTGGGAGCTCGATATCCCAGTCAAGATGAGTATCGGGAGCAAGAAAGTCGACATTACTCTGTTCGCAGGACCAGACCCCACGTGCGATGTCTGCTTAGAAAACGGCGGTTGTGCCTTCGAGAACAGAACCTACTACGTGAACTTCTCCAAAGGCGATGCCACAGAATCGCAGCTCGTCATCAAGGACGCCTCTGGCAACCCAATTATAAGTCCCGCCAATCCGGAAGGCACGACATTCTACATTGACGTGATGGACAAAGATAAAGTCAAGAGTAATACAAAGACTATCGATGTCGAAATCATCAACAACAAGAAGAACGACAAGCTCGCTGTAACCTTGAAAGCAGACGAAGCGAACCCCGGTCACTTTATCGGAGGTCCAATTACCGCCGTCAACCATTCCAAGGAAACAAGAAACCAGACTTCGGAGATTTCATTCTTCGCAGGCGACACCATCCAGGTTGTCTACACCGACCCGAATGACGAAGACGATATTTCGAAGCAATCGTTCTACGCCATATCCAAGGTTCCGTCGCCACAGAAGGTTCTCGCCGAAGATACCGACTGTGACAACAAGGCAGACCAGCTGAAGATTATCTTCACGAACAAGCTTGCCGAAGGTTACACGCTCGACAGCATCAAGTACTTTATCGAGGGCATGGCTGATTCCGTAAAAGTCCCGCTCATAGCATCGAAATATGCGGACATGAACGAAGTCATCATCCCCATCGACACAAGTCTTATCCCGACCAACACCTCCCCTTCCGGGAAAATCACAACTTACATTACCGACCAAGGAACGCCTAATGCAGAAACCACGAAAATAACAGACGGCATCCACCCCACGCTCACAAGCGTCTCAATTCTCGAGAAAGCAGACGATGACCAAAGCGAATACGATACAGTCCTCGTCGCCTTCTCGGAAGAAGTCATCCTTTCTTCCTTGAACGAATGGCCGCTTATCATCGCAGGAGCAACAGGCTCTCCGACTCTCGTTGGACCTGCAACAACCACGAGCAACGGCAAGAGCTGGCAGCTCATCATCAGTGGGAATACCAACAGTGCACTCGTACCCATCGGTGCACAGGCTGCCGTAAAAACGACCAACAACTATTCCATCACCGACCAAAGTTTCAACCCAATCGATCCGTTTGGCTGCAAGCCGACCGTACCTGTAACACTCATTTCCCGCCCGGTACCTATCTACCATGCCGAAATGATCGACAAGGAAGGCGACGGCATTCCGGACGTGGTCTACATGATGTTCGAAAGAAAGCTCAAGACGAAGGACATGTTCGACAGCGTCGTGACAGTCTGGGGTGACCCAGGCATCACGCGCACATTCAAAACAACGGCAGACACCACGGGTGGAGTCATCAAGCCGAAGGAAACCTACTGGACCATCCGCGACTCTGTATCCGCACCGTTCAAAGTCATGCTTCCCGACTCCACGACGAAGGATTCCGTCAACACCTATAGCATCGTCGAAATTACCATCCCGGCGGACAACGCTTACCCCTATGGCGCTACCAGCGGCGAAAAGGACGGTAACGGAACGGTCTCCCCGCTCAAGGGTGCTGCAAACGGTTTCTTCGAAACGACCTATACACTGTATGACAAGTGCGCCCCGGTCATTTCCACGGCACGATTGATCAAAGGCATGCTCACCGTCAACATGTCCGAACCCTTGACGATTCTGGACCACAACGGCAAATACATCCAGCGTGAACGTGGCGAATACATTCCGTCCGAGGAACCGCAAGGTTCTGGTAAAACTCAAGCATTCATCTACAACGAGAAGGACAATGTCGTCCATGCCGGTGACCGCATCCGCCTCGTCCCGCAGGAACTCGGCGCCGCCTACGTCGACAAGAACAACAACACTCCGACGAAGTTCAATCCCTACGTCCGTATCACTGGCGATGACAACATCCGCTTCAACGTGACGCTCTCCAAGCCGGTCTCGACACCCTCGCAGAACGCCTACATCGGAAGGCCGGAAGCGACCGCAAACGACGCATT